>NZ_JAGKSC010000029.1:0-591 GCF_017942195.1 Psychrobacter sp. K31L | reverse complement strand
GGCCTTGGCTGCCGATGAGGTTTTTGAGGGCCCTGTCGAGCCGGACGAAAGCGATTTCGGCGGACGGCGTAAAGGCAGACGTGGTCGCGGTGCGGCAGGAAAAGTGGTTGTCTTCGGCATTCTGAAACGCAACGGACGGGTCTATACCGTTGTGGTGGATAATGCCAAGTCTGAAACGTTACTCCCTGTCATCAAAAAGAAAATCATGCCGGACAGTATTGTTTATACCGATAGTCTGAGCAGCTGCGACAAGTTGGACGTGAGCGGTTTTATCCATTACCGCATCAACCATTCCAAGGAATTTGCAGACCGTCAGAACCACATTAACGGCATTGAGAATTTTTGGAATCAGGCAAAACGCGTCTTGCGAAAATACAACGGAATCGATTGCAAATCTTTCCCACTGTTCTTGAAAGAATGCGAATTTCGATTTAACTTCGGCACACCGTCTCAACAGCTTAAAATCCTGCGGGATTGGTGTGGGATTTAGGGCTAATCTAGTACAGCCCCTAAAATTTTTCGTTTTCAAACCTTCACCGCTTGCCATCAGCGTTAAATTTTTTTACGATAAGCACATAGATTGTAAACAAT
>NZ_JAGKSC010000028.1:0-591 GCF_017942195.1 Psychrobacter sp. K31L | reverse complement strand
GTAGTCAAATAAACCGGTTTGGATAGCGCCGTCTAGGTGAGCATCCGGGATCGGACATTGTGGAGCTGCGGCTAAATAGACCGTTTTTGCCTGTCCGTTGTGTCCGTTGAGTGACCTGGCGAGCTCATCATAGAATTGCCCACCACCCGCCTCAATGTCGAAATCAACGCCGTCCAAAACCGCGTCCCCAAGCGGGCGCGAAGCTGACTGACCACCTAAGAAGTTGTTCCAGATGTAATCAGCAACTTGCCTTGCATCATCAGCTGAAGTGAGAGAGTAACTTCCGGAGGCCCCTCCAATCGAGAGGAGGACTTTTATGTTTTTTGATTGGCAGGTTCTGATGTCGGCACTCAGCCCCGTGCAAGTACCACTGGCGGGGTCGCAGTGGCCGGCGAGGTTTAGGACAGGGGTTTGGTTGTTTCCGAAAGTAATGAGGAAAGCTATGTTAACAAACTGGTAGTTGCCTGAGTTGCAAGCATCCGCTAAGGTTCCTTCGTTACCGTTTTGGCCCCAATAGATCGCAATTCCGGCGGCTTGGGAGGACTTGCATGAAGAAATGAGGATCAAGAGGGACAGAGTTAGGGCTAGGGT
>NZ_JAGKSC010000027.1:0-607 GCF_017942195.1 Psychrobacter sp. K31L | reverse complement strand
CACAAACGTCTCATAATAGACTCTTTATATACATCAAGGATTGAATAAATATTACCACAAATCATTTTATTTTTAATCAACACATATTTAATCTTTCAACAATTATTAATCATTTATAACTTGTCGTCTCAATTATTGATTTAATAATAATAAATATTATGCAGCTGATACTGTGATAATAATTGAATCAATAATATGAGAGATATGATGCAGTAATTACTGTAGCAATAATTGAGTATAACTGAGTGATTTCTTACGCATGCATCAATTGTGAGATTTCAAATTTTATAAATAAAGTTTTAAATTTTTCGATATATTTTTTTGAATATTATGGTGTGGATTTAATATAATGTTATAGTTGTGGGTAATATTTATAAATTTTGCAAAGTACGCAAGTTGTTATATAATATTCGATTGGTCGGGGAATATTTATTTTAACAGGGAATATTCGTATAACGGTATAATTATTGGTGGATTTTATAACGGAATTATTGTCGGATTGAGAAAATGATAATAACAACGGAAGTTTTACCGTTAACTGTTGAAATATCCGGTGTTAAAAGTACAGTAATATGCGTGGTTGTATAGTAGTACATGATATTAATTA
>NZ_JAGKSC010000026.1:0-665 GCF_017942195.1 Psychrobacter sp. K31L | reverse complement strand
ACATCCAAAGCGTATTACACGATTTATCTGCTGCCCTCCAAAGCTCTGCCCTTAACACCCAACCAGCTAAGCAAATCGTCGGCGAACAAGCCCGCCAATTCGCTCAAATCATCGAACAAATTGTCAACCAATTGGAACAATACTTCGAAAATGGTAGCCAAACCATGGTACAACAAGTCATCTACAACCTTCGTGAAGTTCAACAATCCCTCAGGAAGGCCGTAGGTTACACTGTCTTCACCAATATCCATCAACTCAAGACTGAATTGGAAAGCTACATGCAAACTGCTGCTGCTCAAATCGAAAAATTGGTATACTTCGCTCAACAAGCACCTCAAGGAAACTACTACGTCGCCATCAAGAGCGTACTCGCCGTTTTCTTGAATGGACTCCAACACATTCAAATGCAAATCCAAAGCGTTGCCCAATACAGCCAATACGGAATGAAATACGGATATGCCTCTGGTCTCGCTCAATACGGAAAGGGATACGGATATGCTGGTCAATACCGCCCATACGGTTACGGAATTGCTGCTGAATACGATAGCGAATACGAATACTACCCATACGGTCAAAAATACGGACAAGCTGCCAAATACGATCAATTAGACAGCGAATACGGATATGCCGGTCAATACCGCCCATACAAATACGGCTTTGCTGAC
>NZ_JAGKSC010000025.1:0-687 GCF_017942195.1 Psychrobacter sp. K31L | reverse complement strand
CGTGTCGGCATAGAAAACCGACCCGCTATCGTCGACCAGAAATCCCGTATCGGCGATTGGAAAGCCGACACCATTGTCGGCAAAGGACAGAAAAGCGCATTATTGACCTTGGTCGAACGCGTTACCCGCTACACCATCATCTGCAAATTGGATAGCCTCAAAGCCGAAGACACTGCCCGGGCAGCTGTTAGGGCATTAAAGGCACATAAAGACAGGGTGCACACCATCACCATGGATAACGGCAAAGAGTTCTACCAACACACCAAAATAACCAAAGCATTGAAAGCGGAGACTTATTTTTGTCGCCCTTACCATTCTTGGGAGAAAGGGCTGAATGAGAACACCAACGGACTCATCCGGCAATACTTCCCCAAACAAACCGATTTCCGTAACATCAGTGATCGGGAGATACGCAGGGTTCAAGATGAGTTGAACCACCGGCCAAGAAAAACACTTGGCTACGAAACGCCAAGTGTTTTATTCTTGAATCTGTTCCAACCACTAATACACTAGTGTTGCACTTGAAATCCGAATCCAAGGTCGTCTGAAAAAGCAGTTTCAGACGACCTTTTTTCATTCGCGGCGGCAGTGCCGCTCCCCGCCCTTAGCCCAAAAACTCTTTCAAAAACAGCAACACGCAGGCGAGTTCGTCGGCGGCTTCGCGCTGCGTGCCGTTGCCGGTATGGC
>NZ_JAGKSC010000024.1:0-698 GCF_017942195.1 Psychrobacter sp. K31L | reverse complement strand
TAGACTTTCTGCATTCAATCAGCCTTTCTTCACGAGTTGAAAACCGATGACTTTCAGTTTTTGGGTTTTGCCCGTAGTGACGATTTCTACGTTCAGGTTTGCTTCGATCGGAAATTGGGCGTTTCGGAACTGCTCGAAATTGGCAGAGCCGCCGAAATCGTATTCAGTAGTAGAGCTGCCCAATGCGTTGCCTTGGGAGCTGTCTAAGGGTGTGGCGACAATCAGGCGGCAATAGTCGAAGCTCCTGCCTTCGATTTGTCCGTTGAATTTTTTAACGCCGACGATGTGGCCTTGAAGTTGGATGTTCATTTTTTGGTTTCCTTGTGTGATTAAACGTCTTTCGGACAGACACTTTAAGCCCATGAAATCGGTAGTCTTGCGAATTTGTCGTAAATGAAGTTGTTATAGCTTTCTTCATTGTTGACGTGTTTTTGCTGTTCAAGCTGTTTTTCAAGATTCTCGTAATATTCGTACATATAGTAAGGGTCTTTGTACGGTTTGAATGCGGGCTGTTCATGAATGGCTTGAGCTTTCAAAAAGGCGCAGTCGTAGGCTTCGGGAGCCAAAGACTTGGGCAGCTTGTGATGACTCGGCTCAATCAGTTCAAACAGTTTGGCTTTGTCCAATTCGGGAAAAATGAATTTCAGACCGTTTGCCGCACGTCCAAACTGTTTTTTTACCCATTCAAGGTAGCGGTC
>NZ_JAGKSC010000023.1:0-885 GCF_017942195.1 Psychrobacter sp. K31L | reverse complement strand
ATCACCGTATCTTTATCAAAGACCACACTGACCTTTTCTATACCGTCTTTGTGGGTTGAGCTTATAGCACGATCATAAGCATCATACTGCCACTGGGTAATAAGCTGCGCCTCGGACTTATCGTTGTAGCCAAATTTCTCAGTGAGGTTATGCTTGTCATTGGGGTCGTTGTACTGATAGCCGGTCCTGTTCCCTATGGGACTGACGACTTGAGCGAGGTTGCCGTTGCCGTCTAGTAGGTAATGCCAGGTGCTGCTTTGTTGAGCTTGTTTGTTCTTGCTGCTGGTGACGGTGATTCTAGGAAGACCACTTTTGGTGGTGTGATAGCCAAAGCTAAGACGGTCGCCTGTATGGTTGCGTACTTGCGCAAGCCTACCATCGGTGCCATAGGTAAGCGCCCAGTAAGGACTGCTCGGGTCATCGGCTCGTTCAGTGACGCGAGAGAGTTGTCCAAAGCGCTGATGTCCTTGGGTGTTTGCAATTGAAAACTGTCTGTGAGTGATGAATTCAAGCTGTTTGCCAGTGGGCAGATGCCAGATCCAAGTGGCTTTATTCGGGTCACTGTTTTGGGTGCGCTCAAGGTAGCCAAGCTCGGGCTTATCTGCTAAGTAGCGGGTGACGAAGAGGGTGCTGTTATCAAGGGCGGCTGCGGTCTTGATGAAGGCGATCTTTCGACCATCGGCTTGTAGGATGTTTATTTGGGTATCTGTGTCTTGTAGTTGCATGTCATAGTCGTGACGCCAACCAAAACCAAGGGGGCTTGTCTGGTTGCTTCTTGAGTTGTAGTAGCGGTTGAAGCTTAGGCCATATTCACTAGTCGTACTCTGTATGTCATTCGCTGATTCAAACTTGTTGCCCGTTAAGACGTTGATGGGGTTGCCGGCG
>NZ_JAGKSC010000022.1:0-914 GCF_017942195.1 Psychrobacter sp. K31L | reverse complement strand
TATAGTCAGTTCATAATAAAAGAGATACAACCCATATCATGAAACAGTTTAGGCAGATTATTCTCCATCCATCCTTGGCGTAGAAACTTTGCTTGCGCCCACTTCTTTTCAATGGGGTTTAGATCAGGACTGTAGGGTGGCAACCAAAGAATACGATGGCCATGCCTGTTAAGTAGCTTTTGAATACGCTTATTCTTGTGAAAGCGGGCATTGTCCATGACAATCACGCATTTGGTTTTAAGGCTAGGTATTAGCGAGTGCTTGCACCAGTCATAAAATATGCTGCTGTTAATGTTCTGCTCAAAGTAATCCAGCGCAAACAGCATCTTTTCATAAAGCGCACCAATGACATTAGTGCGCTTTTTTGCTTGCCAGTTATAGCTATCAATACAAGGGGTTCCAATCGGTGCATAGCCATAGGGTCTTATTGTTTCAGCCTCAAAGCCGCTCTCATCCATATAAACAATGGGATAACCTTGCTGTGTAAAGCTATCAAGCTTACTCTGGTACGTCGCTCTTTTTATTAGGCACGCTCTTGGATGCTCTAAGGTCTTTTTTTTGGCTAATACCTATACGTTTTAAAGCAGTGTGCATGCCGGTCTTACTACATTTGAAGCGCCTAGCTCGCTCGTACAGATAGTCGTCTGGATGTTGTTTAACGTCTTCTAGTAATGCGTCATTCGGTATTTTAGTTGGTGATTTATCCCGAGTTTGTTTGATACTTGGGGTTTTCAGCCAGCGCTGTAAAGCGGTTTTGCTAACGTTATAAAAAGTACAAGCCTGACGGATACTCATGTCTTTGTTTTTGACACTTTTAATCACTTGTGCCCGAAAATCTGCTGAATAGGTCATGTGTTCTTCTGCCATTTCGCTTGTTTTAAAACGATTGTATCTTATTTATAAAGAACTGACTA
>NZ_JAGKSC010000021.1:0-1298 GCF_017942195.1 Psychrobacter sp. K31L | reverse complement strand
CCAAAAAAAGAGGAAATACCCATGGCAAAGGCCAAGTTTGAACGCAGCAAGCCACACGTCAACGTCGGTACCATCGGACACGTTGACCATGGTAAAACAACCCTAACAGCCGCTATCGCAACCGTAGCAGCAATCACCTCAGGTGGCGAAGCCAAAGACTACGCGTCTATTGACTCAGCCCCAGAAGAAAAAGCACGTGGCATCACCATCAACACCTCACACGTAGAGTATGACACCCCAGCACGTCACTACGCCCACGTTGATTGCCCAGGTCACGCCGATTATGTTAAAAACATGATCACCGGTGCAGCCCAGATGGACGGCGCAATCCTAGTCGTATCAGCTACTGACGGCCCAATGCCACAAACACGTGAGCACATCCTGCTTTCACGTCAGGTTGGCGTACCGTACATCGTCGTATTCATGAACAAGTGCGACGTTGTTGATGACGAAGAATTGCTTGAACTAGTAGAAATGGAAGTTCGTGAATTACTAAGCGACTATGACTTCCCAGGTGATGACACCCCAATCATCCATGGTTCAGCTACTGAAGCCCTAAAAGGCTCACAAGAAAAATATGGCCAACCAGCTGTCGTAGAACTACTAAACGTTCTTGACACCTACATCCCAGAGCCAGAGCGTGACATCGACAAAGCATTCCTAATGCCAATCGAAGACGTATTCTCAATCTCAGGTCGTGGTACTGTTGTAACTGGCCGTGTTGAATCTGGTATCGTTAAAGTTGGTGACGAAATCGAAATCGTCGGTATCCGTGACACTCAAAAAACCACCTGTACTGGTGTAGAGATGTTCCGTAAACTGCTTGACGAAGGTCGTGCAGGCGAAAACTGTGGCGTACTACTACGTGGTACTAAGCGTGAAGACGTACAACGTGGCCAAGTACTTGCTAAGCCAGGTTCAATCACTCCTCACACCAAGTTTGACGCTGAAGTATATGTGTTGAGCAAAGAAGAGGGTGGTCGTCACACACCATTCCTAAACGGCTATCGTCCACAGTTCTACTTCCGTACTACTGACGTAACTGGCGCAATCCAATTACAAGATGGTACTGAAATGGTTATGCCTGGTGATAACGTTGAGATGGGCGTAGAGCTTATCCACCCAATCGCTATGGACAAAGGTCTTCGCTTCGCTATTCGTGAAGGCGGCCGTACTGTAGGCGCTGGTGTTGTTGCTAACGTATTGAACTAAGCATTAACCTGTCAGAGTAATCTGATAGTCGTTAAGCAGTTCGTGAAAAGCCGCTCTCTTTATTGAGGGTGGCTTTTTTTTGGGTG
>NZ_JAGKSC010000002.1:130015-582796 GCF_017942195.1 Psychrobacter sp. K31L | reverse complement strand
TGTCAGAGTAATCTGATAGTCGTTAAGCAGTTCGTGAAAAGCCGCTCTCTTTATTGAGGGTGGCTTTTTTTTGGGTGGCAGAATGTTGTTTTAGAATTCTTAGAGAGATTTAAATTGAATGCCATATCTGCTATGTCTCCTATTGTAATATAGCGCTTGTCTTGTTATATTAACGCTGCTTCTTACGAAGCATTTTTTATGAAAAGAGCGTTTGTTGATTAGAGAAATTAGCTAAAATATACAATTTTAACGCTAAAGGCTTGCATTCTATGCTCAATATTGTATAATGCTGTCCTTTACACCCATAGGCGATTGGCTCAATTGGTAGAGCATCGGTCTCCAAAACCGAGGGTTGTAGGTTCGAGTCCTACATCGCCTGCCATCTTCTTATCACATCTTTGTTACACCTCACCATCTCCGAAGCGAGTTCTTTATGAGCAATAATCAAGATAACCTCGAGAATAAGTTATCTGATGCCAAGGCGGGTGCTGGTGGAATGCTGTCTAAAGGTCAGCACATCTCAGCAGGCAATCAAACGACGGCTGTTGAAGTGGCTAAAACTGGCTCAATGAAAGATGTGATTCTGTGGCTACTTGCCGCAGCAGTTTTAATTGGGGCGACGTTAGTTAATCAATATTTACCTGGCTATTGGCAGCCTGCCAATGATGTCTGGGTACGTATTGGTATTATCGTTGCCCTTATTGTATTTGCTTTAGTCTGTTTAGCATTAACGCATCAGGGTCGCGCTTTTAAAATATTGTTAAAAGATGCTGCCGTTGAATTACGCCGCGTGACATGGCCAGGCAAAGACGAGACTTTTCAGTATACTTGGCAAGTTCTTGTGATGATTGCCATTGTTGGGTTTCTAGTTTGGTTATTAGATAACTTTTTCAACTGGTTCGTTGGCCTCTTTATTGGTTAATAGCACGTATTAGTGCATATTAACCCAAAATTTACTTATAATGATCAGGAGCGTGACATGCGTTGGTATATTGTCCAAGCGTTTTCAGGATATGAAAAGCAAGTACAGCGTTCATTAACTGATCGTATTAATCGTAGTGACTTCGCTGAATCATTCGGTGACGTATTGGTTCCTACTGAAGAAGTCGTCGAAATGAAAGACGGCAAAAAGCGTAAAAGCGAGCGTAAATTCTTTCCAGGCTATGTATTGATTCAGATGGAAATGAATGACAATACTTGGCACATCGTCAAAGATTGTCCACGTATTATGGGTTTCATCGGTGGTACACCTGAAACACCAGCGCCAATCACCCAAGTAGAAGCAGATCGTATTTTAAACCGTTTGAATCAGACTGAAACTGACCCACGTCCTAAGACTCTATTTGAGCCGGGCGAAGAGTTGTTGGTTATCGATGGTCCATTTACTGACTTTAAAGGGTTGGTTGAAAAAGTGGATTATGAAAAGTCTAAACTACATTTAACGGTAAACGTATTTAATCGACCGACTCAGGTCGAGCTTGAGTTTAGTAAAGTTGAGAAGCTAGACTAAACCCGTAAAAATTCATCAACCGGGGAGCTGTTAGTCAATAAGGTTTATACCACGTTGATTTGGCGCTATTACCCATTTAGGAGAGTATCATGGCTAAGAAGATTGATGGTTACATCAAACTGCAAGTGCCTGCAGGCAAAGCAAATCCTTCACCACCGATTGGTCCAGCATTGGGTCAAAAAGGCGTGAACATCATGGCATTCTGTAAAGAATTTAACGCTGCAACCTCAAACCAAGAGCCGGGTCTACCGATTCCTACTGAGATCACTGTATATAGCGATAAGTCTTTTACCTTTATCATGAAGTCACCACCAGCTGCGTACTTACTACGTAAGGCTGCTGGTATCGCTAAAGGTTCTGGTACGCCAAACACCGCTAAAGTCGGTAAAGTTGACCGTGCACAATTAGAAGATATCGTTAAGACTAAAGATGCAGATTTGACTGCTGCTGATCTTGATGCTGCTGTTCGTACCATCGCTGGTACTGCACGTTCAATGGGTATTACCGTGGAGGGTGTGTAAATGAGTAAACTTACTAAGCGTCAAAAGTTAATCGCTGAGCGTGTAGAAAACGAAAAGTTATACACGATTGAAGAAGCGGTTCAAATCTTAAACGATTTGCCAGCACTAAAATTCAAAGAGTCTATCGACATTGCAGTAAACTTGGGCGTTGACCCACGTAAATCTGATCAAGTCGTTCGTGGCGCTACCAACCTACCTGCTGGTACTGGTAAAACCAAACGCGTTGCTGTATTTGCTCAAGGTGCTGCTGCTGAAGCCGCCAAAGAAGCTGGTGCTGACATCGTTGGTTTCGAAGACCTAGCAGAACAAATCAAAGCTGGCAACATGGACTTTGATATCGTTATTGCTGCTCCTGATGCAATGCGTGTTGTTGGTCAGTTAGGTACTATCCTAGGTCCACGTGGCTTAATGCCTAACCCAAAAGTTGGTACAGTAACGCCAAACGTTGCTGAAGCTGTGAAAAATGCTAAAGCTGGTCAAGCACAGTATCGTGTAGACAAAGCGGGTATCATTCATACTACTATTGGTCAAGTTGGTTTCACTGCTGAGCAAGTTATTCAAAATGCTGAAGCATTAATCACAGATCTAAAACGTGCTAAACCTGCTACGTCTAAAGGTACTTTCATTAAGAAAATCACCTTGTCTAGCACTATGGGTCCAGGCATCACTATTGATGCTGTTCCTTACCGCACTGCTAAATAATTAAGTATTCACTCTTCAAATATTTTGAATAATGCGTACAAAAAAATTCTAAAAAATTAGGTCAGCGTAGCATATGCTACGCTGTCTAAGACCGTAGGTAGAGAGTGGTTTAGTGTCATAGATAGCAATTTTCGAATGGTTAAATATGATAACAAGCTGCTTTTTTTAATCGACCACAGATGAAAATCTTAGTTGTCCTACGCAGACGGTGATCCACCCAGTTGTTGATAAGAGCCGATAGTTCAATCTATCACTTGATGTCATTCTGATAACGGTGCCGTAATCAGTCGTTACGAGTAGGTTTTATTTTTATAGAATTTATGAATAACGTGTCGTATCAAGTCAGTCTAATTTAGTTGTTTAATAATTGAAAATTTCGGTTTTTAAGTATTGAAGTACTGAGCAGACTGATAAGATTAAAGGAGTCAACTTATGGCATTAACGCTAGAGCAAAAACAACAAGTTGTGGCTGAAGTGTCTGAAGTTGCTGCTAATGCTTACTCAGCAGTAGCTGCCGAATATCACGGTATTGGTGTTGCAAAGCTTACTAAGCTGCGCGAACAAGCCCGTGAGAAAGGCGTGATTTTGAAAGTGGTAAAAAATACCCTAGCAAAACGCGCTTTTGAAGGCACTAAGTTTGAGAGCATGTCAGACCGTATGACTGGTCCACTACTTTTGGCTTTCTCTATGGAAGATTTGGGATCTGCCGCTCGAGTCGTTTTCGACTTTAGCAAAGATAACAAAGCTTTAGAGACCAAATTGGTATCAGTCGGTGGTGTTGTTTATGGTCCAGAAGAGCTAGAGCGCGTATCGAAGCTACCAACTCGCGACGAAGCAATCTCTATCTTGATGGCTACTATGAATGCACCAGTGACCAAGCTTGTCCAGACTATGAACGCTGTTCCTGGCAAGTTCGTTCGCACTGTAGCGGCAATCAAAGACGCAAAAGAAGCTGCTTAATTGCTTGTTTTAACGTAACTTTGACATCGCTGATTGTACTTTATTGCCAACACTATTTGAACATTTGGCAAACAATCAAAGCGATATTAAAATCAATTAAATTTTATCAGATAACGGAGAGTTCTCATGGCACTATCTAAAGATGATGTGTTAAACGCAATCGCTGAAATGTCAGTAATGGATATCGTTGAGTTAATCAGCGACATGGAAGAAAAATTCGGCGTAACAGCTGCTGTTGCTGCTGCACCTGCTGCTGCTGGCCCTGCTGCTGCTGCTGCTGAAGAAAAAGACGAGTTTGACGTAGTTCTTGCCAGCTTTGGCGAGAAGAAAGTTGGCGTAATTAAAGCCGTACGTGAAGCTACTGGTCTTGGCTTGAAAGAAGCGAAAGATTTGGTTGAAAGCGCTCCAGCTCCAATCAAAGAAGGCGTTAACAAAGCTGAAGCTGAAGAGTTGAAAAAGAAACTTGAAGAAGCTGGTGCAACTGTTGAACTAAAATAAGCTGAGCTTATCTTAGTGTTGTACAAAAAAAGCTGGTAATGCCTTGCATTGCCAGCTTTTTTTTATTATAATTCGTAGCTTGACCTTTTGTGTCTGCCAACATACGTATGCAACAACACGGTGGATACCCATCAAAAGGACAGACGATAGCTATGCAAATAAACACAGTGCAAGCACACATACCAGTTTTTGAAATCAGTTAATATCAGCTAAACGTCCATAGATGTTTGGCATTTTTTTGTGTCTGCATGCTTTCCCATTAACACTATAGTTTATACTGATTCTAAAAGTTATAGTTACCCCAATTATTATTAATTCTGAAAAGCTGTTAATCTTAGGTTATCCATTTAGCATGGTTTTACTGTCAGTAGGTAGGCTCGTAGACGGTATATATCAGCGACGACATTGGTTTTGACGGTAAGTAGATTAGGATAACCCTAATAGAAGTTGTTTCTTCTCAAGAGTATTGGTAAGTATTAACCTATAAATCAATTTATTATAGATTGACTTATATTGAAACTGTCGATCTAAACCATCATATAGAGTGGCTTAGATACCGATGATAAGACTAGATTGATTTGTAAGATTAAATGCAGTTGCAACATTAAATGCAGTTGTAACATTAAATAATAGTGTCATAGTGGCGCACTGATGAAGCACATACCAATGTATCACCTGTACGAATGGATAAACAGTCACTAGCTGAGTATTAACACCCGTTTTATATTATCGTTTACGTTGCCAAGTTTGCATAATATTAATATCAAATAGTATTGATGCATGCTGGCCACGCTTTCAATTTGTTTCCACGTTTACTGTAAGGACTCTCGATGGCATATTCTTATACTGAAAAAAAGCGTATTCGCAAAAGTTTTGCTGAATTGCCCACTGTGATGGACATTCCCTATTTACTGTCTATTCAAGTAGATTCCTACGAGCAATTTTTGCAAGAGCATAAAAAGCCAAAAGCTCGTGAGAATAGTGGCCTGCAAGCTGCGTATTCCTCTATTTTCCCAATTGAGAGTCACTCTGGTAATGCTGAGTTACAATTCGTTGAATATTATTTGGGCGATCCTGAGTTTGATGAGCGTGAGTGTATCTTACGTGGCTCAACGTTTGCAGCACCAATGCGTGTCAAGATCCGCTTAATTATCAAAGATAAAGACAGCAAAGACAAAGACAGTAAAGCGGCAATCAAAGATATCCGTGAGCAAAGTGTCTATATGGGTGAAATCCCATTGATGACCCAAAACGGTACCTTTATTATCAATGGTACTGAGCGTGTTATCGTATCGCAATTACATCGCTCACCTGGCGTGTTCTTTGATCATGATAAAGGCAAATCACATTCAAGTGGTAAAGTGCTTTATAACGCACGTATCATCCCTTACCGTGGTTCATGGCTTGATTTTGAATTTGATGCAAAAGACTTAGTCTTTGCTCGTATTGACCGTCGTCGTAAATTACTGGCATCTATTATCCTTCGTGCCCTAGGCTTGAGCACTGCTGAAATCTTAGATCTTTTCTTTGATAAAGTAGCGGTTTATAAAGGTGAAGAGCAGTTTGAGATTGATCTGGTTGCAGATCGTCTGCGCGGCGAGATGGCTCAGTTCGATATCGTATCACCTGAAGGTGACGTTATCGTAGAGCAGGGCAAACGTATCAATGCCCGTCGTATCCGTCAGCTTGAAGAAGCGGGTATGACTAAAATCTCTATCCCTGATGAATACTTATATGAGCGTATTTTGGCCGAAGACATCGTCGTCAACGATGAAGTCATCGCTAAAGCCAATACATTAATTGACCATGAATTATTGGTTAAATTAAGCGCATTTGAAGCCAGTGACTCTATCAAAGAGTTCAGCATTCTGTTCACCAATGATATCGATCAAGGCAGTTATATTGCCGATACGTTACGTGCTGACAGTACTTCAAGCCGTGAAGAAGCCTTGATTGAAATATATAAAGTCATGCGTCCAGGTGAGCCACCAACGGTCGAAACTGCTGAAAAACTATTTGATAGCATGTTCTTTAACGCTGATCGTTATGACCTATCAAATGTTGGTCGTATGAAATTCAACCGTCGTCTTGGTCTAGAATTTGATAACACGGATGATCCAGATATCCAGCGCGAACGTAGCGTATTGACCAATGCCGATATCGTTAACGTGCTAAAAGAGCTGATCGAAATTCGTAACGGTCGCGGCGAAGTCGATGATATTGACCATCTAGGTAACCGTCGTATTCGTTCGGTTGGTGAAATGGCAGAAAACCAATTCCGTGTTGGTCTAGTGCGTGTTGAGCGTGCGGTTAAAGAGCGTTTAAGCTCAGCGGAATCTGATAACTTGTCACCACAAGATTTGATTAACTCAAAGCCTGTTGCGGCTGCGGTTAAAGAGTTCTTTGGTTCAAGCCAGTTGTCACAGTTTATGGATCAGAACAACCCGTTGTCTGAAGTTACCCATAAGCGCCGTGTATCAGCATTAGGACCCGGTGGTCTGACTCGTGAACGTGCAGGCTTTGAAGTACGTGACGTACATGATACCCATTATGGCCGTGTATGCCCAATTGAGACTCCTGAAGGTCCAAACATTGGTCTTATCAACTCATTGGCAACATTTGCTAAAACCAACAGCTTTGGCTTCTTAGAAACGCCTTATCGCCGTGTGGTTGATGGTAAAGTCACAGATGTTATTGAATATCTATCCGCCATTGAAGAAGTAGGTACGGTCATTGCACAGGCTGATTCGCCAGTAACCGCAGAAGGCGCGTTATCTGATGAAATGGTCAGTGTGCGTAGCTATGGTGAATTCGTTCGCATGCCGCCAGAAAAAGTGACGCATATGGATGTGTCACCAAGTCAGGTCGTATCTGTCGCAGCAGGTTTGATTCCGTTCCTAGAGCATGATGATGCTAACCGTGCCTTGATGGGTTCGAACATGCAGCGTCAGGCTGTTCCTACGCTACGTGCTGATAAGCCGTTAGTAGGTACGGGTATGGAGCGTCACGTTGCTCGTGACTCTGGTGTTTGTGTCATCGCTAAGCGTGGTGGTGTGATCGAAGACGTTGATGCCTCACGTGTTGTGGTTCGTGTAAATGAAGATGAGATGATTGCTGGTGAAGCCGGTATTGATATCTATAACCTCGTTAAATATACGCGTTCTAACCAAAACACTTGTATCAACCAACGTATTATCGTGAACCAAGGCGACGCTATTGCTGTAGGTGATATCTTGGCTGATGGTCCGTCAACGGATCTTGGCGAGTTGGCATTGGGTCAGAACATCCGCATCGCATTTATGCCGTGGAATGGTTACAACTTCGAAGATTCAATCTTGTTATCTGAAAAAGTGGTTAAAGAAGATCGTTTCACCACTATTCATATTCAAGAATTGACCTGTGTGGCGCGTGATACCAAGCTAGGTACTGAAGAGATTACTGCTGATATTCCAAACGTTGGTGAAGCGGCGCTATCAAGCCTTGATGAAGCGGGTATCGTTTATATCGGTGCTGAAGTTGATGCTGGTGATATCTTAGTCGGTAAAGTGACGCCAAAAGGTGAAACACAACTGACGCCAGAAGAGAAACTCCTCCGGGCTATCTTTGGTGAAAAAGCCGCTGATGTTAAAGACACGTCTTTGCGTGTTCCAACATCAAGCAAAGGTACGGTTATTGACGTTCAAGTCTTTACCCGTGATGGCGTCGAAAAAGATGCGCGTGCAAGAGCGATTGAAAAATCACAGCTTGATAGCTACCGTAAAGATTTAAAAGAAGAGCTACGTATCTTTGAAGAAGCCGCTCGTGGTCGTATTGGTAATTTGCTTGATGGTCAAAAAGTCAGTGGTGGTTCAGGTCTAAAGGCCGGTACAGTGATGGCATTGGCTGATATGAAAGATATGAGCCTTGAGACTTTGCTTGATATTCAGCCAGTTGAAGAAGAAATCTCTGAGCGTCTAACGCAAATCGCTGATTACTTAGTTGATAAGCAAAAAGACATCGATGTGAAGTTTGCTGAGAAAAAACGCAAATTGACTGCCGGTGATGACTTGCAACATGGCGTACAAAAAATCGTTAAAGTATATCTAGCGGTTAAGCGTCGTATTCAGCCTGGTGATAAGATGGCTGGTCGTCATGGTAACAAAGGTGTTGTATCGCGTATTATGCCGGTTGAAGACATGCCTTATGACGAAAATGGTAATACCGTTGACATCGTACTGAACCCACTAGGTGTTCCATCTCGTATGAACATCGGTCAGGTGCTAGAGACGCATTTGGGTATGGCAGCAAAAGGTTTGGGCGAGAAAATTGATGGTATGCTCAAAGCACAAGCCGCGATCAAAGACTTACGTGATTTCTTAGACCAAATCTATAACAAAGTAGGCGGTGAACAAGTTGATCTAGATAGCTTGAGTGATGATGACATCATGGCGCTATCAGACAACTTGCGTGGCGGTGTACCGATGGGCACGGCAGTATTTGATGGTGCGCATGAGCATCAAGTCAAAGACTTGCTAGAGCTTGCTGGTCTAGCCAGAAACGGTCAGCAGACGTTATATGATGGTCGTACGGGTCAGAAGTTTGATCGTCAAGTAACCGTCGGCTACATGTATATGCTCAAGCTTAACCATTTGGTTGATGACAAAATGCATGCACGTTCAACCGGTTCTTATTCACTAGTGACGCAGCAGCCACTTGGTGGTAAAGCACAGTTTGGTGGTCAGCGCTTCGGTGAGATGGAAGTATGGGCACTAGAAGCTTACGGCGCGACTTACACGCTGCAAGAGATGTTGACAGTGAAATCGGATGATGTCGAAGGCCGTACCCGTATGTATAAAAACATCGTCGATGGTGAGCAATATATGGATCCAGGTATGCCTGAATCGTTTAACGTCTTGACCAAAGAAATCAAATCATTGGGTATTAACATTGAGTTAAAACAAACCCATTAAGAATGGCTGGCTGACTGAATTAAGATTATTACAGTCAGTTATTAACCTTAGTGGTTAGCTAAAAGCAGTATGCTAAATTGCTGCTGCTTTTAGCCATTTATCTCAACCCTATTCATTGCCTTCATTCATCTTATCCGCGTTAATAGTACGCTGTCAGATGATTATAAAGATAACGGAGAAGCAACTTGAAAGATTTACTCGATATCATGCAAAGCCCTACCGGCAACGGTAACCAAGAGTTTGATAGCATTCAAATTACTTTGGCCTCACCTGACGTGATCAAGTCATGGTCGCATGGTGAAGTGAAAAAGCCTGAAACCATTAACTATCGTACGTTTAAGCCTGAGCGTGATGGTCTTTTTTGTGCCAAAATTTTTGGCCCAGTAAAAGATTTTGAATGTCTATGTGGTAAGTACAAACGCCGTAAATTCCAAGGCGTTATCTGCGAAAAATGTGGCGTTGAAGTCACTACCGCCAAAGTCCGTCGCGATCGCATGGGTCATATTGACCTAGCCAGTCCTGTGGCGCACATTTGGTTCTTAAAATCATTACCAAGCCGCATCGGTCTCTTGCTAGACATGACGCTACGTGATATTGAGCGTGTTCTATATTTTGAAAGCTATATTGTCACAGAACCTGGCCTGACTTCTTTAGAGAAGTACCAATTGCTTGACGATGAAGATTACTACCGAGCGCTTGAAGAGTTTGGCGACGAATTCACTGCCAAGATGGGTGCAGAAGCGGTACAAGACCTATTAAAAGATATCGACTTAGACTTAGAAATCGATGAGCTGCGTGAAGCGATTCCGCAAACGGGTTCTGAAACTAAGCTCAAAAAGATGTCTAAGCGTCTTAAACTATTAGAAGCATTCCGTGATTCTAATAACAAACCTGAATGGATGGTGATGACCATCTTGCCAGTATTACCACCAGATTTACGTCCTCTAGTACCGCTAGAAGGTGGTCGTTTTGCGACTTCAGATTTGAATGATTTGTATCGCCGTGTTATCAACCGTAACAACCGTCTCAAGCGTCTGCTTGAGCTGAGCGCCCCTGATATCATCGTACGTAACGAAAAACGTATGTTGCAAGAGTCAGTCGATGCGTTGCTAGATAACGGTCGTCGCGGTCGTGCAATTACGGGTAGTAATAAGCGTCCATTGAAATCTTTGGCAGATATGATCAAAGGTAAGCAAGGTCGTTTCCGTCAAAACTTACTTGGTAAGCGTGTCGATTATTCTGGTCGTTCGGTAATCGTTGTAGGTCCAACACTACGCCTACATCAGTGTGGTCTACCGAAGAAAATGGCACTTGAGTTATTCAAGCCATTTACTTATAACAAACTGTTATCTCATGGTTTGGCGACTACAATTAAAGCTGCCAAAAAGATGGTTGAGCGTGAAGAACCGCAAGTGTGGGACATGCTGGCCATGGTTATCCGTGAGCATCCAGTACTTCTTAACCGTGCACCAACGCTTCACCGTTTGGGTCTACAAGCGTTCGAGCCAGTACTAATCGAAGGTAAAGCAATTCAATTGCATCCGCTCGTATGTACTGCATTCAACGCCGATTTTGATGGTGACCAAATGGCCGTTCACGTGCCATTGACGCTAGAAGCTCAGCTTGAGTCACGTGCTTTGATGATGTCGACCAACAACATCTTGTCACCTGCGAACGGTGATCCAATCATCGTACCGTCACAAGATGTGGTATTGGGTTTGTACTATATTAGCCGCTCATCAGTGAATGCTAAAGGCGAAGGCATGATCTTTGCCACCGTCAATGAAGCATTGCGCGCGATTGGCTCAAACGATTTGCATGTAAACGCGAAAATTAAAGTTCGTGTGACTGAAACGCATTTCGATGAAGAAGGCAACGAGACCAAAGAAATCAGTATCAAAGATACGGTTGCTGGTCGTTTACTTATCTGGAACATCATGCCTAAAGGTATGACGTTTGATGAATGTAACCAAGAAATGACGAAGAAAAACATCTCACGCTTGATCAACTCTTGCTATCGTAAAGTAGGCGTTAAAGACAGTGTTATGTTTGCTGACCAATTGATGTACCTAGGTTTTGCGCAAGCAACGCTATCTGGTGTATCTATCGGTTTAGATGACATGGTTATTCCACCGAGCAAAAAGCAAATTATCGAAGTTGCTGAAGGCGAAGTGCGCGAGATCGAAGATCAGTTTGAGCAAGGTTTTGTGACGGCTGGTGAGCGTTATAACAAAGTGGTCGACATCTGGTCACGTACCAATGACAAAGTCGCGAAAGCGATGATGGATAACTTGGCGACCGATAAAGTCATCAATGCGCAAGGTGAAGAAGAAGAGCAGAAGTCATTTAACTCTATCTTTATCATGTCAGATTCTGGTGCTCGTGGTAGTGCGGCACAGATTCGTCAGTTGGCTGGTATGCGTGGCCTGATGGCGAAACCAGATGGTTCAATCATTGAGACACCGATTAAAGCCAACTTCCGCGAAGGTTTGACGGTACTACAGTACTTTATCTCTACGCATGGGGCACGTAAAGGTCTAGCAGATACGGCATTGAAAACCGCTAACTCGGGTTATTTGACTCGTCGTTTGGTTGATGTTGCACAAGATTTGGTTATCACCAGTGATGACTGTGGTACCGAGCAAGGCTTGCTCATGAAACCACATATTCAAGGTGGTGAAATCATCGAGAAACTCGGTGAACTAGTACTTGGTCGTGTGACCGCGCGTGATGTCACTTACAATGATGACGCTGATAAGATATTGATTCCAGCGGGTACATTGATCGATGAGCATTGGGTCAATGTGCTTGATGAAAACGCGATCGATGATATCTGGGTACGTTCAGTTATTACTTGTAATGTTGAGCATGGCGTTTGTTCACAGTGTTATGGTCGTGACCTTGCACGTGGTCATAAAGTGAATATCGGTGAATCAGTCGGGGTTATGGCCGCTCAGTCTATCGGTGAGCCGGGTACTCAGTTAACCATGCGTACGTTCCACGTGGGCGGGGCTGCAAGCTCAGCCTCTGTGGACAATAGCATCTCTGTACGTAATGCTGGTCAAGCGCATTTCGAGAACATGAAAACGGTTCAACATACCGATGGTCACTTAGTCATCGTATCGCGTTCTGCTGAAATTGCATTGACTGATGAGCTTGGTCGTGAGCGTGAACGTTATAAAGTGCCTTACGGTTCAAGCGTACTTGTGAAAGATGAAGATCAGGTCGAAGGTGGTCAAACTATCGCTAAATGGGATCCGCACACGCATCCTATCATCACAGAATTTGCTGGTACAGCACGTTTCAGTGATATTACTGATGGTCTAACAGCTACCGTGAAGGTTGATGACGCGACTGGTATGAGCTCATTTGAGATTCTTGCTACTCGTGACCGTTCAAGCTCAGCAAAAGACTTACGTCCTGCTATTATCTTGAACACAGACGAAGGCAAAGAAGTGGTTTACTTCTTACCAGCTGAAACCATCATTCGTGTGAGCGATGGTGAAAAAGTTGCCGCAGGTTCGATCCTAGGCCGTGTACCACAAGCGTCTTCAGGTACCAAAGATATTACTGGTGGTCTACCACGTGTTGCTGATTTGTTTGAAGCACGTCGCCCGAAAGATCATGCCATCATGGCAGAAATGTCAGGTGTGGTGAGCTTCGGTAAAGAGACCAAAGGTAAAAACCGCTTTATTATCACCAATGAAGATGGTGAAGTACATGAAGAGCTGATCCCGAAATGGCGTCAAATTAACGTCTTTGAAAACGAGACAGTTGCTCGCGGTGAAGTGATCGCTGATGGTCCACAAAACCCACACGATATCTTGCGCCTAAAAGGTCAAACGGCACTTGCTGATTATATCGTTAATGAAGTACAGGACGTTTATCGTCTGCAGGGCGTAAAAATCAACGATAAGCACATCGAAGTTATTATTCGTCAGATGCTGCGCAAAGTTGAAATTACCGATGGCGGCGATTCAAGTCACTTCAAAGGTGATCAGGTAGAGTATGCAGACATCAAAGCATTGAATGCGAAGCTAGAAGCGGAAGATAAATTCCCAGTACAGTTTGAGCGTCAATTGTTAGGTATCACCAAAGCCAGCTTGGCAACGGAAAGCTTTATCTCAGCAGCGTCGTTCCAGGAAACGACTCGTGTGCTAACTGCTGCTGCCGTTACTGGTAAAGTCGATGAACTACGTGGTCTGAAAGAAAACGTGGTTGTTGGTCGCTTGATTCCAGCTGGTACTGGTCTTGCTTATCATAAAGCCCGTAAAGAGAAAGCGGATCAAAAGCTACAAGACAAAGATCTCAATGCAGCGTTTGATATGACTGCTAGCACTGATAGTAAAGACTTTGCTAGCTTTGATGAAGCTTTTGCACAAGAGCTGAACCAAGATAACTCATAGTATTAGACATCTTTGATTCATTGTTAACTTAATAAAAAAGCCAGCCTACGTTGCTGGCTTTTTTATGCGCTGGAAAAACAGATAAAAATGAATGATTGAAAGTACATACAATGAAAGACAATTCTCTTAGAAATCTGTTTCAAAAAATAGTAAACTGAAAAGTAGCTTATTTTTTATGAATACTGAACTCCCAATATAAGGATGATTAAAGCATGGCAGGTAAAACGCGCGTTGCTAAATATCAAGCAGATCGAACCAACCAAAAGCTGTATTTTTGTCGTCTATCTTGCCAAGCGGCTGGAAGTACCAACGATAAGCAGTTATATCAAGCACACTGTGAAACTGCTATTTTCCATTTGTATGGCAGTTTCTTAGCTTTTATCCAAGAGCTTGGTCATTTTTATAGCTTAAACATGACGGCGCCCACTTTGTCAGATATCGAGCAAGCACTAAGTGAACGTACTCAAGTGTCACCTGAAATTCAACGCTTGCAGCAGTTACAAGAACAAGGCTTTCTAGCCAATGTAGAGCGCGCTTATCAACGTTGCCTGTATGCGGTACTGCCAGATAATTCGGCGGCTGAAAATGCTAATATGGTTGAGATAGAGCCAAAAGATCTTATCGTTAACGTTGTCACTTTATCGAATCAGTGGTTGCCAGATGAGGCGACCATACGTGAGTGGCGGCAGCAGCTTTTAGAGCTGATTGAGCAGTTGCGTGCGGGCATGGTTGAGTTTTAGTAGGGTAGGACTTAACTGATTTTATAAGCAGATCTTTAAGATTATAGTTTCAAAATAAAAAAGGGCTGGTTCAGTGATTACTGAACCAGCCCTTTAATGCTAAATAGCCGTTACCCTCGTAAAGTATTTACTCTGGCATGGGTGGCATACGTTCGACAGGGGTGACCGTTAAAGGGTTTTGTGGCACGCTATCAGCGTTATTATTGCTTGGCTGTGACACGGGCGAACGCTCAGGTTCTGATGGCTTACGTTGCTGTGCTTTGGTCTTGACGGGTTTGGCTGACGTGCTAGTATCGGCATCATCATCTTCGCTGTCAACAATGCCATCATCTGTCATTTCTAGGATTTGTTGCATCTGTTTCTTAGATTTGGCACGGTTGTTAACAGACACCCATTGATTAGGCACATCTTTAAGCTGCGCTCTCATAAAGTCCATCCATACAGGCAGCGCCGCCACGCCACCATACTCACGGCGACCCATGGTTGATGGTTGATCAAAACCCATCCATACGACAGTAGTGTTAGTAGGATGAAACCCTGCAAACCATGCGTCTTTCGCATCGTTGGTTGTACCAGTTTTACCACCAATATCATTACGTCCCAACGCTTTTGCTCGTACAGCTGTACCACGCTGCACGACATCACGCAAGATATCAGCCATATCATAAGCCACTCTTGGCTTCAAAATACGCGGTGCTTGCATGGCAGTAATGTACTGCACGACAGGTGCTTTCAAACGATCTGAGGCTGGACTCCCATCATAAATATTTAAATCAAGCGCCTCGTTATCTTTTGCCGTATTGTCGCTATTTTCTGCATTGAGGTCAGCAGCTGATTTATTTTCTGTTGCTTTGTCTTTAGCGTTGGCTTTTTCCTCTTTTTTAGCAGCAAGCGCTGCATTCTCTTTTTCTATTTTTGCCTCATAATCTACGATAAGCTTTTTATTGAGATTTTCAAGTTGTTCGTTAAAGCATACAGCACAAGCTTGCTGCGGATTGGCTTGGAATAACAATTTGTTGTCGTAGTTGTAGATCTGTTCTATAAAGTAAGGTTGAACACGGTGACCACCATTGGCGAACGTAGAGTAAGCCGTTGCCATTTGTAATGGCGTTGCTTGCCCTGCGCCTAATGCCAACGATAAAGTCGTTGGTAGCTTTTCTTTATCAAGACCGAATTCGTCCAATAGATTGCGGGCATCAGAGATACCAATAGCCTGTAATAAGCGAATAGAGACTAAGTTACGTGATAAATACAAGCCACGACGTAAAGTGATATCACCTAAGAAACGTTGATCGGAATTTTTCGGTTTCCAGTCACCTACTTGAATCGGGCGATCCGAGACAATACTATCTGGGCGATAGCCTTTTTCTAATGCAGTGGTGTAGACCAGCGGCTTAATCGTTGAGCCTGGCTGACGCCACCCTTGCAAGGCACGGTTGAACTTACTGTGGTTAAAGTCAAAACCACCAACCAATGCATTAACCGCTCCAGTCTCAGGATTCAAGGAGACCAGACTTCCTTGTATTTTAGGAATTTGTCCCAACTGCCAATTACCATTCGCGGTCGGTATCAAACGAATGATATCGTTTTTATTAACAATTTGGCGAGCATTGTCAGGAAAGTAACCGATACGATTGGCAGAAATATACTTGCGTGCCCAGCTCATCCCAGACCAACCAACAGTTACATTCTCACCAGAGGGCATTGTCGCCTCAAAACTGCGAGCATTCACTTTGGTGACTTTGGCAGGAGTCATATTACTATAACGACGGAAATTTTCTAGCGGTTCATCATTTGCTTCAGCCCCGCGCCAACCATGACGATGTTCGTAAGCCACCAAACCTGTCAGTATCGCCGCTTCCGCATCTGTTTGTGCTTTGCTATCAACCGTAAGGCGTACCCGCCATCCACTATGCATCACTTGCTCACCATAGCGATCAACTAAGGTAGAGCGTGTCATTTCTGCCAAATAAGGCATATTAACGTCTAGCTTTTCTTGATATAAATTGATGGCTACTGGAGAATTTACCGCTTCGTCGTGTTGCGCTTTATTGATATAGCCCAGCTCAAGCATACGACCAATGATCCAGTTACGGCGAGTAAGGGCGCGGCTAGGGTTGGCAACAGGGTTGTATTTAGAAGGGGCTTTTGGGAGACCTGCTAACATTGCCATCTCAGCAATATTCAGGTTTTCTAACGATTTACTATAATATTTTTTGGCGGCGGCACGAATGCCATAAGCGCCTTCACCGAGGTAAATTTTATTGACATAGAGAGTCAAAATATCATTTTTACTGAGTTCGTCTTCAATCTTACGAGCCAAAAACAATTCCGTCAATTTACGGTTTAAGGTACGTTCTGGGCTTAAAAAGTAATTTTTGGCAACCTGCATGGTGATGGTAGAGCCACCAGTTTGGCTGTCATCGTCAGTCACTACTTCAGTCACCGCGCGACCAAGACCTTTAATACTAATACCACTATGCTGGAAAAAAGCCGCGTCTTCTGCCGCTAAAAAAGCATGCGTGAGATCTTCAGGAATGTCATCAAAAGTAACAGGTAGGGAGAGACGATTGCCATACTGACCGATTAATTTATCATCTCGGCTATAGATCTGTAATGGCATCTCTAAATTGGCAGTTTTGATTTCTTGGGTACTAGGCAAGGTGGGTGATAGGTACATCGCCATCCCATAGAAACCAATAGGCACAGCAAGCGCTAAGATAACGGCGAGCGCCAGACAGGCAATGAAAAGCCCCACCAAAAAGCGAATGAGACGAACGGTAGCATTTTTTTTAGCCATAATGAGACTTATCAATTAAAATTTGCAACAAATGAGGCATTATACCTTGAACAAAATAGGGAGGTCATAATAAATGTGTAAGTTGACCTTAATAACTTATTTAAATGCTTGAATCTATCTGGTAAGTAAAGTATTGTACTAAAATATTACAAATCACTATCAGATTGTACACTTAATATAAGGTATAGAGTTTGTGAGGCTATTTACTTCCAAGAGTCGACATTTGATTGGCATAGATATCTGTGCTACTTCGGTCAAATTGGTTGACATACAGCGCCAACAAGGGATGTTTCATCTAAAATCCTATGGTATTGAAAGACTACCGGAAGGCGTAGTCGTTGACAAACTTCTTGTAGATACTGAGGCAGTGGGTAATATTATAGCTGGCTTGGCGCGACGCTGTCAGGTAGCGGGTAGCGATGCCGCCGCCGCCGTCTCAGGCTCAGCAGTGATCACCAAAATCATTGATATGGATATGGTGCTAAGCGATATTGAGCGCGAAGCGCAAATCCGTCTGGATGCTGATCAATATGTGCCTTATCCCTTAGAAGATGTCAATCTGGATTTTGAAGTATTGGGCCCTTCTTTAGTAAATGACGAGATGGTACAAGTGTTGCTTGCTGCCTCGCGCTCGGAAAATGTCGACCAAAGAGTTGATGCTTTAACCTTTGGTGGCTTGCAAACCAAGGTAATGGATATTGAAACACATGCCATTGAGCGTGCGTTCGGTTTGATGGCAGATAACTTGCCAAATATGCCAGAGATTGTCGCCTTGATCGATATCGGACACAACCAAACCACACTATATATCGCCAAAAATGGCGAATTTATATATAGCCGTGAACAGTTATTTGGTGGCTCTCAGCTCACAGAGGCGATACAAAATCGCTATGGACTATCGGCTGAAGAAGCAAATATTAGTAAACGCGCAGGTACCTTGCCTGATGATTACTATCCAGATGTATTGACCCCTTTTATAGAAAATACTATCCAACAAGTCACTCGCTCTCTACAGTTTTATTTTTCCTCGAGCCAATACAGTAGTATCGATCATATCGTACTGGCAGGCGGTAGTAGCTCTATTGCAGGTCTGGCCGGTATGGCGCAACAAAAACTGGGCGTGACGGTTAGTATTGCCAATCCTTTCACCAACATGACTATTGCGCCGCACATTGATAATGAGCAGCTGGTCATTGATGCCCCGAGTTTAATGGCCGCGTGCGGTCTTGCGTTAAGGAGCTTCGACTAATGGCTCGTATTAACCTACTGCCCTGGCGGCAAGAAGAACGCGCGCGTCGCAATAAAGAATTTCTTACTTTAGTAGTGGCGGTCACTTTATTTGCCTTACTAGCAGCGTTCGCTTCATGGAGCTATTTTAATAATGAGCTTGATGAACAACGCAATGCGAATGTACTGATTGAGCAAGAGAACGCTCGCTTAGACAAAGCATTGATCGAAATTGATAGCCTGGAGCAACGCCGTGAAGATATTATCTCTCGCATGCAGGTGATTCAAGATTTGCAAGGTCGACGACCTGTGCCTGTACGTCTATGGGATGATTTGGCCAAAGCCATTCCGCCTGCGCTTTATCTAAATAACCTAAAGCGCGAAGGCGATATCCTTACTTTGACGGGTCTTGCGGACAATCCAAATGTCGTATCAAGTTTGATTCGTAACCTTGATAGTAGCAAATGGATGGGCAACTCAGCGGTCAGCAATATTCAGCAAAATATTAGCGCGTATACACCAGCGCCTGCGCTTAATGAGCCGGTAACAACTGATGGACAGCCACGTCCCGTTTATCCTGAGGACAGTTACGTACAGTTTGTCGTAACGACCAAGGTGCAATCAGAGACTGCTGTAGCCGTTGATGCTGATGGTAGTACTGGGCTGGGAGGTGAGTTATGAAGCTGAGTCGTAAAAAAAGCCTAATCAAAACTAAAAAGAGCGCTGTCAATCCTAAAAAACAGTTTGACTTGAATGAGTTTCGCCGCAGTTTTGAGTCTTTGGATTCTGAAAACTACGGCAGCTGGCCAGTTCCGGTAAAGATAACGGTCATTGGATTTATCATTGCACTGATAGCGGCGCTATCGTGGGCGTTACCGATTAGCAGCAAGATTGATGAGATTACTGCGGCAGAAAGTCAGCAGCAAACCTTACTTGATAGTTACCGTGAAAAAGAATCACGTGCACGTCACTTAAAAACTTATCAAGCACAGGTTGTCCAGATGGAGACGGAGTTCAACACCTTACTTGACCAACTGCCAAAAGACACCCGCGTGTCAGAGCTGGTAGAGGGTATTAACATGACAGGTGTTGGCAGTAATATACGCTTCCAAGATATTTCTGTAGAGCCTGAGATTGAAAATGAATTCTTTATCGAGCAGCCTATTCGCATTGCAGCGTTAGGGGAATATCATCAGTTTGGTAGCTTTATCAGTGGTCTTGCTGCCTTACCACGCATTATTACGATGCACGATTTTGAAGTCAGTAATCCACAGCCTACTTTAGATGTGTTGCCGGAGCTGAATTTGGTATTACAAACCAAAACGTATCGCTCAAAAGAAGCGGCGCCTGAAGGTGAAGAGGCTGTTGCTACTGATGCCGCTACGACCGATGCTGCAGGAGGCAACTAATGAATATCAAAAAACTGCCCATGCTACTGATTTTGAGCGCTGCTGCTTTATCAATCACAGGTTGTAGTGATCGTATTGGTATGGCAGAAAAGGCGATGACCGATATTCGCAATCAGCCTGCTCAGCCTATCGAGCCACCGCCAAAAGCTGAGCTGGTAGAAGATTTTGTCTATAGTGCCAGTACGCAGCGTAGCCCGTTTTTGCCGCCAAGCTTAGTCAATGTACAAGGTCCTAGCACCTCTATCGATGGCGTACGCCCTGATATCACCAGAGTAAAAGAACCGCTTGAGCAATATGAGCTCTCACAGCTGACTTTTCGTGGCGTCGTAATTTCGCCAGAAGGTCAGCAGTATGCACTTGTACAACGTCCTGATGGTTCGGTTGCTAGTGTGAGAGTAGGTGATTATCTTGGATTAAATGACGGCCGTATTGTTGAAATCACGCCGACCCAGATTAATTTGATTGAAATTGTGCCAGACAGTCGCGCCGGGTTTATTGAAAAACCCCAGTCGCTGGTCTCCCCTATAAGTTAAGTCGGCAGATTTTTTGAGGAATAAATAATGACAGTACGCAATAACAAGGTAATGATGATGAGCAACCGCGTCTCTTCTGCTTTTGCCATTTCTGCATTGGCAATCAGCATGGTAGCAGTTAGTAGCAGCGCCCATGCCGCCCAGCGCATTAATAATGTCTCTGTGGTACAGACTGCACCAGCAGTGACACAAATGCGTTTAGGCTTTGTAGGTTTGCCAGTATTACCTGCCGCTTACCAGCTTGATGATCCTAGCCGTTTGGTGTTGGATTTTGAACAGGTGCAAAACGGACTTGCCAGTCGCTTTAACGAATACAATATTGGTATGGTAAATGATGTCACGACGCTAAGCAGTGACAGTACCACGCGTCTGATCGTTGGGCTTAAACAAGCGGGCAACTATACGACAGCGATTGATGGCAATGATCTGCTGTTGACCCTTACCGATCCCAGTCGCCCAGTCATCACCAATGACCCGATTCAAGACGTACTCAATGACAATAATGGCATTACCACGACGGCAGTGGTCACACCGATTGTAGAAACCAGTAGCGTGCCTGTCACTTCAGTGAGAACAGTCGCAACTAGCACGACCGTGGTGAATAACCAAGTGCCGACGGATACAATGGTCGTACGCGTAAATCCGCTATTAAATCCACAGCTTGCTGCCTCTCAAGTTAGTAAGCAGTATAGCTATGATGGCTTAACAGCGGTGAATTTTTCGGCAGGGAGTAACGGCGGTGGCAACGTCAGTGTTGCGCTTGCCAACGAAGCGATTCCGGTTGATGTACAGCGCCAAGGCAATAAATTGGTCATACGCCTAACTGGCAGCACGGTACCGAGAAACTTATTGCGTCGCTTGAATATTAATAGTGGTCTCGTTAGTAGTATTGATACCAAAAACCAAGGTCAAAATGGGGTTATCACCATTAACATGACTGAAGATTATGAGTATCAAGCTTACCAATCGGGTAACCAGCTAAATGTCAGTATCAGTAAACCTGAGCTGCTACGAGAGCCAACACTGGAAGAGAGAGTGTATAGTGGCGAAGCGCTATCCATGGAGTTCCAAGATGTTGAAATCCGTAGCGTCTTAGATATCTTAGCGCAGTTCACCGATATGAATATCGTCGCTAGTGATTCGGTGGCGGGTAACATCACCTTGCGCCTGATCAATGTGCCTTGGGATCAAGCGCTTGATATTATTCTAAAAAGTAAAAATCTGGGCAAACGTGAGAATGGCAATGTGATTTTAGTCGCGCCATCTACAGAACTTGCTGAACAAGAAGCGCGTGAGCTTGAAGCTCAGCAAGCGGTTGAATCTTATGCGCCACTGCGTACCGAATACATTCGCTTAAGCTATGCAAAAGCGCAAGATGTATTGACCCTTATTTCGCAAGGTAGTGGCTCATCTGGTGGCAGCAACACTGGCAATTCAAATGCTAATGACAACAATACCTTATTGTCTAATCGTGGAACGGTCACGGTTGATGAGCGTACCAATACTCTGATTATCAAAGATGTCGCGGATAGTATCGAAAATATCCACAATCTAATCAGCAAAATTGATATTCCGGTTCGTCAAGTGATGATTGAAGCGCGTATCGTTAGTGCGACTGATAGCTTTAGTAAAGAGATTGGTGTTCGTTGGGGTATCCTATCTAATGGCGCGGCGAATAACCGTAGCCTATTGGTCGGCGGTAGTAATCAAACTTTGGCAGATCTTAAGGATTTTGATATTGAAACGACGACTGTCAATGGTCAGACGGTTTCTTATCCTTCCTATGATATCAGCCGTCCCGATAACTTAAACGTTGATTTAGGCGTTGCCAATCCAGCGGGTAGTATCGCTTTTGGCTTGTTAAGTATGTCGGATGTGATGCTGGATCTTGAGTTGTCAGCACTGCAAGCTGACAATCGCGGTGAGGTCATTTCAACGCCGAAGATTTTGACAGCGGACAAACAAACGGCCAAAGTATCATCGGGTACGCAGATTCCTTATCAAGAAGCATCGGCCAGTGGCGCAACCACGACCAGCTTTAAAGAAGCAGCGCTAAGCTTAGAGGCGACGCCGAACATTACACCAGATGGTAAAATTGGCTTGCAACTTGTTATTACCAATGGCACGCCAACGATTATCAATAATCAGGTAGCGATCGCTGAAGATTCAATCTCGACCAATGTCATCGTTGAAGATGGTCAAACCATCGTACTAGGCGGGGTATTTAAAAACCGTACGACTAATGAGGTAAATAAAGTGCCTTTCTTAGGAGACTTGCCTTACGTCGGTCGTGCATTCCGTCGTGATGTCCGTAGTAACTCTAAAGAAGAGCTACTGATATTTGTCACGCCAAAACTGATCAACGATGGTGTGAGCCGTTTAAATTAATAATCGTGTTATCGGTTATGAATCAAAAAAAGCAAGCCCTAGTGCTTGCTTTTTTTATGGGTAAGTTTTTGTGCGTGCGTGGATTTTACTCATAATAATCACTGCTCATTACTAGCCAGAATATCAATGACGTTGTATCATACCTAATTTAGCTGAGTGAGTGTTATGGTGGAGGAATTACCGTCGGTATTTTTAGTGGGGCCGATGGGAGCGGGGAAGACCACAATTGGCCGACTGCTTGCCAAGCAGTTAGGGCGGACATTCGTAGATAGCGATTGGTATATCGAGTCGCAAACCGGCGCTGATATTGCTTGGATATTCGCTAAAGAAGGCGAAGCGGGCTTTCGTGAACGTGAGACACGTGCCATTGATGAGCTGAGCCAGCAAAAGCAGATTGTCTTGGCAACGGGTGGTGGTGCTGTCATGGCTGCTGAAAATCGTGAATTTCTTAAGCAGCGTGGTATCGTGGTTTATCTCAATGCACCAGTTGATGTGCAAATGGCACGCACTGCCAAAGATAAGTCGCGACCCTTATTACAACAGCCCAACCCCAGAAAAATATTGCAAGATTTATACAGTAAGCGCGATCCATTATACCGGCAAGTGGCTCACATCATTATGCCTACTGGTCATACGTATCCTCGCCATATGGTCAATCAATTATTACAGCAGCTCGAATCTTTGTGTTGCGCGCCTTCTATAACACCAGACTCTAAAGAAGATTGAAGATAAAAAATAATAGACTATGGCGTGTCCTCATTTTAATCCATTTAGCTCGCTATCGATTAAATTGAGGACACGCTCTAGATGTATAACGATACTCAGCTAATGTTACTTCACTAAAAAATGCTCAGGGAGACTTTCATGGCAACGGCACTGTTTCATGATGGCTTAACGGTACACACGCAAAGCCATGATTATCCAATCATCATTACTGAAAAATCTGCGACAGAAGCTAGCAGTATGGCGAAGCAAGTCGCACCTTATATTAGCGGTCGCCAAGTATTGATTGTCACCAATGATATTGTGGCACCTTTATACTTAAAATCGTTAGAAGATGAGCTAGCACAGCAATTTACGGTAAAGGTCTGTGTGTTACCAGATGGTGAGCAATATAAGAACCAGACGAGTATTGACCAGATTTATGATGCCTTAATGGCTGAGCATTTCAATCGTGATGTTACGCTTATCGCACTTGGTGGCGGCGTGGTTGGTGATATGACAGGCTTTGCAGCCGCCAGCTTTATGCGCGGAGTGAATTTTATCCAAATTCCAACCACGTTATTGTCTCAAGTGGATTCAAGCGTTGGTGGCAAAACAGGCATCAATCATGCCCAAGGCAAAAATATGATTGGGGCTTTTTGGCAGCCGCAAATAGTACTTGCTGAGATGAGTACGCTAAAAACCCTACCAGCGCGTGAGCTTTCGGCAGGTCTTGCTGAAGTCATTAAATACGCGCTTATCATGGATGCAGATTTTTTGACGTGGCTTGAGCACAATTTACCGGCAATGATGGCTTTAGATTTGGCGGTACTTGGCGAGGCGGTAAAACGTTGCTGTCAGTACAAAGCCGATGTCGTCGCCCAAGATGAAAGAGAGTCGGGTGTGCGTGCGTTATTGAACTTCGGCCACACTTTTGGTCATGTGATCGAAACCCATGAAGGCTATGGTAATTGGCTGCATGGTGAGGCCGTTGCCGCTGGCATGGTACAAGCGGCTGAGCTGTCACAAAAACTAGGCTGGTTAACGAATGAGGACGTGGCTCGTATTAAGCGCGTTTTGACATTGGCCAATTTGCCTATTACCCCGCCTACTATTGACGTACAAACGGCTTTAGACTTGATGGGTCATGATAAAAAAGTGAAACACGGACAAATCCGCCTTATTTTGCTAAAATCAATAGGTGAAGCTGTGTTGACCAATGATTTTGATGCCGAGCTTCTCACTGATGTCTTGTCACAACATAGCTCATGAGAACGTCAAATTTATTGATTGTCACTATATTGGTATGAGCACAGATTTAAAGCGTTTAACTATATTTCACCAAGGATCTCCTCATGGCAGCATCTAGCTCGTCGACTCGCACCGCTGGTCAGTCATATCGTCGTCAAGCACTGATTTGGTTGTTAGTGACCCTAGTGTTGGGCGTTGCTACGGCTTTGGTCTGGATGTTTAGTCAAACACCAGCGATGGGTGCCAAGATTGAAAATGCCCCGATATCAGCTCCGCAAACATTAAGTGCCGAACTTGAGCAGCCATTAGCCATTGAGTCGCTACATGAACTAGATACGGATGTACAGCCGATCAGTTTTGATGCGACGGTTCGTGATTTACGCAGTTATCCTGATGAGTTTAAAGACAAGCGTTATCTGCTGGCCAATAAAGGAAAATGGACCGTGCAGGTGATGAATGTTGCAGAAAACGAGGTGATTGTCAGTTATTTAGAGGGCCGTGAAGACCGTGAGAAGTTTTCTTACTTTCGCTATCTTGATGATAATAATCAGATCCGTTATATGCTGACTTATGGCTTGATGAGCAGTCCGCAAGAGGCTGTTGGTGCTGCCAAATTAATTGATTTTAGGCTACCGGCCAATGTGCGTGTCTTGCCTGAAGAAATTAATCGCTATGTCAGTATCATCGACAATTATGAACGCCCTGATCCGGTCAAAGACTTGAGTGCTAGACGCACACAATCTGTTAATTTGCGTCCAACCAAACGTGAATTGCCGGTGCGTCAGACAACGCAAGCTAATGATAGTGTCAATGAAAAAGCTGTCAGCAATAATGCCAATCGTGGCGGTCAAGAAGTAACTAATAGTAGTAGCGAGGAAAGTATCCGCCAGTCGGTTGATACTTCAGCGACCTTGTCGGTCAATGAAGAACGTACTGTTGGTAATGAATCACAATCAATCTCTGAATTACCGGCTAAAAACGAAAATGAGGCAAATAGGTCTAATCAGGACAATAAAACGCCTACGACATCAGGAACGGGTAATAATCCTATAAAAAAACCACCAGTGGTAGTAGCGCCAAAACCACCAAATACGAATAGCAGTAATGGTGCAAGCAATAATTCGAACGCTACTGGTCGAGTCGCCAATACCAATCCTTCAAAAAATAATAGTGACAGCATGAAGGCGCTAATAGAAGATAAAAGCAACTGATCCTTATTGATTGTTGATTTAATAATGAAACCCACTAACTGTCTTTGTTAGTGGGTTTTTTGATGTATTAGCACTCGTTTTGGCTGTTTTAAAGTGAGGTTTAGAGACAGCTAGGCTTTACGTTTCTTCGCAGTTAAGTCTTAAATTTCTCTCTTCGTATTAAGTTTTCAATACGGTTTTTCATTGTCCTATAACTAATAGTAATAAGTTGTCTTACAATTTATGGCTGATGAATCGATAGAAAAGACTAGATTTTTTGTTAAGCATTAACTAAGATGAGTATGGGCAACGCTCTGTATAGTTATCGTAAATAACGGTTTAACGAGCAGTCATTTAGTAACTTATTATTAGTGGTAAGATAGTTGCTTACTAAACGGTTGTCGCTTCAAGTGCGGCGATTGGCCCTCTATAGTAAGCTTATTACAAATCGCACAATCCCTGCTAGTGTCACTTCGATTAGGGTTACTAAGGCGCTTGTATATAGAGTGTCTGATATTCAATATTAATAAAATGCCATATTGTCGCATGCTCAACTAGCCGCGTACTAAGCCACGCTAGTAGGATGTAACACCAAGCGTTAATGAAAGTGCTAATGAGTGGGTAACTGGTATACAGGGTGTTATTTTACCCGGTTGCCATGGGCGGTTACTGACTGTTTATTGGTGCATTTTATTATTACACGAGTGGTCTGTTATTAGATTATCAAAGGATTGGTTGCCAAAGCACTGTGAGAGTTAGAGTTTCATCTTATTCTCACAGCATAACTGTCTACTGAGCATCGCACTATTTATTAATTCGAATATACGAATATTTACCTACCAGCCCGTTCTGCCTGCGGTCACCAGTTTATACTCCGCATTGGATATATAAGCTGCCCGTTTACTCAAAAGGACAAGCTATGTCAATGATCTCTTCCCATACGCATTTGGCCACGCCGGATGACTTTTCTGATAACTGCGGCTTTGGTTTGATTGCTCATATTGAGGGACAAGCCAGTCACGATTTGGTAAAAACGGCTATTCATAGCCTCAGCTGTATGACGCACCGTGGTGGTGTTGCTGCTGACGGTAAGACAGGCGATGGTTGTGGTTTGCTATTGGCGACACCCACGGCTTTCTTCAAAGACATTGCTCGCGAGCAACAGTTAGTAATCACAGATAATTTCGCTGTGGGTATGGTGTTTGTTAATCTCGACGAGTCCAAAGCCCAGTACAGTCAGCAGGTACTTGCTGATGAAATTATTACTGAAGGTTTAGAGATTGCTGGCTGGCGCGACGTGCCACTTGATCTAAGTATTGTCGGTGAGATTGGTCGTGAGACCTTGCCAGGCTTTAAGCAAGTATTTGTCAACGCACCTGACACTTTAGATGCGGAAGATTTTAACCGTAAGCTGTTTGTAGCCCGCAAAAAAGCAGAGCAGCGTTTGGTGGATGATGAGCTGTTTTATGTGTGCTCGCTGAACTGTCAAACGATTATTTACAAAGGCTTGGTAATGCCTTCCGATCTACCAGCGTTTTTCTTGGATTTACAAGATGAGCGTTTGGCCTCGCATATCGTGGTGTTCCACCAGCGTTTTTCAACCAATACATTGCCGCGCTGGCCATTGGCACAGCCATTCCGTTATCTTGCCCACAATGGTGAACTGAATACCATCACGGGTAATCGTAACTGGTCTAAAGCACGTACGCCAAAATTAAAATCAGACAAACTGCCTAACTTAAATGAACTGACGCCATTAGTGAATAGCACAGGTTCGGACTCATCAAGCTTAGATAATATGCTTGAAGTACTGATGTCTGGTGGTATGAACTTGTTCCATGCAATGTCGATTCTGGTACCACCTGCGTGGCAGAATGTTGATAGTATGGATATGGATTTGCGCGCGTTTTATGAATTTTATTCGCAGCATATGGAAGCGTGGGATGGTCCAGCAGGTCTTGTGATTCAAGATGGACGCTATGCGGTCTGTATGCTCGATAGAAACGGCCTGCGTCCTTCACGTTGGGTAACGACCAAGAACGGCTACATTACCGTTGCGTCAGAGGTTGGCGTTTGGGATTACTCGCCACAAGATGTATTGGCAAAAGGTCGAGTCGGACCTGGTCAAATGCTGGTCATTGATACGTTGACCGGTCAAGTCTTAGATACGACTGCCATTGCAACCTTACTAAAAACGGCTCATCCATATCGTAAATGGCTACGTGAAGAAGCAACACGCGTCCGTGATGATGAGCGCTTAGAAGAAACCTTGGCAGCGCAAGCTTGCCGTGGTGATAAGCTAAAAGCCTTACAGAAAATGTATCACATCACCAATGAAGAGCGTACAGAAATCATTCGTCCTAACGCTGAAAATGGTCAAGAGCCAGTTGGTTCGATGGGTGATGATACGCCAATGGCGGTACTGTCGCAGCAAATTCGCCATGTCGGTGACTTCTTCCGTCAGCAGTTCGCTCAAGTAACCAATCCACCAATCGATCCACTACGTGAATCCATTGTGATGTCGCTACAGACCTGCTTAGGTGCGGAAACCAACGTATTTGCGCCATCAGCTAGAGACGCACACCGTATTATTTTATCGTCACCAGTCTTGTCAGCCAGCAAAATGCAGCAGCTTGAAACCTTAGATGATTCGGCGTTCAAAATGGCGCGCATTGATCTGAACTATGACCGTACTGTAGAGCTGTCTGATGCTATCGTGGCTATTTGTGAGCAAGTAGCGACTAGCATCCGTGCTGGTAACACGCTGATCGTATTGTCTGATAAAGATATCGATGCCGACAAAGTACCAGCCAATGCCATCATGGTTACGGGCGCTGTGCATCACTATTTAATTGGGCAAGGTATTCGTACTGATGCCAACTTGGTGATTGAGACAGGTCTGGCTCGTGACTCGCATCAAATAGCGGTATTGATTGGTTTTGGCGCGACCTGTGTGTATCCGTACTTAGCTTATGACGTCATCGATGATTTGGTTGCCACTGGTGAGCTATTGGGCGATCCGATTCAAGCGCGGGTTAATTTCCGCAAAGGCTTGGATAAGGGACTGCTAAAAATCTTATCAAAAATGGGTATTTCTACCATTGTTTCTTATCGCGGTGCGCAGTTGTTTGAAGCAGTCGGCCTCTCAGAAGAAGTCGTCAATTTATGCTTTAAAGGCGTACAAAGTCGTATCAAAGGGGCTACCTTCGCAGACTTAGCTGCCGATCAAGCGCAGCTAGCAGCGAATGCCTTTAAACGTCGTGCGCCACTGGATCAAGGTGGTCTGCTGAAATTCGTCTTTAATAAAGAATACCATGCCTTTAATCCTGACGTGATTAACAGCCTACATACCGCTGTACGCACGGGCGATTATGACAATTATCGTAATTATGCCAATTTAGTAAATAGCCGTCCGGTCGCCACTTTGCGTGACTTATTGCAGTTAAAGACGGACAATCCTATCGATGTCAATGACGTCGAAGATATCTCCAAGATTTTGACCCGTTTTGACTCGGCTGGTATGTCGTTAGGCGCGCTATCTCCTGAAGCGCATGAAGCCATTGCTATGGCGATGAATACTATTGGTGGTCGCTCAAACTCTGGTGAGGGCGGAGAAGACCCAGTACGTTATGGTACCTTGCGCAACTCAAAAATTAAGCAAGTAGCCTCGGGTCGTTTTGGTGTAACTCCAGCGTATTTACGCTCAGCAGAAGTGATGCAAATTAAAGTGGCGCAGGGTGCTAAGCCGGGTGAGGGTGGTCAGTTGCCGGGTGGTAAAGTCAATGCCTTGATTGCCCGTCTGCGTTATTCAGTGCCGGGGGTGACGTTGATTTCACCGCCGCCGCATCATGATATTTATTCTATTGAAGATTTGGCGCAGCTGATTTTTGACTTAAAACAAGTCAATCCAGATGCCTTGGTTTCGGTCAAACTGGTCTCACGTCCGGGTGTTGGTACTATCGCTACTGGCGTGGCAAAAGCCTATGCCGACTTGATTACCATCTCAGGTTATGATGGTGGTACCGCCGCTTCACCATTGTCGTCTATCCATCATGCTGGCTCGCCGTGGGAGCTAGGTCTTGCTGAGACGCATCAGTCATTGCGAGTCAATGGTCTCCGAGATAAAGTGCGTATCCAAACGGATGGCGGTCTAAAAACTGGTCTGGATGTGGTCAAAGCGGCTATCCTTGGTGCTGAAAGCTTTGGCTTTGGTACGACGCCGATGATTGCTGTTGGTTGTAAGTATTTGCGTATTTGCCATTTAAATAACTGCCCGACTGGCGTTGCCACGCAAAAAGCCCAACTGCGTGATGAGCATTTCATCGGCGAAGCGGAAATGTTGATTAACTTCTTTAAGTTTGTCGCTACGGAGACACGCGAGTGGTTAGCGGCATTGGGCGTGCGTAGTATGGAAGAGCTGGTTGGACGTACAGACTTGCTTGACGTGCTAGAAGGCAATACTGATAAGCAGCGCCATTTAGATTTATCACCGCTATTATTTAGCCATCCGGCCAGTAGTGGCAAAGCGCAGACCTGTCAGGTAGAGCGTAATGAGCCATTTGATAAGGGCTTACTTGCAGAGCAAATGATTAGTGATATGCTGCTCAATATTCGTCAAGGTAATGGCGGCGATTATAGCTATTTTGTTGGTAACTGTGACCGATCTATCGGTGCTCGTATTTCTGGCGAGATTGCACAAGTATGGGGCAACCTGGGCATGAGTGATATGCCGATAAAACTTCGTTTGACTGGTACAGCAGGGCAGAGTTTGGGCGTGTGGAATGCTGGCGGCTTGAATATTGAGCTTGAAGGCGATGCCAATGACTATGTTGGAAAAGGCATGGCAGGTGGTGAGATTGTCATTTATCCGCCAGAAGGCTCAAACTTCATCGCACAAGAAACAGCCATCATCGGTAATACCTGCCTATATGGTGCAACTGGCGGTAAGCTATATGCCGCTGGTACCGCAGGTGAGCGTTTCGGGGTTCGTAACTCTGGTGCGCATGCAGTCATCGAAAGCACAGGTGATCATTGCTGTGAATATATGACGGGCGGCATAATGACCATTCTTGGGCGTACTGGTCTCAACTTCGGTGCTGGTATGACGGGTGGCTTTGCTTATGTGCTCGACATGGAAGGGGATTTCTTTGATCGCTGTAATCATGAATTGATTGATTTAAACCGTATCTCAAGTGAGCAGACGGAAGGTCATCGCATTCATTTACAACAAGTGATTGAGACCCATGTAGAGAAAACTGGTAGCGCGTGGGGTCAGACTATTTTGGCTGACTTTGAGCATTATGTTCGTAAGTTTTACTTGGTGAAGCCAAAAGCGGCAAACATTGCGAGTCTCCTTAAAACCACAATGGCTGACCCACAATAGCTTGTATTAAGTTGATTCAATCAATTAATTTAATCAGAGTCGCCAGCGTTCCGTTTTAAGACACGTTTTAACTCACAGGTTTCGAGTAGGCAAGTGGCAGCAACGACATAGAGCTCCTAAGTCCTGATGTATTAAGCATCGTTGCTTGCCACCACCCATCATAGAAGAGCCTTATATTAAAGAGATAACACCATGGCAAAACGCTTAGAAAATAGCTTTCAGTTTTTAGATGTACCTCGGCTTGAGCCGACCAAAAAAGACATCGCGACGCGCTCAACAGAGTTTGTCGAGATTTACAAACCGTTTGAGAATGAATCAGTGGCACAGCAGTCGCATCGCTGTCTTGAGTGTGGTAACCCGTACTGTGAGTGGAAATGTCCAGTACACAACTACATTCCAAATTGGCTCAAACTGGCGACAGAAGGTCAAATATTTCAAGCAGCAGAATTGTGCCACCGTACCAATACCTTGCCTGAAGTATGCGGACGAGTTTGTCCACAAGACCGTCTGTGCGAAGGTGCTTGCACGTTGAACGACGGCTTTGGTGCAGTGACGATTGGTAACGTCGAAAAATATATCAATGACACCGCTTTTGCACTCGGTTGGCGTCCAGATATGTCTGAGGTGGTATGGACAGACAAAAAAGTCGCGGTTATCGGTGCAGGACCAGCAGGTCTTGGCTGCGCAGATATCTTGGTCAGAAATGGCGTAAAACCTGTCATTTTTGATAAACGTCCTGAAATCGGAGGCTTACTGACTTTTGGTATTCCTGAATTCAAAATGGAAAAAGACGTCATGCGCAATCGCCGTGTGATTTTTGAAGACATGGGTATGGAATTCCGCCTAGAAACAGAGATTGGCACAGATGTCACTATCGATGAGTTATTGGCTGAATATGATGCAGTCTTTATGGGTATGGGTACGTACACCTATATGCGCGGCGGCTTTGCTGGCGAAGAACTGACAGGCGTTTACGATGCGCTAGATTACTTAATCGCCAATGTGAACCGTTGTAATGACTGGGAAAAAGATGCCGAAGAGTATATCGACTTCAAAGGCAAGAGAGTGGTGGTATTAGGTGGCGGTGATACAGCGATGGACTGTAACCGTACCAGTATTCGTCAAGGTGCTGAGCAAGTGGTCTGTGCCTATCGCCGTGATGAAGAAAACATGCCTGGCTCACGCCGCGAAGTGGTCAATGCTCGTGAGGAAGGCGTTGAGTTTTTATTCAACCGTCAGCCTACTGAAATCATTGGCTTAAATGGCAAGGTCAATGGCGTAAAAGTAGTCACTACGCATCTAGGTGCGCCGGACAACCGTGGTCGTCAGCGTCCTGAGCCGATTCCTAACTCTGAAGAGATCATCCCATGTGATGCCGTCATTATGGCATTTGGTTTTAGACCAAGTCCTGCTGATTGGTTTGAGTCTCAGCAAGTGGCGATGGACAGCTCTGGTCGCGTATTGGCCGCAGAAAAACAAACCTTTAAATTCCAGACCCAGAATCCTAAAATATTTGCCGGTGGCGATATGGTGCGTGGCTCCGACTTGGTCGTAACCGCTATTTGGGAAGGCCGCGAAGCTGCGGAAGGCATCCTCGACTATTTGGAAGTTTAGTCAGATTTATTAAACTCAGCAATTTATAAGTAGCGTTTGAACATGAACGTCTTTTGTCTTTTGATAGGCAGGAGACGTTTTTTTTGATTAATGCTATTGTAAATAGAGAATCGACTGCTAGCATGTTTGTGAGTAACCTAGGTGATTTATCATTTATCTCGCTTATCAACTAAAACTCGCTTAACCACTAAAAAGAGTAGCCTTGCGTGAAACCAACCCTTTATCAGCATGTTACTGCGCCATTTATTGAGCCTTATGTCCGCTACCAACATGCAGATGTTTTGCATGCCATACGCTTAGGCACCGCTATAATACTGGCTTTGTTAGTCAATAAAGTCACTAACTTCCCACATGGTGAATGGACGACCATTACGGTTTTTATCATCTTGGGATTATTACAGTATCAAGGCGCTATCTATACCAAAGCGAAAGAGCGCATACTGGGTACGCTATTTGGTATTGGCACTGCCTTTGGGGTGTTGTGGTTTAATCAAAACGCAGGTGCATGGCTATGGGTGGACTATGCGCTCATCGGTCTATTAAGCGGTATCATTGGTTATTTAGCGGTCAGAAAGCTTGGATATACAGGGCTATTGACGGGTATTACCATGTTGATGATTGTCTCTGATCTAGGTAACAATAGTATCGGTCAAGACGGCATCTACCGCGCTCTGAATATCTTGCTTGGTACTGGCGTTGCGGTAGCCGTGACACTGATTTTACCGCTCAAATCGACCTTGATGTGGCGGTTTTTGTTGAGTAGTAACCTTGACGCTTGTAGTAGTCTCTACGCTGGCGTCGGCCATCATATTGACGCAACGGATGGAGTAGTGGAAGACTCTGTGCAAAAGTTGAACCCAGTAGCCTTTTCTATTGAGGAAGTGCCCGTTGATAGAGCATTGGTCACAGCGCTACAGCAGATCAATAAACGCCTGCTGGCTGTGCGTCCACATATCGCTGCGACAGCGAGCGAATCAGGGATCGAACAAGAAACGCTAGAGACGATTCAACGTACTCATCGTAATATCATCGGCACGATTGATTTATTATTAAGTGCCGCGCCGCGCTTGGCGAATATTGAAATCGATGAAGAGAACCATGTCCTATTGATACATTATCAGCATGAGCTGACCCAAGCCATGCATCATATGGCCGCGGTATTACGTAGTCCAAGCGATGAAGTGTTTCGACCCATTACTCGTATTGCCGTCTCAGAGTACCCAAGCGTACAGCACTTGGCATTTGAGTGGCAAGGGTATTTTTGGTTGACACAAACTTTGCAGACCCAGCTGCAGCAGTTGAGCGACTTGCTACAAACGACTAAGCCACACTGGTTTGCAGCATCTGGTTTGGGCTATCAGCGCCGTGAGCAGCGCAGGATAAAAGAGCATGGTGGTGAGACAGATCTCCATTTATAACACATAAAAAAACGCTGACCATTTAAGGTCAGCGTTTTTTATTTTTAAAAGTATGCTTTATTTTAAAGTACTAAATCAAAACTATTAACGACCAGTTTTTAGCTTATCCCAATACTGCTGATACACTTGCAATGCTTCATCACCGACATCTTCTTGAAATTCCGCTTTTGCCAGTACGTCTTTGGCAGGGTAAATCGTTGGATTGTTTTGGACGCTCTCATCCATCAGCTCACGTGCTGCTATATTTGGCGACGCATAGCCAATCTCTTCACTCACGATTTTTGCATTTTCAGGACGCAATAAGTAATCAATAAATTTGTGTGCTGCATCTACTTGTTTGGCATTTTTTGGAATGACAAAATTGTCCATCCATAAAATAGCGCCTTCCGTTGGATATTTATAAACCAAGCTGGTCAGACCTTCGTCATTGGCCATGACTGCCTCGCCATTCCACGTCATACCGAGCGAAGTTTCACCTTCGATGTACGGCATACGTGTGGCATCAGAGTTAAAGGTTTTGACGTTCGGCATCAACGTAGTGAGCTTATCGTAAGCGGCTTTGATTTCGTCAGGATTTCTACTATTGCCTGAGTATCCAAGAGTCAGTAGTGCCATACCAAAGACTTCGCGTACGTCGTTGGTGAGCATCACTTGACCTTTATACTTAGGATCCCATAGGTCATTCCAGCTATTGACGGTTTTAGGGTCGACACTGTCACCATTAATCGCTAGACCGGTGCTGCCCCACATATAAGGAATAGAGTATTTGTTTTCAGGATCGACTTTAGTATTGGTAAATGAAGTATCGAGGTTTTTAAAATTGCTCAATTTAGACTTATCCAGCTCTTGCAACAGTCCTTCTTTGGCCATTTTTTCGACATAATAAGTCGATGGAATTGCTAAATCATATTGGCTAGAATCATCCAGCAGTTTGAGTTTGGCGTACATCGCTTCGTTAGAGTCAAAGGTGGTGTAATTGACCGAGATGCCAGTCTCTTCTTCGAAACCATCTAAAATCTCTTGCGGCATATATTCTGACCAGTTATACAGATTGAGCGTCTCATTACTCGCCGCTGCGCTGCCATCCGCTGCATTGTCAGAGTTGCTACAGCTGGCAAGCACTAAGCCGACAGCCGCCGCTAATAATGCTTTTGGCACTATGCGACCGATACGAGCCGAGGTATTAATGGTTGGATGGGACGATGATAAATGGGTCAAAATATCTCTCCTAAATAAAGATGATGCAAATCAAAAAAATTGATAAAAATGGCAAGATGATAAATGCCTAATGTCGCCAATAAAACTATTATGGTTATCGCTTTGCACAATTTAAAGAGCTATCTTCAAGACAGTACTTAGTAATACTAATAAAGGTAGCGAGTCGTGCCAATCAAATGAGTATTAAAGCTAACTTAAAGGCAGCCAATGTTTGGTAGGGCTTTTAGAAAATCGCCAACAGTGAATCGAGAGAAGGCAGTATATAACCATGCTATGATTAACGCAGGCCAAAACGCGCTAAGCCCTTAATTCTCATAATACTAAATAACCATACCACAATAATAAAGGATGCAACATCATGACTCAAATTACCTCGACTCACAGCACCTCAGTGATTCCTGCACTGCTCACAGAAAAAGTCGCTATCGTTACGGGAGCCAGTCGTGGACTGGGCGCACAGATTGCTCAGCAAATGGCAGCAGCAGGCGCAATCGTTTGTGTCAACTATCTCAATAGTGAAGAGGCAGCTAATAGAGTGGTTGCTGACATCATAGCGGCGGGTGGGCAAGCATTTGCATATCAGGCAGATGTCACCGAGCTTGAGCAAGTACAAGCAATGGCGGCTGAAGTCGTCAGCCGTCATGGTCGTATCGATGTATTGGTCAATAACGCCTTGCCAAATTATCAGTTTAATCCCAGTGCCGAGTACACCAGCATTGAGACCGTCAAATGGTCGCATTTCTCGCAGCAGATAGACGGTATCGTCAAGGGAGCGGTCAATACAGTACAGGCCGTATTGCCGCAGATGAAGGCACAGCAGATGGGTAAAATTATCAATATCTCAACCAACCTTGTTTATAATCCAGTAGTCACCTATTACGACTATACCACTGCTAAATCAGCATTGATTGGGCTGACACGCAATCTCGCTGCGGAGCTAGGGCAGTATGGTATTCGCGTAAACTTGCTGGCAGGTGGTTTGCTTAAGACCACCGATGCAAGCAGTCTAACCACCGAAGAAGTATTCGATTATATCGCGACCACCACGCCGCTGCGTCAAGCGACTTCAGTGGCTGACTTTGCCAATTCTATATTGCTCATGGCATCAGATTTGAGTTCGGCTATTACTGGACAGTCGATCGCTGTCGATGGTGGTTTGACCATGCCTTAACAATGCCTTGATTGGCTAGTATCATTTGATTGAGTTTAGAAGAGGAATGAGATGAATAATCGTAAACGTACTGGGATTATTACGGCTGTGCTTGGTATCGTCGCTTTTATGGCACTGTTCAATGCTGGCTCACCGACCGCTATCATTGATTGGCCAGTTGAGACATATATGAGTTTGGTGTTTACGATTGGTTGGTTGAGTAGTGTGCGCAATTGGTTGGCTTATGTATTGGCGGCTGTGGTGCTTATTTTGATTATTGTCGGATTTTATAAAATTGGTGGTTGGGTTCATGGCTTAATAGTAAGAAGATAAATTTCACTAACTTTTCCTATTAAAATTGATCTTGCACCCACAGCTTATCGCCTATGAAAGGTTGTAGCGTGTAACAGTTATCGCACGCTACGGTCTATTTTTATAATGCTACATGCAATCGATCAAGCACCGCTTGTATGCCGTACTCTTCAATCGTCCCAGTGACAAAGTCTGCACGCGCAATCAATTCTTGCTTTGCATCACCCATCGCTACCGCATAGCCGACCAAGTCAAACATCTCTAAATCATTCATTCCATCGCCGAACGCCATACACTCACTGGCATCTACCGCATAATATTTGCACACATCTTTGATACCTCGTGCTTTAGACGCATCGGCTGGGAGTATGTCTGCACCAATCTGATGCCAGTGCACCAGTTTTAAATCATACTGCGCAAAATCGACGTCTTGCATTTTTTCTTGTTGATTATTAAAAAATACCGAGCACTGATAGACAGTGTTTAACTTGTAATACTCAGGGTCAACGATAGAGTTGGGTGTGACAGCATTGAACTCGCGCAAACGGTCATTTTCACCTGACCATGCGATATGGGTTGCCGAGTCAAACTTATGAATCAAATCACTCTGCTGGCACAAGCGCACTATTTTATCTGTTTGTTCAGCGGACAACGGATAGTGGCTAATTCGACCGCTTTTATCAAAGCTATACTGTCCATTCATACAAATAATGGCATCTAAGACATCAGCTTCGAGCAAGGCTAAAATATCTGCTGGCAATATCGCTTTGGAGCGTCCCGTTGAAATCACCAGCTTAATACCAGTACCTGCAAGCTGCTCAAGGGTCGCTTTGTTGTGTTCGGCAATGATGCCATTGCGGCTCAAAGTATCATCGATGTCAAAAAAGATGATTTTAGGTGTCGAGATTTTAGTGGTCATACTTTCTTTGGCAATCTTATCTTCGATAAACATGATGATCCTATTATTTTTAGTCGTTTCAATACCAATGATTTAGATACTACTACAACACACCCAAAGAGATAAATAACTATCGAGTAACCTGTGATGCTGAAAATTTGGCTACTGATGCAGTATTTGCTTTGCTGGTGGTGCGATCAATTAATACTTATTCGAAGGATTAACAAAAATCCTAAACGATATGATTAACTTAACAGTGTTGATTTATTATAAGGTTATATTTAATTATTAAAATTAATTTATAAGATGAGATGGATTGTTTTTATTCCTATGAGGTGCCAGTAGGGATTGAGATGGTCGCAGAATACCGTAGCCGTAAAGGCGAGGTGGGTGGTGCATATAAACCGCCTTGCTCAGGTGGCAAAAACCATCTATATACGGTAGATGTGCAGGCATGGCAAGGCGATAGTGTCCTTGCTGAGACAACGGTTGAGATGGGTCGCTATTGATGCTTTACGTTACAAGATAGTTTCTATTTTAGGCTTAAATTGCGGTTGATAGGCTAATATAGATTAGACTTTTGAACGATTAGAATAATACTATTACACTGATTTTGACAACTTTTATAGTACTATTTTACTGTGATAGATGCTGCGTGCTATCCCGTTAAAATTTTTATGCTATGACTCTAAAAAATCATGATAGCTGATAAAAAATCGGTCAAAATCCAAAATTTTATTGATTATATTTTATAATAAAGTGTATCTTAGTTTAGGTAAGCATTTTATAAATAAGGTTTCTTATGCATACAACGACAAGCCATACTCCAGAAAGCAAAAAAAGAAGTGGCGAGCATATTCTTATCAAAATGACATATATCGCCAAAAATGTCGACCTAGATTCGGGGATCGAGCTGACTCGTGCACTTGAGTATTGGCGCAGATATTTTGAAGAAAACGATATCGTTTCAGCTTTAGTTATTAGTGAAGGTTATTTCGTTCAAAGTTTTCAAGGGACAAGGCCTGCTATCAATACTGCCTTAGAAAAAATACTTGACGAGCACTCAGCCATTTTTCCCAATATCGTTAATATAGAGGAAATAGAATCGCGTCAATGGAATGGGTTTTTAGTCAAACATCTTACGTCAAGCGCTGAAGATGAAGAGTATGCCCTAAAAAGCTTCTCAGCAGGTTCTGACTATAATCCCTATCTAATGACAAGTACTCAGATTGAAAGCTTTTTGACAGCAGTTTTTGAAGATGCTGACTCTAAAAAGTCTTAAATAAGTTCTCTATTCTGATTGTCGTAAAAAAGCCGTCTATACCGTGTATATAGGCGGCTTTTTTGTCCAATAAAAGGTATTGTTAAAAATTTATTTTCCTAATACTACCGATATCCCATCCTGAAAAATTGATACCATCATCAACTAGTAAAGTATCATTATTGGGCTCGAACGGACTTACCCCTGACATGATAAGACTATTTATTTTATCTTTTTGTCCACTCGATAAACTATTCCACCATACAGGTGAAATAAATGTATTTTCAGCAACTCCAAAAAAGAACCTTATTAGCGCACTAAAAATTTTGTTTTCTTTCAAAGCTAGTAGTGAGTTGATAAAGCTTAATACTTTAGTAGAGGTTTTTAACCAACTAAAAACCACATATCCTTTGCCATCACTAGAAAATGAATTAAAAACTAAGTGCTCAGCAACAATACTTAGGTCACCTAAATCTTGGATTAAATTTCCATCAAAGTCATTTATAGGTGCAACAATTGAAGAAACAGCAACAGGCATAGGTGATGTTGAATCAATAATAAGATGGCTTAAATTGCCAACTGATTTTCCTAGGAGCTGATCATCAAGTTCAGATTTAAGTTCCGATAATTCTGCGAGAGCAGCATTGAGCGCTTTCTGTTGATCTGCAACAAAATTTTGAATAGATAATTGACCCAATAGGTGCTTACCTTTATCACCATTTTTAGCAAACTCGGAATTGTTAAGCCCACCTTCTTTAGCATAAAGCTCTTTCGCTACTGAACGATACATCAGAGCTAAACACTGTTCGTCATCTCCAACAAACTCTTTATCTTCGATACAAGAAAAAAGAGATTTGTCATGTGTTGAGCAGAACCCTTTAAATGTGGATGCTTGATTAATACCTATTTTTTCAGGAACTAGCTTCCCTTCATTTTTTATTATATTCGCTAAGTTTATTTTTAGTCCTAAAACATGATTACTTTGATCTGCAATTTCTTTTAGACTACTACTTTTTGAAACGGTATGAGCATTAATGATTTTTTTACTGCACTCATGTTTCAAATCAGCAGGAACATAACAACACTTTCGTAAAGCGTTTTTCTGACTATGACTAATAGCCTCGCCTTTACTCACAGGAGTCTCATTCTCGCGTCCATTGTGGCAACGTTTAAATTTCTTTCCTGAGCCGCACCAACACTTATCGTTACGTCCTGTTTTCATAGGTTTCTGCTTATATTTAATTTGCTAAGAAGATATTCGATGTTACATAGGCCGGGTGAAGTTTATGATATCCAACACTACGAAAATGTAAGCTAAACGTTTAACATGTTTGAGGATTTAGCTAAGTCACCCAACCTCAACACTCGTCACATTTTGAAAGCCTCTTGGCAACTGCCCACCACGATTACCACGTACACCCTTATAGTTGGCCAAGTCATTTGGCTTGAGTGTCACATGACGTTTGCCAGCAGTAATAATAAGGCTGTCTTGCTGACTGAGTGGCGTGATAGTAAGCACCTCTTCGCCATCTTTCAACTTGATAAGTTTGTTGCCTTTGCCGCGAGCTTGCTCAGGTAAATCATCGAGGGCAAATATCAATAAATATCCTGCATTGGTCGCGACGGCGATATGGTCAGGTGTCACGCGTATACTACTATTTTCACCTTCGGCATTATTAGCTGTTTCTACAGACGCATCAATACGTGCAACAGGGAGCAATCGGCTATCAGTGGCTAGGTTAATGACATTTTTCCCTGCCTTTTGATTGCTATCGAGATTACCGATGGTATTGATAAAACCGTAACCTGCAGAGCTGGCGAGTATGATGCGTTGTGCGTCAGCACCCGTTAGTAGCTGCTCAAAGCTGGCACCGGCTGGTGGTTTTAATACGCTAGTCAACGGGTCGCCTTGACCACGCGCCGAGGCGAGATTGTGCGCATCGATACTGTAGCTGCGTCCAGTGCTGTCGAGCACGTAAATCCTTTCATTAGATTTACCGCGTACGTGCGCTTGATAGCTGTCACCTGAGCGGTAGCTCATGCCAGCGGCATCGACGTCATGACCCTTAGCAGCACGAATCCAGCCTGCTTTCGATAGAATAGCGGTGACAGGCTCGCTTGGTACGAGGTCAGACTCTTTTAATGCTTGTGCTTCTTCGCGTTCTGCCAATGGTGACACACGCTCATTACCATGTTCTTTCATATCAGCTGTCAGCTCATCGATCATCAGATTGGTCAGACTGTCTGGGTTGTCTAGATACTCTTGAATGATGGCGCGTTCGGCAGCCAGTTCATCTTGCTCGCGACGCAGCTCAATCTCTTCTAACTTTGCCAACTGGCGCAGACGAATATCCAAGATAGCATTTGCTTGAATATCAGTTAGATCGTAGTCCTGCATCAATGTTGCTTTTGGATCGTCCTCTTCACGAATGATGCGAATCACTTCATCAATATTTAGATAAGCAATCAGCAAACCTGCCAAGATGTGTAAACGCTTATCGATTTTATCAAGACGATATTGCAAGCGGCGCGTGACCACAGAGCGGCGACAGACTAGCCACTCATCAAGGATTTCTTTTAGGTTTTTGACCTGCGGTTTACCATTTAAGCCAATCATATTCATGTTGACGCGATAGTTACTTTCTAGATCCGTACTGGCAAACAGATGGCTCATGACGCGATCGACATCGACCCGTGTTGATTTTAGCTCAAGCACGATACGGCAGGCATTTTCGTGATCTGACTCATCATGAATATCAGTAATCCACGGCAGCTTTTTATCGGTCATGAGCTTAGCGATTTGCTCTTGGATTTTGTTGCCTGAGACTTGGTAAGGCAGCGCATCGATGATGACGAGATTCTTTTCTTTAGGGTCAACATGGAACGTCGCACGCATTTTATAGCTGCCACGACCAGTCTCGTACATCGCTTGCAAGTCTTTTTTACTGGTAATGATTTCAGCTGGCGTTGGCAAATCTGGCGCTGGTATCGACTGGGTAAGCTGCTTAACTGACAGTTCTGGGTTTTTTAATAGACGAATCGCTGCGCGTACTACTTCATTCAGGTTATGCGGCGGGATATCCGTCGCCATACCGACCGCGATGCCTGTTGTACCGTTCAATAGAATATTGGGCAGGCGGGCAGGTAGGGTGGTCGGCTCTTGCATCGTGCCGTCAAAGTTATCTTGCCACTCGACTGTGCCTTGTCCGAGTTCTGCCAGTAAGGTATTGGCATAAGCAGACATTTTGGCTTCTGTATAACGCATCGCCGCAAATGATTTTGGATCATCTGGGCTACCCCAGTTACCTTGACCGGTGATGAGTGGATAGCGATAGCTGAACGGCTGCGCCATCAGTACCATGGCCTCATAACAAGCACTATCACCATGCGGATGGTATTTACCCAAGACGTCACCGACGGTACGTGCGGACTTTTTGGCTTTGGCAGTTGATTTTAGCCCCAGCTCGCTCATGGCGTAGACGATGCGGCGCTGTACTGGCTTTAGGCCATCAGCGATGTTTGGCAGCGCCCGATCCATGATGACGTACATGGCATAGTTGAGATAGGCCTGCTCAGTGAACTCTGCGACTGAGCGAGTATCCATCGGTTCAGTGGGAATGATTGGGACAATCGTATGATCAATAACATCAGACATAAAATAGGATTCACTTATCAGTTTTAATAGGTATAGATAATTGGTGCAAGCGTACAAATAGGATAGTGCTATCGTAAAGGAAATTGGCAGAATTAAAAAGGTATAAGTCAGAATAGACGACAGGTCGTGACGCGCTTATATTTTGCTTTTATAGAGCCTTCTTATCATGTTCTGATACATAGCTTTTATGGATTAAGTTGAGTATAGTAAATCTAATATTTGTTTTCTATATTATTAATAAGTGCTCCAATATTTGAGCGCGTTTATCTTATGTTATTCATCTATCATTGGCGTAATGTGTCGATACGAACACGCTGCCATTGACCTATTTGCAATAAGGAATATCTGCCATGTCATCTGACTATCTGTCAAAAATGCTTACACCTGCCGTTATTGAAAACAGAACCAAACCCATAGGCCAAAATTTTACTAAAAATGCACTGTTAATTAGTGTTGTAGCCAGTTTAGGATTGACAGCCTGTAGTCCCTCACAAATAAGTAAATCTGTGCCAGCCGAGCCAAGCAGTACCGTGGAACAAGATGCAGCGGTGATGTCAGAATCTGTCGTGGCGTCACCCATTGCCATAAACTTGGCCAGCGGACAACAGATGATGATACGTTCTGCACCCCAGACAAGTGTCATACGTCCGTCACCGAGCATCATAGTCACACCAGAGACGAAAGACAACTATCAAAAAAACGAGGCGAATCCTGTACATCGGACTACGGATATGGCGGTATCGACCTTATCTATCGATACGGATACGGGCAGCTACGCCAATGTGCGCCGCTACTTAAATGAAGGACAGCTACCACCCGTCGATGCTGTACGAGTAGAGGAGATGATCAACTATTTTAACTATCAATTTGATGATGGCAAACGCCTTGGCAACGCACCATTTGTGGTTGCAACGGAAGTGGTTGATTCGCCGTGGGATAGAGCAGATCAAGGCAATAAAATTGTCAAGGTTGGCATCAAAGCCGTTGATAGTAGTTGGTCACAAAAAACTGATAAACAGTCCATGCCACCTGCCAATCTCGTATTCTTAGTAGATGTCTCAGGCTCTATGTCGTCGCGCGATAAGCTACCATTGGCGCAGTCGTCGCTTAAACTATTGACGGAACAAATGCGCTCTCAAGATAGCATCAGTATCGTCACGTATTCAGGCAGTACCAGTGTGGCGTTACCTGCGACCAGTGGTGACCAAAAAGCGAAAATACTGGCTGCGATTGAAAGCTTAAGCGCGGCAGGCTCAACCAATGGAGAAGATGCACTCAAACTGGCTTACAGACAAGCTGAGCAGGCGTTAAAAAAGAACGGCATCAATCGAATCATGATGTTAACAGATGGCGATTTTAACGTTGGTATTAGTGATGTCGATGATATGCTTGATTTGGTCAAAGCCAATCGTGATCGTGGTATCTCTTTGTCTACGGTTGGCTTTGGGCGTGGTAATCTCAATGACCACATGATGGAGCAGATGGCGGACAACGGCAATGGTAATTACAGCTATATCGACAGCTTAACTGAGGCCAAAAAAGTTTTTGGTGATGAGTTAGCAGTGACATTCAACACCGTTGCCAAGGATGTAAAAGTTCAAGTAGAGTTCAATCCTGATGTGGTAAGTGAGTGGCGTTTGATCGGTTATGAAAACCGAGTATTGGCTGAAGAAGACTTCAATAACGACAAAGTAGACGCTGGCGAGTTGGGGGCGGGTAAAGCCGTGATTGCGCTGTTTGAGGTGACGCCAAAAGGGCAAAAAGGTCTGTATAGCGACAGACGTTATGGAGAAAGCAGTGCTAAAGAGATAAATGCCAATACCAAGAAAGGTCAAAAAAATAATGAGCTTGGTTATCTAAAAATCCGTTATAAAGCGCCTACAGGCGGTAGCTCTAAACTGATTAGTCAACCAATTAACAACACCAGTCATGCTTTGAATAAAGCCAATATTGACACCCAATTTGCCGTGGCAGTAGCGGGCTTTGGTCAACGTTTAACCCAAAGTGAATATATTAATAATTGGCAATACAGTGATAGCACAAAGCTTGCAAAAAACAGTATCGCAGATAAACCAAGCAGTGACACAGATGTCACGCGCCGTAACTTTGTGACGTTGACCGAGCTTGGTAGTGCGCTTGATGGCAAGCGCTAATGCAACGCATATCAGACGATAGCAACTGATATAAATGGATAATTGTTTAGTAGTGAAAAATGGTGGATATGGCTATTATTTTATAGATAGGCTATTGATATAAATAGTAATATACTACGTCAAGGTGCTTTACGAACTCAGGTAGCAATCTTTTGTATTGAGTAGTTTGTACAAAGTGTGTATGTTAAAGAACAAAGGGCTATTTGCTGCTACATTGTTTACTCATCACCATACGTCGACGTCGTCAGCCTTGCCACCCTGAAGAGGGTTCGCTTGCGCTCCGATGTTTCGTATGTTTATCACTCTGTGATTGGTATGGGTGGACGATAACGCATTATTATTACTAGGAGAGATAAGATTATGGAAAATCAAGGTAACCTCATTCGTCGTAATGACAAGGTATGGGTCAAAACTTACGAAAAACTTGGTATTCAGTACAATATTGACATGCCAGCTGCCAACACCTCTTTAATTGACGTACTTGAGCAGAACTTCATCAATCACGCAGGCAAAACTGCGTTCGTATGTATGGATGTTAAGCTCTCTTACGAAGATTTGGACTGCTATAGTAAACAAATTGCTGCCTATCTACAGTCACTTGGGCTAAAAAAAGGCGATAAAGTCGCTGTCATGATGCCAAACATTTTGCAGTTACCCGTTTCTGTATTGGGTGTACTTCGCGCTGGCATGACCTTGGTCAACGTTAATCCGCTTTATACGACCAAGGAGCTTGAGCATCAGTTAGAAGATTCTGATACCAAAGCTTTGATTCTTTTAGAGAACTTTGCCAAAACCTATGAAGATATTGGCAAGGACTTGGTTGATCATGTGGTCGTGGCGTCCATGGGTGATTTGATGAGCCCATTAAAGGGTCTGATCGTTAATACCGTTGTGCGTCATGTCAAAAAAATGGTGCCTGATTATCATATTAGAGGCAGCGTTAAGTTCAAAAAAGCCCTACATCGCTTCCCAGCCAAAAGCTATAAACGCCCTAACAATATCGGTCTCGACGACGTCGCGGTACTTCAGTACACGGGTGGTACTACGGGCGTGGCAAAAGGTGCGATGCTGACCCATGGCAACTTGGTGGCCAACCTGATTCAGAGCGATACGTATCTAGGCGATGCTTTTGATAAGTTCGATGGTAGTAATGAGCAGCCAGTCATTATGACTGCTCTGCCGCTATATCATATTTTCTCATTTACTGTGTGTGGCATGTTTGGCCTATACCGTGGTTGTATCGGTCTGCTCGTGCCAAACCCACGCGATGGCGCCAGCTTGATCAAAGCTTACAAAGACTATCCACCAGCATTTTTCCCTGCGGTTAATACCCTGTTTAATGCCCTCGCCAACAGCGAAGTTTTCCAAGCGTTAGATCATAGCAAGCTTGAGATGTCTATGGGCGGCGGCATGGCAGTATTGAAAGACACGGCCGAAAAATGGCAGAAGATTACTGGTAATGTAATTGTACAAGGCTATGGTTTGTCAGAGACCTCTCCTGTTGCTTCAGCAAATCCGCATGGTACAGGGGAGTTCTCCGGTAACATCGGTTTGCCGATGCCTATGACTGATATGGCCATCTTGGATGAAGAAGGCAATGAAGTGGCCCTTGGTGAGCGTGGCGAGATTTGTGTTCGCGGCCCGCAGGTCATGAAAGGTTATTGGAAGCGTGAAGATGCGACGGCGGAAGTCATGACTTCAGACGGTTATTTCCGTACTGGTGATATCGGTGTGATGGATGAAGAAGGTTACTTTAAGATTGTCGATCGCAAAAAAGACATGATCTTGGTGTCTGGCTTTAACGTCTATCCAAACGAAGTTGAAGACGCCATGTCAACGCATCCAAAGATTTTGGAATGTGGTGTTATCGGTATTGATGATGAGAAGAGCGGTGAAGTACCGAAGATTTACGTGGTACGTAGTGACAACAGCCTGACAGCCGAAGAAGTCATCGCTTATGGTAAAGAAAACCTAACTGGCTACAAACGTCCTCGCCATGTTGAGTTTATTGATGAGCTACCAAAATCTAATGTTGGTAAAATCCTACGCAAAGATTTACGAGTGCTTGAAGAAAAAAACCACGGTTAGATAATCAATAGTCAATGCTAGACAGTTTGTTATCAGCCGCCTTTTATTGGAGCTGATAACAACTATCGTGGTATAAAATTTCGTAATGACCAAAAATGATAAGGCCAGTTCTATACTGCCTTATCATTTTTGTTTGTTTCTATCAGCGTTAAATAGCTGGTTAATATCCCGATATTATTTGCGCTATTTTTCTTGTTTGACGGTAATTTATCTCATTTTTATCACCATTTTTAAATTGAAGACACGCCCTAGCAGAACTGCTATAGTGCCTGCCGATATATTTTCTTATTTAGCGATAGAATTGCATGAGTTTGGCGCTATAGAGCTGGCATGATTATCGTCGTAAAAACGTATTAGCGGCTTAACCTTTTTGCCTGATTTGTAGTAGGCTTAGTGATGAGTGTCAGGATTGTTCATTTATTGGAATGCATAAATAATCCTGACGTTCAGGATATTTTCATCAAATTATTCTATCTTTTTAACGGTAATATTTAGGGGAAGTTATGACGGACAATATCAATAAAGAGACAACAAACGACAGCGCGGCTAAAGATGCTCAGTCAACGATTGAGACCAACACCTTTCCTACGATGCCGGCGATAGCTAGTGACCGTCCTTGGCTGAATGCTTACGAGCGCTATAATATCGATGCAACTATCGATATGCCAGATGACAGTACCTCTTTACTTGAAGTGTTCGAACGCAACTTTAGCCGGTATGGACAAAAACCTGCCTATATCTGTATGGGCGCCTCTATTAGCTTTAAGCAATTAGATCTATACAGTCGCCAGATTGCCAGCTACTTACAGTCGTTAGGACTGGTCAAAGGCGACAAAGTGGGGGCGATGATGCCCAATATTTTGCAATATCCTATTGTGATGTTAGGCATCATTCGGGCAGGTATGGTGTTGGTCAATGTCAACCCCTTGTATACCAGCCGCGAATTGTCGCACCAGTTGCATGACAGCGGTGCCAAAGCGTTGTTTATCGTCGAAAACTTCGCCAAGACTTACGAAGAGGCAGAAGACAAAGGTCAGGTCAAGCACGTCATTGTCTGTAAGCTCGGTGATATGCTCGGCACGGTGAAAGGAACCGTGGTCAACCTCGTCGCTCGCCATGTCAAAAAAATGATTCCGTCTTATAGTTTGCCAGAGAGCACTAGCTTTAAGCATGCGCTAAATGCGGTCTCAGCTAGCGAGTATAAGCGCCCTGACATGAATCTAAGCGATGTGGCGTTGTTACAATATACTGGTGGCACGACCGGTGTTGCTAAAGGCGCGATGTTGTCTCATGGCAACTTAATAGCCAATATGCTACAGATTAGTGCGCTCATGGACAGCGCTTTTGAAGATGATATCGAAGCTACTGATGTTCTTTTGACGGCGCTACCGCTATACCATGTGTTCTCATTTATGGTTTGTGGGATGTATAGCATGTACCAAGGTTGTGCTGGTTTACTTATTCCAAATCCACGTGATCTTGACGGCTTGATCAAAGAGATGGGTAAATACAAACCTGCTTTTATCCCTGCGGTAAATACCTTGTTTAATGGCTTGGTACATAAAGACAGCTTTGCCGACCTAGATTTCTCTAACTTAAAAGCCTCGATTGGCGGTGGTATGTCGGTATTGCCAAGTGTGGCAAAAGAGTGGCATAAAATCACTGGTTTACCTATCGTCGAAGGTTATGGTTTGTCTGAGACATCCCCTGTGGTTGCCTTTAACCCGATGACCATCGCTGAATTCACGGGTAAAATTGGTATTCCGGCTTCTAGCACCGATGTGATACTGATTGATGATGATGAAAATGAAGTCGCCTTAGGCGATCGTGGTGAAATCTGTGTCAAAGGCCCGCAGGTGATGATTGGTTATCAAAATCGTCCGGAAGAAACCGCCGAGAGTTTTACTGTCAACGGTTACCTAAAAACGGGTGACATCGGTATCATGGACGAAAAAGGCTTTATAAAAATTGTCGATCGCAAAAAAGACATGATTTTGGTCTCTGGCTTTAACGTCTATCCAAACGAAATCGAAGAAGCCATGAGCGAGCATCCAGGTGTGGTAGAGTGCGGTGCCATTGGTATTCCGAACGATGATCGTGGCGAAGAACCAAAAATCTTTGTGGTCAAAAAAGGCGATGTGACTGAGCAGGAGCTGCTTGATTTTGGCAAAAAGCAGTTGACTGGTTACAAACGTCCGCGTCACGTGCAGTTCGTTGACGAATTACCAAAATCAAACGTGGGTAAAATCCTCCGTAAAGAATTGCGTAAGATGGAAGGTTTAGAATAAAGTAAGCGCCACATTTAATGGCAACAGCGGCGCAATAGCTTGAGTGAATCTTGCTATTGCGCCGTCGCCACGTTAGGATGTCGTAATATTTAGGTCTGCTAAGGCATCCAGTTATCCTTTATTTCGGAGTGTCAGTATGTTGGAATGCAAGAGTTTCGGAACTTGAGTGTTTCGCTAAATAAATACTGGCTACTACTCAAATAATGACAGACCCCTTATCTTATGACATTGCTTTTAAAACATCGTACTAGGAATTTTTATGCGTATTGACAATCGTGAGCTTGACCAACTTCGCTCGATCAGCTTTGAGCGCCATTATACTAAGCATGCTGAAGGGTCTGTATTAGTCAGCTTTGGCGATACCAAAGTACTCTGCACAGCCAGTGTTGAATCAGGCGTACCGCGTTGGCTCAAAGGTAAGGGTAAGGGCTGGATCACGGCAGAATACGGTATGTTGCCACGAGCGACAAATACCCGTAATCAACGCGAAGCGGCACGTGGTAAGCAGTCAGGTCGCACGCAAGAAATTCAACGTCTCATCGGTCGTAGCTTGCGTGCCATGATTGACTTGAGCAAGCTGGGCGAAAACACCATTTATCTTGATTGTGATGTATTGCAAGCAGATGGTGGTACTCGTACCGCTAGTGTAACTGGCGCAGCTATCGCGCTCATTGATGCGTTAGAAAGCATCCAAAAAGCCAAAAAATTGAAAGCGGACCCATTGATTGGTTTGGTCGCTGCGGTTTCTGTTGGTATGAAAGATGGCAAAGCGTATCTAGATTTGAACTACGAAGAAGACGCCAGCTGTGATACGGACTTGAATGTGGTGATGACTCAGAAAGGTGAGTTCATTGAACTACAAGGTACGGCAGAAGAAAAGCCATTCACCCGTGCGCAAGCAGACGATATGTTGGTACTGGCAGAAAAAGGCATTGCAGAGCTTATTGCGATGCAAAAAACAGCGTTAGGCTGGTAATCTACTGTTAATGTCTAAGATGATTAAATATTTTTTTTGATGCTATTGTTAATCTTCGATAGTTAAGTGTCTTTTGACAGATAGTTGTTTGCTAAAACACATGGTTGTCTTTTAAAAGATAATTGTCTCTCAAAAAACAGTGGTTCTGCAACAGGTAGTAACGCATGCTTAAGCTGACTGATGATGGTGCCAAAATCACTCTGCACGCTCAACCGCAAACGGCTGATAATGGTCTGTTTTGGTTTGGGTCAGCATTGCTTATTGGTGCAGTTGCAGTGGCCATGGCCATGAGTCTACTCTCTGAGCGCTTGGCTATTGGTGCGCTTGCTTTGCTTATTATCGGTAGTTTTATTTTTAATAAGCAACGCCAACAACGCAAAAAGGCCATGAGTGGCGTTATTAATAACGGTATCTTATGGGTGCGAGCTGGCGAGCTGGTGCATGACAATAATGGTAAGCGTGAGCACATCCATTTGACCGATAGTGATGACGTCAAGCTTATCGGCGAACAGCTACAAATTTGCGATAGTGACAATGTACGTAAGTATCATATTAGCGGCTTTGAGACTGTCCAAGAGGCAACCGCTGCTAAAGCTATCTTGCAAGGTCAAGCGCTGACAAAGCGCCATGTCAATATTAAGATGAGCAGCGATTAGCGTCTTTACTAGGGCGTGTCCTCATTTTTAAAATGAGGACACGCCCTAGCCTTATAATTGTGAGCTTATACTTTTCTAAAAATTTCTATCCCACTCCCGTATTATTCGTACTTACATTTTTATCGCTTGTCTAAACCCCTTTTTCTCTACTACCACTAGTCTGTCTTTTTATACCTTTTATCGTCAATGAAAAAGGAATAATGCTTGCAGATGCACGCTTAAATAGTTTATAAATAGGATTGGAAATCCAACCCCTATTATTGTTAATGCTATCATTGCGATGCTATTGACAAGGAGCTAGTCATGTCGCGTTTGCCAGTGTCTATGTCGTCGGTCACAACGTCATGTAGTATGTCGTGCAGTCTATTGCTACTCACTGTCGGTATGGTAGGTCAAGCCCATGCAGATAGTATGAGCGCGCTTATTGCGCAAAAGTCCGTCCAGCCTGAATATAGTGCCCGTTATACACCAACGCATGCTGCGGTACCTGCTGCCAAAGTGAGTACACGCTCTACGATTCAACGTGCTGGCAGCTATCGATCAAGCCCTGTCAATGTTCGACCAACTAGTACTCCCTCTTATTCAACCACTAGTTATTCTAACAATAACTCTTACGCGAATCCGCCAGCGGTCAATACTTCTTATCGTTATCCTGACGTACAACGTCAAACACCTAGCGCGCTACCAGCATTTTTATCCGGTAATTATGACAACGTCGATAGTGAGTATTTACCGTTGCTCAGCAATGCTGAGACGCAAAGCAATATGGCAGCACGTGAGGTGGTGAGTACAGCACGCAAAATGGCACTGAACGAGCGCTCGATTATTCAAGGCGGCTGTTGGGATTATCTGGATGCGGTATTTAAACGGGCAGGGGTGACGCGCGATACGGTGCATAAAGGGACTTATGGTCAAGGTCCGTACGCCAATAGTGGCGAGATTGAAGTCGGAGATTGGCTCTACTATATTAATCATGGCTACAATGGTGTTGAGCATAGTGGACTGTTCGTTGGCTGGGTCGATGAGCGTGCAAAGCAAGCATTGATACTCAGTTATGCGGGCGAAAACCGACGCGAACCTGCACGTTATCGTGTTTATGATTTGAGCAATGTTTATCAAATCATGCGCCCTAGTGTTTAAGCTCTAATGTTTGACAGTAAGTCATAAAATACGATTGGCTATGTCAAATGCCTTTGTTATAGTAGGATAATAAAAAAGCGTCCGTTACTTATTAGAGTAGCGGACGCTTTTTATTTTTAGGCCGTTAGTTCTAGAGATTAGTCATTGTACTGAGCTCTAGAAAGGTTTTACCACCACTAAAATTACGATAATGACCAAAGCAAATACTGGCACTTCATTAAACCAGCGCCAAAATTTATGCGACTTATAATGTGGATTATCCATCAGTTTTTTACGATAAAAGCCGCATGCACCGTGATAGCCAGACAGTAGTACGACTAGCAAGAGCTTAACGTGTAACCAACCTTGAGTTTTATACACATCCCAGCCTAACCCTAACATCCATAGACCGAATACCCATGTCGCTATCATCGACGGTGTCATAATACCGCGATAGAGCTTGCGCTCCATAATGGTAAAGCGCTCTTGGCTAATGCTATCATCACTCATCGCATGATAAACAAACAGGCGCGGCAAGTAGAAAATTGCTGCAAACCAGCAAACCATAGAAATAATATGTGCTGCTTTAATCCAGTTAAAATAATCTGCCATTACTTAATCTCTTGTTATCAGCCATTTGAAATGAGAACACACCCTAGGCTTATTTTCATACGCTTTTTATAAGGGCTAATTGATGACACAGCCCAAACGCAAGTGCAATGCAGATTATTAATAAATAGTCGCTGCACACAGTCAAACTAGTCAGCCAATACCACTTGTGTTTGATGACCATTCATCGCATCCATCACAGGCAATACTCTAGGCGCTCTTGGTGCGGCAAACTGCTTTGTTAGACCAAGCTCACGCATAAGTCTGTCATCGCCTGATTGACTGGCGTTACCAGTGGTCAGAAGTTTGTCACCATAAAAGAATGAATTGGCACCTGCCATAAAGGCCAGTGCTTGCTCAGAGTCAGATAGGCTTTCGCGACCAGCCGACAGGCGCACATAGCTGGTCGGGCAGCAAATACGCGCCACGGCAATGGTACGAATCCACTCAAGTACAGGCAGCTGACCTTCTGCTAATACCTTATCGCCAATCGGGGTGCCTTTAATGGGCACTAATAGATTGACCGGAATCGACTCTGGTGCTTTGGGCATTTTTAGCAGCTCGTGTACCCAGTCGATGCGATCGTCACGGCTTTCACCCATACCAACGATATTGCCGCTACAGACATTGATACCTGAGTTGCGCACGTTATTGATAGTATCTAAGCGCTCGTCATAGCTGCGCGTGCTGACAACTTGCTCATAGTAGCGGCGCGAGGTATCCAAATTATGATTGTAATAATCCAATCCTGCATCCGCCAATTGCGTTGCTTGATTGGTATCAAGCATACCAAGCGTCATACAGGTCTCAAGACCTAACGCTTTTACTTCTTTGACCAGTTCAACCACATAGGGCATGTCTTTGGCGCTAGGATGTTTCCACGCTGCACCCATACAGAAGCGTGACGAGCCACTGGCTTTGGCACGTTTAGCAGCGGCAATGACTTTATCGACTTCTATGCGTTTCTCTGCTTGCAGGTTGGTGGTATCGCGATGATGACCTGATTGCGAGCAATAGCCACAGTCTTCTGGGCAGTTACCTGTTTTAATAGACAGCAATGTGCTGATTTGCACTTCATTCGCTTTAAAATGTTGACGGTGAATGGTTTGTGCTTGTAATAATAAATCCATCAAAGGCAAATCAAAGAGCTGAGAAATTTGTTCACGGCTGTGCTTGCTGGTCACATTTTGGTCTGTTTTAATCGCGTCTGTGGCTAGCATCGCCAACAACTCATTGGTTGTATTGGCTTGATTGTTAAGTGTGTCAGTTTGGCTGTCGGCGTTAGGTTCTGAGATACTAAGCAGTCCTGCCATAATATAAGTCCTTTTATAACGGTATTAAAAATATGGATATTTGCGTCTTTTATTGTTTTAAGATATTTAATGGTTCTAAAACAATAAAAAAGGCTGCGATATAGTATACCGCAACCTTTTTAGAAAGTCAGAACACGACTAGATAGTATTTAGAATTACTACAATTAAGCACATTAGAAACATCTTAGAGGCACACCAATAGTCATTGCTGGCTATTCATTTATTTAACTGTTTATGTCTGACTATTTACCCAATTTATGCTTAGCAACACCAACCCAATGCTCAGCAAATTTCTGTGCTTTATAGGCATAAGGTTTGGCTTTATCAAGATAAGGCTTACACTCTTCTGGAATGGCTGGCACGATGTGTTTGGCAAGCTTATTGAACCACATCATTAGGCTGTAATCACCCTCGATGCTCAGGTTACCTTCTTGTACTGCTGTCATAAAAGCAGGCAGACTGCCTTGGGTCAAAAGCTTAACGCCAGTCATAGAGTCTTTGAAATTGATGGTTAGGTCCGCTTCTTTTGCATGACCGCTATGTTGGCTAAATTGTCCATTATCAAAGCTAAAAGAACGGGCAATATCAGATTCAGTACTGGCAAATTCAATCGTGACTTTGCGATCAGCAAATAGCGCTTTGACGTCTTCATTGTCGCTATCAGCTAGCATAGACAGGCGATAACCAACCACGGCCAATAACGCATCTAATGGGTCAGATTTGATATCTAATACAGGAATAGTAAACATAGTGGAACTCCTAAAGGGTGGGGCATAAAAATAAAGCGTACTTTATACCAGTTTTTATGATAAATATATAATTAGATTATAAACTATTGAGTGGTATCAATTCTTTAGGAGTTAAGTAGAGCGTGTTAAGTATCTTGTAACATTGGTCGTTTAAGGTTGACCGATTGCTTGGCATCTGTGTTTTTGATTACTTGCTTTTTAATTATCTGCTTTCTGATTAATGGCTTTCTGTTTAGCCGTCTAATGAAAACGCGGCTGATAATCGTCGTCGTAGACAGGTGTGTGCTCGACATAGCGAGCCGCTTCCAACTCGCGCTGCTGACTGACCGACTGACTCACATCATCGTAGCGTAATGCCCGATACAGCACCCAGACCGCCAAAGGTAGCCAGCTTATTCCCATAGCGATGACGTAGCTGTGCCATTCTGAAAGCTCTGATAGTGTAGGGCGACCTGACAAGATATTTTGGATAACTTCGACGCTCAGCCAGTAGACCATGCCGCCAAACAGATATAGCAAGAGCCAACGATGCGATGAGAGAGCAAGTGCCACGACCACACCTGCTAGCACCCCATAACCAAGCCATGCCGCGCTGCTCCACGCATCAACACCGATAAAAGAAAAAATAGTCAGTAACATCATTCATCTCGCTATTCATAAGGTGAATTCCAATGAGTCTATTATGAAAGGTTATTGAACAAAGCTGAAGAGGGTGTAGGCGACTTTGCGACAACCGTTGACGTTTGGTTTTTTGAATGATTTTGACCATTTAGCGTAGGGAGTTGCTAGAAAAAGCGCCGCAAGAATGGGCGCTTTTTATTGGGAACGACGAGAAGGTTTTGCTAATTCTAGATGAGATTAATACAAGCTTGAGGCAGGGCTAAGCTCGATTGGTACGGTTGCCCCACCAAGACAATAGCGACACCAAAATAGCACCGAGTAGCATAAGTCCGACTGTGCTTAACCAGTGCGGGCCAGTAGGATATTGCCATGGCATGACATTGGTGATCGCCTCGCTATTTAGAGAACCTAAGGCGTCGACTTTCCACGGCCAGACTTTAACCAAAGATCCGGCGATAAAGCCTGTGAGCAAGGCTAATGTAGCTTGATAATAGCGAGACAATAACCATTTAAGCGCACGAGTAAATAATAACAATCCCGTTGCCATACCCGCTATAACAGTAAAAATGACGGTGAAATTATGAGTATGGACAGCCTCTAATACCGTATCATATGCTCCCATCAACAGTAAGATAAACGACCCTGAAATACCCGGTAAAATCATCGCACAAATAGCAATGGCTCCGGCAAAAAACAGATAGGGTAAGCTTGGAGTGGTGGTCAGTAAAGGCAAGCTACTGATAGTAACAGCTGTTACTATTCCAATGATAAACAGTACTGCTCGTCCTATGTTCCAGCGCTTAATTTCGCTTAATAAAATAAATACGGTTGCGACAACCAGCCCAAAAAAGAATGACCAAATCAGTAATGGCTCATTGTCCAGTAGATGCTTGATCATACCAGCCAAGGTCAGAAAACTGGTGGCAATACCGAGTAGCAGACATAATAAAAAAGTGGCATCCACTTGTCGCCAAACCGCAACTAGACCTTTGATACCACCTTCTTGGCGGAATATCTGCCACAGATGGGGGCCAATGCTACTAAGCGCATTAATCAAACGTTCGTAAATACCTGCAATCAATGCAATAGTACCGCCAGAGACACCAGGCACGATATCAGCCGCGCCCATGGCCATACCTTTGAAGTAGACGCCTAACAGCTGCTTTGGACTGTCAGTAGTAGTCACACTGGTATCTAATGGTTGCGGCACTGACGACTCGCTTGGTTTGGGTGATTGGGGTGCCGTCATGGACAGTCCTTGAGTGATTTAAGATGAGCGTTGAAGATGAGTGCCAATATTTAGATTAAAGTCATGAGTTAGACTAAAGTTATGCTCAGGCAGTAAGGTTCAAATGGTGTTATTAAAATAGCGCCAGAGTCAGCGGCAACAAAATATAAAAACTATAAATATAAAAGCCAGATTAGGGTCTGTTGAATATTCAAATGTGGTACTGGCAGTGGCTATTTTTTAGACAATACGCAGTGAAATTTTTGACGCCTAGTTATTCTAGGTTAGACAATTTCTCCATGTATTGGCAAAAAATAGCCCTGCCCTGAAAGGCTGATACTAAAATCACCCCAAACGTTGTTGTAAACCTAGCTAAGGTCTCGACATTATCGTCGGTTTACGCCTAGTTTGGGACGATTTTAGCGATCAGCAGTCCTAATATTTGAATGTTCAACAGACCCTAATGACAAAGACATTAACCTAGCTTTTTATAGTGTGTCCAGCGTTTAGACATTACTCAGTAGGAGCAAGTGCGGGATAGCCAAGCGCGTAGAGCACGCCTTCTAGACCAGTCACATTAATCGCTGCATCGGCACGTGCTTGCACAATAGGCTTAGCATGATACGCGACCCCCAAGTCAGCAATCGCCATCATCGGCAAATCATTGGCACCGTCACCGATACAGACCACTTGTGACATCTCGATACCCAAACGCTCAGCAGTATGTTCGACGATAGCCGCCTTTTTGGCGCCATTAACGATGGGTAATTGTACATGACCAGTGACTTCACCTTCGTCAATGTCTAATGCATTGGCATGGACTTCATCAATACCGAGCTGCTCAGCAATATACTGGGCAAAATAAGTAAAGCCGCCAGACACCAATACCGTATGATAGCCCAAGGCTTTTAGTGCGCTGATGGTAGTGCGAGCGCCCACAGATAGCGTTAAGCGGCTGCATATATCATCGAGCACATCCGTTGAGATACCTTTTAATAACGCCACACGCTGCGCGAACGACTCATCAAAATCAATCTCACCGCGCATGGCCGCCTCAGTGATGGCTTCGACTTCTTCACCAATTCCCGCTGTTTTTGCCAGTTCTACGATGACTTCTTGTTCAATCAACGTTGAGTCCATATCAAAGCAGGCAAGCTTGTGGGTACGCAGCATATGACCGACAGATAAAATATGGCAGTCAACGACGTTTAAGTCGTCCGCAATATCCGCGCTGTGCGTGTTTTTATATTGCTCGGTCAAGTCATGACGCAAGCGCGTGGTCAATTGATCATCGATGATATGAGCCGCCGCTGTCTTCTTGCCAGGGTGCATGAGCGTGTCGGTTACTGGCACCAGTAGATAGCGGAATACTTGCGCATGGGTAAAGGGAAGACGTTGCGCATCTGCTGCCATCGGTTCTGTATCAGAAACCGTGATATTGACAAAGCTTGCATCGGTGTCTTCGGCGACGGTTACCAAATGCCAGCTTGGTTGCTCATCGACCCACGACTGAATATATCGATGAATATCCATTGCTGACACTTGAGTCGGCAGCACTACGATGAGTGCAAAAACAGGCAGCGACTGTAGCGCATCAAAATCTTGCAAATTGGTATCATCAGGTAATAATGCCGCAATAGAATCGACGGCTTGTTGCCATGCTTTGCTGTCTTTTGGTAACGAATAAGAGGTATTTTTTGGCATGGCTCAATTGTCCCTTGTATGCTCATATAAGATTGGGAATAATAACAGTTTTACTGAGCAGCGCCTATAGATGACGCGCAAAGTATCGCAGGTGTCTAAAATTGCCTGTCAGGGCGCAAAAACTGCTCAAATGCGATAAAGTTATCATGATAAATTTATAAAGCGACTAACGCTATAAGGCTTATTATGGTGATATAGTAGATGAGATAAACTGACCACTTGGTAACGATGTTGTGGCAAAGACAGCAGCGGTGTTAATGATGCAGATTGCGATACTATCATGAGTTAAGTTTAGTCCGATGGGCGAGAGCTATTTGCCGTCATAGTAGTTTAAATAATGGTGATTGGTTTCAGTAACGCTCTATCAATATGCACGCATCACAATTTTCTAAAAATTAGCCAAAAAATGAGCAGTAGCCTCGTTTTTTAATTTCTCTTCTCCAAAAAAGTTTACCATATCATGACGTATTTAGCGCCGCGGCAAGGGTTGTTTGCCATTATTCTTCTGGTTAGTTTTTGTTTGCAGACTCTATTATTGGTCATCAGTACCGACCAACAGCTGAGCAAAAGTCGTGCGTTAAAAGGCGAGCAGATGGTCGCCCAGCTGATTGATGAGGCAAGGTTGTCTTTAGAAAACAAAGACCGTGTCAGTCTCAGCGTTATTGCCAATCGCTATACCAGCGAGCAAGACGTCACACGGATACTGATTAAAGACAACAACGACGACATCTTGGTGCCTGTTGGCAATGCGCCAATGCAGCAAGGCGATACCATTCGTCAGATCGCCACCAATGGCGATGCGGTGATTGGCAGTGTGTCGTTGACATTAAAAGATATTAGCAAGGGCGAGATTATCGCTATGCAATGGCCGTTTGTCATCGGTACTATGCTGCTGCATTTATTGCTTTGGCTGATTTATGGTTATCTGGCTCGTCCTACTAAAGAGCAAATCAATGCGCTCAGCCGTGATGTCGAAGATTTATATCGCGAGCAATATCGGCAGGTTGATCAACGCAGTGACTATCGTGAGAATGCTCGCGAGAATGATCGTGGCTATGCGGATGATGCGAATGGTTCAAATGACAAGCGCTCAGCCGATAACGAGAATGACAATACTAGAAACAGTAGCACTAGAAACAGTAGCAGTAAAAATGAAGGTCGTAATCTTGATGATAATCAAGTGACTGCTGAAACCAATGATAAAAATACAAATACCCGCAAAATTGACGTCCATAATGAAGTCAATGCCTATCTAAGGGCGCAGCAGAATCAAGACGCGACGACGGAAGACACTGGTCTTAATGCTGACAATACCTCTGAATATCGTACAGATGATCAGGCCACCAACGCAACGCAAAACGATGGGCGCAGCAGTGATAATGGCACTCATAAAGTCAATGGCAGTACCTCTCAGTTATCTACCGCTAAATTATCCGCTACACGCGCAGTTGACACGGTCAGTGTCCAAATCGTATTTCATGACGAATTTAATATGCTTGAGCGCCTAGCGCCTTCCCAGCGCTTGCCTTACCTTGCGCTATGTACGCAGCTACTCAATCAGGCAATAACCGAACTACTCAAACAACCACTGTTGATGGGTGTGAGTGCGATGAATGAACCACGCTTTGACGAAAGCGGTGCCTGTGCGGTGCTCAAAGCGGATAATAGCCATGCCAAAGTCGCGCTAGCAGGCGTGATGCTTGGCAAGCTCTACCTGATGCTCAACAAGATCATCCACGACAAGCATATTGAACTGTCGCGTTTTGCCTTGTCAGCCAAAGCTGGGGTGAGTGATGATGCCCAAGCCGATGCCATGACCCAACTGTTACAAAGCGTGGGCAAAAAAGAGCAGATGTTGATATTGCTGCCTAATGCTGGACTCAAACAAATCAGCAACCATGTTCAAGTGCACAGCATCATGCGTCCGACAACTGTCTATGAGCGTGAGTGCGCGATATTTGATGGTGGCAATGACTCGATGATTCAGCGTTTGGCAGATGTCCGTAACGCAGTTCTGATGATTGAAGAAACGGATGAGTAATATGCTTCATCGCTATTAATGCTGCCACTCTCTCTACAATTGCCTGCGAGATAGCCTTTACGATTGTTCTTGTGTTTGTTGCTAAATAGGGCATAGTGATAAAAAGGATTGACAATGCCCAGTAGAGACTTTATAAGGCATATATATATTCACGTATTTTTAATACACTTGCCAAAAAATGATAGGAGTTTGTCATGAGTGACGCTGATATTGACGACGATTTTGATGATGATTTTGTCGACGATGATGATGCAAAGATGGTAGAAGAGGCTGAGACTAGTGTGCGTACGCGCCTAAGTAGTCTTGAGAAGCGTCGACTAATCGATAATTTGCTAGAAGAAAAGCGTTTGGCTAAAGAGTTAAAAGACGATCTTGACGATCTAGATAACTTCGATGAAGATGGCGATGACTGGGATGATGATTTTTAGGATTTAGACTTAAGTTAACGATCCTGTTAGGTTAGCCAAGCAGATGATACGATTAAAGTAGGCCAAGTAAACCAAACTAAGCCAATGCCTTAGGGGTTGATCGTGACTGAATTGTGCTAAGCTGGCTGCACCATATTTTGGTTTTTAATGCTTGGTTTTGAACGCTTGGTTTTAGATTTTAATGATTGCTGTGCCACTTAGGGCGTGCCATCAATTAGCACATGGATACATTTAGTGGTCTTAAATGGTTAAATTTTGCCAAACGTCGTCAGAAATCTTGTCAATAGGTTCATATTTACGGCAATTTCTTTCTTGTTTGGCTACAATTTTCCTCATTTTAAGCCTCACAATCTAAATGATGACACGCCCTCGCTATATTCAATAAATTTATTTTATAAAGGTTGTTTGGTTTTAGGTGTGTCATCCATGCAACTGCTATCCCCTTCTTATTCACCATCAGACATTTAATCGGTCGTTTGTGGTGACTGACGCAATCCATCTTTCAAGGATTATTACATCATGAGTAACCAACTAAGTTTTGATGAATTACTAGATTATTTGGACAATCAAGAGAGCCAGTTTGTGCTCGATAGTGTCGCCGCGCATGGTTTTCTGACAGCGACAGTCATCGGTCGTCCATTGCCTAATTGGATGGATGCGCTATTTGAAGGTCATGCTAGTGAGATTCCAGAAAATGTCATCGATGGCATTAAGCGCTGGCGCGACTCTATCATCGCTGAACTAAAAAATGAGACACCTATCGAGCTACCGTTTGGTGAAGGTGCTGGCGACGAAGAAGTGGCTGTTGATTTTTCAGACGAGTCAGACATCGTTGCTTGGTCAATCGGCTTTGTCGATGCCATGTATGGTGATGAAGCCAGTGATTGGTTTGAAGATCAAGACACTGCAGAAGACGTGGCAGTACTGACCTTACCAATGATTGTGCTTAGCGGCATCGATGATGAAGATCCAGAGCTATCTGAGATGCGTAAAGATGAAGACAAAATGGTACAGATGGCCAATAGCATCGAAGGCAATTTGACTGAGCTATTTTTATTGTTCCATACCAATGATTAGTCTTTTATAGACAGTTTTTATAGGCAGTGTTGATTGCCATTAATAATGTGGTTTGTTCGCAGCAATGTGGTCTGCCATTATTCTTTATCAATGTTGATTAACGCTGACCATTTCTAGCTGAATTATTTTTATAAGTCACCGATAAGGTCGTACTATGACTGTGCAACTCTCCAATCTTGAGCACTTACCCAATTATCAAATTACCGAACGCCTAGACGTTGTGTACGGCAGTACGGTACGCTCAAAGCATGTCGGTAAGGATTTGTTCGCCAGTCTAAAAAACATCGTTGGCGGCGAGCTGACTGCCTATACTGAGCTGCTAGAAGAGTCACGCCAAGAGGCAATAGATCGCATGATTGTAAAGGCCGAAGCGCTAGGGGCTGATGCCGTCGTTGGTCTGCGATTTTCGACCTCTAGCATCGCGCAAGGTGCTTCTGAGCTGTTTGTCTATGGTACTGCGGTCAAAGCAGTACCTGTGCAACAGCAGCCTGCATCACCGCCACAGTACCCATCTGGTCACACTCCACCTATTCAAAATGCACCTACTCAAAATCCGCAAACACAACCGCCAACTCCAGCGGACGATTTACCACGTTTCAATCCTTTTGGTTAGTTAATTAAGTTTTAAAACACTAAAGCTTTTTTATGATAAGAGACGTGCCATGAATAATTCTATTACTCAATTCCTCATTAACTACGCGCCGCTTATTATATTATTCGTGGTGGGGTGGTTCTTTGGATCGCGTCATGAGCGCCAACACTTAGCACAGCTCAGTATCGCAGAGCAAACCTTGGGTCACATCGTGGTCTCAAGCGAGCGCTTTTATTACCCCAAGCTGGCAGCCGATAGTAAAGGTGAGCTGGTGCTGGGCAGTGTGGTGATTGCCCAAGATTACTTTAAGATGATTATCGCTCGGGTACTGAGTTTATTTGGCAAAAACTTAACCACCTATGAGACGTTGCTAGATCGCGCAAGGCGTGAGGCTATCGTCCGTATGCGCACGCAGGCACAGGCCAAAGGCTACAATCATATCTATGGTTTACGTCTTGAAGTCACTAGTATCAATCAATTGGGCAGCATGGTCGAAGCCATTGCCTATGGCACAGCAGTGGTCGATATCGACACAGCAACTGACCACCACAAATAGCTCAGCCAACCCCTAATTATCTGTAAGTTTCTATAGCTCTTCGGACAGTCATCAATGCTTGTTTCTTCAATGCCATCGTAAGCATGCCATCCTAAAATTTATATTTACATCTATCAGCGTAAATACCTCAAACCTATATTCCATTACAAAAGCCCATTATTGACCGGGGAGTAACGGAATGATGTAAGTTATGAGCACGCGACAACGCTATACTTAATTTTATCGTTCGATATGCTGGTGTACGTGTATTAGCAGGATTGGCTTATACCGCTAGCGTGAAAAATATCGTTATAAATTCTACAGCAACCTAGCCATTAAGTGCTTTGATCAAGTGCATTAAGGACAAGCGCTGTGTGTCGACCTATAGACAGGTCTTATCTACATGGATGTAGTTATGGAAAATCTTGAAATAGTTACCTTAGTAAACTCAGTCGTTATTCCCCTTTGCCTATTTTTGATTATGATGGGCATGGGTATGACCCTCATTACCAACGACTTTAAACGTGTTTTGAAATACCCAAAAGCGGTCAGTATTGGCTTGCTCAATCAGCTTATCTTATTACCGATTATTGGTTTTGCACTGGCAAATATCATGCCGTTGCGACCTGAGTATGCGGTAGGGGTCATGTTACTCGTGCTCTGTCCAGGTGGCACCACTTCCAACCTATTTACCTTCCTTGCCAAAGGCGATGTAGCGTTATCAGTCACTATGACGGCCATTGCTAGTGTCGTCACGGTATTTAGTATCCCTGTTGTCCTGAGTTTTTCACTGATTCACTTTATGGGTGCTGGGAGCGAGTTTCAACTGCCGATTATAAAGACCATGATTTCTTTATTCGTCATCACCATTCTGCCTATTAGTATTGGTATGCTGATCAAACGCTTTGCGCCAAGGGTTGCTGATAGCTCACAAGTCATAGTCTCTCGTTTTGGCGTGACGTTTTTGACATTCTTAGTGGTGTTTTTGAGTTATGTACAAAGAGATATCATCGTTGAGGCCCTTATCGCTACCGGACCAGTATCGTTGCTACTAAACCTGTCAACCATGGCGCTTGGTTACTATAGCAGTAAATGGTTGGGCTTAAACCTAGCACAGCGAACGTCCATCACTATGGAAGTCGGCTTGCAAAACAGCACCTTATCTATATTTATGGCGCTCACGCTATTGTCTAATTACGACATGTCGATGACACCAGCTATCTATACGTTAGTCATGTTCTTGACAGCAGGTATTTTGGTGCGAATATTTAGCGCAAAATATAATAAGATGAAGAAGACGGAAATTGAGAAAGGTGTTTTGGCTGCACGTATGCTCTAAATGTGTCGTCACTATTGATTACTCATAAAATATTGCCAGCGCACACTCTTAAATAATGAGTCTGCGCTGGCATATGTTTGTGCGAATCAGAGGCGTTATGATTTGATAGTCATTTGATTGCTCTAGCGATGTCGTCTATCCATCCTCGCTATTTGGTTGTCTTTATTTTGCTGCTTAACTTTGGCGACATCAAATAAGAAAGTACGGTTTTTGAGAACCGCGACAAATACCACGCCACCGACGGTATTGCCCAATATCACCACCACTAAAAATATCAAGTACCGCCAAAAACTGACGGTATTGCCATAGAGTAGAGCAGAAAACACCTCAATATTACCCACGATACTATGATGCAAACCCAAAAAGCCAATACTGCCTGTGATTAACGAGACCAGCACGATACGGCTAAGGGTGTCGCGTGCCGAGGTGACAAGCCACGCAGCAACGCCCATCATCCAACCTGCTAGTACCGCGCTACCAAATATGACCCACCATTCAAATCCTAAAACATGCTCGGAATAGGCATCGATATCGCTGACGTCAAACAGATGCATATGCAAACCCAAACCGATCATCAACGCTGCAAATAAACAGCCGCCAACGATATTGCCAGCGATGACAATCCCCCAAAGCCGCATGAGTTTGTTTAATGGTTCGATACCATTGAGTACTGGTAGGCTCAGCAGAGACGTTTGTTCAGTGAACAATAGCGACTGACCAATGACGACGATAATAAAGCCAATCGGATAAAGTAATGACGCCAGCACCATGGCATATTGATTGGGCATTACATCGGTCAATAGGGCGAATGCGGACAAAATCATAAACAGGCTAATACCAATCTCCAATCCTGCAGTAAAGGCACTGGTAAATAACGAGCCAAGCGAGCGATTAAAGGTTTCTTTGGCATCGATGACTTGCTCGACTAAGATGCTGGCATAACTTTTTGGCTCGCTTAAGTTGTCATCGCTGGCCACTTCTTTGATGGTTTCTTTATCTTCGTCACTGATCTCTTTTGGCAAGTCTTCATCTTTTATGGCGTCACCTTTGGGCAAACCTTCATTTTGGTTTGCGTCTTCAGAGCCATCTTGGCTTTCATTTTGAGCGCCATCCTGATTGGTTCCAGTAGCCACTTCTAACGCCTCGTTATTGTCCTTCTCATCGGCATTGTCACTACTCTGCGCCGCGTGAATACTAGCTGTCGAACTCGGATCATTATTTTTATTAGAATTGTCTTTAGTATTAGGCATGACAGTAAACTTATATAAGAGGAGCGGTGAGTGAAGGATATAAAAATAACGGTCAAACCAGTGTCAACGTCATAGCCGTTGCTATGTTGCTGCAATGCAAAAAAGCTTATTTTAATAAGTTACAGTAAGGCCATAACGACTGCAAGTATCGAAAAAGCATTCGATACTAACAAAATCTGCCCATATAAGATAAAATCATCCTACTAACTTTTTTGTTTGCTCGAATCACCTATTATTATCCAGCGTTAGCGCTATGCCTGAACCCAGCTTGCGTTGGTTAATTGTATGAATTCAGCGATAACCATACTTTTGCTTACTATTTATTTAATCCATTTACGTTTTAGTCTGAGAGCCTTATGAGTAACCCTAATAGCAAAAATAATTTAACCCAATCTATTCAAGCCGCCTTAAGCCAATTAGAGAATGCCTATAATCCTGCGGAAGTCGAAGCGGGTATGTATCAAGGCTGGGAAGACAGTGGCTATTTTCAGCCGACTTTTGACAAAGACGAGTCATTTTCTATCGCACTACCACCGCCGAACGTCACTGGCTCACTACATATGGGACATGGTTTTAACAACGCGATCATGGATGCGCTCACGCGTTATCACCGCATGGATGGGGACAATACGCTATGGCAGCCAGGTACGGATCATGCAGGTATCGCCACCCAGATGGTTGTTGAGCGTCGCTTAGAAGCACAAGGTATCAAACGCCGTGATATGACCCGTGAAGATTTCATCGATAAAGTATGGGAATGGAAAGAAGAGTCGGGCGGTAATATCACTAGCCAAATTCGCCGTTTGGGCAGCTCGGTTGACTGGTCACGTGAGCGCTTTACCATGGATGACGGTCTGTCTAATGCGGTAAAAGAAGTGTTCGTACGCCTGTTCGACGATGGTTTGATTTATCGTGGTAAGCGTTTGGTCAACTGGGATCCTAAGTTCCAAACGGCATTATCTGATCTAGAAGTGGAAAACCACGACGAGAAAGGCAGCTTGTGGCATTTCCGCTATCATTTCACGGATGCAGACCTAACGACTCAAGATGGTAAAAACTATCTAGTCGTCGCAACCACGCGTCCTGAAACGCTCCTTGGTGATACCGCTGTCGCTGTCAATCCGAGCGATGAGCGTTACGCGCATTTGGTCGGCAAAACCATTACTTTGCCAATCACTGGTCGTGTCGTGCCTATCGTCGCTGATGATTATGTCGAAAAAGACTTCGGTACTGGCTGCGTGAAAATCACCCCAGCGCATGATTTTAACGATTATGAATTGGGTCGTCGTCATAACTTGCCATTGATTAACATCCTCGATGAGCGCGCCAATATCTTAGCATCGATGGAAGTCTATCCTGACTTGCAAACGCGTGAGCCAGAGTTAGAGACTACGCCAAGTGACTATGCAGGACTTGAGCGTTTTGCCGCGCGTAAGTTCCTTGTGGAGCAAGCAGGCGAGCAGGGCTGGCTAGAAGACATCGAAGACTACGCACTAAAAGCCCCGCGTGCTGAGCGTGGCGGTACGATCGTTGAGCCGTGGTTGACCGATCAGTGGTATGTTGCGGTCAAAGAGCTTGCCAAGCCTGCGATTGACGCAGTAGAAGACGGCAGCATCGAGTTCGTCCCTGCACAGTACAAAAACATGTATATGTCGTGGATGACCGATCTGCAAGACTGGTGTATCAGCCGTCAGCTCTGGTGGGGACATCGTATCCCTGCATGGTATGACGATGCGACGGGTGAAATCTATGTCGCCCGTGACGAAGCCGAAGTGCGTAGCAAGTACAATCTAAGCGATGATATCGTATTGCGCCAAGATAATGACGTGCTCGATACGTGGTTCAGCTCTGGTCTATGGACGTTCAGTACGCTTGACTGGGCAGACGTCAACGCTGATCCACGCGTGATGGACACCTTTCACCCAACCAGCGTGCTCGTGACAGGTTTTGACATTATCTTCTTTTGGGTTGCCCGCATGATCATGATGACCATGCACTTCGTGAAAAACGAAGACGGCACGCCGCAAGTACCGTTTAAGACCGTCTATGTGCATGGTCTGGTGCGTGATGGCAATGGTCAAAAAATGTCAAAATCGAAAGGTAACGTCTTAGATCCGATTGACCTAATCGACGGTATTGATCTGGAAGCATTGGTAGAAAAGCGCACCAGCAATATGATGAATCCAAAAGATGCGGCCAAAATCGAAAAGCAAACGCGTAAAGAGTTCCCAGAAGGTATCCCAGCCTTTGGTACGGATGCACTGCGCTTTACCTTTACATCCCTTGCCAGTACCGGTCGCGATATCAACTTTGATCTAAAGCGTGTCGAGGGCTATCGTAACTTCTGTAATAAAATCTGGAACGCCAGCCGTTTTGTACTCATGAACTGTGTCGATAGCGAAGGTGCTGCCAAGCCTATCGATCAAGCCGCGAATCCTGACGTATGGGAATTGCCAGAAAAATGGATCATGAGTCGTCTGAACTCTACCGTTGCCGATATCCATCAGCATTTCGCCCAGTATCGTCTCGATATGGTCAGCCAAGATATCTATGAGTTTATCTGGAACGAGTACTGTGATTGGTACGTTGAGCTTGCCAAAGCCAGTCTAAATGATGACTCGGTGTCTGACGAGCGCAAAGCGCAAATCCGCTATGTATTGCTACATGTGCTAGAGACGGCGCTACGCTTTAGCCATCCAATCATGCCGTATCTGACCGAGCAAATCTGGCAGACGGTCGCACCACTACTGGGTCGTAAAAATACCGATAGCATCGTGGTCGCTGACTATCCAAAAACGGATGAGGCACAAATCAGTGAGCAAGTTGAGGCGGATATGGCGTGGCTACAGGAGCTAATCGCTAGCGTCCGTAACATCCGTGGTGAGATGAAACTGGGCAATGCCGTACGTCTGCCAGTGCTACTACAAAATATTTCGCTAGCAGAAGACGAGCGTCTATCACGTATCGCTAATCAGTTTAAAGCGCTTGCCAAAGTCGATAGCTTAACCATCCTAAAAGAAGGCGATGAAGTACCATTGTCATCATCAAGTATGGTCGGTCAGCTACGTGTACTCGTACCGATGAAAGGTCTAATTGATCCAACGGCTGAGCTGGCACGCTTAGGTAAGTCGTATGATAAGTTGAAAGGTCAATCCGAAGGTATCGCGCGTAAGCTAGGTAACGAAGGCTTTGTCAGTAAAGCACCTGCGGAAGTGGTCGATGCTGAGAAGGCAAAACTGGCTGAGCTAGAAGGGCAGTTGACCGCGATGACAGCGCAGATGGTGGAGTTGAGGGCGTTGTAACTAAGTTGTAAATAGTTATAGCAATAAAAAACGCTGTCACAATTGTGATGGCGTTTTTTATTGCTTACTGGTTAGTTCTCTGAATAGCTCTTATTACTAATAAATACTGAATATTTGTGTGCTATTATTTACAGTCTATTAATATGAACTCGAATATATCTATATAAACTGTAAAAGTATCGTTAGTAAAGCACCTGCATAAATGATCAATGCTGAAAAAGCGAATTTTCCTGAGTTAAAAGATCAGTTGAAAGCGTCGTAGCATTTTCCGCTTTTAGCTACTATCTTACTTGAAAAATGGCCGTGATAAATAGCCATTAGCGCACCTGTAGCCTTAATAATACTTCTAGCTAAGTCACCATAATATCGTGCTCAAGCAGGTGTATCTGCTATAGTCGGTCTTAAACAGCATTTAATTATAATTTGGTTATGATGTAATGCTTCCATGTTTATAATGGTTGTTTTAAGGATAGAGTTAACCTAATTTTTATGCTTGATTTTAGGCTTTTTATTTTCTGACCACTAGATATTCTATTATTTTTATGATACTGGTTAATAATTGTGAATTTTATTACCTTTTAATATTTAAGTATAAACCACTTTAGGTTTAATAGAGAGTTTCACGATATGCAAAGTAAGTCTATTAACTTCAGTAATGAAGCATCGAAACTACTCAATGAATATGAATCAGGTTGTAAGAATGACTATCATAATTATCTAATGAAATTTTCTAAATTGCTAGCAGGATATATAGCAGAAGCAGTTTTTATTAAGCTTGGAGAGCTACGGTTAGAGTGTGAAAGTGAGGAGGAGGCTTACAAGTTTGACGAAGATGTTACTGAGCTTCAAGTTTATCTAGATATAGGAGAGTACACAGGAGTTTCTGTTAGTTTAAGCGAAAGACTAGCAGAGATAAATATAACGGTAGAAAATATTAAGTTACCTTATGATAACGATATAAAGTTTCTTAATAGTGAAAGTCGTGAAATATTATGGAGATTAGGCAGAATAGATTTAATAAACTGCTATTTTGAATCAGAGTATTTTGATATAAATAATAATACTTATTTTAAAGATTGTAATTTTGAAAATAATTTCACTATTAATCCATTTTCTAAAAATAATTCAGGTGATAGATACCGATACATAAATTGCAATTTTAATGGTGACGTCAGTGTCATTCCCTCAGGTAATAATAAAGAAATATTATGTAATTTGTTTTATGAATGTAATTTCTCGAAAAAATTGACTATTCAGAATTTAACATTTAAAAGAAATCTCTTTATTTTCCCAGATCCTATAAGTTTATTTAAGAGTTTGAGTACTAATGCAGATAAATCTCAATTTAAAAATGAGTTTAAAAAAATAAAAAATCATCATGGATTTGAAAAAATAATCATATCTAAATGTATTTTTGAGCTTGAATTTAAATTAAATGGGTTTAATTATGATTACTTAAACAAGCTTAAAGGATATAGTTGCGAATATGAATCTGATGATCTGGAAATTAAGGATCTAGACATAATAGATACCAAATTCGAGTCAAAATTTGAGATTAAAAATAGAAATGCTAATATTTTCAACTTTAAAAATTCTAATGTCACAGGTATTTTTGATGCTTTTGAAAGTAAATTTCATAGGGCTTATTTCTTTAAAAGTATTTTTAAAGATTTCGCAGCTTTTGAAAAAGTAAATTTTAGTAATGGTTTGGAAGTAAATAAGACTATCTTTGAATATACTACATTTAAAGATTTTTCTAATTTCAGAAATACTAAATTTCCATCAGGATTGGATTTTTCGACAGCAAATTTAAAACAAGAACCTAACTTTTTAAATACCGATATTAATTTAAAAGGAACAGATAGAGAAACGCTCAGAATAGTAAAAAATTCTTTCGAAAAAAATAATAATAAAATAGAAGCAAATCGTTTTTTTACTTATGAAATGAGAGAGTATAGAAAGGAAACAAAGTGGATAAAAAATCCTTTTAGAAGGCTTGTTTTAGATGCTAACTATGTAATATCTGGATTTGGAAATAATTATGTTTGGCCGATAATAATCTTATTTGCATCTGTAGCATTATATGTTCATCTTCTTATACATCAAAACGAATGGGTAGTTAAGACATTAGATTTAATGAGTTTCATAGGAGGTGATAGAGCTATCTTTTGGTTTGATACAGTAACTTATTATGCTAATGAAGGATCGAAGGTGATTATTCCTTTTAATAAATTATTAGAAGCTAAACAAGGCTTTGAGTTTATAAGTCTACTTTTCTTTATATGGTTTGGAGTATTAATTTGGCAGACAGTTGTTGCTGTCAAAAGGAATACTCAGCATTAAGCTTTTATTTACAGAAAAGTAGTACCAATTTTAAATGAGGAACACCATGAACCATCTCACCGTCGGACAACGCTCGCCTCTAAGCAACCTTGCTATTGACGATACCGCACCCATCACGCTTAAGTTCACTCGTCAAAGCCCGATAGAGATGGACATCAGCTGTTTTGCCTTAGACGCAGCGGGCAAACTGATCAATGATGATTACATGGTGTTTTATAATCAGCCAACCTCACCATGCGGGCAAATCAAGCTCACCCATTACGAGTCGCAACCAACGGCGAGTAAAGGCATCCAAGCCGAGTTTGAAGTCAATCTATCCAAACTGGCGACTAATATAGACAGCTTGTTTTTTGTGTTATCAGCCGACACCCCGCTTAATCAAATTCAATCGTTAGAGATTGGCATTTGGCAGCAATCACAAAAAGCGCAGGCAGAGTATCAAGCAGCAGACTTTGCCCAGCAGCAAGCCAGTATGCTGATACAGCTTTATCGTAAGAGTGGTGTTTGGCGAGTATCTAACGTGGCGCAAGGCTTTAATGGTGGACTTGCCGCCATCGTGCAGCATTTCGGTGGCGATGTAGAAGAGGGCAGCCCGACAGTAGAGGCAACCGTAACGCCAGTGCAAGCAAAACCATCGCTAGAGAAGGTCATGCTAGACAAAGCGCCAAAGCTGGTCAATCTCGCCAAAAAAGCCACGATATCGCTTGAGAAGCGCCAATTGCAGCAATTAACCGCAAAAGTGGCGTTGGTGTTAGATGCCTCAGGCTCAATGAACAGACAGTACAAAAAAGGCCGCGTGCAAGAAGTAGTCAACCGCATATTGCCATTGGCAGTGAACTTTGATGACGACCAAGCACTAGACTGCTGGGCGTTTGCCCGAGATCCGCAGTATTTGGGTGAAATTGGGCTCAGCAATTATGACGGTTTCATTGACAACGCTCATGGCGGCTGGCGCAAATGGGCACTTGGCCCGCGCATCAATAACGAAGCAGAGGTCATGAAAGCCGTAACAGAGTTTTATCAAAAGGACGGCTTGGATGTGCCTGTCTACGTGCTATTTATCAGTGATGGCGGGGTGAATGACAATCGCGGTATCACGAGAGTCATGACGGAAGCGGCAAAATTACCGATATTTTGGCAGTTTGTGGGCTTGGGTGGTCGTGGTTATGGCATCCTAAAAAAACTAGACGACATGGCAGGGCGCGTGATTGATAATTGCGACTTTTTTGAACTCGATGATTTGGACGACATCAGCGAAGAAGCACTGTATGAAAACATGCTAGAAGAGTTTCCAACGTGGCTAAAAGAAGCTAAGCAACTTGGTATAGTCATTCCACTATAAAAGTATGACTGCGTTAACCTCGCTTGAAGTATTTAATATACGTCTACACTTGGTTGCCTTGTACTACTTTTAAATTGAATCGACTATATCGTGCAGCAATAATTTTATTATTCTATTATCACTACATAAAAAACCGCTCACCTTATAGGGTCAGCGGTTTTTTAGACTAAAAATTTAGTGGCTTATTCAGTTCTACTCAGCATATAGAGGCGCAAGAATACCTTTATAGGCCAAACGCTCGTTCACAGGCATTTTAAATACTTGCCCGTTAAATGCGGCAGTTTTGCCCCATTCAATTTTATTGGTTTTCAGATTCAGTAAGTATAGATGATGAAACTGACCTTGCTGCGGTGCAGAGAAGCTGGTTCCTGCGGTCGCCACAGCCGTCGTCACACCGACTGCCATCGAATAGCCGAATGATGGTTTAGAACCAGTCACCATGGATACAAATACTTTGTCAGTCCCTTCCATCTTTTGAATGGTGGTTAGTGTGGCTTGATCTAATGCCAACTCAACACTAGCCCCTTTTGCAGCTTCAATTTCTTGACGCTTGGCTTTATTTAAAGTGCTAAATAGTGTGAGGTAGGCTTGATTGGTCGCTGTATCAAAACTGTTGCCCGCGCTTAATAGAGGATAGGTTGTGTTGAGCTGCTCTTTAGCGCCTGCGGTGGCGGCAATATCCATTTTGGTTACAGCTTCTTTGGTTAGCATGCCACAAACAAAGGGCGCTGTCGTACGAGCAACCGTGAGCCCTTTGTGACTCAATGCCTCTTTAACTGTGTGCATCATGGCCACAGAAGTCGCATCAGACTGCTGATATAAAATATCATTTTTGCCCATCTCAACTCGAATCAAACAACCATCACTTAAAACAGTAACAGGCTGATTGGCCAATGCTTTTTGAGTTTGATCATAGGCCAAACGTGAATCTGGGCTAGTGGTGGTGGCGCAACCACTAAGCGCTAGCATAGTCGCTGCTACCAAAGATACCGTTAACGCTTTAGCCATAAAAAGGTTGGTCATAAATATCCCTATAAATACCGAAACACTTAAAAAATGTCGATTAATAAAAAAGAAGATTATGCCTGAGTTTTTATTTTTCACCTACTAAAAAATATACTAAAAAACAGTGTTTTTGTGTACCGTACAGTCGTTATATTTTTAGAAAAAACGACATAAAGATGCAAAATTACGCTTGTACGTTTTTGAGCAATATCGCATGCTTAGCTACTTATATAGGTAGCTATTTTATAAACCAGTAGCTACTTACCCCAACTGATACATCGTTGAATGACACTACTTATATGACCAATCATAAAAAAACCTTTTACTATAGACCTAATACCAATCAATCGAGAAGCCCCGCAGTGCGTTGGACGTTTGTCATACTGGGTTGGATATTTTTTATATTGGGTATTATAGGAGTATTGTTACCCGTGATGCCAACTGCGCCTTTTATACTACTGGCAGCAGGGTGCTGGGCACGCAGCTCGCGACGCTTTCATTTTTGGCTGATCAATCACAAATACTTTGGTAAGTTTGTCCGTGATTGGGAAAATAATCATGCCGTACCCCTCTATGCCAAGTGGTTAGCCACGATAATGATGACTATATCGACGGCAATGTTATTTTATCGCTTGCCAGCCGATACAATGTGGATGGCATGGGCGGTAGCCACTGTTTGTAGTGGGGTTGCGGTGTATTTGTTCCGCTTGCCAAATGCCTAAAATCGTTGCAATTTGAACCAAAAATGACTAATAAAAGGGCTTTGTTACACGAAATGTCAGATAAGACTTGCGATACTAGGATGTACCCCTTATAATACGCCCAAGCTTAAGAGCAGTTCTGCACCAAATCATTACCTCGTAGTATTAGTTATAATCCTTCGTTTTAATATTTATCGTTCAGTAGCTATTTGCAAGCGTTACCGGTCACTAGGCCATTAATAAATTAAAAAGTAGGATTATCAATATGTCAGATACTCAAAAAGGTACAGTTAAGTGGTTCAACGAAGCTAAAGGCTTTGGTTTTATCGCTCCAGAAACTGGCGCAGACGTTTTTGCTCATTACAGCGAAATCACTGGTTCAGGCTTCAAAACCTTAGCTGAAGGCCAAGAAGTTGAGTTCACTGTAACTCAAGGTCAAAAAGGCCCACAAGCCCATAACATCGTTGCTATCTAATCTGTCTTTATAGACACTTAGAGCAAGATGAAAAAAAAGCGAACCTTCGGGTTCGTTTTTTTTCGTCTGTAATTTAGTATTAGATAAAATAATATAGTCAGTGAAAAGTAATATCTATACATCACGCACTGCTGATATCAATTTTTCTTGCTTGCTGTGCCTGTGCAGACAGAGGCTACAAAAAATTGATATCGGCAGTATCGTAGCGTTTTTGGGATATTTTGACTATATGTCAAAAAGGCCTCCGACTATAAATAGTTGGAGGCCTTTTTTTTAAAGAGTGTGGTGAATCTATCAGATAGAGCTAATGGCAATATTAATCAGACCGCCACCAATAATTAACCAAGCAAACATAATAGCACCCAAGATCAGTGGCTTAACGCCAGCTTGCTTAATGGCGCTCAGATGAGTCGTCAAACCCAGTGCAAACATCGCCATCGTGAGCAAAACATCATCAAACATGACCATACTTTGCTCAAAGCTGTCAGACATCGGCACCCATGTGTGCAGTATGACGATAAGAATAAAAATAAAGGCAAACCATGGCACATTGACTTGTTTAACACGGTCTACAAATGATATTTTTTCGCCATGAATATCATTGTCACCCTTGGTCAAAGCAAAGGACAAAATCAGTAGAAAAGGGGCGAGCATCATGACGCGTATCATTTTAGTCACGACGGCTGTATTACCAACCTCAGGATTAATCGCGTTACCTGCGACCACGACTTGCGCGACTTCGTGTATGGTCGAGCCAGTATAGATGCCATATTGTTGAGCATTTAGCCAAGGCTGCAACCAACCAAGATGATATAAAAATGGGTAGAGCAGCATCGCAATAGTGCCAAAGACGACGACGGTTGCCACAGCGATAGTAACTTTATGCGCTTCTGCTTTGACCACTGGCTCTGCAGCAATCACTGCGGCTGCCCCGCAAATACTCGCGCCTGAACCAATCAATATAGTCGTTTTTTTATCGACTTTTAGCCATCTCGTACCCAGCCAATAGGTCAATAGAAAGGTCGATGTCAGTACCAGTGCATCCGTCATAATCGCTGGCATACCCACGCTAGCAACTTGGGTCATGGTTAGCTTAAACCCATAAAACATGATGGCTAGACGCAATATTTGACCTTTGGCAAAGCATACACCAGCATTTAGCTGCTCAGCGAAATTAGGGTATACCGTATTGCCTAAGACCATACCGAGCAAAATTGCCAATGTTAAAGAGGACAGTCCGACGATGCGCCCGTTCGACCAAGTGTCTAGACCAGTATTGAGCCATAAACAAAATAAACTACCGACCAGTACCACGACCAATCCTGCTAAGTGCCGATTGTTTGGAAAGTAACGATTCACTGAGTGGGTAAAAGCGTGCATGATAGACCTATCCTATTATTGCTAATCGACATAAGCATAAACTTATGAATAGACAGTATAAGATAAGCTGATTTATAATAAAAACAGATTAATAAGATACAAGCTATCGATTTTTTAGGTTAATAGGATTGTATTAATCGTTTGATAGCAAGAATCTGGTATTAAAAAGCTATATTAAAGAGAACAATATCAAGAGATTGATATTAAAAAATTAGTCCTAAAAGACGGGCATAAGGTGTCATTAATTAATGAAAAAAGCGATGCAGACGCTACCGAAGATTACGCTAAAACAATTGGCGGTATTTGTGAGTATTTATCAGACAGGCAGCACCAGCCGTGCCAGTGAAGCGCTGCATTTATCACAGTCAGCCGTCAGTAGCGCACTGACTGAGCTTGAATCTAGACTGCAAATGCCATTGTTTGAGCGCGTTGGGCGTAGGCTTAATCAGCATCCAAATGCCCATCCCATTTATGTGCAAGCGCAAGCAATTTTGGGGCAGTCACTGACGCTTGAACATTATCACAAGCACCAAGCAGGACAGATTCATATTGGCGCGAGTACGACCATAGGTAACTATGTATTGCCACCGTTGCTGGCTGAGTTATATAAAGCCTTGCCAAATGCAAATGTGAATACTTATATCGCCAATACCCAAGAGGTAGTCGCGGAGGTCGAGCAGCTAAATATAGATATTGCGCTAGTAGAAGGGATGCCGCGACCTGCGGATACTAAGGTCATTGAGCAGCATGCATGGCGAACGGACACCTTGATAGTCTTTGCCAAACGCGATAGCAAATGGCTGACAGATATGGCAGCATATAACGATGTGGATAATTGCTACGAGCTTAGTATTGAACAACTGGCACGATTACCATTATTGGTGCGAGAAGCAGGTTCGGGTACTCGGCAAATTATCGATGAGCAATTATTACAGCATATGCCCGATGCCGAAGTCATCATGGCCATTCAGCAATCGGAGGCGATCAAGCATATGGTCAGTGCCGATATTGGGCTGGGTTGTCTATCACAGCACGTGATTGAGGCAGAATTGGTCAGCGGTAAGTTAGTACAAGTAAAAGTGGCAGGCATCGATTTGTCGCGAACTTGGTGGCTAGTGTGGCACAAAGCCCGCCATCAAAGCCCAATTTGGCAAAGCTTTATTGATATTTTGACATCAGAATGAGGGTTAGAGACATATAATAAAAAACGTCCCATAGCCATGACTATAGGACGTTTTATAAAATGTTATGTTTAGCTTGTAATATAAGCGGCTCAAGTTAACTCATTAAAGCTAAGCCGCCTTTACACTTAAGCATTGTTTATTGAAAGGTGAGCGCTTATTTATTAACAGGCTTATCCAGTCTCACGACTAAGCTATCGCAGGGTACATTTGGCAAAATATTATCTGCTGTTGCCCCACTAAGCCATGCGACGATACCATGGCGCTCATGACGACCGATAACCAAGAGATCAACGTCATGCTTGTGACAATAATTGACGATACCTTCGCTACTAGAGATGGCCGTGGTCACCTCGGCATTGACGGCGGTTAAGCCGTTACGCTCTAAAAATTGTGCTAGCTTGGCTCGTGCTTCTTGGCAACGCTCATCGTCAATCTGGTCATATAAGCTAGAGGCGGGTACTAGCTCATAGCCAAAACCAACCATCGTATCTTTGACAATATGCAGTACAGACAGCTTAGAACCCGGACGGTTATCGACGATTTGTTTGGCTTTTTGCGCCACTGTGTCGGCATCAGATAACAAGTCGGTAACCAGTAAAATATGTTGGTAACTCATGAGGTGCTCCTCGTAGCAAGTAGTCTTAACTATAGCACTACTGATGACTGCTGTTAAGTAATGTCGGCATACTTTTGAAGCGCTAAGGTATTGCCCTTCCTAATTGTACTATAGTTGGATTCAAATAATTTCGATACAAGGAAACCGAGCGCAAGTTATACATTAGTATGCTTAGCGAGGATGACGATGTAGCGGATTTATATGGATTTGACTATATCAGCGCTGCTCTTTCTTAGGATGATGCCTTGACTTCTCTGTCTGCTAGCCCCATCTATTAGCGCTAGACCCATTTTTTCATTGCTATAGCTTACCCACCATACAACCGATAAAATTTTAAGCGTTAAATTTTAATGATCATTTTATCACGCACATTGTTACCATTCTATTTACCCTGAACTGCAGGGCATTATCTACATAATGAGCTAAGGACAACTATGACTGACACCGCATTTACCGCTGACCTAACATTGCACTCCGCATTTGAGCTGATTGAGCATCGTCATATTGAGGCACTATCGATGGATGTGCTGATCAGTCAGCATGTTAAGACTGGTGCGATGCATTATCACTTAGCACATCCGAGTGATGAAAATGCATTTTTGGTAGGCTTTCGCACCCAGCCAATGGACTCAAAAGGCGAAGCGCACATCTTAGAACATGTGGCTTTATGTGGTTCTGAGAAATTCCCTGTGCGTGATCCGTTCTTTTCGATGATTAAGCGTTCGCTCAATACCTTTATGAATGCGATGACCGCTGCTGATTGGACGGCTTATCCGTACGCCACACAAAACAAAAATGATTACTTTAACTTGCTTGCCGTTTATCTTGATGCGTCATTTTTCCCGAATATTCATCCGCTTGATTTTGCTCAAGAAGGTATTCGTGTTGAGTTAGATGAAAATGACAAGCCGCAATTTAAGGGTATCGTTTTTAATGAAATGAAAGGCGCTATGAGCGGCGAGATTGATCAGCTGTATCATGCCGTTGCCCATCATCTCTTCCCAACGACGACGTACCATTATAATTCGGGCGGCGAGCCTGCTGATATTCCGGACTTGACCCATCATGAGCTGGTCGAATTCCATCAAAGCCATTATCACCCATCAAACAGTGTGATTATGAGTTTTGGTAATATTCCTGTCGCTGAGACGCAGGCAAAAATCCATGAAGATGCCTTGATTCAGTTTGAGGCGGGCAAGAAGCATGTATCGCGTCCAGAAAAACGTCTATCTGCACCCATTAGCGCCACCGACACTTATACCGCTGACGAAGCTGGCCCTGACCAAACCCATCATGTTGTGGCGTGGTTATTGCCATCTATTACCGACCCCAAGCAGCGCCTTGCTTTGCGTCTACTAGAAGGTGTGTTGATTGAGCATGCAGGCTCGCCGTTGCGTGCTTATCTGGACAGCCATCCACTCGGCAAAGCACCAAGTCCGCTATTGGGGCTTGATGACAGTCATTATGAAATGGTCTTTTATACGGGTCTGCGCGGTTCAAACCCAGAGCATGCCGAAGCAGTCGAGCAGGGCATTATTGATTTGCTGACCGAAGTTGCCAGCTCACCAGTCGATGACGAAACGATTGAAACCATCCTACATCAGATTGAGATAGATCAGCGTCATATCGGCGGCGATAGCATTCCTTATGGTTTGAATCTCATGCTAGAAGGCTTTAGTACCGCCATTCATGATGGCAATCCAATCGATGTGTGGGAAGTGGACGAGCATCTACAATGGCTGCGTGAGCAAGTAAAAGACGAGCAATGGTTGCCCAACTTAATCAAAATACATCTACTGGATAACAAGCACCGCGTGCGCGTGACCCTAACACCAGACAGCGAAAAAACGGCTCGTTTAGCGGCAGCTGAGCAAACACGTCTCGACACTATCGCCATGGATTTGACTGCTGATGATAAAGCCATCTTGCATAAGCAAGCATTGGATTTGGCAGCGCGTCAAGCAGCACCAGATGATTTGAGCTTATTGCCAAAAGTTGGCTTGGATGACGTACCGACGGATATCAGCTTTAAGCAAGGCAAGCAAAAACAAGTAAATTTGAGCGGCCAAGACAGCATCTTATTTGAATATGAAGCAGGCACCAATGGCTTGTATTATTATCAAGTGATTGTGCCGTTGACCGATGCGATTGGTAATGCAGGTACAAGCGAGTTACCCGTCAATGAAGTCATTAATCATCCGCTACTGCCTATTTATTTGAGCTTACTGTCTGAGCTGGGTACCGACTCGCTAAGCGCTCATGAGATGCAAGCCAAGCAAGCGGCGCATTCGTCAGGTGTGACAGCGCGTATCAGCCAACGTACCAATATCGATGACAGCCAGTCTATCAGCAGTTATTTTGTGGTGGCAACGCGCGCACTAAACCGCAAGCCTGAGGCGATTGATTTGCTTAAAGAAGTGATGGAGCACAGCGTCTTTACGGAGCATGACCGTATCAAAGAGATTCTGCAGCAGCGCCAAGCAGGTTGGCAGTCAAATCTTGCTGGTTCAGGGCATGCTTATGCGATGCAAACGGCCAGTCGTGGTATGAGTCGTCAAGCGCAGTTAGAGTATGTGCGTAGTGGTCTGCCAGCATTGAATGCGTTAAAGGACTTTTTAACCCATGCCAGCAATGATGATGCGCAGTGGGATAAATTAGCCACCAGTTTGATGGATTTACATCAACGTTTCATCAGCCTACCTAAGCATGCCGTCATCATCTGTGAAGCCGAGCAAACTGAACGCTTAAGCAATTTGATTGTCGATAGCTGGAAAGACAGCCAAGCGCCACGTATTGCCGCGCAGCTAAGCAGCTCTGATGCTAGTATCGAAGATAATATCCCAAGCGAATTTGCCGAGTTGCAACTTGATGCGGCACTAAATGGTGAGAAAGACGTTGTCAAATCGTTAGAAAGTGGTGTCGCGCTCGATGTTGAGGACTTGGCATGGTTGGTGCCGACCAACGTTTATCACAATGCCAGTGCCTATACGGTTCCAGCGGCTGATCATCCGGACACAGTAGCCTTGATGGTATTAGCGCCTTACTTGCGCAATGGCTATTTGCATAGCGCCATCCGTGAGCGCGGCGGTGCTTATGGTGGCGGTGCGGGCTACGATGCCAATGCTTGCGCCTTTAAGTTCTTTAGCTACCGTGATCCGCAGTGTGCTGAGACCTTCGCACATTTTGATGCCAGTATCGAGTGGTTATTAAATGAGCCGCAAACCGATGAGCAATTGGAAGAAGCTATTTTGGGTATTATCTCCGGTATGGACAAACCGGGGTCTCCAGCAGGCGAAGCGATCAAAGCATGTTTTTCTGACCTGCATCATCGCGGTGCTGACTGGCAGCGTAAAATGCGTGCGTCAATTTTAGCTGTGACAGTCGCTGACTTACAGCGCGTTGCCAAGCAATATTTGCAAGGGCAAAAACATGTGCGTGCAGTCTTAGCGCCTTATGACAAAGAAGAAAAGGTGAAAGATCTTGGTTTTGAGGTTTGTAAAATAAAAAGCTAAGGTGGTCAGACTTACCATAAAGTGCAAAAAAGCCAAGCATTAAGCTTGGCTTTTTTGTGCCTAGGCACTCAATTAATACCGTTTAATGCTTTGGTCTTTACCAATATAATCTTGATGCACAGGGAATTTATCATGGCTATCGAATTGCTTACGATCTTCAAAGTAACTGGTTAGCGTGCGACGTACCGCTTCAAAGGCGATGCTATCCCATGGAATGTCTTCTTCACTAAATAACGCACAATCAAGACTCTCAGAGCCAATACCATAAGCGCCATCTTTAAGATCGTTCAAGTAAATCGCATAAATTTGCCCAATATCAGGGATATCGTAGAGGCAGTATAAATGGGGGTTGGTCACCACCGCTTCGGCTTCTTCAAAACTCTCACGCGCCGCGCCATCAGCGATGGTTTCGCCATTCTCCATAAAGCCTGCTGGTATCGTCCATAAGCCATACTGTGGCTCAATCGCTCGGCGGCATAGCAATACTCGGCCCTTGTGAACGACCAATGAGCCACAGATGACCTTTGGGTTTTCGTAGTGAATATAGCCACAATTTGGGCAGACCAAACGCGGGATATTATCGGTAGCCGGTATTTTACGTTCAGCCTCGTGGCCACATTGTAGACAATAGCGCATATAAACTGCCTTGTTATTATGATAAGAAAGGATATGGGGTGTCACTGTAATAGCTTGGGTGTGCAGCGTTATACTTAGGGTGCAACAGTCATGCTGCCGTACGATCGTAAATAGCAGCCATTACCTTAAGATAGCACATATTTTCTTCGCACAGAATGATGATAACAGTAATGTATAGTCAGAGCACTTTCAAACCGCTACCGTGTTACCCGTCCTAGATGTACTCAGTGTACTATCTGCGGTCGATCGCCTTTTAGCGATTCTAAAATTCCTTGACTATATCATTTCACCGCAGAGTCGTTGTTTGTTGCTATAAAAGAAAGGCTCTCAATTAATTCTTGTGATACAAATAGGCAGTCACATAAATAGCATGCAGTAAACAGGCGATTGCGCTAATCTAGATTGAGACATTATTTTAGGTTTTTAGTTAGCACACGCTCTAGGGCATGTCCTCAATACTATGTTCCTTGTTTGACTGCAATTTACCTCATTTTTATCACCATTTTTAAAATGAGGACACACCCTAGCAATTATTAAATAATTTAATGATAAATTTATAGATTTGATGATGATAACTATCGTTTTATGACTATTGTTTTTATGAATATCTTATTGTGACAAAGCTTTATACTGATAAAAATACAAGGCAATTATAATGTTACTTCCCCCGCAGTCTGTAAGTTTTGATGAATTGTCAGTCGCTGTGCCAGACTTTATTCGTTATCCCACTATTAGAAAATTGGCAGAGCGAGTGCAGCATGAGACATTAAATGCTGTCACCAGTCCAGCAATGTACAACGCTGGTGGCACCTCTCGTCGTACTCGTATTTTAGACAGCCTATATCAGACGCCCATTGCCGATGCCTCAGTATTGGTTGCCATCACCCATGAACGCCATCCTAAGTTGCTATTGACACGCCGCGCTGCCCATATGAATAGCCATGCTGGCGAGGTATCTTGTGCAGGCGGTAAGCATGAAGCTGGTGATGGTAACAATGTTGTTACCGCATTACGTGAGGCTTGCGAAGAGACGGCGCTACCACCCAATAAAGTCCAGCTACTTGGTCAATTGCCGATCCAAACGTCCAAAAGTGGTATGAGTGTACGCCCGATTGTCGCGCTTATTGCGCCCGATTTAGTATTAGTGCCTGAGCTTGGCGAAATCTCACGCATTTTTTGGGCAGATTTTGAAACCTTATTAACTCAGCCCACCGTAGAGTATGCGATAGAATATGCGATGCAAGATCAAATGGCGACCATCCTTACGCCCAGTTGGCAAGTGGATGGTGAAACAGTATGGGGTTTAACAGGACGAGTCATCGCTAGCTTATTAGAAACGGGGTTTGATCGGCAGCTTGAGTGGTATTACCGTATACAAGATACGCGCAATTAACACGCAGGGCAGTTGAGTTTTTCGCTTAAAATGTTCAACAGACCCTAGTCATCATTACTTATAGTAGTCATCATTTTTTTTGAGCCACCAATTCATATTGTCTTGCCGTTTGGCACGGAAGGCTTCTAATTTATGCGCCAAAGCTTGATTGTGCTGTCTGGCAGTGTCAAGAGCAAAGAGAATCGGTACTGAGGACAGGACGCCAAAGCGGATTTTCGATTTGGGCAAATCTAAGCCATCACCGATATCGTCACCGACTAGCGTACGTGTCACACTGGCATTGACCATCTCCACAAAACGTCCACGGCGATTGTCTTCTCCCATGAGTTGGCGCGGCAAATCATGTAGGGCTTTTGCTAATGGCTGTCCCATCTTAAAATCAAGCTGTTGAATCGATAAATAAGTATATAACCACTCCCAGCAAGCCGCTTCATCTTTTGGCAAGCGCTCTAAATCAACGCCCATCCAGTAGCTGGCCAGATTCCATAAATGCAAAATCCCTTCTGCTTCCTCAGGGCTGATGCGTGCACCCAGTAGGCGTAGGCCGCGCATAATCAACAATGAAAACTGCAAATGCGTAGCAATCATATCGGTTTGATTAATAGGAAGACCCCAGTAATCCGTGTTCCAGCTGCCATCTGGATTATGATGCTGGTCGGCATTTTCTATGACGCCTTTAGCAGCATTCCCTTTACCTTTAAGCAGGTTTTGCCGCACCAGTGTATGGATTTGTCGTACCTGAATGGACTGCCGCCACCCCTCAGAGCCAATCGCTAGCACTTGCTCGATGGGCTGGCGGTCGTTAGCCATATTTGCAGTTGATTGTGGATGCTCAGAGACCGCTAGAATGTAAGCATAAGTACGCATCAAGCGCGGTAGCGCATCGTGCATCAAAGCACCGGTTTGAATCAAAGGCAAGGAAAGGGCAGGGATGCTATAGCCAGCCATCAGCGCGACGTTACGAAGTAGCCAAATAAGCATCAGCGGATAACGTCGATAGGCGACTGCGCCAATTTGCGCAAGCTTAGGATCAAACCAATCTGGATGGCTGCTAAATTTTTCAGTTAAGGCGCTAAACGAAGAGTGGGTTATGGGGTCATGAGTTGGAGTATCATCAAGAATGATGTGCTGCAAGGGTTTAGAAAAACGAATACCGTCAGCCGCTAAAGCATCCGCGAGTGGATCACCGATATCATAGCCCGCGACTATCTCGTTTAATAAGTCTTGCGAGATGGCAAAGTCTTTTGGTAATAAATAACGCTTAATGCGCTTTAGGACCTGTAAGTCACTATGATCATCGACAGCAGTGGTACGGCCATGACGCTGATAAGAAGTTGCCGATTGACGATAGGTGTCTAAATCTAAACCATTGTGCTTTTTGTTCATATTTATCTCTACACCTATCATCTATCGCGTGCGTCTGTTGCTTACCGATTACCTCATTGCCTCATTAACCCATCAATCGAATTAATGACGGGTCAGATCTACCGAAGTACTGTTAATGTCTTCTTTTAGCGTTGCTTTGAGCATCATGTAACCGGCGATACCAGAGACAATTGAACCCATGATAATACCCAAACGCTCATCGAATAAGGTTGTGTCGCCTGCGAATGCTAAGCCACCGATAAACAAACTCATGGTAAAACCAACCCCGCATAGTAATGATGCACCGTAGATTTGCTTAAAGTTCATGCCTCGTGGCATGGTCGAGATACCAAGTTTAAAGATTAACCAGCACATTATCATTACGCCCAGTTGCTTACCGATGAAAAGACCGGCGGCGATACCTAGCGGTACTGAGTGAAATAACTCAGCGAAGCCTGCACCTTTGAGCGAGATACCCGAGTTGGCAAACGCAAACAGGGGCAAAATACCAAAGGCAACGGTGTTGTGTAGATCGTGTTCTAGCTCTTCTACTGGCGAGTGCTCAGGATCAGTACGATCGAACATAGGAATAAATAACGCTAACACCACACCTGCCAATGTCGCATGAATACCAGATTTGAGTACCGCAATCCACATAATCACGCCGATGAGTAGATAAGGGGTGATGCTCGTCACATTGCGACGATTGAGTAAATATAAAAACGGCAGACACAAACCAGCGACAGCTAATGAGCCCAGTGACAAGTCGTTGGTATAAAATAAGGCGATGATTAAAATGGCACCAATATCATCAAAAATAGCAATAGACACCAAAAACACTTTTAATGAGTTTGGTACACGATTGCCAAGCAGGCTTAAGATACCCAAAGCAAAAGCGATGTCTGTCGCCGCAGGGATCGCCCAACCTTTCCAAAAATCAGGTTCATTATAGTTAAAGAGCAAATAGACAATGGCGGGCATAATCATGCCACCCAGTGCCGCTCCAGCAGGCAGGATAATCTGCTTAATGTTAGAGAGCTCACCAATCAAGACTTCACGCTTTAGCTCAAGTCCGACTAAGAAAAAGAAAATAGCCATCAGACCATCATTGATCCAATGACTGGCATCTTTGGCAATACCAAATTCGCCAATACGAATGGATACAGGGGCATGAATAAAAGCCTCATACCAAACGCTGAGGGGACTATTAGCAATGATCATTGCAGCAATGGCAGCCAATGCTAAAATGATACCGCCTGCTGCCTCAAATTCGAAAAATGCCTTAATTCTTTTTATTGCCATATCATCCTCATTTACTAAATACAATTTGCTAAATAATGCAATAACCTCAAGTATCTATACTGTTAAATTGGACAGTGTCGCAGATAGACGTTAACAGTTTCTCATAATCTCATTCATATACACAACAAAATCTGTAAAACTGAAACCATAAACCTATCTTACCCTATCAATAAGAGCGAAATGCCAGCGCTATGGCGAGAGGCAAAGCAGGAATAAATCATAAAATCTGTCATTGATAAAAATATTATTCTTAAATATTTCAATAACCTGTTAGACAAATCTAGCAGACTTCAGCTCGTTTTTGGCTTTTTTTAGTCTTTTATCTCTATAATGAGCGGCATTACGCAGTGTTCTGTCACAGCTTTGATACATATCAGCAGTACTATTGGCTAGCTACTAGCAAAGTTGGTAGCAACACTTATAGTGATCATTTATTCTCAGTTCTTAAAGCCAGCTCTTAGGGCTTCTTCATTTTTCATCATAAAGTTTACAGGTCGGTGTTATGGACTTATCATTCTCTCTAGAGATTATTTTAATGCTGACAGCCGTGGCAGCGCTGGCAGGTTTTATTGACGCTATCGCAGGTGGTGGTGGCTTATTGACCATACCAGCCATGCTACTGGCCAATATTCCCCCAGTGCTAACGCTGGGCACTAACAAGCTGCAAGCCGCTTCAGGTGCGTTAGCAGCGTCCATTACGATGATTAGAAAAGGGGTCGTCAAGCCACAACGCATCAAGGTGGCCATTATTGCTGCTTTTATCGGTTCAGTTATCGGTACGATCGCCGTACAGATGTCACCACCTGATTTGCTCGAAAAGCTGATTCCGTTTTTAATCGCAGCGATTGGTCTCTATACGCTATTTGCACCCAGACTTGGTGAAGTAGAAGCCGCACCGCGTATCTCAGAAGGCAAGTGGCAAAAAGTCGTGGCACCTTTAATTGGTTTTTATGATGGTTATATCGGCCCAGGAACTGGCATGTTCTTTGCGCTTGGTAATGTGGCTTTGCGCGGTCGTCAGATCATTGAAGCGACAGGCGCGGCAAAGGTCTTGAACTTATCGACCAATATTGGCTCGCTGATTTTCTTTATTTTGGGCGGTAATGTATTGTGGAAAGTTGGGCTAGCAATGATGGTTGGGCAAACGATAGGTGCGTATTTTGGCTCGCACATGGTGGTTAAAGGCGGTAGTAAGCTGATTCGTCCGATGATTGTATTGGTGTGTTTTGCCATGTTAACTAAATACGTTTTTGGTTAAATAACAATAGGGTCTGTTGAACATTCAAATATTAGGACTGCTGATCGCTAAAATCGCATCAAACGTTTTATCAAATCAGGCGTAAACCGACGATAATGTCGAGACCTTAGCTAGGTTTACAACAACGTTTGGGGTGATTTTAGCATCAGCCTTTCAGGGCAGGGCTATTTTTTGCCAATACATGGCGAAATTGTCTAACCTAGAATGACTAGGCGTCAAAAATTTCACTGCGTATTGTCTAAAAAATAGCCACTGCCAGTGCCACATTTGAATGTTCAACAGACCCTAATAAGTAATCTTATATGTCTCAAAAAAACCTCAGCCGATTTGGCTGAGGTTTTTTATTTTATGAATGTCTATTTATAGTCGATTCAATTTAAAAGTAGTACAAGGCAACCGAGTGTAGATGTATATGTGATACTTCAAGCGAGGTTAACGCTGTAATACTTTTATAGTGGAATGACTATAGCAGTGTTGATTAGCGACGACGATCTACATCATCATACTCACTACCCATGATGCCATCACTAAAGACTTCAGAGAATTCACGCTCGTTGTCTTCATCAATATGACCGTCAAATACGTCTTTCGCGCCAGCGTCAGGATCGTTATAAATAGCCAGATCCATTTTGCCTTCTGATTTTGCTACGATGGCAGTTACTGCCGCATCACCACCAACGTTGACAGCAGTACGTAACATATCGAGGATACGATCCACACCTAAGATTAAGCCAATACCTTCGATTGGTAAGCCAACTTGAGCAAATACCATAGAGAGCATGATCAGACCAACACCCGGTACACCAGCAGTACCAACAGACGCCAGTACTGACATCAAGATAACGGTTAAGTATTCGGTCACGCCCAAATCAATACCATAAATATTGGCAATGAAGATGGTTGCTGTACCTTGCATGATAGCTGTACCATCCATGTTAATGGTGGCACCAAAAGGAACGGTAAACGAAGCAACAGAGTTATTCACACCCATACGCTTGGTAACGGTACGCAAGGTAATAGGAATCGTCGCGTTTGAGCTTGACGTACTAAAAGCAAAGATTTGAACTTCGCGCATTTTTGCCAAAAAGGTCTTGATAGACAAGCCTGAAGCAAGCTTAAGTACAATCATCATGGTGATAAAGAAATGGAAGGCCAATGAACCGACCAATACCGCAACATAACCAAGTAATGACCAAATTAAATCTAAGCCAAGGTCAGCCATTGCCTTGGTCAATAGGGCAAAGACACCATATGGTGCAAGGTTCATAATGATAGTCACCATCTTTAAAATGACTTCATTAATTAATTCTAAGCTCTGTACCAAACCTTTCGCAGGCTTACCAACCATCAGAATACTGACACCGATGAGAATCGCAAAGAAAATAATCGATAACATATCGCCATTTGCCATCGCGCTGATGGGGTTGGATGGGATGATGTTTGAGAAAACATCAAGCAATGGCGGCGCTGATGCTGCTTCAAAAGTGGCGTCAGTGCCAATGTTCATGCCCTTGCCGATACCAAATAGCGAGCCAAGTCCAATCGCCGTCGCAATAGCAAGCGCGGTGGTGAACATATAAATCATAAAGGTTTTGGTACCGATACGACCAAGCAGACGAATATCACCAATACCGCACACACCACAAATCAATGAGATAAGTACTAGCGGTACGACCAACATTTTGAGTGAGTTAACAAATAGCTTGCCAATAATAGCGAGGAAGCCGTTTGTAATATACGTATTAACAAAACCGCCTTCAGCGTTTAGTCCTGAATAGTTTATAAACAAACCCAGTATGATACCGAGCGCCATGGCAACCATGATCTTGCCTGTCAGTCCCATATTTTTCCACATAACCTCTATCCTTTTATATGCAACGCTCAGTAGTCAGTACGGCAATAAATCAATATATCTATGATTGTTGTCTCAACGTCTGATGGTGTTACGTCTATATGTTTTTGTGTATTACTTGGTGTCAGTTTTTTTGACAATATAAAATAATTGTTAAGGGTACTGCAAGATTTTTTTATCATTTAAATATCGTGACATTAGCGATTTTTTCCGTTTCACTTATTTTATTATCACAATAAAGACCTTAAATGCGAGTAAAGTACATGTTAAATAGTAAATATAGACGGCAATTTTTTTGGCAAAAAAAGCGAGACCGCCTATTTTAGACGGTCTCGCTTTTTCTTATTTATCTGATTGATTTAAATAACTTTTTGACAGTAAGGGTTTCGTATGATTAAAAGATTAAAGCGATATCTATCATAAATAGACGCCTGTCAGTGATTGCCTGTACCTTTAAACCTTACACCTTTAGACCTTGTCGCTTTCATCGCGACGGAGGCCATCTTGCCATTTGCTGTCCTTGACTACCTCAGGTTGAGTATTGGTTGAAGTAGACTCTGAATCGTTAGATACTTCAAAGTCTGTTTTATTCAGACCATGATTATAGCTCATACGCTGGTTAAGCGTTGATTCGGCATCACGATAACGAGGGTCAAGTGCTTCTGCTTCTGGATCAGATGCCTCAAAATGCGTTTGCCCGCGAACTTCTTCGACGGTACTTTGCTCGTCCACCATTTTTACATCGCCATCGCTCTCATAGCCGTGATCAGGGTTGGCATCACCGGTTTGATCTTGAGGATCTGTGGCTACCATCGAGCTGCTAGACGCTGTGCCATTTTTTGCTTGGGCCTCATTTTTTAGCTGCGCATAATCAGTCAGCTTGTGCACGGCGTTTTCTAAGCTATGTGGGTTTTCACGCTCTTGCGCTTTCAATAGATGTCCGTCGAACACATCTGTTAATAATGAATCAAACCGTAGCCCATTATATTGAATCAGTTTTTCAGCTTCTTCTTCAGTGATATCACCATTTTGGCTAGCATAGACCACATGATCTTCGAAGGTTAAGCCTTCAAAGCTGTCTTTATGCTCTGCTTTTTTGAATTTCTGCCACAAAGGTTCAATGTCAAGTAAGGTTTGATACGCATGCTCCATGCGACCGCTGACATCATCAGGCAAGGTATTATAATAGACCATGGTCTTGAGATAATCACGGAACGGGTTGGCTTCATGGTCATCCATAAAGACATCGCCCAGTTTGGTTTTTAGCTCATCGCTTGCTGGAGTAAAGATACGACCACTCGGGAAAGTCACGAAGCTCACGACACCCGCCGCCATACGATTTGGGAAGTTGGCAAAGAAAGAAACAAAGGCTTCTTGAATGGTATAGAGGCTGTTTTGTAGCGCGACCTCGGCATGTAAGCGCTCGGCTTCTGATTTGCTGCCGTGCTCATAAAACTGCAAAATAGCGGTCGCAATGAACAAGTGACCATGAATATCTGCCAAACGACCAGAGAGCATCTCTTTGCGCTTCAAATCACCAGCTAACAATCCTAAAGCCATGTCAGCTGTCAAGGCAAAGCTGGCACTTAGACGGTTGATATGTTTGTAATAAGGGCGGGTAAAGTCATCGGCAAAGCTTGGCGCATCGCTACTGCCACCAATATAACCAGCGATAAAAGCTTTTGCCCCGCGGTTAAAGGTATAACCCAAATGTTTAAAGAATAACGTATCGAACTCTTTGGTCGCAGATTCTTTGTCTTCACTTTGCAAGAGTTGTAATTCGTCAAATAAATACGGATGACAACGCATCGCCCCTTGACCAAAGATCATCAAAGAACGCGTTAAGATGTTGGCACCTTCAACAGTGATAGAAACGGGAATCGCTTGGTATGGCGTCGCCAAAAAGTTACGTGGCCCCATTTGTACAGCGCGTCCGCCCACGACGTCCATACCATCGTTAACAACGCTACGCATGGTTTCTGTCGCATAGTATTTTGCCATTGCCGTCATAACCGATGGCGTGCCACCTTGATTCAATCCGCATGTAACGAGATGTCGGAACGCTTCTAACATATAAGTATTACTTGCCATACGGCTAGTGGCGTCTTGTACACCTTCAAATTTACCTACTGATATCTTGAACTGCTCACGAACTTTGGCAAACGCACCAACCGACAGATACGTCATTTCACTTGCTGAAGTGGATAAGGCTGGTAGAGAGATACCGCGACCCACACCCAGACATTCCATCAGCATGCGCCAACCGCGCCCAGCGTTTTCAACACCACCGATGATATAATCTAGTGGGATAAAGACGTCTGTGCCATCGACCGTACCATTCATAAATGGTGAGCCGATTGGGTTATGACGTGGCCCTGTGATGACCCCTTCGTGGCTAGCAGGAACCAACGCACACGTAATGCCGTAATCGGTTTTGTTAGGGTCACCAAGCAGACCTTCGGGATCGTGCATTTTAAATGCCAATCCAACCACAGTAGCGATAGGGGCAAGGGTAATCCAGCGCTTAGAAAAGTTCATACGCAGACCAAGCATTTGCTCGCCTTCGTGAGTCCCGTAACACACCACACCCGTATCAGGAATAGCGCCAGCATCCGAACCGGCCTCAGGACCAGTCAGACCAAAGCATGGCACTTCTTCGCCTTTTGCTAAACCGGGTAGCCAGCGTTGTTTTTGCGCGTCCGTCCCATAATGCATGAGCAGCTCACCAGGGCCGAGTGAGTTTGGCACCATACAGGTCACGGCTGCGGTGGGTGAGCGCGAGGCAATTTTACTCATTACCCGACTTTGGGCATACGAGCTAAACTCAAGACCACCAAATTCTTTAGGAATGATCAGACCCAAAAAGCCATTACTCTTGATAAATTGCCACGCTTCGGGCGACAGGTCTTTATCTTCGTGCTGAATTTTCCATTCATCAAGCATGGCACACAGAATTTCTACTTCATTGTCTATAAAGCTTTGTTCTTCTTCTGACAGTTTTGGATATGGGTAATTGGCAAAAGTGTCCCAGTTCGGCGCACCCATAAACAGCTCTTTTTCCCACCAGCTCGTACCCGCATCGAGAGCTTCACGTTCAGTATCACTCATGCTTGGCATTGCGCCAGCGAGTATCTTATAAACAGGCTTGGTAATCAATGACTGACGGATAGGCGCGACAAGCAGCACCAAACACAATAGCAATATCGGTATGCCTAAAATAAGTGACCATGGACTGATGATGGCGGTCACGACCACGGTAATAATGGCGACGATACTACCAGTGACGCGCGATAGAGACAGCAAAAAGATGGCCAAAACTGTGGCTAACTGTATGATTACTGCCAAAATAAATAAGCCAACTGCCATGACTGTCTCCTTGGTAAAACCTAACTGGAAAATGAGGTAAAGCTCAGAAAGAGATTATATTAAGAAAGCATCTTATTTAAAATAATGGGTTTTAAATCAATTAACTTTGAATCTAAAACCTTTTAAAATAAACAATGTCATTATTTTTATAGCAATCATATTAAAAATCTATTGGTGAACAAACTTATAGACGTCTATCACAACGTCATTCTGACTCAAAGAATCGTTCTTGAGTCAAAAAATGCGATAAAACTAGGATTGCTGACCATTAGAAATATACATTTAATGCTCTACAAAAACTAATGAATCAAAATATAAATAACTGAGCGAAAGTTAGCTACTAATATGAAATAGTTATCGATAACTATCAATAGCGAAAGTGCTATTCTGTGTCGAGGATATGTATCATATTCTAGATATACCGTCAATAAGTCAGCGTTATAATTGATTCAAGACAACTGCGTGTCCATTATCAAAGTATTATGGCGTTAACTCGCTTGAAGTATGGTGTATAAGTCTTTACTCGAATATTTTTCGACTAACCGAAAGGCGCTAAGCAGCTTTCGGCATAAGATAATGTCTGATTGCGTCCAACGATGATGTGGTCAATCAAGGACAAGTCTATTAAATCGCAGGCTTTCTTTAGCTCATAGGTCAATAGATTGTCTGCCGTTGAAGGGGTCGCATCGGTATGCGGATGGTTGTGCGCGACGATGAGTTGACTGGCAGCATGGCTCAACGCATGACGGAGTACGTGTTTGATACAGACGGAACAGGACGAGATACCGCCAGTAAACAGTATTTCAAAGTTTAGCAGGTTTAGCGCATTGTCTAAGCAAAGAACGGCAAAGACTTCACGGTGCTCACCGCGCAATTGGGTGCTTATATAGTCCTTGACGACTTGTGAGCGTCCCAGTGCTTGACCTGTCTTTAGCTTACTGTCTAAATAACGCGTACCCATCTCAAGCGACGCCAATATCTGTGCGTACTTGGCAGGGCCGATACCATGACAAGCAAGCACAGTCTGTGGCGGCGCTGCTAAGAGTTCGGCAAGACTACCAAACTGATCGATCAGATGACGTGCCAGCTCAATTGCCGACTGCGACTGCGTGCCAGTCCGTAAAAATATCGCCAATATCTCAGCATCTGTTAAGTGAGCGGCGCCAAATTTCAGCAGTTTTTCTCGTGGTCTATCATCTTCATGCCAGTCCTTAATCGCCATTGTCACTCCTTAATGAGGGTTGGATGCTAGATATATGATATAAATGCGGAAAACGTTACCCAACTTATCTCATAATTGTTACTATAAGCGCAATTTTATCTTTCAATTTTTTTACTGATGCCACGCTTATGTCGAATGTTATCCTTGCTATCACCGGCGGTATCGCCGCTTATAAATCTGCTATATTTGCCCGTCTGCTAATCAAGGCAGGCTTTGATGTGCGTGTCATTATGACCACAGGTGCGCAGGCTTTTATTACGCCATTGACCCTACAGGCATTGACCGGTAATGAGGTGCATATCTCCTTGTTAGATGAGCAGGCAGAGGCGGGGATGGGGCATATCGAGCTTGCTAAGTGGGCGGACTTAATCGTCATTGCGCCAGCATCTGCCAATACACTGGCTCGCCTCGCGATGGGCATGGCTGATGATTTGTTGGCGACCGTGTGCTTAGCAACGACGGCTCCCGTTATTATTGCTCCAGCGATGAACCAGCAAATGTGGGCGCATCCAGCAGTGAATCTGAACGTACAGACCCTGCGCGATATGAATTATCAAATTATCCAACCTGCTAGCGGTGAGCAGGCCTGCGGTGATGTGGGGGCAGGGCGTTTGCCTGAACCTGAGCAGCTATTGGCAGAAGTATTATTATTTAACGCGATGCAAACCACACCGCAATTATTGACAGGTAAAAGAGTAGTGATTACTGCTGGACCAACTGTCGAAGCGATTGATCCGGTACGCTATTTGTCTAATCACTCTACTGGCAAGATGGGCTTTGCATTAGCACGTGCGTGCGTGGCTGCTGGTGCAGACGTTATTTTGATTGCGGGTGGCAAAGTGGCACTGCCGACACCGCTGAATGTCACGCGCATTGATGTGTTGTCGGCTAAAGAGATGCTGATAGCAGCTCAGCAGTGCGTGGATGGTACGCACAGTGCGCTACAGTATGTGCCTGAAGATGAGCACGACCATTCTCACGATCATAGCCATCAACATGAACATCATGGCGAGTGTGATTGCGGCGATGATCATAGCCACAGTCATAATCACAGCCATGAGATTGATGATGAGCATTATTCTCATAGCGAGAATCAAAATGTAATGGCGGATATCTTTATTGCCACTGCGGCTGTCGCCGACTATCGTACTGAAGAAGCTGCCCCGCAAAAAATCAAAAAGACCCAAGATGCGATGACGCTGAGCTTGGTCAAAAACCCTGATATCTTAGCGACGATTTCGCTTGCGCATCCAGCATTGTTTATCGTTGGTTTTGCGGCAGAAACGCAAGATATCGAGCGCTATGCTCGCGGTAAGCTGGTGGCTAAAGATTTAGATTTGATCGCTTGCAATGATGTTTCACGAGCAGACATTGGTTTCGCCAGTGACAACAATGCCATGCAGGTATTTTTCTCAGAGCGTTATAAGCAAGCGGCAGTGACGTTGGAGAAGGCGAGCAAGGATAAGATTGCCGAGCAGTTGGCTGGCATCATTGGTGAGACAATATGGCAACGCCACAATGGTCACAGTGCCTAGTTATGTCACTCTTAATCCAAATATTAGGTCTTAATATTTATGGCTAATATAATGGATAGTGATAGCACCCAGACGTTGTTACTGATAGTAATCTTTGCGCTGGCATCGTTGCTACATGGTATTAGTGGGCTGGGTGTGACGTTGGTGACGACCACTGCGCTTGCTAGCATCTACCCGTTACCACATGCCATTGTGCTAGTTATCTTCCCCTCGTTATTGCTTAATGCCATGACTTGGCTCGCGGGTGGCGGGCGCACAATCTGGCAAAATTTCATCTATTACGGCAGGCGCTATTGGTTACTGGCGTTGACCAGCTTACTTGGTAGTATTCTAGGCGCGAAGCTCTTGCTATGGGTCGATAGCGCCTATATTTTATTGCTATTGGCAGCGGTTATTGGTTTTTACGTCATAAGCAGCTTGCTTGGTAAGCAACTCCGGCTACCTGCTACCAAGCCTGTATTAATCATCGTTGGCTTTAGTGCAGGTGTGATTGGTGGCTCGACCAATGCCATGTCGACCATATTGATGATGTATCTACTGTCTGCCAGCGATGATAAGAACACCATCGCCAAAGTCGGCAATATGTGCTATTTCTTAGGTAAGATCGCCCAAATCATTGTATTGCGTGAGCCTATTATGGCGCTCAGCAGTGGTGAATGGCAGCTGATTACTTTGCTCAGTGTTTTATCTATTGCCGCGCTTTTAGTTGGTATCCGCTTACGTCGTTATTTACCACAAGCACGCTTTCGTCAGCTTATTTTATTGATACTTACAGTGCTTGGTATTCGTATCGGCTGGCAGGGGATTACGGCATTTTTATAAAATAGCTCGCGAGGCAGCTGTCTGTTTAAATGCTATTTTATGCGCGTGTTATTCTGTTATTTCATCAAAAAATATCTGTTGCGCCAAACGAAACGTATTGCAGTGCGCTTCAACCACATCTTCAATATCTTCTGAATAGCCGCCACCCATGACGATAGCGATAGGAATTTTAGCGGCTTTTGCTTGGCGTAACACATATTCATCACGCGCCTTACAACCTTCTATCGTCAGCCCAAGTTTTCCTAACTTATCGGTCGCCAGTACATCGACAGCAGACTGATAAAAGATCATATCTGGTGCAACGTCGCTGATTAAGCGCGGTAGCGTGTCCTCTAATATCTGTAAATACTCCGCATCGCCAGTATCATTGTCTAGCTCAATATCCAAATCTGATACTTGCTTTCGAAATGGATAATTCTTGGCGCCATGCATGCTAAACACAAAAACCCGTGGCTCATTCGTCATGATACTGGCATTGCCGTTGCCTTGATGCACATCCAAATCGACCACCAAAATCTTTTGCACCTGTCCACGATTTAATAATAAATTACTCGCGATACAAACATCATTAAACACGCAAAAGCCCTCGCCATGATCGGCAAATGCATGGTGCGTACCGCCGGCAACATTCATCGCCACGCCATATTGCTGAGCATAAAGTGCACATTCGTAAGTCGCATGGGCAATATGACGACCACGATCGACTAAAGCTTCAGTCATCTCAAAGCCGATAGGGCGTGCTTCCTTGCGCGGTAAGGTTTGGGTTTTAAGCTTATACCAATAGTCCATAGTATGAGTGGTCAAAATCTCCTCTTCGCTTAATCGCGCAGGCGCAAAAAAATTAACCGTACTGATAGTGCCTTCAGCCAACAGCCGCTCAGGAATCATGGTGTATTTTTGCATGGGAAAACGGTGCTTTTCAGGCACGGCATATCTAAAAATATCAGAGTAAGCAATTTTGAGCATAGCGTTAAAGGATGTCTTTGTTGAGAGGGGTTTTAAGGATAGATAGGTTTAAGCGCTTTGAAAGTAAGGTATTGGTGAGAAATTGTAAAAACCGCCAATATCTATTGTGATCAGTTGATTACTGAACAAACTGCGTTGGCAAAAAGAAGGTTTTAGAATCTGATTGTTGACGCAGCTCTATTAGTAAAGTCTGCATGTCTTCAGCAGGATCTTGGTTATTGAGCAAATCACTAAACAGCTCATTCGCCACAGTGGTCATTGCAATAACGCTTTGTAGTAAATGCTCGATGATTTCGTCATTAATACCGACGGTTTCGACATCGACAGCGTGCTTATAGCGTATCTCGCCATCGTTGATATCCATTTCTAGGTTACCAATCAGCATGTCGTAATTGATCTGAGTAATCAGTAGCATCGCGGCACTTTGATGACTTTCTGGTATTAAAAATGGCAAAATTCCATAGACTGCCAGTAGCTTGGTTTTTTCTTGTACACGGAACAAATAACCGCAGTTCAGTTGTTTATGACGCATTCTCAGCGACAAATGATGCGTTGTTTGGTTGTCACTGCTTTTATCGCCACTGGTTTGGGGTCGATAGTGAGTATAGTGCCATTGCTTATCATTAAAGTACTGTTTTAGGCAGTCGACAATACCTGTGTCATGACCCTCATGTTGCCCTGCGTTTAAATGAGCTTTGGCCTGCAGGTACTCGCTGTGGTCATTATTGTTATGGTGAGGCTTGTTGTCACGCTGACCGGAAAAACTGCCAGTAGAGTCAGCCGTATTTGCCTCATCGCTATTACGAGTATTGGCGCTAGAGATTCCGGCCTGCATCAGATCAAGATCAATGTCATCGTCAGCCGCTGATGACTGCGTCGACAAGTTTGCGCCATCGACAACAGACTGCGGTGCTGAGGCAGTCAGTAACCGTTTGAGTTTTTGCCACAAGCTGAGTTTGTTACGTTGACTCATAAGTATTGTGCTGACAAGTAAATGGATGATATTAAAAACTGACCACTAAGTAAAAAACAGTCAGTTACTGATTGTTAAACATCAAACCCTCTTTGATAGAGGGCTGTGCATAAAATGATTGCAACATCTCACGTATATGCGCTGTGAACCACTCGCTTTCAATGGCATCATGTACCACAGGCAATAGAGCGGTACTCAATTGCGTCATCGCTTGCTCATCTATATATAAACTCGCGGCTACCGTTGCCATGCTATCGCCTTGATGGTTGGCATACCACGTATCGATGCTGGCTGACACGAGGCTGTGCAGATAAGGCGACATGCGCAGGCGGTTGTAGCTCTGTTGGATGCTGGCTTCGATATGCTCGATACTACTATTACCAGGCTCATCACTTAAATAATTTTGTAGTTGGCTGATCGGCTGATCTTTGATTCTTGCCCAACCGCTTACTAGTAACCGAGCGACTTCGTCATTTGATAAATGCTCTTGGGCATTGGCTTCTGCACGACGTGCTAAGTCTTTAATATTACGATGCAAATACGTCTGTAGTTTTTCATCAAGATTTCTATTGGTCGCCTTTTCAAAAGAGCTGCGGCCAAACTTCATCAGTTTGCCAGCAGCGCCCGCTTTATCCAGCGTGGTTTCCATAAAGTCGTTGATCGCGTGATAGAGCGTTTGCGTCAGCAAATCTGCAAAAGTCTCGTTGCCGACCAGCGTATGAATCAAGATATTACGCTGCTGCTCATGGCTACCCACATAATTGGCTAGGGTCTGCACTTGAGTGTCATCCACCAGCTCAGACAACGGGACATTGTCATTGACTGGATGATAAATAATCGTATGCAAGATATCGCGAATATCTTTACGTATCACATCCGTCATCGGTTGGTTCAGTAGCCAGTCGTTGATCAGATGTTGCAAATCATCGGCGCTGACATATTTATTCAATGGCTGGGCAGCAAACCACTGCCAAGCCTCTATGCTTAGCGGTTCTGCTTGCGTGCGTAACCATTGCTGCATAAAGGCAACTTGTGCGTCGACTAAGCTATCTATTGTTAGCGCTTGCGTATCTAAATTTTGGCTATCTTTTGAAGTCTGCATAGGTTTTGAGGTCATAGTTATCGACAATTTGTTATACTGTGTGGTTGGGGTAAGCATAAAGTATTATGCCACGAACATGATATTTGTTGGTGATGAATATTGACTGCTGCTTGATAAATAATAAGAGGTTTGAATGACAGCTCTGAATACCGCCTTACTTACGCTTGATGAGCTGACCGTTCAGCGCGGTGAAGTCCCCTTATGTGAAGGCGTTGCGCTCGATTTACCTGCGGGCAGTATTTGTCATCTGATTGGTGCTAATGGTACGGGCAAAACGACGCTACTGATGCAGCTGGCTGGATTATTACCAGTGTTGGAAGGTCAAGTTTATTATCAAGGATTGGCAAGTTTGCCTGTTCAGCCTTTGTATGTGTCGCATCAGTTGGGCATACATCCCAATCTAACGGTCGCGCAAAATCTGACTTTTTTGCTGAATTTATACGGCATTAGCCCAAGTGTTGCTGATATTGATGACGCCCTTGCTTGGGTCGGACTGCAAGGCTTTGAGACGATTAGCTCAAGCCATTTATCTGCTGGACAAACTCGCCGTATCACCCTTGCGCGACTTTACTTGTTGACCCCTGAAGTGACACCGTTATGGCTACTTGATGAGCCTTTTACTGCTCTTGATGTCGATATGGTGGCGCGGATGGAAGACAGATTACGCGAATTTGCCAATGCTGGCGGCGTTATATTAATGACCAGTCATCAGGCAGTCGGCGTGGCCAATCAAGTGCTCGATTTGTCCGATTATATGGTTTGAATGCTGTTAGCATAAGTGTGATAAGTAGTATAAGTGTGCCAAGCATCCGTAGAAGAGCGAATAAATGATAGAAACAGACAATCCAGTACAAGTAGCGAATAAAAGCTCAAACGTTAGCGTATCACCTGCGCGCGGTATCAGCTTTATGCAGCTATGGCGGCGCGAGTGGCACGTGAAGCAGCAAGGGGCGGTACAGTGGTTGTACCCTTTGGTGCTGTTCTTAGTGATTATTACTTTATTCCCACTAGCGGTTGGTAGTGAGCCTGCGCTATTGCAGCGCCTTGGCGTGTCGGCGGTGTGGATTGCCGCTCTGTTGTCACTGGTGATGGGTGTCGACGGCTTGTTTAAGCCTGCCCTTGATAATGGTACGCTAGCGCAATTGGTTGTCGCAAAAGCGTCGCTGCCGTTATGGGTGTTGATTCGTTTGGTGATTCACTGGATTTTTAGTAGTGGTATTGTGGCGGCATTGAGTTTGCTTGCCGTGCCATTGTTTCAGCTTAGCTGGTTTGAGGCGTGGATATTGATGGCTTCTATTGTGACGGGCAGTCCGATGCTATTGATGTTATCAGCGGTTGCCAGTAGTTTGACGCTATCATTGAAAAATGGCGCGGTGCTAGTGCCTTTGATTGCTTTGCCGATGCAGTTACCGGTATTGATTTTTGCCACCGGAGCAGTTGATTTATTTGCCACTGGTCTTAATGGCTTACCGATACTGGCATTATTATTGGCAGGGAGTATTATTTCAGTATTAATCATGCCATGGGTGATTGCGATGACCTTAAAAATGTCATGGCTCAATTAAACTGTAGACTTTCTTTACTATCAAAACCCAGTCATTTAAACCCAATGTATTAACAGCATGTTGAAAACTGGCAACTTTGCTATAATAGCCAGCTAACTAAGCAAACAATCACTTGTAGATTCTATCCAGTGTTTAACGCCAGCAGGTTGACAGATAGTCGCGCCCATGATGCGCTATATCAGTTCCAACCAATACGCTGTGCCAATAGGTTTATTCCCATGCCCAACCTGAATAACGTCTCATCTCCTAGCCTGTGGCAGCGCATCTGGCAGGGCTTTTTGACCACTGTGGGTACCAAGCAGTTTTTTCGTATTTTTTCGCCTTGGGTCAAGTGGCTGGCAATATTAGCTAGTATTTGCCTATTGATCGGTAGTGTCTGGGGTCTCGCTTTTGCGCCGCCTGATTATCTGCAAGGCAATAGCTATCGCATTATCTTTATTCACGTGCCTGCTGCCAGTATTGCCATTTCTATTTATTTTGCCTTAGCAGTGCTCGGGGTTATTTATTTAGTCTGGAAAATCAAGACCGCTAGTCTAGTGGCGCAGGCGCTTGCTCCGCTGGGATTCTTGCTCTGTGTGGTTAGCTTAATCACGGGCTCTATTTGGGCGAAACCGACGTGGGGTACTTACTGGGTTTGGGATGCACGTTTGACCTCTATGCTCATTTTGGCATTTTTGTATGCGGGTGTGATGGCGTTATTTGCAGCGTTTGAGCATACGGCCAATCGTGGTAAAGCCGCCGCTATTTTGTCTATTGTTGGCGCAGTAAACCTGCCTATTATTAAGTATTCGGTACAGTGGTGGAACACCTTACATCAAGGCTCGACCTTTACCTTAACTGCTGCACCAAAAATGTCAGCGGATATGTGGATGCCATTATTACTAATGATTATTGGTAGTTATTTATTGGTCGCGACGTTAGCGATTTATCGTACCAACACGCTGATTTTGTATCGTGATCAAGGCAAAGCGTGGGTCAAAGAATATATCCGCGGACAAGCCAAATGACTGCAATGATTGTCGCCAAAACAAATAACGGCTAGGAAAATATTATGCAGCCTTACTTTTATAGCGTATCTGAGTTTCTCGCCATGGGTAAGCATGGTGTTTTTGTTTGGTCATGCTGGGCCATTACCGTTGGCGTGATGCTGGCTTTTATCATTTATAGTCGCAGGCAGCGACAGGCCCTTATCAAGCAGCTGACCATTCAGCAGGCTCGACAAGCACAGCGTACGGCTAAAACCCCTAATCCTAAAACCAAGCAACCGATGTAAAAATTATTTTAATATCATCGCTTTAGCTCAAAAAATTATGATTTTTCAATTGTAAAGATATGACCTCGTCAGTTGCTAAGGGCTTATTGATTTATGCGAAAAATGCTACCATATAGCCATTAGAAGAGTACGATTAGAAAGACATTTTTAGAACGTTTTTCTAATGGTAGTTTCTTTAATATTTTCTGTTTTATAGGCTGTCTATATTCTACAAAACAGCGACTCATCAATGAGGTAGTGGTATGAACGCAGTTCGTCGCAAAAAACTGATGTGGGTTATGTTTACGTTGGCAGGGGCGGCAATCGCCGTCGTATTGGTGATTTATGCCATTGGACAACAAACCGACTATTATTTCGATGCCACAGCCATTGCGCAAGGTGAAGCACCCCAAGATAAGCGTATACGGGCGGGCGGCATGGTAGTTGCGGGTAGTGTCCGACGCGCAGAAGACAATCCATTGAATGTTGAATTTGCCATTACTGATTTTCAATCGACCGTACCTGTGACTTATCAAGGTATTTTGCCAGATTTATTTGCTGAAAACTCAGGCGTCGTCGCCACGGGTAAAATGCAAGGCGATACCTTTGTGGCAGGGGAGGTATTGGCTAAGCATGATGAAAAATATATGCCGCCAGAAGTGGCCAAATCAATGAAAGAAAACAACCGTAGCGGTGCAGTGCCTTCTTCTGAGCAATACAATCCTGCTGAAAAGATACATGAGACGGACACTTTACAGCAGTAATTTTCTAGTCAATCCAATAGTAAAAAGAGCCGCTAATAATGTATTAGCGGCTCTTTTTTTACACGAATTTTGGTACTAACAGATCTTTATTATCTAGACCTTAATCATCCCATACAGGGCTGTAATCAGGATGCTCAATTTTACGACCATCGCTACTGGCAAGTTTGCCAATCTTCTCTAACTCATCTGCACTCAACTGCACCTTCATTGCATCCAAGTTACCTTGCAAATGGTCAGGGTTAGACGTCTTCGGAATGGCAACACGGTGCTTGTCTGATAGAATCCAAGCCAATGATATTTGTGCTGGCGTGACGTTATGCTTATCAGCGATTTCTTTAATAACCTCATTATCGAACACATCACCGCGTGCAAGTGGCGAATAAGCTTCCAATAAAATATGGTGATTGTTTAAAAAAGTCTGTAAAGTATTTTGCTTAATAAAAGGGTGAAACTCAACTTGGTTGACCACGATTGGTACATCCGCATATTTCTTGGCTTCAATAATGTTAGCAATATTAAAGTTAGAGACCCCGATATGACGCGTCAAACCTTGTTTCTGTAGTTCGCACAAGGCAGGAATGGTTTCAGATAAAGGGACACGGTCATCCGGCCAATGCAAGAGCAATAGATCGACATAATCTGTACCCAAATCTTCTAAAGAGCGTTTAGCGGCTGCGACCAATTTCTCAGGCTCGAACTTCATATCATCAGGGAAAATCTTTGTCGTCAAAAAGAATTTGTCACGAGCGATACCTGATTGCTTAATACCTTCGCCCACTTCTTTCTCATTACCATAAGCTTGGGCGGTATCGATATGCTCATAGCCCATTTTAAGACCTTGGCTGACAACATCAATACAATCTTGACCGGTTGACTGCCAAGTACCAAGACCTAATACCGGAATGTTTGCTTGTCCAGCAGTACGAATATTATAATTTTTTGAACTCATATTATTATCCTTATGTGCAAGTTTTCATATTAATTAGTTGATGACTTTATTCAGTTCATTAGCATTCGGTTCATAGGCTCAGACTCTATTTCTAAAAATGATCATATAGAGAGCCAGAACCGATTCAACTGCACTTACTATAAGGAAAAGAAGGGCAGTACGATAGAGTAGGTGACGCTTTCCTACAAAGGGCAAACAGGCTGTAACGTCATTTTTAGTAACTGGTAACCACTAGAGACAGGTTTAAAAGAGTAATAATCACAAAGTTGAGGCCATAAAAAACGCCCATTACTATTCAGCAATGGGCGTTCGTCATTAGCATGATACCTATATGTTCAGGTATTTTTTGATCTAAAAATTATTGAGCAGCAGCTTCTACTGGTGCAGATTCTGTCGCGGTATCTGTGTTTGCACCGTGATCAGCGCCCCAGATTTTTGGGTACTTATAACCAGGGAAAGTATCATGAGCATACTTTTTAAAGGCTTCAGAATTATAAGCATTGGTTACGTCTTCAACCCATTTTTTACCAGTATCCGCTGATTTAATCGCTGACCAGTTGACGTAAGCAAAGCTAGGCTCTTGGAACAAGGCTTCAGTCAGTTTGATACCAGCGTCAGTAGCATAGTTACCATTGATAACTGCAAAGTCAACTTCATCACGCGCGCGTGGTAGTTGGGCAGCTTCTAGTTCAATGATTTCGATGTCGTATTTGCTGTTGTCAGCGATATCAGCTTTTGACGCAGTCAATGGATCGATGTCGTCTTTTAGCTTAATCCAGCCAAGATCATTCATCATGACCAAAGCACGAGCAAAGTTACTTGGATCGTTTGGTGCAGAAACACTCATACCTTTAAAAGCAGCATCAAGGCTGGTCTTTTTACCTGAATAGATGCCAAGTGGTGCTGTTGGCACTTGGAATACTTCAACTAGGTCAAGGTTGTTTTCTTTTTTGAAGGTATCAAGGTAAGGCTTATGCTGGAAAATATTGATATCCAAATCACCTTCAGCCAACGCAAGGTTAGGACGGACATAGTCAGTAAAAGCAATCAACTCAACTTCATAACCTTGAGCTTCAAGCGTGCTTTTTACTTGGTTACGAACCATATCAGCAAAGTCGCCTTCAGTGGTACCGATAATGATTTTGGTATGGTCAGGATCGATATCGCTAGCGGCAGTCTCTGCAGTTGACCCTTCGGTAACTGGCTCTTTGGTCGCTTCTGGTGCTGATGAATTGCTGCAACCGACTAAGACCAAGCCTGATACACCAACAGCGGCAAATGCGGTCGCTAACTGACGGCTGATATCTGTTAATTTCATAATATGTCCTTTAATGAATGGGATTGAGTAAAACGTTTATCGTCTGAAAATTAAAAAAGCAACATTATCAATAGTAATGCTGCTTTTTGGTATAAGCGCTGAGATAAGGGTTGAGTATGGCCAAAAATAAACCTAGTCGCTCGTGATGTCAAGTATTCTCTAAAGCGGTTTAACGTTTATCTAAACGATTGGCGAGCCAATTGCCAGAGGCTTGGATTGAGATAACCATGATTGATAATACAATCACGATAAAAATCATCACTTCAGTTTGATAGCGATAATAGCCATAACGAATGGCCAAATCACCCAAACCGCCACCACCGATCATACCAGCCGCCGCTGAATAAGACAGCAGACTGATACAGAGGATGGTCACTGATAGCACCAATCCTGAGCGCGCTTCGTTTAGTAAAACTTTTATGATAGTAAAAGGTCGTGCACCCATAGACTCGGTTGCTTCAATAATACCGCGTGGCACTTCACGTAAGTTTTGCTCGACCAGACGGGCAAAGTAGAACGAACCTGCAATCGCGAGTACTAGCGATGCGGCGATGGGTCCAATACCTGTGCCGACGATGGCTTTAGTAAATGGGCTCATGGCAATCATCAAAATCACAAACGGGAAAGCGCGCATAAAATTGGTGATGCCGCCAAGTACCCCGTAGAGGGTTTTGTTTTGCAAAAACTGTCGATCACTGGACAAAAATAAGAATATGCCAAACAGTCCGCCAATGACAATGGCGACTGTTGTAGAAATACCAAGCATAACAAAGGTATCGATAAAGGCACTTATAATTTCTTTGCGCAGCACCAACAGTTTATCGATTGAAGCAGATAATTCAGTACCAGTTAACATATGTGTTTCTCCTGCCTCATTAGTCTTCGTGCACTAAGCCTTTGCCAATCGGAGTAGTGGCCTGAATAAGACCATCGCGAATATCTGCCACTTCAAGTAATTGTCCTTGGTGTAGTAGTGCTGCACGATGACAGAGCCTACGAATGACGCTCATCTCATGAGTCACAATGACAATGGTGACGCCAAGTTGTTCGTTGATATCACGTAGACAGGTCAGTAGACTGCGCGTCGTCGCAGGATCAAGCGCACTGGTCGGCTCATCGGCCAATAATACTTTGGGGCTGGGCGCAATCGCGCGGGCAATACCAACACGCTGTTTTTGTCCACCCGATAGCTGCGCAGGATAGTGGCCAGCACGATCGATCAAATCAACAATCTCAAGACATTCCATCACTCGTTTGTGAACATTGCGACTGGGATAACCAGCAACGGTCAAATTAAATGCTACGTTATCAAAGACGGTACGATTGGACATCAGATTAAATTGCTGAAAAATCATACCAATGTTGTGACGGGCAATACGCAAATCACTGGCAGACAAGGTGGTCAAATCAGTACCATCTATCACTACTTGACCAGAATCTGGACGTTCAAGTAAGTTAATCAAACGCAAAAGGGTAGATTTCCCTGCGCCTGAGTAGCCCATCAGACCAAAAATTTCACCTTGCTGAACAGACAATGAAGTCGGTTCGACAGCGGTAAACCAATGCGGCTTACCGTCTTTATCTTTGATTGATCGGTCGCTTAAAAAACTTTTGGTCACATCGTTTAAGACAATCATGTCACTCATGGAGGGCTCAAAATTTAATAGGTTTATGATGGTTATAGAATAATTGGGCTGCAACTTACTAATGACAGCGTCAAAGTGGATGGTCGCTACCATTAACAATGCAATAAGGGGCGGTAATATAGCATATTATGTAATGTTTTGGATATGCACATCCGTGAACGGCTTATGACTAATGGTTATTAGTTATAAGCTATCTGGAAAATTTAAGTTGCTGTATGAGAAGGAGGTTATGACCAGCAGGGTAAAGGATGTTCTGCCAGTTGCTAGTGATGATTATCGTGCTAGTGGTTATTGTCGTGATAGTTATAATGTGGATCTTGCTTTACGGGTATAACGACCAAAAATCTGGTGTGACCATTGATAGTATCAGTCACGATACGCCCTTGGTGAGCAGTGACGATTTGCGATACCAAGGATAAGCCCAAACCTGAGCCTTTGTTCTTTTGCTGCAAGCGCACGAATGGGCTAAAGACTTCTTCGCGTTTGTCTTCAGGAATACCTTCGCCTTCATCAATGACCGCCAAGACCACGTATTTTGGTAGCGGGCGTATTGGTTCGGCTTTGGCTTTTTTCATGTGTTTAGTGAATAAATTTTCTTTACGTGCTGTGGTCGGCGTCTCGCTCTCGCTTTGAGCATTGTCTTTAATATCATCTTTGCTAACAGTTTCATCGGTCGTTAATTTATTAGTTTTCCGAGATTGAATATTATCATTTAATAGCGCATCAGTGGATTTACTGGTCGCTTGGTTATTAATAATTGCTTCGTTATTACTACTGATTTCTACAGATTTTTTACTGTCAGGAACGGCTTTCCACATGACTTTTTTGATTTTCTCAGTCAGTTCCGTGGTAAAACTCTGGTAGTTGGCGATTAGGGACGATTCTGAATTAACGTTGACCGCATTGTCATTGATTATAGTATTTCTAGCAGCATTTTCTTCAACATCGGCACAATTGCTAGCGTCTGTTGCTGAGGTGCCAGTTTCTAGCCCAGTCATGTCAGTTATTTTAGTGTTGTCAGTGATGACGTCAGTTACATCCACATTTGAACTGTCATCATCAGCATCGTTATTATCAAGCACAATGCTCTCACCATTTCGATAAATCGGCGGTGCTGGTAGTGTGATTAGCGCGGCTACTTTTTCTGATTTGTCTTTGTCATTATTGGTTGTAGGAGACCCATTAGAAATTTCGTTAAGTTGTGCCGACGTTTGCTGTGTTAAGTTATCAGAGGCTTGTGATTCATCATAATGGTCAAAATCTGAACTGTTATAATCAGCAAAGCTACTACACACCACTGTTTGCAGCAAATAATCTGGAATGATATCGGCTTCATCAACAGTCTGAATGCCATAGATCAAGACGGTAACCGGTGGCTTACCATGTAGCATGGCATTGGTTAAGAGGTTGCGAATGAGATGGGTCAACATCGGTGCCTGACCATCAATGACGATATGTTCACCTATCAAAGTGGCTTCAGGATAATGCTGACGCTCTTGATTCACTAAGTCATACAAATCTAAATGCTCGACTTGCTGCATGACATGACCAGCATCTAAGCGACTCACCAATAAGATGCTTTCAACCAAATCATTAAGCCCCGACAAATCTCGGTTGATCGCTTGCGCACGTTTATCGAATTTTGCTTTGGTATCTGTTGGCATCGCATTTGCCAGCATATCCATCATCTCGATTTGTAGGCGGATACGGGTAATCGGCGTACGCAGCTCGTGAGAGGCATGCGCCAACAGCAGATTGTTGGCATTAATAAGGTGCTCAATTTTTTGCGCCGCTTGGTTAAAGCCGCGTGCTAACGAAGCAATTTCATCGTTACCACGTGCATTGACTCTTACCGTAAAATCACCATCACCCAATTGGGTCATTTGCTGGCTCATCTGATTGATACGCCACGTCATAGTGCGAGCAATCAACCATAGAACGCCTGCCATAATTAATAGCAGCAATAGGGTACCAGTAAATAAATTTAAGGCAGCGGACAGCACGGGTTTTTTTGGCGGCAAGCGTGATTCGTACAGCAACGTATAACCAGTGCTGCTATACACTTGAGCCTGTTTGGTAGGGGAGGTGTCTGAAAGGGATGGAAAAACTTGTGAAAATAAAGAGGGAGTGGGCGGTAGCACTAACGGCAAGTCACTATTGTCAGTCTGCATAAGCAAACGACCTTCGTTGTCGTATAACCCCATCTTTGCTTGTAAGGATTCATCAAAGATATCAAAGCTTTTTTTGACTACAGCCAGCATAAAGCGTGACTGTAAACGGTTGTCCTTACTAATGGAGATATTCAGCTCATGCAAAAAAGGATCAATTTGACCCAAAATCTGTGTAGCCAATACTTCTGAGCGGATACCCGCATCTTTGTCATGCACCAGCTGTGTCAATAGCACCATGGCGACTGCAAATAAGGTAAGTGCCAGCATCACGCTGGCAAATAACTTGGCAAATACGGAGCGAAAACCCAGTTGCTGCATTAAACCATCTCTATTGTCAGATGCTCGTATCAATTCATATCACGCCATTCGTCTGATTTAATCCAAACTATGGCAACAGGCTCGATTAATTGTATATCGAGCCATTTAAGATTAAACCTGATCGGTAGCAAACTGATAACCGACACCGCGTACAGTAATAATACGCTTTGGTTGGCGTGGATTGTCTTCGATCAAGGCACGTAAGCGTGAGATATGAACATCGATAGCACGATCAATATTGTCTGAACTGTCATCATTTGGCATGGCTTGCCACAATTGCTCACGATTCAGTACCTTACCAGAATGGGTGGCAAAGTAGTGCAGCAATTGAAACTGATGCGTCGTCAAACGCACGGGCAGCTCATCGATCGTTACTTCGTGGCTATCAGGGAACACACTGAGACGGCCAAAGGTCAAACTGTCTGATTGACTGTCTGCTTGATTTGGCTGCTCGTGACGACGAATGACCGCTCGTATCCGTGCCAATAGTTCACGTGGCTCGAATGGTTTAGAGATATAGTCATCAGCGCCCATCTCAAGACCCAATACGCGATCGGTAGTATCGCCTTTTGCCGTTAGCATGATGATCGGCACTTTATTGGTCATATTGTTTTTGTTACCGCGTATCTTTTGGCAAACCTGCATGCCATCCATATCAGGTAGCATCAAATCAAGAACCACCAAGTCAATACCGCGCTCTTTGGTGTCTAGCAACTCCAGACCTTCTTGACCAAGTCCTGCATGATGCACATCATAGTAATTCATGGTCAGATAGTCGCTGATTAGTTCTGCTAAATCTGGATCATCTTCAATTAACAAAATCTGCTTACTCATAGCTTGTCCTCTAGTTGTTGTTATGGTTTGTCAAGAAATCGCTTTTTATTAAAATTCTAGCGCGCCTCGATATCTATACTATCCTAAATCTAAGTGCTTCTAAATCTAAGTGCTTCTAAATCGTTATTGTCCTTAATCATAAGACATTGACCGTTAAGATAGGGTTAAAAAAACATGATTAAGCTTTCAGTCAATATAAGACAAAGTAATAATACTATATTGCCTAATTAGCACGTGACTAAACAAGACACGCTTTGTTAATGTTTCTACACAATGTAACTGTCTCTACTGCTCTCTAAGAAACCACTACTTTTTTGCCTTTAGATTCAATGGTTAAGTCGGCAAGACAAATTAAACTGTCATTGCTAATGCCTGCAATTAAATACTGCTTGGTAATAGGATCGTATTCGACGACCTCAACTGGCTGACGAGTTAGGCGTTGGTCTTGCTTAATAATCCATACATTGGCGCTCAAGGGTCTTAACGGTTTATAGGGTGGGCGCTGCAACTCTGTTAAGTCAACGTCATGTAACGCGCGTTCGGGGACAATCGTACCGACATCGATCTGACCATAATTGACACGCCCCGTCACTTGCATATCGGGCTGTAATTTCTCGCGACTGATTTCATTATTGACGACATTTACATGAACCAAAAGCTGTTTGGGCTGAACTGTTGCCGTCAACCTGCTAACTTGTCCAGTAAACTTATCCGACATGCCTTCAGCGGTAAAATTGACCGTCTGTCCGACAGAAAGCTGAGGCTCAGCTTGAATAGGTACAATGCCGATGAAATGTAATTCAGTTTCATCACTGAGCTGCAAAAGTGGTTGGCGTGCGTCCACTTTTTGTTCAGCTTCGGCATACAGCTTTTCGACACGTCCTGAGAAGCTGGCACGCACCGTCATCAGTTTGTAGGATGGTTTGGTACTAGCAGGTGCATTTTTTCTGGCTATTACATTATTTTTATCAGCGCTAGTTTTATCGCCGCTAGACTGAGGTGCTTCAGCGTTATTTTCATTAGCCTTTCTCGATGTCGGTGTCGGCTTCGTTGTTCGGTTTGGGTTATCAGTCTTGTTCTGTGTTTTACTATTTTGTGTAGATTGTTCTGATGTTGCAAATTCTGTATTCTCAGCCGTTGAGGTAGTCGCTGACTCTGTGGGTTTACTAGCTGCTTCCTGACGCTGGACAATTAACAGTGGCGTGCCTTTTTCTACCCATTGATTTTCTTCTACCAATACCTGCTGGACAGTGAGCGCTTTTGCTGCGGTGAACTGGGTCTTCTTGATTGGTTCAATACGGCCTTGGAGTCCTATGCTGGGCTGATAGCGTGATGGCTTTATACTTAAAATATGATCAGGCGTCATGGTAACGCTATCGTCATCAATGATAATGGGTGTCTCTACCGTCTCACTATTTTCAGCGGTCACAGGCTCATCAGTAGGGGGCGAGGGCTGACAGGCAGCAAGCAATAATAAAGCACTGCATAAATACGCACTATTTTTTAGACCTATAAAAACTCTCATACCAATTGCCCTCATAAACATTGGTTTATTATATAGTGAATCGGGGCGAGGGCAAATAATAGTGCGATATTTACGCAACGAGACAGAGTTATTGATTTCAAACGCATGACTGGAAGAGGAAGAGTCATAATCAGAGTATTTTTGCTAAACCGATGATTAATTTGAACATAAATTCACTAAATAACTGGAAAACAACGAGTAACTGTGCTAAAACGAACATATTAAAATACAGTGATACATATTTATCACAAATGAAGATGATTCGGTAAGATAACTGTTGCTTCTACCCAATGTTAGATTCTTACCACACTTCTTTGATGAGTGTTATGCCCGTTAAATTGTTTGTATTTATAACGATTATGCCTGTTAATTTTGACAGGTTTGAAATTTACATAAGAAAAATGATTGGTCATATAGGCGGTTTTATACAGTAAGACGCTTGTTAGCCACATGACTTCTTAGCTATATGACCTCCCATTTAAGTATTTATCTCATTTTTATTATTATTTTCAAAATGAGGACACGCCCTAGTGATGGTCATAAAATCTGATAATTATCTTCGTAAGTTAAACTCAGATTAGAAATTAATTTACGAAGATAATTGACGATAAAGTGCGTATAGTAACTGAAGGTAACGTCATGCTTGATAGACAATACTGATAAAGAACATGTTAGCTATTATGACAGCGTAAAATGCAAACTTAGTCGTTCATATCAATCCAAGAATAAGCCATTTTATAAATTGGAATAACTGTTAAAATTTTGCACTGACAGATAGCGCTACGAATAAATAGTCATTCATAGGATAATGATAATGGAAAATAATTTTGAGGGTCTGAAGGTCATGGTTATCGATGACTCAAAAACCATTCGCCGTACGGCAGAGACTTTATTGCAAAAAGCTGGCTGCGAAGTCGTAACCGCTATTGACGGTTTTGATGCTTTAGCCAAGATTGTTGACAACAATCCCGATATCATTTTTGTTGATATCATGATGCCACGCTTGGATGGCTATCAGACTTGTGCATTGATCAAAAACAACCCTGATTATGCCAGTAAGCCGGTGATTATGCTGTCATCTAAAGATGGTTTATTCGACAAGGCGCGTGGACGTATTGTCGGTTCAGATGAGTATTTGACTAAACCCTTTAGCAAAGATGAGCTTTTTGAAGCAATCAATCAGTACCGTTAATAACCAACCATTTTATAAAACTGATAATTAGACAGTCATATTGGTATGCTTTATATGTGCAGCGGTACGGCTAGTGCAAGTGGCTAAGAAGACTGTCATACAAAAAACAACTATAGCTGTCGTGACTGTTCCATGAATTAAGATTTCAGGTTAATTAAATAGCCGTGTTAGAAATAGCTCAGTGACGATCACAACAGTATTGTTTAGTATTTACTACTTTATATATATCATCGTGGAAATAGTGCTGCCCTCGAAAGTGTTAGGCATTATTTTTAATAGATTTGTCTCAATAATATATCCCAACGGATATCATCGAAAATAAAGGAAATTTCCATGGCTACTATTTTAGTCATTGACGACTCGCCATCAGAGATGGCGAAATTTCGCGACATGCTTGCAAAAAACAACTATCAGGTGCTTGAAGCAACCAATGGTGAGCAAGGCTGTCAAATGGCAACTGATCATTTACCAGATGTCATCTTGATGGATGTGGTGATGCCTGAAATGAATGGTTTTCAAGCTACTCGCAAGATAACTCGTGGCAAAACAACATCGCATATTCCTATCATTATGATTAGTACCAAAAATCAAGAAACGGATCGTGTTTGGGGTAAGCGCCAAGGCGCTAAAGAATATATAACCAAGCCAGTTGACGAAAATGGTTTGGTTAATATTATTCGCAAAGTAATGGGGTAACTTGTGGCTTCCAAAGGGTTTATTGAGCTTCTGCGTTTCGCAGATTTGGCACGCGCACGTAAAAGTGGCCGTCACGGTGGACAAGAATCCGACTGGCAGGGTGTGGTATTTGAGATTGGTGGTCAGCGCTTGGTGGCACCAATGGGTCAAGTCTCAGAAATACTCACTATGCCAGAATTCACCAGTCTGCCCTTAGTAAAGCCTTGGATGATTGGCATCGCCAACATTCGCGGACGCCTATTACCACTGACGGATTTGTCTGAGTTTTTGCAGGTTCCTAGTCGGTTGGCGCAAATGAGCCAACGCAAGGTTATTGTGATCGATCATGATAATGTGTTTTCAGGATTACTTGTCGATCAAGTACTTGGTATCGAGCAATTTACTCGTGATGAATATCGCCCAGAAACGCTTGAATATAACTCGCCATTCTCTCCTTATAACCATGGCAAGTTTTTTAAAGATGAACAAGATTGGTATATTTTTATGCCAAGCTTGTTAGTGCAAGATTTGCAGTATGCTGATGCAGCGCTATAACGGTCTTTCATACGGTATTTGCTGCCATGAAATACTCGCCTGCTAGCACGATGAAAAGAAACACCGACTGACATAATACAGTTGTATGTCAGCATTCATACAGGCTTTGCTAATCACTATTGTTTCGATAACAATATGATTGTCGGAGTCAGTCACGATAAGACTTTGACGATTGTTCGAAAGGGATACGCAAGATGAGTGATGTTATAAAGAACTCTGTAACTGGCAATAGCAAAACAACGCACACGGTTAAAGACGCCAATAATATTTGGAAATTATTATTGGGGTTTTTTGCTTTATTGACCGTGGTCTGTCTAATTTGGCTAGTCAATTCATTGTCATCAGTAAGTCAATATCTGCCTGATTTTAATCAATCAGTAGTATTGCCAGTGATTATATTTGTAGTAGGTGTTGCCGGTATTCTATTTGCCTTATATAAGTTACTTAGTCAGCGTGGCGGCTCAGAGCGTCTACTCATCGAAAAAGAGACATTGCGTCGTCGTCAAGAAGCAGAAGCAGAATCCGAGCGTGCTCGCCAAATTCAAGAAGAGAATGAGCGCAACCAGATTGCAATTTTGCGTTTGCTTGATGAATTGGGTGATTTGGCAGACGGTGATTTGACGGTCAATGCGACTGTATCAGAGGATTTCACTGGGGCGATTGCTGATTCGGTAAACTTCGCCATTGACCAATTACGTCAATTGGTACTGGTTATCAACAGTACTGCTGATCGCGTTTCACAGTCCTCAGACCAGACGCAGATGAATGCGGTTGAGCTTGCTGAAGCCTCGGAAAACCAAGCGCAAGAAATCGCTGGTGTATCCGCAGCAATTAATGAGATGACTGTCTCGATTGACCAAGTTTCAAACAATGCGGCAGAGTCTGCAACAGTTGCTCAGCGCTCGGTTGCTATCTCTTATAATGGGGCGGAGGTTGTACAGCGCTCTATTGAAGGGATGAACGTTATTCGCGATCAGATTCAAGAGACGTCAAAGCGTATCAAACGCCTTGGTGAATCTTCGCAAGAGATTGGTGATATCGTTGGATTGATTAATGATATTGCGGATCAGACCAACGTATTGGCATTGAATGCGGCCATTCAGGCGTCAATGGCAGGGGAGGCTGGTCGAGGTTTCGCGGTAGTTGCTGATGAAGTTCAACGTCTCGCTGAGCGTTCAGCCAATGCCACCAAACAGATTGAAACACTGGTAAAAACCATTCAGGCAGATACCAACGAAGCTGTGATGTCAATGGAATCCACGACCTCTGAGGTTGTACGCGGTGCACGTTTGGCCAAAGATGCTGGTGAAGCACTAGAAGAGGTACAGAGCGTTTCTAATACCTTGGCAGATCTGATTCAAAACATCTCAAATGCCGCCCAGCAACAGGCTGAGTCTGCTGGACATATCTCTCACACGATGAATATCATTCAAGACATTACCTCACAAACCTCATCTGGTACGATGGCTACGGCGCGTTCTATTGGTGAGCTAAGTGAAATGGCTGCTGCCCTTCAAGAGTCGGTGACTGGTTTCAAAGTATCGAACGATGATGAGCAGTTAGAAAATGAAGAAAACCTATTGGCCAACGCTTAATAATTAGCGAATGCGCAATAAGTGAGTATCATAATTAGTCATCAAGCTTAGGGTTTTGTTATCTTGAGATGTTAATCAAAGTGCTGCTCTAGTAGTGATGCTGGGCAGCAGTAATAATAGCAGGTCACGTGGATAAGCATACTCAACAAGACGTTAGTGTAGTCGATAAAGCCAATCCCGATTTGGTGACAGTCTTAGGGCAAGTTAATGCCTTTGATACACAGCAATGGCAGCGTTATATAGAGCAAGAGATTGGCTTTGTTTTACCTCCTATCCAACGACAGTGGTTGGCAAATGCGATTGACCGTACGGCTGCCGCGCATGGACTATCGATTTTGCAATTATGGCGTCAACTGCCAAGCAATGATGCGCTGCGCCAGCAATTATTGGACAAAGTGCTGATTGATGAAAGTCGCTTCTTTCGTCATATGCCTTCTATAGACTTCATTACAGAGTACGCCTTGCGACATCAGCGACTGAGGCTAACAGATGACAGTATTGATGAGACGTTTCGTATTTGGAGTGTTGGTTGTGCCAGTGGGCAGGAGACTTGGTCGCTTGCCATGAGTTTGGCATCGAAGCAGCTGGTCAGTTACGCTGTATTGGGTACGGATGTCAGCCAAAAAGCAATTACGAAAGCACGTTTGGCACAATATGACAAACGTCAAAAAGCATTGATTCCGTCAAGCTGTCAGCAGTTTATTTACCCATTACATTCTGAAACTGTACCCGATCAATCGACTGTTTTTGAGTCATCTATAGTAGAAAATACTATTAACGACACTCAAGCACATTGGCAAATCGTGCCAACTTTACAGCAGTATGTTAGCTTTGCTTTACACAATATTATCGGTCAAGAACCACCTACGTCCGATCTGCAGCAGGTCATCATCTGCCAAAATATGCTGCTATATTTTCGTAAATTTGATCAGCGAGATATTCTTAACAAGCTGTCAGAGCAGTGTGCGCTAGGTGGTTATATAGTATTGGCTCCAGGTGAGGCGTTATTTTGGCGTCCTTCAAATATGCGCCGTATTGCGCACCCAAAAATTAATGCGTGGCAAAAGATCAGTGCCTAAATTAGCGCCTAGACGAGTTAGGATAAATCTATGAAAAACCAGCCCAATGACATGGTGACGATCGAGTGGTTATTACCACTTTTTAATCAGCAATTATCACAAGTATCTGATGGCTGGCAATTAGACGCTGACAGCAATAATTACGAGCAAATGATGCAGCACTATCATCAAGTTGGTGGTGCTTTAACTATGATTAATCTGCCTTTGCTGTCAAATTTAGCGACTAAGCTGAGTCTGTTGGCAGGGGCGGGTAGCCAAGATGGTTTTACCGCTGATGATCGCCGCATCGGTCAGTTTTCTCATCGGCTGCTACAACGTGAGCTGACGCAATATATGCGTACAAGTAGTCATCATACTGCTCTAATCAGTAGAGCGGCTGATGATCTTACTCAGTCGCTATCACGACTGGGTATAGCGACCGACCATTTGTCACCGCAATCCACTATAGCCAGCAATACTCATTACAAAGACCTTGTCGATGGCGGTGTTAATTCTGAAAAAGTTATCGATGATATTGAACTAGTCGTGCCAAGCCATGCGGTAGATGCTCATCTAGACACTCAGCAGTATCAAAAATTACTATTGGTTTGGCGTCAGCAAGTACAGGCGCTACTGGTTGCCAATAGCAACCAGCCCTCAGTACTGACGATCTTAGAAAAAGTAAGTGAGTATTTATGGCAAACCACGCAAGACGATGATTTGCAGCGTCTATGGTATTTAACCGAGCTGTGGTTGCGCGATCTTGCTCATAATAAAACACCGTTGCCTAAGCACTATGCACCGCTATTGGCAAAGCTTGAGCAAGTGCTAGAGTCTTGTGGACATCAAGCCGAGTTGGCGTCGAGCGTTATTAAAGAATTGCTAGCCAGCCTCTATATTGAGCTGAGTGGTCTTGCGCAAAGCAGCGAGCATACTCAGTCTATCCTTAGTAATCTACCGCAAAGTGCAATAATGGATGCACGTTTTTTACCTCGTATACTGAGCGAGCTTGAGACCCTCATTTTCAGTCTCGATCAACCGCAGACTTTATTGAACCCATTGCAACGCATAAATAGTCAGCTCGAAGCTCGAGGGTGGACTTTTTATGCCTCAAAAGCTGCATCCATCATTGCTGACATAGAGCGTGCCCTTTCCTCAGAGATTGGGTTTGCGCAAGAACAGTGGCAGATTGAACGCCAGCTTCAAGAGTTATATAGCGCTATTTATAATACAGAGCAGGCAATATCTACAAAGATCGGTGATGCCGCTGATTTTACGCCGGCGTCTGATGTAGCAGCGAGTGTCGACGCACAGTCAGATTCTAGTACGGATATCAACTCTACTAGTAAAGACTTACGTGAATTGCGCATTGCTGTTGAAGACATAAAACAAAGCTTTAACGCATATATACAGCGTCAGGATATTGCCCTTTTACCTGAGGCTGCTGATTTTACTAATATTGGTCATGCTTTCGATGAAATGGGATTGCCTTCAATCCGTGAAGCGACTGATGCTATAGCCAGCCTATTTGTACAACTCACCACTCATGAAATTGACGTGCTCAGTTGGAAGGTTACCCAAGCATTGGCTGAAGGTCTGACTTCGATAGAGCTGTTGCTTGATTATCTGGCTCAGCAAGTTTTTGACCAGCCACTATTAGCATTGGCAAATCAGCATATTGATAATGCTGCTACATTGCTCAGTGAGTATATTCAAGCACCTCAAAGTGTTGACCAAAGCTTACTTAGCCAAAAAGTCGCGGCGACCGATGTACTGCGCTACGATGATAACGGTGAGATTGCGCCGATTACTGAGCACGCTATCGATGACCAAATTCTTAAAGATCAAGACTTTGATACGGCAATTTTGAGCCATGAAACGGCGGGAGAAGACGAGTCGGATAACCTCATCATAAATAATACCGTCGGTGATGATTTCAGCACTGTTAATGACAGTGAAGCTTTGCTACGTGCGCGTGAACAAGTGAAGCCAGATAGTTTCGATATAGATGAAGATATTCGTGATATTTTCATTGAAGAGGTGACAGAGGTCGTTGAGGACTTAGAAGATTTTTTACCAATTTGGCAACAGGATTCACAAGATCTAACACCTTTAACAGAAGTGCGTAGAGGTTTTCATACGTTAAAAGGGTCGGGGCGCATGGTTGGTGCCTTTAGTATCAGCGAGATGGCGTGGTCAATCGAAAATCTGCTCAATCGACTTTTAGACAAGACGCTGCCTGTCACTGATGAGGTCGTTGCGCTAGTAACAGAGACGACCAAGCGACTTTCAGTTTTAGTTACAGATTTTACGGCGCAACAATCGCCAAGCTTTGATCCTGCGGTAACCATCTTACAAAGTCATAATGTACTAACGGGACAGCCAGTTAACACAGGTTTAAACATTGCCGTATCTGCCTCATCGGACACTGAATTAGACGAAGCTTTGGACTCAGATGAGACAATGGCAACTGCTGCATATAACAATCTGGTAGACACGATTGATGAGTCTGAAAATGAACAGGAAGTAGGCGGAGACAGAAACGTCATAGACTCTCTTTCTGGTCTGATATTACCTACTGTACTCATTCCTTTCATGCAAGAGACGCAGCAGTTACCGACGGATGCGAATGATGCCGATCCTGATATCAAAGAGATATTTATAGAAGAGGCGAATGAAGTGTTGGACGACATCGTGCCTTTATATGAGCATTGGCAGCTGTCTCCCACTGATTTGAGCGATTTGGCAGACATTCGTCGCGGATTCCATACGCTAAAAGGTTCTGGTCGTATGGTTGGTGCCAACTATACCGGTGAGCTGGCATGGTCAATAGAAAACATGCTCAATCGCATTTTAGATAAGAGTATTGTCGCTTCAGCTGATATGAGACAGCTTATTACCGATGTGTTAGCAGCATATCCTGCTATGCTCATCACGTTTGAAAGTGGCAGCCAAGATTATCCAGTGCTAGTGCCACTATGGATTGCCTGTGCGAACGCTTTTAGTAAGCAGCATGGTAATGAGTTCAGCTATGCTAAGTTATATGAGCAAGCGCTTACCTCTACTGAGCAACCTTCAGCGTTAAAGTATGATGATACGGTCGAAAGTATTGATGATAGTAGTGATGAAGACATTGATAATATGCTGCAGACCATTCATTCGGCTAATGAAATGATGGCAGAAGCGCCAGTCATTTTGACGCATCAGAATGCAGAAGAAAAAGCATTTTTTGAGATTTTCATCGACGAAGCAGAGACCCTATTACAGGAGGTTGATACCTTTGTTAATGAGCATCAAGGTCAGCCCTATGTTGCAGTTAGTGATCATATTGTTCGGGCATTCCATACCCTAAGAGCCGCTTCAGGTTCTAGCGCTTTGGCGGCGATTAGCGAAATCAGTGCAACAATAGAGCAGAGTCTGGAGCTGTTGCAACAGCAAGATATTCCTATGAGGGCGCAACACTTAGAGGCGTTAGCCCAGTCTGTGACACTGATTAATGGCTATCTTAATAATTACAAACCAAACGTCGAACAGCAAGATATATCGGTAGAAGAAGCGCAGAGCCAGCAAGATATTGCGTCATTGCAAGCGATGTTGGGTGAGCATTATGCTGTCGGTGATTATAGTGAGGTAGCAGACAATAAACTCACTATAGAGCAGCTTTTCGATGAAAATATTGATGAACTGCTCGATGCTGAATGGCAATTAAATGAGGCGCTGAGCCACTCCGAAAGTGAGCATGTCCAGAAATATATTGAACAACAACTGGCACAAATAAGTTATCTGGCTGGCAAAGCGGTAGATATTCCAAAATTCACTGCAATTCTCAGTGCCTTAGCTGGCGCTTATAATCATCTGCAAGCCAGTCCTGAAACAGCAGCTGACACGGACATTCAAACCACGTTGTTGGCTGGGCATGCGCAGTTAGTAGGGTTGTTCGATGCATTGGCCGGTAGCACGTCATTAAAAGTCGATGGGCACATTCTTGAGGATTTACAGCGTATTGCTAGTGGCGCTGACACTGAAGATGACATTATTGATGAGGATAATGATGGTTTGCCTACCGTGCAAAGCGTCTCTGCCGCTGAGTTTCAGTTAGAGTCTATCGATACTGACATTGAACTGTTAGAGATCTTTTTAGAAGAAGCGCAAGAGCTTGATGATGCCCTTGCCGAAAGCTTTAATAAGTGGCGTGCGGATATTACTAACATCAATACGCTAAAGGTATTACAACGTCATTTGCATACCATCAAAGGTGGTGCACGCATGGCAGGTATCCGTAGTATTGGAGACTTGACCCATGAAGCAGAGAGTATCTATGAAGCTTTTGTAGAGCACAGACGCGCGCCAACCACACAGTGGCTTGAGATTATGCAAATCGTGCAAGATACCTTGTCGTTGCAAGTCATGCATATGGTAAATCATCAGCAATCATTTTTTGCTCCCGAACTTATCGAGCAATTACAACGTTTTGAGAAAGCACAAGTATTGCCAGATACGGTTAATTTGATTGTACCAGTGCCAAAACATCATACTGTCGCTGAGCCGCAAGCTGTTGAAGATGACTCTATACTCAGCAATGTCGAAAACACAGAAATCCTAACGCTTGATAGAATGATTAAACAGTCATGGGCCAATGGCTTACCGGATCCTGACATATTAGAAGTATTCTTAGAAGAAGCAGAAGCGCTGACCAATAATAATCAATATCTACAGTTATTTTTAGATAACGTGAGCGATACGGTTGCCTTACAAGCGCTACAGCGTGACTTGCATACCCTCAAAGGTGGAGCAAGAATGGTCACGGCTAATGGAATAGCAGACTTGGCACACGACATGGAGTCGGTCTATGAAGATCTTGCCCATCATCGTCGTCCTGCTACAAAAAAAGTCTTAGAGCTACTCGTGGCCTGTCATGACTGGATGGCAGATGCACTATTTATTCTCAAGCAACAAGTCAACCCGCCAACGCCTGCTTTATTAATAGAGGCGCTACAAGAATTTAGTAAAAACCCTGATAGCTTAAAACAAATACCTAATGAATCTCTGCAAGCGCAGCGCAAAGCGATTTTGACTGCCAAAGAAAATCGAAACTCAGCAGGTATGGTAAAAGACATCAGTAAAATGCCGGCGATGATCGGTGAGTTTACGGAGCAAGAGCAGAGCGCTAGTAGCAATGAGATGATCCGTATCTCAGGTGGTTTGATTGAGCATATGATTAACTTGTCTGGCGAGTCGGCGATTAACCGTGCGCGTATTGACATGGGCATGAGTAGCTTGACCAACAGCCTTGAAGAGATGGGCATCACGGTACAGCGTTTGGCAGATCAGTTACGCCGAATGGAGATTGAGCTTGAAGCCCAAATCTTATCGCAGATAGATGATGAGTTGATAAGCCATGAAGGTTTTGACCCGCTAGAGATGGATCAATACTCTTCTTTGAATCAGCTATCAAAATCTCTGACAGAGTCGGCATCAGATTTGGTTGATATTAATCATACTCTTTTAGAAAAAACGCGTGATAGTGAGAGCTTATTATTACAACTGTCACGGACGCAAACTGAGCTACAAGATGGCTTGATGAATTCGCGTATGGTGCCATTTACGCGCTTAATACCACGCCTTGAGCGTACGGTACGCCAAACGGCTAATGAGCTTAATAGGTCGGTTGAGCTGACAATTATTAATGCTGATGACGAAATGGATAGAACCATTCTAGAGCGTATTACGTCGCCGCTTGAGCATATGCTACGTAACGCCGTCGATCATGGTATCGAAGACAGTACAACGCGTCTGAAAGCTGGTAAAGAGCGCAGTGGTAACATCACTTTAGAGGTGTTGCGCGAAGGCAGTGAAATTGTCATCAACTTATCCGATGATGGGCGCGGTATCGATGTTGAAGCTGTTCGCAGCAAAGCCATTGCGCAAGGCCTTATCGATGCAGCAGACAGTAGTCTGACCGATCTTGATATCATGCAGTACATCTTTAATGCGGGCTTAAGTACCAGTAAGCAATTAACACAGATCTCAGGGCGCGGCGTTGGCATGGATGTCGTCATCAGCGAGATTCGTCAATTAGGTGGCGTCGTGTCTGTAGTCTCTGAGCTGGGCAAAGGGTCACGTTTTACCATGCGCCTACCGCTCACAGTAGCCGTATCGGATGCCCTAGTAGTGCGAGCAGCAGATCGCTACTATGCCATACCACTGGTTCAGATTGAGCGTGTGGTACGTATCAATCCAGAAAAGCTTTATGATTACTATCAGTCAAATGACGCCACGCTAAATTTTGAAGACGCTGATTACCGTGTGCGCTATTTAAATGAGATTTTATCAGGTAATAAACTCAATGAGCTGGTGGTCAATACCAATACGAGCTTGCCGGTGATTATCATCAAAAACCGTACTGGACAGAATATTGCCCTGCAGGTCGATCAGATAGCTGGGTCACGTATTGAAGTCGTAGTAAAACCATTAGGACAACAATTCTCAAACCTATCGGGTATTTCAGCCGCTACCATCATGGGTGATGGCTCGGTCATGCTTATCTTAGATTTGATTGCCTTGATGCGTAATGCACCAGCGCTTAAAGAAGTCATGCCATCTGTTGGCTCTAAGCATAGACGCTTAGAATCTCAGCCGACGGTTATGGTCGTCGATGACTCGGTCACAGTACGTAAAGTAACGTCGCGCTTCTTAGAGCGTCAAGGGTATAAAGTTGCCGTTGCCAAAGATGGTGTCGATGCGATTGAGATACTACAAGAGACGATACCGGATCTTATCTTATTGGATATTGAGATGCCACGTATGGACGGCTTCGAAGTGGCCATTCAAATACGTCACAATAAACGCTTGCAGCATATTCCGATTATTATGATTACCTCACGTACTGGTGAAAAGCATCGTGAGCGTGCCCTAGAGATTGGGGTGAATGATTATATGGGTAAACCATTCCAAGAAAACGAGCTACTGAATAAAATCCAAATGCTATTGGGTGAAGAGGTCAGCTTAACTTATGAAGGATAAGGCACCTGTTCCATTAGCGCTCAAAAACAAAAGCGATATCAAGGTGCTGGTAGTCGCAGAAGATCATCACCAGCGTATGGCCTTTTCGGATACCGTACGTGGCTGTGGCTTTACCCTCATTGATTGTGTATCACGGGCGCAGTTGCATGATAAGTTTGAACGTTATGAAACACCCATTGATATTTGGTTGATAGACAGTGATTATGATGACAGTGTAGCCACGGCTACTGCTATGTCTCAATCAATCGGGGTTTTGGTGGGTTTTAGTCAAGCGCCTTATTTAAATGAGGCAAAGCAGTATGCTAAATGGCAACGCAAACTAAAACGTAAGCTTGCACAGATGCTACTCCTACCAGCATTGGTAGATACCAATGCTTATCAGAGCGATACCAATGACTGGCAGTATGTTGTGTTTTTGGGTGCGTCTATGGGCGGTCCTAGCGCTGTAAAAGAGTTCTTAGATAACTTGTCACCCACGCTACCCATTTGTATTTTATTGGCGCATCATTTCAACCAGACGATGATTGGGACGCTACCACGCATACTGAATCGTCATAACGATTGGCGCTGTCAGGTCATTACCTCGTCGCAACGTTTACAGGCGGGTCAATGTCTGATTGCGCCTATTGATAAGCAAATTGTTTGCGATTCGACCGGACGGATTATATTACTTGCTAAAGCATGGGAAGGTGATTACAAGCCCGCTATTGGTCAGATCCTAAAAAACACCAGCGATGTTTATGGTAGTGAGCTGATCAATATTATTTTTTCAGGTATGGGTAACGATGGGGCTCAGCATCTGGATTTAATCCAAGACAATGACAGTCAGTTGTGGGCGCAAGATCCAAGTGTCAGTACTTGTCCTAGTCAGCCACAAGCGATTGTTGATTCTGGATATTGTGGTTTTATTGGTAGCCCTGTGGCTTTAGCACAAAAACTTACCGACTATATTGGTGAAAGGGCGGCTGTTGCCTCTTCGCATTAATCTATTGTGAGCGACGTATGAAACAAATTCTAAAACATTCGTTTGAGGCAGTAAGCTTGCTAACCACGAACAATGGTATGCTAGATGTCACTATCGTTCCAGCATTTAATCAGCCTGATTGGATTATTCCGAGCAGCCTGATTTTGAGTGTGGATGACTTTGATGAGCATATTTGGACTTATCTGTGGCAACAACAAGAAGTCGCTGTATTCCATTTGCTATCCAGTGGGCAAACGCCAGAAAAGATCATAGTATTAGAGGGTAATACGGCTGCCCATCGCATAGCATTACAGACTGTCGGTGAACTGCACCATCTACAGGTACGTATCTCTGACGTCAAGGATATTGAGCTTCCTGAACAGTATACCAGCAATGCTAATATCAGTTATAGCGTCGCCCAAAAAACGAAAAATAGCGACCGCGAAACGGTTCAAGCGACTGGCGAAAATCTGACAGATAGCGAAATCGACTACGCCAAAGAACGCTTTCAAGAAAACGTTGTAGAGTCCTACTTGTTTCAAACCGTAATTATCGATAACATTCTCTACTTGGTGCCTGATTTGGATAAAATTGCGCATCAATTGGTTGATTTAGACAGCTAGCTTTTTTAGTAAGTGTGGCCTATAGTGAATAGCAATTCATTAGTTTTAATCATGACTAATGATCACGACTAATGATAGTGACCAGTAACATCGTCAAGACTAACCTAGCCACAATGACTGTGCCGCCTGTTATTGTCTTTATCTATAAATGTTGGTTAGAGTGAATAGAGCAGCCTATGAATAATATCGATGCGAATGTTTCAAAGTGGTCAATCGCTAGCCGCTTATTTCACTGGATCAGTGCGGTTTTATTGCTGGTAACGTGGCTCATGATGCTGTTATACCAAAATCTTAATGACAATCTCTATATTGGGCTACACAAGGCCTTTGGTATAAGCTTGTTGTGTTGGATGATAGCGCGAGTTATCAATCGCGTCTTTACCAAAGTGCCACCAGCGTTACCGATGCCTAAGTGGCAGCTGTTGATGTCAAAGTTGTCGCACTTTGCGCTATATGCTTTGCTAATCGCGATGCCGTTAGCTGGCTTGCTGATGTCAGTCTATGGGGGTCGACGGGTAGATATATTTGGTTTATTTCAGATTCCTGTCTTTGTCACCCCAGATAGAGGTTTAGCGCGTTATTATAATGATTTACACGCTGATATTATCTGGCCCATGATTATTGCCTTTACTGTATTGCATATCGGTGCAGCTTTGTATCATCAGTTTGTCAAAAAAGACAATTTGATCGCACGTATAAAGTAACGACTAATCTAGAAAGTATACGTCCACAAAAAAGCCCTCAGTATTTTACTGAGGGCTTTTTAGATTAGGGCTTAACTAGAGCGCTTTTTCTATATGCTTTTGAACAGCTTATTTTTTATGCTCAGGCAAGTTGATATTCATCTCTAGCACATCTAAGCTGTCTTCAGAACGATGATTGATATTCACATCATCAATTTGCACGCCATTGACGTACTTATTCACCACTTCTAGTATTTCACGTTTCATTTTTTCGATACGATCCGCTGTTAAGCGGTTGTTTAAGCGATTTTCACTCGCAACGATAACCTTGAGACGCTCAGTGGCTAAATTGGCACTGCCGACATTGCTGCTGTCATCAGTACCAAATAAATTGCTCCAAAATCCTTTTTTCTTACTCATCATTAACCCCCAAACCAGCGCTGTAATAAACTCTTTTTCTTCACGTCAATATGACGTAACGGCCGCTCTTCGCCTAAGAAACGGGCGACAATGTCATCATAACATTGACCAGCGATGGAGTCGGTATAGTGGATAACCGGTTCACCGTGGTTAGATGCCTCAAGCACTGAATGGCTTTCAGGGATAACACCAAGTAATGGTACTTTTAGGATATCATTAGAGATGGTATCGATATCCATCATCTCATTCGCTGCCGCACGTTCGGCATTGTAGCGAGTGATAACCAAATGCTCACGGATAGAACCTTGGTTCTCTTCGATCTTTTTGGTACGGCTTTGTAAGATACCGATAATACGATCCGAGTCACGTACTGAAGAGATCTCAGGGTTGGTCACGATGATCGCTTCATCAGCATGATACATCGCTAACTGGGCACCGCGCTCGATACCAGCAGGCGAATCACAAATGATATAGTCGAACTGCTTAGACAGCTCAGCCATTACTTCGGACACCCCTTCGTCTGTCAGCGCATCTTTGTCCCGCGTCTGACTGGCAGGTAGGATGTATAAGTTCTCAAGCTGTTTGTCTTTGACCAGTGCTTGTGACAAGCGCGCGTTACCGCTGATGACGTCTACAAAGTCATAAACAATTCGATTTTCACAGCCCATGATCAAGTCTAGATTACGTAGACCTACATCAAAATCGATAACAACCGTCTTATAGCCACGCAACGCCAAACCGGCGGCAAAAGAGGCACTAGTGGTGGTTTTGCCCACACCGCCTTTACCTGAAGTGATTACAACAATCTTCGCCACAATGGCACACTCCTATGAATCAATGGGATATCTATTAAATAAAATAGCGCATTCTTTTATGCTTATTATTCACATGTAATATATGCGCTGCGAGCGTAAGCCTAGCATAAATAAACAAAAATTTATAGCAAGTCTGCACTAAAGCGAAAAACAACGATTATCTGTGTTAAGTGCTTCTGCCTACAGGCATTAGCACTGATAGATAGGTTACATAGTGGCAGAGTAAATTATTTGTCTTGAGACAGTTTTGTTAACCAAACTTACTGAAATATTAAGTAAGATATTTAGCCATTACTTTCTCAGCACTACAGCAAATGCCTTTAAGATTTATATATAAAATTCGACAAATCAGCCGTCTAACTAAGCATCATCCATTACGGTAAATACCAAACCTTGACCTTCTATAAAGCGTACTTGTACTGGTTTGTCGATTACGTGTTCCGGTAAATTGTCTCGTAGGCAGTAAGTACCTGCGACTGACACCAATGACGGGTTAAAGACCTGACAAAAAATACGAGCATCTTTGTCGCCTGTTGCTCCTGCGACCAAACGACCTTGGGCGCGGCCGTAGACATGCAAGCTGTTGTCGGTAATCGCTTCAGCGCCACTGTTGACACTGTTGGTCAAAATCAAATCCCCACCGACGTGGTTAAGGCTCTGTCCTGAACGTAGCATTTGATCATAGATGAGGCTGGTGATATGTTCAGCGCTTACCAACGTTTCTGCTGGAATATTGGCGATGGTCGTCTCGGTCGCTGTCTCAAGTGCGGGTTCAGACGCTGCGACTGCGTCATTCGTGCTGGTCGACTCTGTACTTTTGGCTTCTGATGCTTTACTGACCTGAGCAGTGGCTTTTTTACTGGGTAGAATACGCTCGATACGTTTGCCATCGGCAGGAAATATCGCCAATCGCTGCTCACGTGCTTGTGCATCCAACACACCTGTCACGACACCGATAGGTTGCAGTCCCCATGACCATAACAGCTCTACCAATGCAGACAGATCTTGTTCGACCTCGCTATCAATGAGGATAGGGATATTGCTGGATTTGTTGCTAAGCGTTTCAGCAAGCTGAGTCTCGATAGCGTTCAAGTCATCCGTACTGAACTGTAAGCGCGAAAAGGTGAGCATCTTGCCGTAAAAGGCGAGAGCAGGCGTGGCACTCGGGGTTGGGGTGCTGTTGTCGTTATCTAAAATCGTCATAAGATTGATCCTCAAAAAATATCGTATGGCTGCATGCGTACTATATTTATTATTATTTAGTAGTTATTTACTTAGGTGCTGATTATTTAGTAGCCATTTTTAGAAAAAATGTTATAAGTTAAGCATATCTTGGTGCTTCCATTGCTGCACTTTTATTTGTGCTTCAAATGCTGTCAAACTGTCCTCAATAATGCTAGAAATCAAAGTATCCAGCGCGGTGTTGTTGGTATCGATTTGTGCCACACCGCTGGCAATAGCGACCATCAATGCATCAAGACGTTCAGCATCGAGGAGACGCTCGTTTAAAGCAATGACCACATTTTCGCCAATATTGTGTCCCACATGCTGCAATTGCGACTCAATCAAGCCACCAGCGATGGGTATCATGCGCAAGTAGCGACGTAACTCTGGCGTATTGGCCAAACCTTCTTTAATCGCTTCGCCCATCGCACCAGCTATCATGTTATTGCCTCCTGGTGAAGCCGTCAGTGCTTGCAGCTTTGGCGCCAGCTCTGTGCGTAGTAACGACAATAATGCTGCTTCAATCTCATGACGGTTGCGAGCAATCGTTGATTCGATCAATGATTTGTGCGTTTTGGTGTCGGTAAGCTGCACACGAAAATTATCGATTGCAGTCAAAATGACACGATCTGACAACTCTTCTAATAGCAGATCAATATAGAATTTGATGCGGTCAATCCACGACTGCGGTAGTACTTGATAGCCAAGCTGGTAGAGTCGGCGGCCGATAACCACTACTCGAAATAACCGTAGCGCGCGTAGCTGCGGAAAACAGCCCAACACCTCATACCAGTGGACAAACGGAAAAAAGAACCAGCGATAATAAACCTTTTCTTTAATGGCAATTGCCCAGCGTAATAATAGCTCGACGACTAAGAATATGGTGAAAAACCCACCTGCTGTACGCAACGGATCATGCAAAGTGCCTTGATACCAGTTAAGCGCATCACTCAGTGTCAGCCACCCTGCAACATTGCTACTAAAGTTACTCATCAAGATGGCATCTATGCTAATCAATAAGAGATCAATACTAATAGCAACAATCATCAAAATGTCATAAGTCAGTTTAAAGCGACTTGGCTTAGGACGATTTGATTGTGGTGACTGCTCGCTTGAGGGTTGCGTGCTCGGAGATTGACTGCTTGCTAAGTTCGATGACTCATTTGGCATTGCTGCGGCTATTGGTGAGCTTTTAGTAGGAGAGGCGGGCACAGTCATACCTTTTAGTAAGAAATGGCATAAGAAATAATGTCATCAGTAGACAGGGTCAGTGATGATATTACAACTGAGTAAGCGAGCGTTTTAATGACTATTCACATTATCAATGAATGCCATCAAAAAACAACCCATCAACCATTATAATTTGGTATTTTATATCAATTGAGTAAAACCTGATATTAGGGCGTGTCCTCAATCTGAACAGTAAACTGTAAACGGGTTAAAAATGGCTAAATATTTGCCAAACTGCGTCAAGTAGCTTGCTCATATCTCGATATTATCTGTACTATTTTCCTTGTTTAGCTGCCATTTATCTCATTTTTATCAGCATTTTCAAAACGAGGACATGCCTTAGCCAGCTTTTAGTGTTTATATTGCAGCATAAAAAGTATGGCAACATTGTGATTTGCAGGTTTACTGAAAAAAATAATTTATCGTTCAGTCTATTTGCTCTGCGGGTTATCTGCAAAGTCAGCAAGCATGGTGGTAATAAGGTCATCTTTTTGACACCATATCTGTTCAACCCAATCAAACATTTTAGCCTTTATTGCCTCGTCCTCTTCATAGCCACCATTTTTGATACCAGCAAACAATTCGTCAGGTATTTTAATATACCGAACGTCAACGCCCAAGCGTGTGATATTGCCTTTCCATAGATCACCATAGGTTGGCACGCCATCCGGATAAACAATGGTCATATCCAAAATACCATCGATGTCATCCCCTAAGGCATTGATAGCCAGCGCCAAGCCACCCGCACGCGGTTTCAGTAAATGCGTATAAGGTGCATTTTGTTTGGCATGTTTTTCTTGGGTGAAGCGAGTGCCTTCTAAATAGTTTAATAAGGTGAACGGTTTGTCTTTTAATAACGCGCAGGCACGCTTGGCTTCTTCAATATCTTTGCCCTTTAATGCAGGGTTTTTGGCAACCTTTTCTTTAGGATGGCGGCGCATCATTGGGAAGTCTAAAAAATAAAAGGCTTGACCAACGATTGGGATATAAATCAGCTCAAACTTGGTAAAAAATCGGGTGAGGGGCAGGCGCTGTTCACCAATGTATTGCACGATACTGGTATCGACCCATGACTGATGATTGCTAACCAGCAGGTATTTACCGGCCATATGGACGTCATCGGGTAAGTTGATACGCCAATCTTTACGTGGCAACATATTATCGATCAAGGCATTATTACTACTAATCCAGTGGGCAGCAATTTTTATCACGGTTTTATCCGCAATGGGTGCTCCAGTAATCATCTTGGTCGCGCCCATTAGCCATAGCGGAATACTATAACCAAAGCTATTGGCCGCGATGACACCAGCTGCTGTAGTCAGCGAAACTGCCTTGCCCAATTTTGGGGCGCGTTGATGTATTTTTTGAATAGTAGAGGTCAGGCGCATGTTTAATCCCTGTCTATCGATATTGTTGATATATAAACACTCCATTTCTGAAGTCGTTATTTCCAAAATTTTTGGCGGTTTTATAGGGTTGAAATTGCGCTATATGTTTAGTGGTGTTATTAGCGCTGCTTCACGGTCAACTTTATTGCATGATTTTAACAGAAATTATTCATAGTGTACGACTGTAAACGTGACTTGCCATGTCTGGTCTAGTAGAGATAGATAACACAAAGGAGAAGGGTGTGAACCCTCCTGCACTTCTCATACATAGATGTGACAAAATATTACACATAGATAGATGGTAATTGCCATAATAATAACGAACGCAAAAAAGCACCTAAATAAGATTCATAAAAAGCACAGCTTAATCTTAATAAAGCACAATTTTAATTTAATACTTAAGAGGAAATATTATGCGTAATACATTAATGATTGCCGCAGTCGCATCTGGTTTAGCACTTAGTGGTTGTGCTACTGATCCAAACACTGGACAACAACGTTTGAACAAAACTGCTATCGGTACATTGGCAGGTGCTTTAGGTGGTGCAACCATCTCTAAAGCAACTGGTGGCGACAAAACTGGCCGCGATGCAGCTATTGGTGCAGCATTGGGCGCTGGTGTTGGTTATTACATGGAGCGTCAAGCTAAGCAGCTTGAGCAACAGATGGCTGGTACAGGCGTAACGGTTGAGCAAAACCCAACGACTGGTAACATTGACTTAGTTATGCCAGGCAGCATCACCTTCTCATTCGATGATGCTACATTGAGCTCATCGTTCAAGCCAACACTTGATAAACTTGCTTCAACGATGAACCAGTACAACAAAACATCAGTTAACATTGCTGGTCATACCGATAGTAAAGGTTCAACGTCATATAACATGGGTCTATCACGTGATCGTGCTTACTCAGTGGCTAACTATCTGACTGCTCGTGGTGTTGCTTCTAACCGTGTCAACGTTGTTGCTTATGGCGAATCACGCCCAGTAGCTGATAACAACACTGATTATGGTCGTCAGCAAAACCGCCGTGTTGAGCTAACCATTAACTCACCACAAAGCGTAAACTAATAAATGGTTTGATAACCATCTATTTTAGTCGCTTACAGTAAGAATAGTGCAAAAAAGGTCAGCAATACGCTGGCCTTTTTTTGGGCTTAGAATTTGATAAGCCAGCTTTTGATCAACGGTAAGACCCAATCCTTAAATTATATTTGATAATAGTTATCAATAACATTATAATTCGCAAATATTTGAATATTTCAGCAATAGTGATGACAGTGTTTAGCAGCTATGACCCTATACATGAGTCATTTATTGTACTTGCCTTTTTTTATAATGTATCTCATCGAGGACGTGTATGAATATGACCACAGTGACGAGCCGTAAAATTTTACCAACTACTTTAGCCGCTGCGCTTGCAGGGATACTGCTGGTATCGGGTTGTACCAAGCAAGCCAATGACGATGCCGCCACTGATGCACAAACAGAGGTGCAAAATACAGACGCTGCCAATAATAAAACCACATCAGGCGCAGAGCAAGCCAATATCGATCGCTTGGCACTTAGCTATGTAAATATGGCTCATGCTGCCTATAAAGATTCATTAGACACCGCAAAGACTTTGCAGACGGCAGTGAATGCTTATGTAGATGCGCCAACTGAAGCGAATCTTGAAGCGGCAAAAGCTGCCTATAAAGCGGCGCGTCAGCCTTACTCACAGACTGAAGTGTTTCGTTTTGATGAAGCATTTGTGAGCGCTGATGACAAGCGTGAGATTGGTAGCGTCGATGGCTGGGAAGGACAGGTCAATGCATGGCCGCTCGATGAAGCGCTCATTGATTACGTCAGCGACGACTATGAAGGTGAATATAACAGTCAAGACAATATCATCAATAGTGATAGCATTGCCGTCGGTAGCATCAAGCAAGATACCAGCACGATTACGCCGCAACTGTTAGCAGACATGAATGAAATCGGTGGTAGCGAAGCCAACGTAACGACCGGCTATCATGCGATTGAGTTTATGCTATGGGGACAAGATACCAACGGCGTCGGTGAGGGTGCGGGCAACCGTCCGATCAGCGATTACAATACCACCGATGGCGAATGTACTAGTGGTGAAAGCGCCAATACCGATGCAAGCATTTGTGAGCGTCGCGGCGAATTCTTAAAGGCCGCTGCGCAGTTATTGGTTGATGATTTGACCGCGATGGAAGCCCAGTGGCAGCCTGACAGTGAGCATACCTTACGCAGCGATATGATAGCGCGTAAAGATAACAATGGCCTGCGCCAAATTATGTATCAGATGGGCAGCTTGGCATTTGGCGAGTTGGCCTCTCAGCGTATGCAGGTCGCTTTCGTCACGGGATCTACCGAAGACGAACATGAATGCTTTAGTGACTTGACCCATCTTAGCTACGCCAATAATGCTCGCGGTATTCAGAATGTCTTTAATGGCAGCTACAAGACCCTCGCGGATAAAACCGTTGGTGGCTATGGCGTGAAGAACTACCTGATTGATACGGGTCATCAGGATGTTGCTGATAAGCTGGCTGCTGACTTTAGTAAAGTAGAAAGTGATTTTAATATCATCGTTGAAAAAGGCGAAAAAGAAGGTATTAAGATTGATCAAATGATCGCGACCGTTGGTCAAGTAAGCAAACAAGGTATCTCTGCTGAAGAGCAAAATGCTCGTCGTGGTTGGATCGAGACGGCCATTACCAGCTTGCAGGAATTGACGACTGGTATCGAAAGCGCGGCAAAAGCGGTTGGTATTGATAATCTAGATGCTGATGCGGGTTCATAGTTTTAAGCTAGGCTGTTTATACGCTTACTAGCGTCAGTTGTATTCATTTATAATGCCTGATAAGTCGCTATAAGTGAATGAGAATTATTTTCATAAGAAAGTAATTTATGTATAATACACACGTTGTCAATCTCGGTTGGCAATGTGTTTTTTTATGCCCTATTAAAATAGCGCGACCAGCCAGCCTTTTTACAGTTGTACCCTGTTGACTGTAACGACATATTGTTATGGTGCGCGATTTTGATGGTTCTATACTAGCGCTAAGGCAATGCTTATGAACGCCATTTCTGCCACGAAAGACAAACTATCTATGTCTCTTCATACCTCTTTATTGTCTAAAAATACACCGTTAAAGCTTGCGCTTAGTGCTCTCTGCGTCTTGTCACTTACGGCTTGTCAGCCCACTGACAGCTCATCCGCTAATAAGAATGACGTCAATGCTGATAAGCAGGATCAGGATAAAGCCTTGTCTGCTGAACGCAGTCAAAATATCGAAGCGCTGGCTGGGGTGCCCATGCAGCAGCTTGCCTCTTTTGACCCGCAAGAGATTAAACAAGGCGGTGATAGCGGTATTAGTATTACCAGTGCTGAGAGTTACTCAAAACCTTCATCAAATCTCACCGCCTTACGCAAAGGTTCTTTTTTTATTGGTAATGCGTTCTTTCAACAACCGTGGGTGATTGCCCCTGCTAGCACGGACAGCCGTGACGGTCTTGGCGCGTTATTCAATGTCGCCGCCTGCCAATCATGCCATGTCAAAGATGGTCGTGGCCACGCGCCGATGAGCAGCAAGGACGATGCTGATAGTTTATTAATACGTCTGTCTATGCCAGCGACAACGGATGAGCAACGTCAGCAATTGCAGGATTCCCTGATCGAAAAAGTGGTGCATCCTATGTATGGCGGTCAGCTACAAGATCGCGGTATTCAGGGCGTACCGGCTGAAGCGCGAATTGCGGTACAGTGGACCGATATGCCAGTTACTTTTGCCGATGGTTATGTCGAAACCCTACGTGCGCCTAGATTTGAGTTGACCAAACCCGGCTATGGGGCGTTTGATAATGAAATGATGGTATCACCGCGAGTGGCTTTACCAATGATTGGGCTTGGGCTCTTAGAACAAATACCTGACGATGATATTAAAAAACAAGCGGTCAATAACAATAATACTAGCGACATCAGTGGCAAGTTTAACTGGGTGATGGACCCGCAAACTGGCAAGCATGCGCTTGGTCGTTTTGGCTGGAAAGCTGGTCAAACCAAGCTGATTACACAAAACCAAAGTGCCTTTAATGAGGATATGGGGCTGACCTCAAACATTCGTCCTCATGAGTCCTGCATGCCGAGCCAAACCGCTTGTATTAACGCGACTACTGGCGCTGATGAGCAAGGTAACGGTAAGCCGCCCGTCGAAGTGAATGATGAAATAGCCAAGTTTGTAGAATTTTATACGCGGAATTTAGCCGTGCCACATCGTCGCAATGCCGATGATAAGCTGGTACTGGCTGGTAAAAAACGCTTTTATGATATGGGTTGTCAAAGTTGCCATACGCCAAGATATCAGTTGCCAAAAACCGATGACGATCATCTTGAGCAGCATGGACAAGTCATTTATCCTTATACGGATTTGCTGCTGCATGATATGGGCGATGCGCTTGCCGATCGCACGATAGCGGGCAAACTACCAGCAAAAAACGCGCAAGTTGAATTTTTGGCCAACTCATACGAGTGGCGTACTCCTGCATTGTGGGGAATTGGTTTGGCTCAAACCGTCGATCCACAAGCGACCTTTTTACATGATGGTCGCGCGCGCACGCTGATGGAAGCGGTACTATGGCATGGCGGTGAAGCAGAAAACCAACGCCAAAAAGTGTTGAAATTAGATAAGCAAGGACGCGCTGAATTAAACGCCTTCTTAAAATCATTATAAAAATGATATAAATTACTACTTATCCCATTACCGAGAAACTTATGAAAATAAATCCTGCATTAGCAATGGCGTTATCGGCACTGAGTGCTGGATTACTCATCAGTTGTGTCAAGCCTGCCGATGAGAGTAAAACAGCAGAGGTGGATAGCCAAGCCGTCGCGCAAGATGGTGCTTCCTCAAACAGTACGGCCGCCGATAGCGCAAATGACGAACAGATAGTCGCCATAGATATCAGCGCGGAGACCGAAAAAACCTATCTGACGCATGTGGCTGAAGACATTATCATTCCAGCTTATGCGGATGCGGCGAAGCAAAGTGGTTTGTTACATGATTTGGCGCAGAAGCATTGTCAGCAAGCGCCTGTCAGCGGTGATGAATTGCAAGCGTTGCGTGCTCAGTGGCTGGTGCTGGCGCAAGCATGGGCGAGTGCTGAGATGATCAACTTCGGTCCTGCGACTGCTAGTATGAGCAACTTGTACATCAATTATTACCCTGACGAGCGCGGCTTGGTACACAGTGGTGTGGCTGACCTGATTGCCGCCAATCCAAAACTAACCCCAGAGCAGCTCGCTAACGAGAGCGCTATTGTGCAAGGCGTACCAGGTCTGGAAGAGGCGCTATTTGCCAATGACAGCTTGAATGCTGCTCAATGTGCTTATGTGGTTAGCGCCAGCGCGGCACTAAGTACGCGATTAAAAGATATCGAAAGTAACTGGCAGCAGAACGCCACAACTTTACTGGCGATTGATAAAACGGCTGATAGCGATCAAGGTTTGAACCAGTGGTTTAACGCTTTATTGTCATTGATTGAGACGATGAAGACCAATGCTATTGATGAACCATTAGGTCTCACAGGCAAAGCCAAGGGACATCTGCCAGCTGCTACCGCTGGACAAAGCCGCGCTATTATCAATGCTAAGTTGGCTACCTTGAATAAAACGCTGACTGACCCGGTATTGACGGCCATTCTTGGTAGCAATGATGAGAATGCTATTGCGGCCAGTCTATCAAGTGAGCTGGCTGATACGACCACGCTATTGGCGCAGATGCCAGAGGATTTAGCGACTGCCGATAAAGCCAAGCAGCAAGAATTGTTTGATCACTTTACGACCATTACCCGCCTGATGAAACGCCAATTGATTCCCACCTTGGGTATCCGTGTTGGTTTTAACAGCAATGATGGCGATTAAGTCATGCAAATCTCTGAAGCCAATACCGCTGCGATAGCAAAATCTCATAGCGCGTCCTCTAAAGCAACGCCTAGACCAGCAGACAAGCGCTCAAATCATGAGCAGCTGGTGACGTCGGCCTTGACTACGCTCGGTAGCGTATTGGGAACGGTGGCATTGGTTGGTATACATCATCACTATCGCAAGCAGCATCAGCCTGAAGCAAAGTTGCAAGACTATGTGTCGGGTGTGCGTGCTCAGCTGCATATATTGCAAGCATCGCCCAAGTCACAGCTAATCCGTTTTCGCTACGCCTATCAGCACGCGTCTGCTGCGTGGCAACGGGCTTATCATGATGATATCGATGATAAAAATCATGATACTAAAAATACCGTGACCGACCTGACGGCAATGCATAGCACCGTTATGCTGGCGCGTCCAGTATGCTGGGTCAGTGGCGTAGCGTCGATGCCACAGAACCTATCATTGATAAATAACGACGATAGTAATGATGATAGTAGTAATGATGAAACTGGCTTTGGGGTAGTCGGCATCGATGCAGACCGACAAATCGTTTGGCAAACGACCATGCCTGAGCGTGTCCACGATATTGTTGTCCAGCCAATCGCTAATATTCAAAACACTCAAAACAGATCAAATGCTCATAATTGTCAACGCGATGTCGTGGTGTTGGGTCGCCGCCCCAGTGAAAGTTTTTGGGTATTAGACACAGCGACAGGACAGGTAAAGCTTGCTATAAAAGCGGCTGATAATCGCCATTTTTATGGGCATGCTTGCTACAGTTTGGATGGCTCAAAGCTATACGTCACTGAGAATGATACGATAAGCTTGGCGGGTAAAATTGGTATCTACGATGCTCATGATAACTATAATAAAATAACCGAATTTGACTCGCACGGTATTGGGCCACATGAGCTGATTATGCATCCAGATGGCGAGACACTGGTCATCGCTAATGGCGGTATCAAAACGGAACAAGCCTCTCGTGAAGAGCTGAATCTCGATACCATGCGTCCATCGTTGACTTATCTGAGTCGTCATGATGGGACGCTGCTTGAGCAAATTATCCCTGAACACAATCAGATGAGTGTGCGTCATTTGGCCATACATGACGATGGCACGGTGATGATTGGTATTCAATTTCAGGGTGAGAAACATATCAATGTACCGTTAGTGCTGACCCATCATCGCGGTGATTCTGACTTTAAACCATTGGTTATGCCCAATAATCACTGGCAATGCTTCCATCAATACATTGCCAGTGTGGCGGTTGATAGTGAGCGCAATCTGTTATGTGTGACCACACCAATTGGTGGCTGTGCAGCGATTTATGATTTAAACACACGCATGCTGATTGACGCTGTGCGTTTGCCAGATTGTGCAGGAGCTTCGCTAGTCGCTGGTCAGGCATCTGGTCAAACTAAAAGTAATCATGGAGCGTCAGGCTTTATCGTCAGCGATGGGCACGGGAAGCTGACAAGATTGAGGGTGAATACCCTACCAGTAGAAACATCGGATGTAGCAGAATCAAATTCAAAGCATACTGCCGACATTATGGTGCAGGACAGTCAAATACATAATATGTCTTTTGACAATCATTTGCAGGCAGTCTTAGCATAAGCGGTATAAAAGGATAAAATCACGATGCCGCAACAGAGTACGTCTCTAGTGTTAGATATGGCAAGACAACAGCTGGCACAAGCGGATATTGTGCTGTACGTGACCAAAAAGCGCGTCAAAAATATCAATTTTCGCTTAAAGCCTTATGCGCTCATGGTCTCTGTACCGATGTCTATCAGCCCCAGCCAAATCGCTCAGTCTGTCGACAAGCGCGTATCATGGGCGCTAGACAACCATCCGCAAGTATTGGCGCGTTATCATCACAAGCAAACCCCGAAACCTGAAGCTCCACGCGTAGACAGCCCCCTTAGCTTGTGGGGTGTCGAGCAATCGTTCACTCTCAACCACGATGAAAAAATCGCTTATTATCGGCAACAACTTACTGAAGTAAATCCAGCACTATTTGCCAAGTGGCAACCAATAGTCGGTGCTACTGCTAATGAAGTTCGACTGAAAAAAATGCATACGCGCTGGGGCAGTTGTAACACGCGTGCGCGTCGAATTTGGTTATCCGTATATCTTCCCGCTTACCCGATTGAATGCACCGAATACGTCATTGTCCATGAGCTGTGTCATTTGTATCATGCCAATCACAGCAAGGCGTTTTGGCAAACGGTGGCGGCAGCGATGCCAGATTATCAGCAGTGGCACGATATGCTAGCAGGCAAATCGGGTCAGCTGGATTAAGCGCCTCACACAAATGATATAAAGGCATTCGTTAACCCTAACATACCTGCTATGATAAGCGCTCACGTCGCAGTATACAGCGTATCATTCAAATAATAGAATGATAGGTATATTGTAGATGCATGGTATATACAGGGATGTCATATGGACAACGTCAATCAAGCTGAATTTTGGCAGCAGCGTTATGAGACTGGTAGCATACAGTGGGATATGGGACAGGTGTCACCACCGCTAAAAGCTTACATCGATCAACTGCCTGCGTCTGCTAAAGATCAGGCTATTCTGGTGCCAGGGGCAGGCAATGCCTATGAGGTTGGCTATCTACACGAGCAGGGTTTTACCAATGTCACGTTGGTTGACTTCGCGCCTGCACCGATTGATGCGTTTGCAGAGCGCTATCCTGATTTCCCAGCGGCGCACCTGATTTGTGCAGATTTTTTTAATTTATCAGCTGAGCAATATCAGTTTGATTGGGTGCTTGAGCAGACGTTTTTTTGTGCGATAAATCCGTCACGTCGTGATGAATATGTCGAGCAGATGGCAGCGCTATTGAAGCCACAAGGCAAGCTGGTTGGCCTGCTTTTCAATGTGGATTTTGGCCGTGATGAACCACCTTTTGGTGGCACAAAAGATGAATATCAGCAGCGTTTTGAGCAGTATTTTGATATAGAGATGATGGAATCCAGCTATAACTCGCATTCTGCACGTCAAGGCAGTGAGTTATTTATCAAGCTGCAAGCGAAGTAATCTCACGCTTGATATTATCTCGCGCTTGCTCTTCTAATCGTTCAAAGTAATAATCGGTCAGATACAGTCTTGGATGCGCCAACAATCCTTTTAACACCGCTGTTCGTCCGATACGGTAATCGGTAGCTGGCACGTGTGCATACTCTTTACGTACCGCAGATGCATATGGTTCATATTCAGACCATACAGCACCCAAAACGCTCAAATCCATATCTAACAGATAAGCCGCATCGCTGCGTTTATCATCATCGGTTAACTCATCAAGTTGATGGGTAGCCGTCATCATGATAAGTGCATAGATATGTTGGCATTGTTCCGCGCTCAAATATTTCCGTAACGCTTCCACCGCATAGTCTGCACTTTTAAGCTCATTATCTGCCCGTGTTGGCTCGTATATCACATCGTGATAATACAGCGCTAAAGCGATAATATGCGGTTCATAAAGGTTGTGCTTAACTTGCTCAAGCTGCGCAAACAACTGCTTAATGTGGTGCAGGGTGTGATAAGCGCGATGGGCTTCGTTATAACGGGTAGCGACAGCTTGCCAAAGCATCTCCACCTCTACCAGATCGATAGTATTAGCGATGGCAGACAAGTGCATGGCGAAATGCTGACCAAGGTCGGACGTTACGTGCGAAACATCGTTCATATTCATACTCAATTGTCTGAGTTACTTAGCGCCTCACAATCCTAATAGTTAACTTAGTCCTGATGAGCTGCATCTTCAAAGGCTTGTTTAAACACCTTGCCCAATAGATTTACATCGTCGACACGGGCATAATTCAAACGGGTGACAAAGGCGATGTGGCGATGTGGGCCTTTTTCTGCTAATGGCACCGCGACGGCATTTTGATTTTGCAGATGCAATTGATCCAGCGCCATCTCAGGTACTAAAGTTGTGCCCATATTAGCGAGTGCCATCTGAATGAGCGTGTTTAAGCTAGCGTCAGAAAAGCTCGATTTCATTTGCGCCCGATCAAAATGACAAACCGATAGCGTCTGATCGGTCAGGCAATGTCCTTCACCCAGCAGCATGAGATTGGCAGTAGCGAGATCCTCAGAATCAATGGTGTCAAGCTTGGCATGGACATCGTCTTTTGGGAATACTGCGAAGAAGTCTTCACTCCAAAATTCAAAACTATGCAATCCGTCTACGGCATAGGGTAGCGCAATGATTGCTGTGTCAATATGACCGTAACGCACTTGCTCAAGCAAGCGTTCGGTTTGTTGCTCAACGATGGTCATGCGAAATTCTGGATAATTGGCTCGCAGTGCAGGCAAGACTTTTGGCAGCAAGTAAGGAGCAATCGTTGGAATGATACCCACGGTCATCGGGTAGGCAAGCGGCGTTTGATGACTGTGCGCACGGGTGGTCAAGTCGCTCACTTCAGAGAATACACGCTGCGCCCGCGTCAGGATATCTTGCCCAATAGGGGTGATAAGCACTTGTTTGTTATTACGCTCAAAAATCTGTGTGTCTAGTTGCTTTTCTAATTCTGCGATACCTAAGCTCAGCGCAGACTGCGAAATATTACAATCTTCTGCTGCCCGTTTGAAATGGCGGTGTTTAGCGACTGCTAAGGCAAATTCAAGTTGACGTAAGGTAATCATAAGACCTCTTTTTTGGTTGTTTTTCACGCAAATGACAATACTTATGCATCTTGGTCATTATCGAGATTTACCGATAGCACACTGATGACATGAAGTAGATAGAATAGTTTAACAAGTTTAATAAAACAAAACATCACATTAAAAACTTTTAACTGGATTAACCATAGAATTCGCGTATAGTTTGTCAGGTAGCCCAGATAGTTCAAGGCTTAACGGAAACAATCAAATAAATAAGCACCATTAAATTAATCACACTTAATCAAAAAAGGAGCCAATCATGGCGTCTATTATCAATCAAGAAATCCCAGAATTTTCAGCAGATGCATATGTAAACGGTGAGTTCAAAACCATCACTTCAGAAGATGTAAAAGGTAACTGGGCGATTTTCCTATTTTACCCAGCTGACTTTACTTTTGTTTGCCCAACTGAGCTTGAAGACATGGCAAACCATTATGAAGAGCTACAAGGTTTGGGCGTAGAAGTATACTCAGTATCGACTGACACTCATTTCACGCATAAAGCATGGCATGATTCTTCAGACGCAATTGGTAAAGTAAACTATCCAATGATCGGCGATCCTACTGGTAAAATCACTCGTGGTTTTAACGTGATGATCGAAGAAGCAGGCCTAGCTGAGCGCGGTACTTTCTTAGTCGATCCAGATGGTTTGATTCAGGTTGCTGAGATTCATGCTGGCGGTATTGGCCGTAGCGCAAAAGACATGCTGCGTAAAGTAAAAGCGGCACAATATGTCCGTGAAAACGATGGCGAAGTTTGCCCAGCAGCTTGGGAACAAGGTGGCGATACATTGAAGCCAAGTCTTGACCTAGTTGGTAAAATCTAGGTTAGCAAAACCTAAGTAGTTATCCAACTATTTAGCGATAGGTAGCGCTGTTTTTATTATTTTATAATTTGAACCAGCGCTATAAATAAAGACCCCATCAGCTTACGTTGATGGGGTCTTTTTATATCTTAAGCTAAAGTTTTATTAGTGTTATTTATCGATAATAAATGAGCGATTACGCTTGAGATTGTACTTTATTCTTATCTATGGTTTTGTAAATCTCATCTTTGAGCTGTAGCTTGCGCCGCTTCATTTGTTCGATTTCTTCATCGCGGCTGGCGTGTTTGACTACGTCATTCTCAAGCTTATCAATTTGCCTGTCCAGTATAGTATGTTCATCGAAGATACTCGCAAAGTGCGCATCTTTTTGCTTGAGCTCATCGATGATGTCGCTGTGATCTTGCCATTTATCAGTCATGGTCATGTTGTCATCCTTGTTATTTAGCGTGTGCTTAGCATAAGCAGTGACGCGTTGTGGTTAAGACAGATTATGATTGTGAGACTTGTTGATTATAAAATTAAGATTTATAAAACTAAATGTAAGAAATTCTTAGCAGTAATTTTGGGGTGTATCCTCAATCTGAACGAAAGTGCTCAGATGAGATAAAAATGAGGACACGCCCCTAATAAATGAAGCATTAAGCGTGAGATTGCATTTTGTTTTTATCGATTATCTTATAAATTTCATCTTTAAGGTGTAGTTTTCGACGCTTCATCTGTTCTATTTCATCATCACAGCTGCTATGTTTTATCAAATCCTTTTCGAGATAATTGATCTTCTCATCCAGCTGAGTATGTTCAGCAAAAATACTCGCAAAATGGCTGTCTTTTTGCTTAAGTTCAGCGATAATTTCTTTGTTATCTAGCCTTGTATCAGTCTTTCTCATCTGGTCATCCTTGTTATGAAGCGCAAGCTAACGATCAGCATCAGCGCATTGTCGTTAAGATTTATGATTGTGAGACTTGATTATTACTCAACCAAACCGCTATTACGCTCAATAGTGATAAGGCTTAATACAAGCAGAAATAGCCTTTGATAAGCACGCATAAAAGCCAATCTTCCGCTAGGAAACAGGAATTATTCCTATTGCTCTTATTCGATTGTAGCGAAAAAATCATCTTGATACTATGATAATAATCCTCTTATAAGTTTAAATTTAATTATAAATACCAATTAATGATTGGTTTTATAAAACATAAGGTTTGGGTTTCTCAGCTTGCTCAAATCTATGGAACCTATGATAATAGGGACATCAAAAGGCACAAGCCTTATCCAAATAACACTTTAAACGATATTACTTACTACAGATTTTCCATCTTTAAACGTGCAACCGCTTAGTTGCCGTTACATATTAAATAATAATGAGGAACAAACATGATAGATCAAAGTTTATTAGATGCCATCAAGAGCTATAGTGAAAACATGACCCGTCCAATTACCTTTGTCTTAGGTAATGGTACGCATGAAAAGCGGGCAGAGTTGATTGACTTTTTGACCAAAATCGCTGGTACGACTGACAAAATCAATTTTGATGCAGAAGCGATTGATGAGAGCTTGCCTAGTGCGATTAGTTTTAAAGTCGTCAGTCATGTTGATGGCGATTTGGCTGATACTGGTATCGTCTTTAGCGGTATTCCTGGTGGTCATGAGTTTACCTCGCTTATTTTGGCAATCTTGCAAGCGGGTGGTCATACGCTCAAACTAGACGAAGGTATTCAAAAGTTAGTCAAACGTTTTAATAAGCCCTTACAGTTCCAGACCTATGTGTCATTGTCTTGCCACAGTTGCCCAGAAGTCGTGCAAGCTTTGAACCAATTTGCGCTATTAAACGATGATATCAGCAATGAGATGATTGATGGTGCGTTATTCCAAGAGCAAGTAGAAGCGAATAACATCCAAGGAGTTCCAGCGGTATTTTTAAACGGTAAGCCGTTTGCTAATGGACTAATCGATACGGCTAAGCTGATCGGAAAATTGCAAGAGCAGTTCCCTGACTTGTTGTCAGAAGTGGAAGACGACGCTGAGCAATTAGAACAACAGGATGTCACTATCATTGGCGCTGGTCCTGCTGGGGTCGCTGCTGCCATTTATACCGCGCGTAAAGGTCTAAAAGTGACCATGGTCGCTGATCGTATCGGTGGACAGGTCAAAGATACGCAAGATATCGAAAACTTGATTTCTGTACCATTGACGACAGGTACACATCTATCAGCAGACTTCGTCAAACATTTAGGCGAATACAACATAACGCTAAAAGAGCACGTCAGCGTTAAAGAAATCGGCGAGACGTCGGAAGAAAACTATAGTATTCATCTAAATACGGGTGAGACTTTTGAGACGCGCAGTATTATCTTGGCGACGGGTGCCCAATGGCGCAAGCTTGGTGTACCAGGTGAAGAAGAAAATATTGGCAAAGGCGTGGCTTTCTGTGCCCACTGTGACGGCCCGTTCTTTAAAGGTAAAGAAATCTCTGTCATCGGTGGCGGTAACTCTGGTGTCGAAGCGGCGTTAGACCTTGCCGGTATCGTGAAGCATGTAACCGTGCTTGAGTTCGCTGATGAGCTAAAAGCGGATCAGGTCTTGATCAACAAAGCCAAAGAGAGATCAAACATCGAGTTCATCACTGGGGCGGCGACCAAAGAGATTAAGGCCACTGATGGTAAAGTCAGCTCTATCGTCTTTGAAGATCGCAAAACAGGTGAAACCCATGAGCGTGATTTGTCCGGTGTCTTTGTACAGATTGGCTTAGTACCCAATACTGGATTTATCAAAGGCTTCGTTGATTTAAACCGCTTTGGTGAAATTGAGATTGATGAGCGCTGCCGTACGGATCGCAAAGGTATCTTTGCTTGTGGTGACGTCACGACTGTGCCATTTAAGCAGATTAACATCGCGATGGGTGAGGGTAGTAAAGCAGCATTGTCAGCGTTTGAATACTTGGTTATGCAGTAAGTTTGAAGTTAGTTTGAATTTGAAAAGCCACCTCTTTTGAGGTGGCTTTTTTGTGCTATCGTATAAATACGTCTATATAGAACAAATCCTAATATTTAGAAAATGATCATTTAAGTAAACCAATAAAGCGATTTTTCTCAGAAAATATCAGCATTTACGTTACAAACTCGTGTTGTTGATGTAATAATGAGCTCAATAAAACCTATCATATGATCATGAACTATAAGGAAAATAGGCATGGAATATATTGAAGCTTTTTTTGCTCTAGTCGGGGATCTAACGTGGGGCTGGGCACTTATCCCTATGTTAGTTATTTTTGGTTTATTATTTTCCATCGTGGGTAGATTTGCCCAGTTTAGATATTTTAAACGTATGTTCCGTGTATTTAAAACGGATGAGGTAGGAGACGACGGAATTTCTGCCCGTCAGGCGTTGCTCGTTTCTATCGGTGGACGTGTTGGCGGCGGTAACATTGCTGGCGTTGCTGTTGCAATCTCTTTAGGGGGTCCGGGAGCGGTATTCTGGATGTGGGTTGTGGCCTTAATTGGAATGATGACTAGCATTGTTGAGTGTAGCTTAGCCCAGCTTTACAAGCGTAGAGATACTGATGGTAACTTTCGCGGTGGCCCTGCGACCTATATTTTACATGGCTTAGGTAAAGAATATCGCTGGCTCGCCATCATCTATGCAATCTCTCTACTACTGTCTTTTTCTATCGGGTTTGTGGCGTTCCAAGGCAATACGGTGGCAGGCTCTGCTCTTGAAAGTTTTGGAATTGACCGCTGGATAACGGGTGTGGTACTGGTGGTTGCAGGTGGATTTATTGTCTTTGGCGGTATTCAGCGCATTGCTAAAGTGGCCGACGTTGTCATTCCTGTTATGGCATTAATTTATATCAGTATGGCACTTATTATTATTGCATTTAATTTCACAGAATTGCCTGCACTAATAGTAATGATTGTCAAAAATGCTTTTGGCATTGAATCTGTCGTGGGCGGTGGTATTGGTGTGGCGATTGAGCAAGGCATGAAGCGTGGTTTATTCTCTAATGAAGCAGGTCTGGGTTCTGCGCCTAATATCGCTGCCACCGCTTACGCCACTCATCCTGTGAGTCAAGGTATCTCGCAGTCATTATCTGTGTTCATTGATACGTTAGTCGTATGTAGTGCCACAGCATTTATGATTTTACTGAGCGGTGTCTATCAGCCAGGTGCTGAAGTTGATGGTATTGTACTGGCACAGCAAGCGCTAACAACCCAGCTTGGAGATTGGGCGCAGTATATCCTGACCATATCGATATTGTTATTTGCCTTAAGCTCTATCATGTATAACTATTATATGGGTGAAAATGCCATTAACTTTTTGGTCAAAAAGAATATCAAAATGGCGACTCTGATTTTGCGAATTGTTGTGATTGCGGTATTATTCTTGGGCGCAGTGGCTCCTGCAGCAACCGCAGTGTTCTTCTTTGCGGACCCGTTGATGGGCGTGCTAGCGCTAGCAAACTTATTGGCCTTGATAATGTTATTTCCACGAGCTAAGCGTCTACTTGACGACTTTGCAAGTCAATTAAAATCAGGGGTTAAAGAGCCATTATTCGATGCGCAAGAGTATGAAAAATTGGACCTCGATCTGAGCGCATGGGGTAAAAAAGCAGTAAAAGAAGCTTTAGACCAAAAACAGTAGTAACCGTACGCTTTACTTGTCATGAAAGAAAAAACCACTTTAACTGAGTTAAAGTGGTTTTTTTATGCAAGATACTATTTATTCGCCAAAATGCCAGCTATCGACATTATCTCACCTGCTTCATCTTCTTCGATGACGCGTGTCTCCTTTAAAGCTGAATCGATCCAAGCTTGTATATGAGGATTGTTTAACATCGTTTCACAATACTGTTTAGTCGTCGGCTTTAATTCTATGCTGGAGGCATCAGTATAAGTCTGCAAGCGTAGCACTACAGGCGCAAAAAAAGCATCGGCAGCCGTGAATTGACCAAAAAGGTAGCTGTCTTTTGAGCGATTTTTTAAGCAATCCGCAAAAATATTTTCGATACGAGCAATGTCAGTTAAGCAGGTATTGCTTGGTTGTATCTTAGCAGTCGCTCTGATATTCATCGGCATCTCATTACGAATACCCGCTAGACCAGAATGCATCTCAGCGACGATGCTTTGGCAATAGGCGCTATTTATTCTGATGCTAGTATGGCTTTTAGTCTCAGACTTACTCAGTCCTGTCCAAACATCTATGTCGGTAAAATAATCATTGATATGCATGGCAATCGCTAAGGTATCCCAAACCGTAAATTTGTCATCATTTTCACCATAAACCAAAACGGGCACTTTGCCTGTTGGCGCATGCTCATCGAGAATGGATGACGCTGAGGGATGAAACAATTCGATAAGCTGCTCATTGAAGTCAACATCGAAGGCTTTGAGCAATAGCCAAGCTCGCAATGACCACGATGAATAGTTTTTATTGCCGATGATGAGAAGTGGTTTTTGCATCATAAAGTCCTATTAAATAAAATTTAATTATGTACCCAATGCTGAAAATTGACCAGTCTATAGTTTAGTAATATGCAAAAAAATGCCCATCCAAATTTTGGACGGGCATTTTCTTAAGTAGTGGCACGTTTGTTTAGGTCGATATCAATCGTCTAACAAGTCCATGCGCTTAGCGGCTTCATAGATACCCGTTGAGCGATTACCCGTACGGCAAAATATTAACACTGGCTGCTCAGCTTGATTAAAGAAGTCAGCAAATTCCTCGACGTGGTTTTGATTGAGCTCACTACCAGCAAATGAGACTTCTTTATAAGCAAGTCCTGCTTCTTTAGCAGCTGCTTCGATATCAGCGCTGGTAGGTTGTCCAGGCTCTTCGCCATCAGGACGATTATTGATAATGGTTTTGAAGCCGTTTTCGGCAAGCATAGGGACTTGATCAGGGGTAATTTGTCCCGTAATACTGATTTCGTGGCTCATAAGAGCTCCTTTTATTGTTTATATGAAAGAGTGGGATGTAAAGTGTAGGAATACAGTATCTAAGCCTAGGCTTATTGCAGTCATTTCTAAAGAGAAGGTGTGTAAGCGTTATAGCAGCCCTTGCATCAACGCGCTTTGATAAAGGAGTTTGGCGCGAGCACCAGTACCACAAAACATCAATATGGGCTTGGGCATTGAGTGATAAAAGACGGCAAACTGTTCTACGGTCAGCATACTCAGGCGCTCATCATCAAAGGGTAGGTGATGATACGTCAGATTTGCCTGCTTCGTTGCAGTCGCCAAGTCACAGCTACTAGGCTGTGTCTCGATCTCAGCATCTGGGCGTATATTGAGCACTGAGCGATAGCCCAGCTCAGCAATCTTGACACATTGGCTTGGGTATATTTGCTTATAAATCGTTAAATCATCGGTCATAAAAAGGGTCATTTACGTTTATTAAAAAATGTTAAAAACACTAAAGCGTCGATTTGACGTCTAAATGTTGTCTTATTTCAGTTCGGCTTGATTTAGCTTGTTTAGATTGAGTGCAGCCATACAACAAGCTAGCATACTATACGCTCTATCATAACGATATTTTGTTGCAGACATCAATAGTGATTGTATGGTTGACGAAAATAGTAGGGCGTATTTATATTTGCTTTAGGTCATTAACGGCATCCATAGTACTGAGGTACACCTGTCCTGATAGCTCAGCAATTAGCGGAGTGTGCTCGATGACATCCATGACTGGGCCTTTAATAAAGCTAAAGTGTAAATGCTTGTTTTGCAGGGCCAGCTCTTGATTTAAGGTGCTGAGCATTTCCTGCGCGGTCAGATCAATATGATTGACCGCGGCCATAATGAGAATCAGCTCATGCGCTTCGGGATATTGTTGTAAGGCATTTAAGATGCGCCGATGTACCGATTCGCTATTACCAAAAAACAGACTCTCATCGATACGTAACATCAATAAATTATGAAAAGTGACGACATCGTGGCGATTGATATTGCGAAAGTGTCCTGTCCCAGCCAATTGTCCGACGATGGCGACGTGTGGTTGGCTCGATTGCCAGATGAGACTGGCAAATGACACCATGAGACCGATGACCAGTCCGGTATTTAGCCCAAATATTAGTACCCCTACAAACGCTGCGATAAAGCTTGCGCCGTCTAAGCGATCCCGTTGCCAAGCAGACTTTAAGGTCGCAATATCGATCAAGCCAATGATGGATGCCATGATGGTTGCGCCAAGTAGAGCATAGGGCAACGGCGCAAGTGCGCTATTAAAGGCGATTAGTGCGGCAATCATCACCAGCACCGTCATCAGGCTGGCGAGTGGAGTTTTGGCACCTGAGTCGACGTTGATTGCCGTCCGTGAAAACCCGCCTGCCACGGCAAAGCTCTGAAACAATCCACCAGAAAGATTGGCGAGTCCAAGCCCTGTCAGCTCACGATTGGCATCAAACTTCTCACCGCGCAGTCGCGCATAGGTGCTGGCGACGGAACTGCTAGAGACAAAGATAATAAGCGCCATCAATCCTGCGGTTGGTAAAAGTTTGAGCGCTTCTTGGATGTCTGGTATATGGGGCAGTGTGAAACGTGGTAACCCTTGCGGAATATTACCGATAGTCGCCACGCCACGCGCGTCCCAATGCAGTGCCATACTGAGTAAAATGGCAATGCCGAGCAAAATAAGGGGAAATAAGCGTTCTGCCCATTTGGCAGATGAAGATGACAGCCACGTTCGCCACACCCATTTGCTACCGTAGCGATTTGCGACCAAGAGCGCAAAAGCGATCACGCCAATCAACAAGGTCAACGGATGTAGCTGGCGCGCATATAACTGCATGGTCGATAAATAACCGATTAGGCTACTGCCCGCGATCGGGATATCCGTTAAGTATTTGAGCTGACTGACGAAAATGAGAACCGCCGCACCGCTCACAAATCCTGCCGATACGCCGCGACTGATAAACTGCATGATCCAGCCAAGCTTGAGCCGTCCTGCGATCCAAAGCAGTGACCCCACCATCAGTGCCAATAGACTTGCCATTAGGGCATACTGCTCAGTGCCTTGCTCAGCGTAAGGCAACAAACTACTGGCAGTCATAATAGCGGTGATGGCCACCGGTCCGACCGCTTGTACATTGCTAGAGCCAAGCCAAGCATAGACGATGACAGGCACAATCGCAGCGTACAGACCATAGACGGGCGGCAAGCCTGCAAGTACGGCGTAGCCTAGGCTTTGCGGTATCACCAGTACGCCCACCACCAGCCCAGCGATGACGTCAGTTGGCAAGGCAGCCAGCTGATACTGGCGCAGCCAAGTAGGAATCAGGCGAGCAGCGATAGAGGTCATATCAATACGTCATCACAATAAATAAAGTTAAAAACAGCTAAGAACTCAATAACCAGTTAAGTATCTGTTTTGGCACAAAAGCGTTGATAAAGTAGCTCTAAGACTGCTAAGGCATCGTCGCTGGCGATGCTATAGTAAATTTGCTTGCCGTCACGTCGTGTCGCGACCAGCTCATCCTTGCGCAATATGCCTAACTGCTGCGATAAGCTTGGCTGTCCAACACCGACCAAGCCCTCAAGCTCACCAACGCAATACTCACCTTGAGTCAATTGACAGAGAAGGAGTAAGCGATCAGGATGCGAGAGTGACTTTAGTAATTGGCTGGCTTGTAGCGATGCTTGTTGCATCTGTTTGGCCAGATCTAGCGGTACAGAGTCTGCGTTATTGACTGACATAGGGTCGGCCTTACTGTCAGTAGAGGTAGCCAATGCTGAGGTAGAAGTTGTCAGAGTGAGCTCCTTATATAAAACCAGATAAAGGTCGCGTGGTTTTTATAAAAGTGATGAGTGATTACCGTTAATTATCAATGATATCGCAGCTTACATCAAGTTATATTTATTTACATTATATAATTTGATAAATTGTATGGTGATTGCTATATTGGTATTAACGTTAAGAAAGCATGTTAAAAAGGCATGCTAAAAATTTGACCGCTGATGTTGTCGGCGGCGTTGATATTAACTGCAATAATTTATAAACATTCAATATGCATTAGTTTTTGAATTAAATATTGTATATGACGATCCATTATACTTAAAGAATGGTTCGAAGGTTAAAACAATCCTATAAAAGCAAAGAGGCAGCTATGCAAGTTCATTCTTTTTTAGATAGTGATACAGAAACTTATACTCACGTTATCGCTGATACCGAACAGAAACTGTGCGCCATTGTCGATCCCGTACTGAACTTTGATGCCAAGTCAGGCAGAACGAGTACCAGTAGTGTGGATGAAGTGATTGAGTTCGTACGTGAGCAGGGCTGGGCGCTTAAATATATTATCGAGACGCATGCGCATGCAGACCATCTATCTGCTGCTATTCATGTAAAAGAAAGCCTTGGTGGACAATTAGTAATTGGTCAGCATATTACCGAAGTACAAAAAATCTTTAAGCAAATCTTTAACTTTGACACCAGTTTTCGTACCGATGCCAGTCAGTTTGATATTTTGACCGACGAGGGTGAAACACTAGCGCTTGGTGGTATTACCATTACAGCCATGTATGTGCCCGGTCACACACGGGCAGACATGGCTTATCTGGCGGCTGACGATGAAAAGACAGTGGTATTCGTTGGAGATACCTTGTTCGCGCCTGATGTCGGTACAGCACGCTGCGACTTCCCCGGCGGCGATGCCAAAACGCTCTATCAGTCTATTCAAAAGCTGTTGGCGCTTCCTGAAGATACAGTCATGTATCTGTGTCATGATTATCCGGGTGAAGGCCGTAAGCACTGTCCAACGGCGACTGTTGCTGCACAAAAACTAGAAAATATCCATGTTAAAGACAGTATAAATGAAGCCGAGTTTGTACAGATGCGTGAGCGCCGCGATGCGACTTTGGGTATGCCACGGCTTATCATTCCTGCCGTGCAGATTAATATTGATGCAGGACATTTCCCAGAGCCAGAAGACAATGGTACGCGCTATCTAAAAGTACCGATCAATGTCCTTGGTGAATAAACTGTAGTGAGTGAAAAGTAATATTGACACATCGTGCACTGCTGATATCAATTTTTCTTGATTACTGTGCCTGCGCAGACAGAGGCTACAAAAAATTGATATCAGCAATACCATCGCGTTTTTAAAATATTTTGACTATAAAGTATTTTGACTATAAATAGTGCAATAAGTGATAACTGTCATCTTATGCCTCACTACGCAAGTATTGTATGATTGATATCTATCAGAATGCTACTCTGTAGATTATCTGCTGTACAGAAGCTTGGTATGAATATCCACAAGCGCTAAATATGGCAATGACTGGAGAGAATAATGAACCCTTATGAGCGCTATGTATTGCCCAAGCTGATAGATGTTGCCTGTAGTACAGGTAACGTGATGAAAGCACGTTCTAAAATTGTTCCTCAGGCGTTGGGCGAGGTATTAGAAATTGGGATTGGCAGTGGTCTTAATTTGCAATTTTATGATGCCAAAAAGGTTTCTTCTGTTATTGGTATCGACCCAGCGGCTCAGATGCAGACATTAGCACGCAAGCGCGCCGCTGACATTAGTATTCCAGTTGAAGTGATAGCCGTTGATGTCCAAGGCATTCATGCGGATACGGATCAATTTGATACGATTGTGATGACCTTTACCCTATGTAGTATTGATGAGCCAATAGCTGCACTTCGAGAAATGGCGCGCGTGTTAAAACCTAGCGGTCGCTTGTTGTTTTGTGAGCATGGCTTAGCGCCAGATTTTTCTGTTGAGCGATGGCAGCATCGACTGACGCCTTTTTGGAAACCGATGGCCGGTGGTTGTCATTTAGATCGCGATATTCCAGCACTGATTAGAGCAGGTGGTTTTGTCATTGACGAGCTGAGCGAAGAGTATTTGCCCGGCCCAAGACCGATGAGCTATGTATATAGTGGCGTGGCACAGCAAGTGGCGTAGAGAATGAGTATAATTGACTGTGCTAAAATTGCTCGTAAAGCCAATTCAAATAGCTTTTAGTTAAAAATATCAAAGTCGAATTTTCGAGACCGTAAAATAATTAGAATAGGAATCATATGATGAGTGAGCAAAGTTTTCATCTGGTCTGTCCCCATTGCCAAGCAACCAACCGTGTACCTGCTGCACGGCTAAGCGCTGCACCGAAATGCGGTAAATGTAGTCAGCTATTACTGACAGCAAGTCCGCATGAGCTGAATGGGCAAACAGCCAATAAAGTCATCCAAAAAAATGAGGTACTGACCATCGTAGACTTTTGGGCGAGCTGGTGTCAGCCTTGTATCATGATGGCACCAGAGTTCAAAGTCGCTGCTGGTCAGCTGCCTCAAGTGGTCTTTGCCAAAGTTCAAACGGATAAATATGAGCAGGCGGCAGCTCCCTATAATATTCGCAGTTTACCAACGATGGTGGCCTTCAAAAACGGCAAAGAGGTCTCGCGTCAGTCAGGTGCGCTACCTAGCAATCAAATCGTCCAATGGGTGCAAAGCTTACGCTGATCGCTCAATTGATTATGTTTGTTAGGTGGGATAAAAGTCGTTAAAAAAGCCAATATGCAGATCGCATATTGGCTTTTTCATTGTGTGGTCGCGCCATCTTAATCATTTAAACAGCTTTTGCTTAATGTTACTCACCATAAATCTTAACACCATTGGCAAAGCTACAACGTTGAATACGCGCCGATTGGACAATCGCATCACGCTCGCCATAAAGCCGTGATAACTTGGCATCGCGGGCTTTGGTATTGTTACTTTTGCCAACACCAAAGCTGATATTCGGTGAGATGCCCCAGCGGCCTGCAGAAACCCCAACACCCACACCCGAAGCGGACAAGGTTGATTGCTCATTGCGAGTGGCGTCAACATAGCGATTGACACGGACGTACTCTTGGCTCAATGCTTGGCAGTCATAGCTCTGATAAGTGCTTGGCGGCACATATTGCGGCGTGATATTGCCAGTAGAAGCGCAGCCTGAGAGACCCAACATGCCGGCTGATGCCAATAGTGTCGCTATAGTAAAAGTTTTCATAATGGCTCCATAGGGCTAATTGAGGGTATGTGGCGTTGTCGCGATTTTAAGTAAAATTATCGTGATTGCTTTGCTTATAGTCATCTGCTTGCAAACCTCTGTTCTTAATAACGAGCATGCAAGGCATTGTATTTATTTAAGATAGCAAAAATACTGGAATTAAGATATTAAAAATACACTCCCTAGTAGCCATTCATGCCGCAATCGTTCTATCTAAGATCAGTCAGATATAAAGTGACGATCAAAATAAATTATCAGGTTTGCTAAAGGCCAGTAATACAATACCAATATAAGCCACGGCAGCGATAAGAATGCCAGTTTTGGTTTGACCAGGTGTCGCGTGAGTTTGAAAGGCTTTTATACTGGCACTAATAGCCGCCACGAGTAAGATTATTTTGGCGAATACCCATTGTACAGGCGCATTGGCATTCATCAGTTGCATCAGCATTATAGCCCCTGATAGGATGAGCAGCGCATAGAGGACATGGGTGGCTATTTTGACCACGCGCGGCGCTCGTATATTGGCGCTTAATGCGAGATAGCTTTGGTATAAAAATAGCACAATCACCAATACTGCCATGAGCATATGTAAATGTTTCATTGGATGTCATTTCCTTTAACGGCGCAATTTGTAAGTCTGTAAAAAGTCACGTGATGTACGGTTTTTAAATAGCCACCACACCGTGAGCAAAGTATTTTTATGATTGTTATTTAACTAAAACTTCGTCAGCTAAAGTATATCTAAGCTTTATTTTGTCCGGCACATAGCGGGCTATCAGGGCTTTGACCTTGCCATTCGATTGGCGTAAAAGCATGAATCGCTAAGGCATGTACCTGACCACCCTGAGAGGTCAATAAAGCATTAACCAAGCCATATACCAGCTGATGACGCGCTACTAAGCGCTTGCCTTCAAAAGCGTCACTCACGATAGTCAGTTTAAAGTGGCTTTCTTTACCATCGAAGTAACCAGAATGATTCATCGATTCATTAATCAGTTCGATATGTTGTGGTTGTAATACCTGTAGCTCATGTTGGAGCGCATCAGCAGTGGGTGAGTGGGTACTCATAAGAATCCTTTGTTTTGTGTTGCTTAGCAAGCTTTGAAGCAATATTTGAGACCGTGTGGTGACCATTATAACAGACGCTGACAACTGTACAGAAAGCTATTGGATAGACCATAGCACATGCGACAGTTTTAAGATAATACAGCCAGCTTCTGCGCCAAAAACACAAAAAAGCAGAGCGCAACCCATGGGCTATACTCTGCTTTTGGTAAGCTATCAACCTCTATGTAAGACATTGATAGCTGACAGCCGGTAACTACTAGCTAAAATAGCTATTAGCGACGTGATTTTTGATACAGCGGCATCACTTTAGGCATCAATGCTTGCAATTGGCTAATGCGATTGCTACTGGTTGGGTGAGTACTTAAGAACTGTGGTGGCTCACCTTGGCTGGCGCGCTGCATTTTTTGCCATAAGCTGATCGCCGCTTGAGGATTGTAGCCTGCGCGTGCCATTAGCTCGAGACCGATTTGGTCGGCTTCAGCTTCTTGGGTGCGACTGTGTGGACGACTCAAACCTAAATCTCCAGCAACGTTCGCTAGATCAGCTTGACCTTGTGATAGACCAAAGATACTTGCTGCGACGCCGATACCGGTCTGAGTAGCATACTCGCGTGAGAGACGCTCACGTGAGTGCTCACGCAGGGCATGAGACATCTCGTGACCCATAATCGCGGCAATCTCATCATCCGTGAGGTTTAAGCGATCAATAATGCCAGAGTAAAACATAATTTTGCCACCCGGCATAACAAAGGCGTTCAGCTCGTTGGATCTAATGGTATGTACTTCCCATTTCCAATTAGCTGCATCAGGGCGATATACGCCTACTTGACCGATGAGGCGGTTAGAAATATTTTTTAAACGATTGAGCTGAGCTTTATTGGTGTCGAGCACACCGCGTTTGCTAGCTTCTTGCAAGTTTTTATTATAGCTTTGCGCTGATAGCTGCTGTACTTGCTCGCTAGAGACCAAGAGTAGCTGTTGACGATCGACGCCGACCGCGCCACTGTTGGTGGTGCTGGTGCAGCCAGTCAAAGTAAGTGCCGACAATGACGCGGCCATCACGGTGGTGGTAAGCAATTTTCTCATGATAAACATCCTCGCTGTAAATGATAAAAAGTAAAGTTAAACAAAGTTAGTAATAGCGGAGTAGGCCAGTAACAGCAGAGCGGATAGAAGGGCAGTTTATTATTGAAGTTTTACTACCGTCTACCAATCTACTTAATCACTGAAATTTTACCTGAATGGTAACAAGCCATAAGTATAATAATGTTAACAGCCTAAAACCAAGGCAGAAAAAGTAACAATACAGCGTATGATTGTAAGTGGAATCAATATTAACGAGAATAGCGTAACTTTTATTCTTTTATCGTCATAAAGCAGTACGATGTAGTACTACTAATAATAGTTAGTGAATGGTCATATTCAGAATTGATGAAAGAGTCAGGAATAATAGAAGAGATTTTCCTATTACTTTATAAAATAGTTTTAAACGCTGCAATGACTGTATTGATTGCAATATCAATCATTTATGATAAATATGCTCTCGAATAAAAATTAAAAGTGGCAATGCTGATGAAAAATATGAAAAAACCTGTTGACACACGCAGGATATTTGCTAGAATAGCCAGCCTATCGAGACGTAGTAGTTAACAAGTTGTTAGCGATATTGCGAATTGATTTAAGCGGGAATAGCTCAGTGGTAGAGCATAACCTTGCCAAGGTTGGGGTCGAGAGTTCGAATCTCTTTTCCCGCTCCAAATATGGCTCGTTTAGAGCACTAAAGCCTCACTTCATTGTGGGGCTTTTTTTATGGGTGAAATTTGAGAGTGCCGTCATTGAGTACACCAAACCATGAGCACACCAAATCATCTTAAAAAAGAAGAGGCTGGGCAATCCATCATCGACTGGAAAGACGGTCGTAAGGGTTTTGGTGAGGTTGATTCTAAACTAAAATGCTTATCTTCCTGAGTTACCCGAGAACTGCCTAACAGCTTTAAAAATTTTATTGTGTAATAAAACTTTCATAATTTATTTAATTATTAAGTTTTTATTACAAAAATAAGTGTGAGTTTAGCCCATTTTTTCTTATAATAAATCACATTGAAAAATTAAAATTTTTGAAGGGATTGATGAGCCATGTTTATTGAACCTCTATGCTCATTATATTAAATACATACTAATAATTCGGAGTACTATCCTATGTCAAATACGTCGAATACGTCAGATCTACAAGCATTGCAGCAATTGGCTGAAAAACGTCGTTCTATTTATGCATTGAATGATCAGTTACCAGTTGCAAAAGAAGAAGTGGTTAAATTGGTTGAGCATGCTATTTTGCATACGCCATCATCATTTAACTCACAATCGACGCGCATCGTCGTGTTGTTTGGTGACGATCATCAAAAGCTTTGGGATATGACCGAAGAAGCATTACGTGGTATCGTTGGTGATGAAGAAAAGTTTACGCCAACCAAGCAAAAAATCGACGGCTTTAAAGCAGGCGCAGGTACGATTCTATTCTTTGAAGATCAAAAAGTAGTGAGAGCCTTACAAGAAGGAGCGCCATTATATGCCGATAAATTCCCTGTTTGGGCAGAGCACACCAGTGCTATGCATCAGTATGTAATCTGGACAGGGCTTGCTAGCATTAATGTCGGCGCTAACTTACAGCATTACAATCCAGTGATTGACCATAAAGTTGCGAGCACTTGGAGTATTGATGCTGATTGGGATCTGACTGCACAAATGGTATTCGGTGGTATCGAGCAGCCAGCAGGTGATAAAGAGTTCATGCCTGTTGAAGAGCGGATGAAATTATTTGGTTAAACCATTGCGTTTATCTATTATAGTCAGAGCACTTTTAAACCGCTACGGTGTTACCTATCCTAGATGTACTCAGTGTACTATCTGCGGTCGGCCGCCTTGTAGCGATTCTAAAATTCCTTGACTATATTTAGCGAGATAAACATAAAAAAGCGCCGTCCAGCAATTTTGCTGGACGGCGTTTTTTTATTTCAAAGTATAAGTCAGTCGTTGTATAAATAATTGAATGCGCTAAATGGTGACACGCTCTAGTTACGTCGCATAAGACTGTTGGCGACCCAAGCTGGACCGATTAATAAAAACTGTAAGTCTTTAAGAAATGACGGTTTTTTGCCTTCGACTTTATGACCAATAAACTGGGCAATCCAAGCTACAACAAAAACAGCTGCCCAAACCTTGAAACTTAAAGGTAATAAGGTCATCACTGATAGACAAATGAGAATAAAAATCCCCATTGCCAAAAATAATGGCGTCGAGAGTTTCATATAGAATAAGAGTACTAAGGCACTAAGTACCAAAGTAAACCAGACTGACAGTGACATACCCATTCCTAATAGACTAACAAAAATAGTGGGGACACACAGCCAATGGATTTTTTTGTTGATTAGGTTTTGATGACTGACCGAATATTCACTGAGCCATTGCTCAAGAGTACGCTTAGACATCTTTTGTTGACGATTACGAGACATACTAACCTCCGTGTTAGTAAATGAATGACTAGTAGTAGCTCAATGCGTGAGTCTACTGACGACTACCAGTTGTAGCACTAATTTGTGCAATCTACCATATTATCTGGTAAACCGCACAGTCAAAATAGATTATGCCAACGATGCCAAATGGGTTCATTTTGAGCCAATATGTTTTATGCGGATAGTTGCTCGCTGCGGTACCATTCATATAGGCCAACGAAAGAATTTACTTGGTAAACCATGGTCTGAATAGCAAAAATATAATTGCCCGACATGAGATTCACGATCAGCCAAACAAAATTGACGATAATCCATAACCACCAGCTAAAAGAATAACGCAGAATCATCGCGGCTTGCGCAGTAATAGACAATACAAAAGCAATGACGTTAATCCAAAAGAAGGAGATGAAACCTAAAAATAGACTGCTATCGTCTTCTACGACCGCGTAGCCGTAGTTGGCCAATAAGTCGTTGACGGTGGGGAAGAGTACCAAGCCGATAACAATAAATACGGCGGTAATTAACCAAACCGCTTTGCTAGCAGACTTCGGTATCATATCGCCATCAGGGTCAGTGTGCTTTGACCAATAAAAAATACCGTAGACATGGGTAAAAAAGTTAAATAACGGTGCCAGCATCAAGCCGACTGCGCCGGAAGTGGCTTGTACCACGACTTCGCCAGCGGTAGCGCCCATCCCAAAGCCATTGCCCATGACGTTTTTTCGGAATGACAGCGATACCACGCATATCAGACCGATAAATGAGACAGCCAAATAAAACCAATCAAGCGTGGTGTGGTCTGTGGTGAGCCAAAAACCTGCGGATAACGCAATAACGCCACAAATGAACCAGGTTATGATCCATTGCAGCGCCCATTTTCCAGTAATATTGTCTAATAGCTGAATGCGCATAACTGTTTTTTCCTAAAATGAATATGGCTATCAACAAGGTGCTGATAAAAGACACTGACAGCCGCAATATTATTATAAATCCATGAATTTTGGGTATGTTTTTTATTCTAAGAGTTTTTACCATAAACATGCTGATCGATAAGCAGTAACGCTTGCTGGTAGCGTGCATCGTAATCAGGCTGATCAACCATATGCGGCTTAATATCATGACGGGAAAAAATGTCGACGAGGCGCTGCTCAAAGCGTCCACGCGCCTCAGGCGTACCCAATGAGCGCATGCCATCGTCAACCCACGGCGTATTATTGTCCAGCATAATCGTATGGTCTACGCGAAACTCACCAATACAAGCCGCGACGAAAGGATGCGTGCGACCTTCATATTCTTCACAGAATGCTTGAGTGGTCACAAAGTCAGTATCAATAATAGTGACAGGCGCAGTCGCTCTAGCTGCTGCTTCTCGTATCGCCTGAGCATGATGGAGCGCAATGGGTGCATAATCACTGTATTGTAGCCCGATCTCGCTCCCGCCCAAATCCGTACCGACATACAGTCGTCCCATCTCCAATGCAAAGCTAGCGCCATAGTAGTTGGCAAGCTTGTGCACCAGTGTCGTCTTGCCTGAGCTTTCACCACCAACGATGGCAACGGTCTTGGTATAGTCCCCACGTGCTTGTGGATGCAGCGCTGACCAGTGCGCTACGGGATCACGGGCGATGGCATAAGAATCAAACTCAGGCTGTAGCGGGGTAGTGACGACTGGTATCGATAACTGCTCATAAACATCGCTTTGAGCCAATGGATGGTTTTCTGCGACAAATAATACTGCCTCTGCGGGCAAGTTGAGCACTTCTGTCAAACGTTGTAATTTGGCATTACTGGAGGAAATATCGATTGTCACATCAACGAAGCCATCATGTAGAGGCAGCTCAATCTCATGAGTGGTATGAATACGAACAAAAGGCAAGTCTGCACAAGCCATCTGCAACCAACGCGCTTTGTCTTGTAAGGTGATACTAAAATCGGCATGCGGTGATGGGTGTGCCATTATGACGATATGCAAGGTCTTTGCTTGTCCTGCCGCTGCCAATATGCTGCGCATCTGCCCCAAATGGAGCGGTTCAAAATGCCCAATCATTAAACCCGTCTCGTACATAGCTATCCTTATCTGTATCCACATTATGTTGAACCGACTATATAAAGGTTTGTCCAGACTTACAGGTAGGTTATTGTAAACAGCCGTTTTATGCTCAGAAAAATACCGTAAATCTACCAAATTTACTCTGTATAACTTAATATTTCCCTCGCTTTTATGGGCATGTTAACCATTTGTCATAATTTATTGGAATATCAAAAGGTTAGAGTCACTGTAGTAAAGCCGTAAGGTTGTAGAAATAAACTGCGCTCTGAAACATTTTGAAATATCTATTTAAAATCAGGGGTTTACGAGGCCTTATGACAGGTTAGGGCAAGTTTAGGTAGCATAAACTCACAAAGTACGTCTACATACTCAACAGATTAACTTATAAACATTGCTATAATTATTCATAAGTTGAGAACGCTAAGCATTTTTAAGAATAAGCATCTTCAATAGTAAATGTTTTTAGTAGTAGGTGTTCTTAATAGTAAGTGTTTATATAAAATCAAAAGTAAGCAAAAGAAAAACTATATTAAAGAGGTATTTGATTTGGCTAAATTAGCAAAATTACATCGCTCACAGAATAATCGCATGATAGCAGGTGTGATGGGCGGCATCGCAGAGTATGTCGGCTGGTCACCTACTTGGGTAAGAGTGTTATTTGTAATTATTTCATCATTAAGTGCAGCAGTACCAGGCATATTAATCTATATCATTTTATGGATAATCATGCCCAAAGCAACAAATGAATCGTATCAGTAAACCAGTTCTAAGATCTAAAGCTATACTTTGCAAGTGAAAGTTTAACTAAAAAATAAAAAGCCTGATCAATCAGGATACCAAAGACATACTTTTCCTCCTGCCCAAATGTTCACGCATTTGGGTATTTTTTTGTCATTTATGCTTCCCTTTATGGTTTCGTCAATGAAGCTTCTAGTGCTCAATGAGCAAATATGCACCATTTTTAGGGTGTCTCTTTGATTGCTTGATAAATTTAGTTGATGTAAATATGGATAAAATAGTCATTTTTTAGTAAGGTGAGCAGACAAATAGAGTCGTTGCCGAGTAGGCTGTACGAGTGCTATCAACGTTTTGTTCAACAGACCCTAATACTAATTCCACAGTGGCTTTATTATGATGCCCCAAACTATGACAACTCAAACTATGACAACTGAAGCGAAAAACTCTCAACCGATGACTTTTCAGGATTTAATCCTAACCTTGCAGAACTATTGGGCTGACAAAGGCTGCGTTATCTTGCAGCCTTATGATATGGAGGTCGGTGCAGGTACTTTCCATACGGCGACATTTTTGCGTTCGTTAGGTCCTGAGCGCTGGAATGCTGCCTATGTGCAGCCGTCACGTCGTCCTACTGATGGACGCTATGGCGATAACCCAAACCGCTTGCAACATTACTATCAATTCCAAGTAGTGTTAAAGCCAAATCCACCTAATATCCAAGAGCTATATTTAGACTCGCTAAGAGCTATTGGTATCGATCCGTTGGTGCATGATGTACGTTTCGTCGAAGACAACTGGGAGTCACCAACGCTAGGTGCGTGGGGACTTGGTTGGGAGATTTGGCTAAACGGTATGGAAGTGACGCAGTTTACTTACTTCCAGCAAGTGGGCGGTCTCGAATGCTTCCCAGTCACTGGCGAAATCACTTACGGTCTTGAGCGCTTGGCGATGTATGTACAAGGCGTCGATAGCGTTTATGATTTGGTCTGGGCAGATGGTGAGTTTGGTCGTGTCACTTATGGCGATGTCTTTCATCAAAATGAAGTTGAGCAGTCTACCTATAACTTTGAGCACGCCGATGTGCCGATGATGGGTCAGATGTTTGATTTTTATGAGCAGCAAGCGGATAAGCTAGTTGCCGAGGGCTTGCCACTACCAGCCTATGAGATGGTGTTAAAAGCCTCACATGCCTTTAACTTACTTGATGCTCGCGGTGCTATTTCAGTGACTGAGCGTCAGCGTTTTATCCTACGTGTGCGTACGCTTGCTCGTAAGGTTGCTATTGGTTATGTTGAAGCACGTGCCAAGTTAGGCTTTCCATTAGCAGACGAGGAACATCGTCAGGCAGCGCTCGATAAGTATTTGCCAAAAGAAGAAGCCGTTGAAAATACAGATGACAATCAAACTACTACTAATAATAAATAGGAGCATCCCATGAGTACTATTCTATTTGAACTGGGGTGTGAAGAATTACCTCCAAAAAGCCTAAAGCCACTACGTGACGCGCTACAAGCAAGTGTCACTGAACAATTGACTGAAGCAGGTATCAGCTTCGATGGTATCAAAGCCTTTGCCGCGCCGCGCCGTTTGGCGCTTCAAATTCAGGGTATTAGCGATAAGCAGCCAGATCGCAGCGAGCAAAAACGTGGTCCTGCGATTAAAGCAGCATTCGATGCAGAGGGCAATCCGACGCGCGCAGCGATGGGTTTTGCCAAAGGCTTGGGTATTGAGGCCAGTGAGCTGATAACGATTAACACCGATAAAGGTGATTATATCGGTTATGAGCAAACCATTCAGGGTCAAGCGACGACTGAATTGCTGCCCGCTATTTTCCAAACAGCGCTTGATAACTTACCTATTGCTAAGCGTATGCGCTCAGGCGCTAGCCGTAATGAATTCGTTCGTCCAGTACAATGGGCAGTATTGATGCAGGATAATGCTGTCATTGATGCGACCATCCAAGGTCATCAGACAGGAACACAAACCCGTGGTCATCGCTTCCACAGCCCTGACTACCATAACATTGGTCATGCCAATGACTATGAAGAATTACTAGGTGGCTTAAAAGTAGTTGCTGATTTTGACAAGCGTCAAATGCTGATCAAAAATCAAGTCAAAGCATTGGCAGATGAAGTCAACTCAGATGCTATTGTTCCGCAAGCGTTGCTAGACGAAGTGACGGCATTGGTTGATTTTCCGATTGCCTTACGAGCAAGCTTTGAAGCGCGCTTCTTGCAAGTGCCACAAGAAGCGCTTATTTCTACTATGCAAGCGGATCAGAAGTATTTTTGCCTGACAGATAAAACCGGCAAGTTGCAGCCTTACTTTATTTTTATTACCAATATTGAGTCAAAAGACCCGAATCAAATTATTGAAGGTAATGAGAAAGTCGTGCGTCCACGTTTGGCTGATGCAGAGTTTTTCTTCTTACAAGACCAAAAGCAGCCATTATTTGCACTAACAGAAAGCCTAAAAACTCGCGTCTTCCAAGACAAATTGGGTACGATTTGGGAAAAATCTGAGCGCATTGCCAAGCTTGCTGCATTTATCGCCGCCTTAATGCAACAACAAGGTAGCGAGATTAGTATCGATGAAACGGTACGTGCAGGTATTTTGTCCAAAGCAGATTTGGCAAGCTCATTGGTTGGCGAGTATCCTGAATTACAAGGTATCGCGGGTACATATTATGCGCGTTTGAATGATGAGCCAGAAGCAGTCGCGGCAAGTTTAGAAGAGCAATATTTGCCCAAGTTCAGTGGTGACGTTTTACCACAGACGCCAATTGGTATTTGCTTAGCATTAGCAGATCGTTTGGACACGCTCGTCGGTATTTTTGCCATTGACCAAGCACCAACGGGTTCAAAAGATCCGTTTAGCTTACGTCGTTCTGCTATTGGTATTCTGCGTATTTTGATTGAGAAGCAGCTACCGATTAACTTGGTAGCGCTGGTTGAGCAAGCCATCAAAGGCTATAGCACGAGCGATGGTAGCAAGATTGCCAAAATGGGTGATACGTTTACCCAAGTAATGGCGTTCTTGAACTCACGCTATCGTGCGATGTATACAGAGCAGGGCGTTAGCGTCGATACGATTCAGGCAGTGCAAGCGATTAACCCGCATATGCCGCTTGATTTTGACCAGCGTATTCGTGCCGTACAAGCATTTAGCGAATTGTCACAAGCATCGATGTTGGCTGACTCGAACAAACGTGTTGCCAATATTTTAGCCAAGTCAGAGGTAAGCGTCGCTGATAATGTCGATGAAGCGTTGTTGTCTGAACCTGCTGAGCAAAGTCTATATGCGAGTGTGCAGCAAGCACAAACAGCGGTGCAACCATTGCTTGAGCAGGCTGACTATACGCAAGTATTGCAAACGCTAGCGAGTTTAGACGAGCCGTTGACGCAATTCTTTGACAATGTCATGGTCAACAGTGAAGATACTGCACTAAAGAACAATCGCTTAGCGTTGCTTAAGCAAGTGCGAGCTTTATTCTTAACCGTGGCTGATATTAGTGAGCTGCAGTTGTGATAAGGGTTATAATATGCAATATGGCTTAACATTTATTGATGATGAAGATTTATTTAATCATGTTAAATCTACTGTTGAAAAGTATCGGGCTATTATCTGCCTGAGGGATTTTCGTAAAAATATCATTGATCCGATTAAGTTGACTTTTGATGCTCGTATTTATCAGCAGTCATGGGAAGAGATAATCGAAGGTGAAGTGATTAGACAGCTTGATAAGTCTAACAACAACCATATTGGTTATTTTCATCAAGATATTTTTCATTATATTGATGGATGGCACGTACCATCACAAGGTTTTGATGTCATTAATCAATCTAAGAAAATATATGTCGAAATGAAGAATAAACACAATACGATGAATTCATCATCCAGTCAGAAAACCTACATGAAAATGCAAGATCAACTGATTGAAGATGCGGAATCAGTTTGTTTATTAGTTGAAGTAATTGCCAAGCGTAGTCAAAACATACCTTGGAAAATTAGCCTTAATAGTGTTAGTAAAAGTAGAGATAATATTCGTAGAGTTTCAATAGATCAGTTTTATCGTTTAGCAACAGGACAAAATGATGCTTTTTATCAGATTTGTCAGGTTCTGCCTCGTGTAATAAATGATGTATTGGAAAGTACCAATTTAGATAGCATAATTCAAAATACGGTTATTGAAGAGCTGATGGAAGGTAGAACGGATGTCGATATCCTCAAATCTATATACCAAACGTCTTTTGCTACTTACGAAGGATTTACTGACTTCAAATGGAGATGATATTGCAGCAGATTTCATTGTTTGATGATGTTGATAGACTCCATTCAGATATGGACAAAAAAAGTATGCCTGAAGTTGAAATCAATCGTAATGCCCTGAGTAGTATTGAGCTGTTTGCAGGGGCAGGTGGCTTAGCTTTGGGATTAGAGCAAGCAGGTTTTAATAATGTATTCCTTAATGAAAAAGATAAATGGGCATGTCAAACTTTACGCCATAATCGTCCAAATTGGCAAGTATTAGAATCCCCAATAGAAGAAGTTGATTTTACTACTTATCGCGATAAAATCGATTTAGTAACTGGTGGATTTCCCTGTCAAGCATTTTCTTATGCAGGTAGCAAGGGCGGATTTGAAGATACTAGAGGAACGTTGTTTTTTGAATTTGCACGTGCTGTTCAAGAAATCCGTCCGAAAATCATGGTTGGTGAAAATGTTAGAGGGTTGCTAAATCATGATAAAGGAAGAACGCTTGCAACTATTAAACAAGTTATTGATGATATCGGATACCATCTCATTGAACCTAAGTTACTACATGCTAAGTATTATCAAGTGCCACAAAAAAGAGAGCGCTTGATATTAGTGGCAATTCGTAAAGACTTGATCAACAGTATCAATTTTCATTGGCCTGAGCCTGAAGAGCGCGAGTATACGTTAGCAGATGGATTGAAAAAAGGTGTTTTATACGATACAGATGTACCACAGTCTGAAGGTCAGAAATACCCTGAAAAGAAAAAAGTGGTGTTAGACCTTGTACCTGCCGGTGGTTATTGGCGAGATTTGCCGGAAGAGATTGCCAAAGCATATATGAAAAAAAGCTATTATCTTGGAGGCGGCAAGACAGGGATGGCGCGAAGGCTTGCTTGGGATGCACCCAGTTTAACATTGACTTGCTCTCCTGCACAGAACCAGACTGAGCGTTGTCATCCTGACGAAACTCGCCCTTTGACAGTAAGAGAATACGCTAGAATTCAAACTTTCCCTGATAACTGGACGTTCGCTGGCAGTACTAGTCAACAATATAAGCAAATTGGTAACGCCGTTCCTGTTAATTTAGCTAAGGCTTTAGGGTTGTCTTTATTTAAAGCTTTATCTGATTGCGGTGGTTCTAAGCAAGGCTAATTCTTACAGTGAAGTAATCAAAAACTGGCTTAACGTGGCCAGTTTTTTTGTTCTAGCACTGCAATCAGTGAGTACGATTATCTAATGAGCAATTCAGTGAAATCAGTAATTGAACGGTAAAGGTGTTGTATTGTCACTATTATTGACGGTAAAATTTATACTATTAAGACGTAGTGAATAATCATTGGCTGAGCCATTTTAATCATTTCTCACGTTTACCCCTCATTCAAGGAGCAATGCTGTGTTCGCTGCTATTATGATGATAATTATTATCTGGATTGTGATGTGGGGCTTTTACAAGTTTATGTACCCGCGCGCACCCAAAAGCATGATGCCAAAAGATGGTGATGTGACCACACTGCGTCACTGCAACTTCTGTGGTAACAGTTTGGCTGAATACCGCGGTGTTCTAGAGACCAAGCCGGGCTTGGTGGCAAGTAGCGATGGCAATACTGACGCTGATATTAAAGGCAGTCAGGAGTTATTCTTTTGCAACTATGAGCATCAAGCGGATTTTCATGCTGGAAGAACTTATAATCCTAATGCATAAGTAAGTAATTCGGCTGTGGATTAAACATAAAAAAGCGCTTGGCTCGATAGAGCTAAGCGCTTATCTGTTCAACAGATCCGTGTTTACCTATAAGATAGAGTGTGCATCCTTCATGATTTTATTGAGTAATGCTTCAGATTGCTTATCTCCTTGAACACGATCTTCATCACTTCTTTGATGCGCATGAATTTTCTCGTATAAATTCAGACAGCACAGTACCAGTAAGCTCTCTTGGCTGAGGCTCGGCGCGTCGCGTTTTAGGTCGAGCGCATAGTTATTAATATAAGAAACGGCTGAATGTAGTTCTTCTTGCTCATGTACTGGGCAATAGATGGGATAGGTGACCCCAGCAATCGCAATATCTACTTTTTTAATCTGCGGCTCAGGAGTGCTATTCGTTTTAGGTGCAGGTTTAGCAGCGACGCTCTGTGAAGCCAAATTATTTGAGGCTGAAGCATTTGGCACGGCTTTTTGGGATTTAAGGCCGTTGATTGGCCGTTGGTTGTTTTGTGATTGATTGTTTGGCGCTTGCTTATCTAAAGGGATAGTCTGGTCATCAGTCATGATAAATCCTACAATATATGTCATTAAAGTGAGTGATATAAGAGCTTACACGTGTGAGTCTGTTGGCTTAATCAATGCTGTATTTTTAATAATTAAGGTACTTGATAATAAAAGTACATTGGTAAACGTGGCTTTTATCGATAAAAATGCTATTTGAAGACAGTGATATTCGTCAATTATGTCCTCGTACCGCTATTTATGAACCTTCTGCTTGATCGATACGGGTTAAGCGTTTTAACACCACTTGCGTACGCTCAGCGGCCAGTTGATTCTTCTTTTGTAAGTCATTATTTTGCTGTTTGATATCGCTATACTGCTGCTTTAATTCATTATTATGCTGTAGCAGCTCGCTGTTTTCTTGTTGTAATTGGCTGATTTGCTTTTGCAATTTATCTTGCTCTTCACCGATCATATGGTGGGCTTCTGCCAGATTTTGATAGCGGTTATCGAGGTCGTTCAGCTTCTTTTTGGCGCCATCGCGCTCTGTATAACTGCTATCGAGCTTGGCCTGAAGTGTGGTAAGTTCTTTTGGATCGGTAGCGGGGTGTTTTTTGAGGCTGCTAAGTTCAGCACTGACAAGCTGATACTGTTTTTTGATGTCGAGTATCATTTTTTCTAATATTCTAAGTTGATCATACATAGTCAGTTTTTATCCTTAACAAGTAAGCGTGAATGAATTTTGTTCTCTGCGTTTAATAATGCCATAGGTGACCGCATAATATCTATATCAACAAAGTAATTGTATGCCGCTTTGTTTCATAACTTCTATTAGCCGCCGCCTCGTTAATGATATCGCGCGGCGTCTGTTTCTATTTAATACTACTAATCAATCACTAGGACATCTATTATGAATGATAATATCTCTGGCTGGAATACATGGCTGACTGCATTTGATGATTGGACTGACGTGTCTATCAGTGAGGTACACGGCTTGATGACAGGGCTGATGACCGCCTGCGATGCACCTGATGAAAAGGTATGGGCGAAGGTGTTTGAAGAGCTGAGCTTCGCCGCTTTACCAGAGCCTGCATTGACTTTGTTGACAGAAGAAGCTGAAGATATAGTGTTCCAGCTCAAAGACAAAGACGATGCCTACTCTTATACGCCATTAGTCCCAGATGATGAACATGATTTATACGAGCGCGTGATGGCACTGAAACAGTGGGCAAATGGCTTTATGACGGGTTTTGGCATTACTGATTGCCGTCTGAGTAGCGAAGAAAACGAGATGCTATCGGATTTGGCTAAAATCGGTGGGATTCGATTAGAAGACGATGAAGACTTTGAAGGTGGTGAAGAGTCTTACCTGCATGTTTATGAATTTGCGCGTATGGTACCAGTGAGCTTTGCCACTCGCCAACGTAAGCCTGTCAAAGACATCGCCTTGATTTCTGGACTTGCCATTGATGCCAAAACCACCAAAGAGTTGCAAGCTGAAGGTAAGGTGTCAAAACCAATGCCGCCAGTTGTTGATATTATGAACCAACACAATCCCTCATAATACGAGTATCACGTATCATAATAAGGATGTTTTATGACTATACAGAATAGTAACGATGATGCCAGTCAAGTATTGGCTGATGCTCATTATCCCACTCAAAGTATCGATTGGCTAACGCGCTTAATTGGCTTTGATACGGTCAGTCGTCATTCTAATTTGGCTTTGATTGAAGATGTAAAAGCTTACTGCGAGCAATTGGGTTTGAGCGTCGATTTGACCTTTAATGAAGCCAAAAATAAGGCCAATTTATTCGTCACTGTGCCAGCAGGGGCAAATGCTGACGACGTCAATCATGGTCTCGTGCTATCTGGTCATACCGATGTGGTGCCAGTCGACGGTCAAGACTGGACGTCTGAGCCTTTCACAGCAACCATTCGTGGTGACAAGCTATATGGTCGCGGCGCTTGTGATATGAAAGGCTTTATCGCTTGTGCGCTGACGATGTTGCCACAAGCGGTAAAACTATCTAATGCAGGCCAGCTGCGTCGCCCATTGCATTTGGCATTATCATTTGATGAAGAGATTGGCTGTCTAGGCGCGCCATTGATATTGGCAGATTTAAAGGCGCGCGGTATAACCCCTGATTATTGTATCGTCGGTGAGCCAACTAATATGGCTATGGTGGTGGCACATAAAGGCATTGCGGTTTATCGTTGCCGTGTGCATGGTAAGTCAGCGCATTCTTCATTGATTGCACAAGGGGTCAATGCCATTAGCTATGCCAGCCGATTGGTGGGCTATGTCGATACGCTTGCCGAAGAGCTAAGTACTCGTAACGGTGCTCTTGAAGATGGGGACGAGATATTCACTGTGCCTTATTCAACGTTGTCAGTAGGTACCATCCATGGCGGTACGGCCACCAATATCGTGCCCAATCTGTGCGAGTTTACCTTTGATTATCGTAATCTGCCGCATATGACGCAAGAGGATGTACTGGCACCCATTCAAGCCAAGATTGCGGAATTAAATTCGCAGATGCAAGCCCGTGCGCCAGAGACTGGCATTGAGCTGATGCAAGAAGAAAGCGTACCGGCAATGACTGATAATGATAGTGCTGAACTACAATCATTGATCGCTGCATTGACAGGGGATGATGAGCGTCATAAAGTGGCTTACGCGACTGAAGGCGGTCAATTTACCAATGCAGGTATTCCAACAATCATCTGTGGACCTGGTAGTATTGAACAAGCTCATAAGGCGGATGAATACGTTGAACTTAACGAAATTGTACGTTGTGATGGGTTTTTGCAGAAGCTGTTAACTAGTTGTGCGGTTAATTAGTAGATTGAGAAGCAAGTGATTGTTTTTTCATCTAACTTTTTATCTAAGTTGGCATAAAACACACCGTCTATATGGCGGTGTTTATTTTTTGCCTCTTTTTCATGTTTCAAGTTTATTTCAAATAAAAGAGTAGGGGTTGGTTGATGTCTTGGCACCTGTTTGCGGTATTTTTTGCGAGTACGTTTTTTATCTCAGCGACCCCAGGTCCCAATATGCTGCTAGCATTCCAGTATGGTATGAACTACGGCGTGAAGCGCACATTGTGGACGCTGGCAGGTTTAAGCCTTGGATTGTTTGTGCTACTGCTTTCGACATTGCTTGGCCTCGATGTGATCAGTCGCCAGTCACCTTGGTTGCTGACGATCATCAAAGCCGTTGGCGCGGCATACTTGATTTATCTGGGTATTAGCTCATGGCGTGATGCTGGCAATGGCAGCTTGATGAGTGATGCTCGTGAAATGAGCGAAGAAGTCGCGGCTGACTATCCTTCTTCTGATAGTGAAGATACAGTTGGTACACCGCAGCCGCGCTCACTCTCGAGTGCTGCTGCTAAAGCTGCCCCAAGTAATATGACTTTGTTTCGTACTGGCGTTTGGGTATCGTTGTCCAATCCAAAAGCCATTTTGTTCTTTGCTGCCTTTTTTCCTAAATTTATCAATTTCAGCGCGCCATTATGGCCACAATATATTCTATTGACCATCGGCTTGTTTTTGAGTGAGACAATTTGGCAGATCATTTATACGTTGGGTGGTAAGAAGCTGGCAAGTTGGCTCGATGTGGGTAATCGCTTGGCTTGGCTCAATCGTGGTTGCGGGGTGATATTTATCATCATTGCTGCTGCTTTATTGGCTGAAGTTATAAATAGTTTTATGGTTTAAAGATTTCTGAGTTCTGTGTTTAAAATAAGACTTTCAATGAAATATAATTTTTTCTATAAAGTAAAATTAATTATTGACTTTATTTTTTAAATCGTTATTATTAGCATTATTGATTTATTAGCTTCTATGTAAGCGATAAATCATTCCAATAAACCTGCTACTATTGTCTACAATAATTAGCCACAACCTATGGAGGAATCATCGTGTCCTATTTAACTACCAAGACGTTTTTAAAGACTGAATTTGTAAACTACATGACAGCAATGACAACTTCGAAAAGGTTTGGCTGAATCTATATACAAGCTATTGAATGATATCCTATTGAATAATATCAACGCATAGCCTCCTGTATCTACTTATGCTATCCCTCTTCTAAGTCTACTGTGTCAAAATCGCTCTGCGATTGTGCTAAGCCATATTGCGCTTGCTGTTATCTGTTTACCTAACATTTTTCTTCACCGTCATTGCCAATAGAGTGCTTCATGCTATTATTTAGCTGATGCTTTTCTATGCGTACAGCATTTACGCAATGGGCAGCGGTTTTGAACCATGTAACCTTTCTTTAAAACGTCTATAATAAATTAACCATGAATTTTTATTGATTTTTTAATTAATAAGAAACGGTATTTTATTGCCTGTGATTTAGCTTTATTTTTTTCTTATTAAACGTTTTGTTTAATTGATATGAATTAGTGATGTCTAAAATTATAAAAATCAGTAAATTAAAAAAATATGCATGGTTATCAAAATAATAAAATGGAAATAATAAGTAATGAGCATTAAATTAATATTAAACGAAAATCGTAAGCACGGCGTACCCGTCAAGATTTACACCTCGGATGTTGAGCAAGGGGCGATGCAGCAACTACGCAATTTAGCCCAGCTGGATTTTGTACACTCACATATTGCGGTGATGCCCGATGTGCATGTTGGCAAAGGCGCTACAGTTGGCAGTGTGATTCCGACTAAGTCTGCCATCATTCCTGCCGCAGTTGGTGTCGATATTGGCTGTGGTATGAATGCGGTGCGTTTGTCCCTGACGGCAAGCGATTTGCCTGATAGCTTGAGGTCATTACGATCGATCGTTGAGCAGCAAGTGCCTGTTGGCTTCAACATGCACAAGCAAATCCAAGCCAAGAACTCAACGTTTGACCCACTAGGCAAACGCCTAAAACCGATTACTGATAAGCATCCAGGTTTACTTAAAATGCTCAAAGGTTTTGAGCGTACATGGGCGAAGCAGTTGGGGACATTGGGCGGTGGCAATCATTTCATTGAGCTTTGCTTGGATGAAAACAATGATGTCTGGGTCATGCTGCACTCTGGCAGCCGTGGTATTGGTAATTGTATCGGCCAATACTTTATTAGCCTTGCCAAAAAAGAACGTCAATCGCGCTTTGGTCATGTGCCAGATCGTGATTTGTCTTACTTTGCCGAAGGGTCTAATAGTTTTGCCGATTATATCGAAGCGGTAGGCTGGGCGCAGGATTACGCGTTAGAAAATCGCCGTGAAATGATGCGCTTAGTGATTAAGTCATTACAGTCGCCACAAGCGGGGTTGCCACGATTTCAGCTCACCAAAGAAGCCATCAATTGTCATCATAACTATGTCAATGAAGAGGTACATTTCGGTGAGCAGGTCTATGTGACGCGTAAAGGCGCTATTAGCGCTTATGCAGGTGAGCTTGGGATTATCCCAGGCTCTATGGGTGCAAAGTCCTTTATCGTACGTGGTCTGGGCGAGGCTGAATCGTTTTGCTCATGTTCACATGGGGCAGGGCGACAGATGAGCCGAGGCAAAGCCATACGAGCGTTCACCATTGATGAGTTAAAAGCGCAAACGGATGGCGTTGAGTGTCGCAAAGACAAAGGCGTCATCGATGAGATACCCGGCGCTTATAAAGACATCGATGAAGTGATGGCCAATCAAACAGATTTAGTCGAAGTTGTGCATACGCTGAAGCAAGTCATGTGCATTAAAGGCTAACAAGTAAAACCATAGCGAGTCACGACGGTGTCAATCGAGTTTAATGTACTAAGTGTACTATTTGCGCTCGATTTCCTAATCGTGGTCTCACTATGGGGTCACTCGAATATATAAAACAGATTTAGAGTTATTAAAAATATAGGTAAAAATATAGGTAAAAATATGAGCTTAAAAGAAACCTTAAAAAAGGCCAAACAAATTGAACGGCAGTTAGAGCAGCAGGCTGTGACAGGTGTGCAACACTCGCTAGGCACTGTCAAACCGCGTAATTATTTGGCACTGGATCCACTATTAAGAAAAGGTGGTATTCACGAAAAAGAAGATATCGATATTGTCCGAAAAAAACGCCGCCGCGAAACCAAGCAGCAGTTACGGAAGACAGATTGGCTATCAGAATAATGATGGTTAGTATTCACGCACAAAAAAGCCGTTCGCTATTATAGTGAACGGCTTTTTTATTCTTACTCAAATTTATAACTTAACCATTGTTGCCTTAACCGCTATGCCAATACTTCGATTAGCTCACCTTTGACCATGTGCGGGCTGACGAAATCAGTAATACGTACGCTCACAAGTTTACCCAACATCTCATCCATTGTATCAACGTCATATGGGAACATAACCGTACGAGTATTATCCGCTGTACCGATTAAGCAGTCGGGATGACGGTTGGCAACTTGTTCAACCAAGACGCGAGTCGTAGTGCCAACCATTTCATGAGTTTTAGCCAGCGTCGAATCAATGATGACTTTTTGGAATTCTGCCAAACGCTCTTTTTTAGTTTTGAAACTCACATCATCTGGCAACTCTGCCGCTGGCGTGCCTGGACGCTTCGAATAGATAAAGCTGTAAGAGTGATCGAAGTTCAATTCTTTTGCTAGATTCAAAGTATCTTGGAAATCTTGATCCGTCTCACCAGGGAAGCCAATAATAAAGTCACTCGATAAGTGAATATCAGGACGAATGGCTTTAAGCTTATTAATCTGATTGATATAAACGTCAATCGTGTGATTGCGTTTCATCGCTGCCAAGATAGCGTTTGAACCGCTCTGAACCGGTAGATGTAAGTGCGATACCAGCTCTGGCAATTGTGCGTAAGCGTCAATGATGTCATCGGTGAACTCAAGCGGATGGCTGGTCGTATAACGAATACGCTCAACACCATCGACATGCGAGACATAATGTAACAGCTCAGCGAAACGGCAAATGCTGCCATCGTCTTTTTCACCGCGATAGCCGTTGACGTTTTGACCGAGCAGGTTGATTTCACGTACCCCTTGTTCGGCAAGGCTATCAATCTCAGCCAATACGTCATCGAGTGGGCGCGATAATTCTTCACCGCGGGTATAAGGTACGACGCAAAATGAGCAATATTTTGAGCAGCCTTCCATAATAGAGACAAAAGCTTTGTAGCCTTCTACTCTTGGCTCAGGTAAAAAGTCAAACTTTTCGATGCTAGGGAAGGACACATCAATCGTACCAATACGGTTTTTAGGCGCGATGTCACGCTGTTCATTTGATTGGTCGTATAGCTCAGGCAGGCGATGCAAGGTTTGCGGGCCAAACACCATGTCGACGTAAGGCGCGCGTTTTTGAATATTGTCGCCTTCTTGCGAAGCCACACAACCACCAACACCAATGACGAGGTCAGGGCGTTTTTCTTTTAGCTTGCGCCAGCGACCCAATTCTGAAAAGACTTTCTCTTGCGCTTTTTCGCGGATAGAGCAAGTGTTCATTAGTAGTACATCGGCTTCGTCGATATCATGCGTGACTTCCATACCGTGGGAATCACCGAGCACGTCGAGCATTTTGCCAGAGTCATAGACATTCATCTGACAGCCTTGGGTGGTGACAAAGACTTTTTTGGTCACTGCTTTTTCGACGGGTGCTTGGGCTGAACTTGCTTCTTTGAGTGCAGTGACAGCAGGCGCAGTAGCAGTTGTCTCAGCAACAGCAGCGTCATTGATGCGGGGATTAAATACAGTAACACTCATAAGGATAAGTCCATGATTGACTAAAAATATAGCAGGGTAGCCGATTAACAGGTGGCATATTTTATCACAACCCTCTGCCAATGTGAAAAATTAGCACAGGCTATTGGTCATCAATATGATAAACAATTCATAGCAGTATCAATTATTTACTAGAATTAGCAGCGGTTTTGACAAAAACTGCGACTAGACACCATTTCTATGTTACACCGCACTGTCCTATTTATTAACAAAAGGTAAAGGAGATAGTTGAAAGCACAATGAATATAGTATGATGAGTGCTATAACCTTGGCGATACTTAGCGAATCGCTATTCCCTTATTTGTAGAGATATCATAAAGAGAGTCAGTATGACAAAGTTGCGTGTTGCTCATAGCATCAAGGATGAAAAGTCTACCAGTAAAAAGCACGCGTCCAAGCGGCTCACAGCCGGTACGCTACGGATGAGCGCGCTGAGTGTAGCGGCAGCAGTGAGTGCGCTAGGCATATCGCAAGTCGCTTGTGCAGAGCTGACATGGGGTGATAACGACAGCTATCAGCCAGAAAGTAATTATCAACAAGACAGCAGTGTTGACTCATTTACAGCCGCTGCTATCGCAGCAGATCGCGGTGATGTCAGTGCGCTTTATAATTACGAACAAATGATGAGCGGCGGTTTGTTTGCGATGTATCCCACTTATTGGCGGATGAATCTAGACCTTAACTCACAAAGTTCAGCGGCTGTAGCGCAGTTTGTGCGTCAGTATCCTGATACAGTCATGGCTGAGAAGTTGGTTGCGGATTTTGCTGAGACCAAAGCGGGGTCAAACGACTATGCCTCAGTCAGACAAGTGGCGAACTTGATTACCAATGCCGATGCCAGCGAGCGCTGTGCCGTTGCGCTTGGGTTCAATAATGGCGGTGATACCATGCGCGCCATGGCCGCCAAGTCTGATGTGTGGCTGACCACCCAAAAACAGCCTGCCTTGTGTGATCAGCTAGCGATGGAGATGAATAATAACGCGCTGATTAGTAATCAAGATCGTGCTGCTCGTCTGAAACGTATGCTTCGTAAAGGCAAAACTGGCGATATTATGGCGTTGTCATCACGCTTAGGCACGCCCATTGCTTATTCTGCTTTGAGTGAGATTCAGCTAAATCCTTCATCATTCTTTACCAGTTTTGGTCGTGAGCCTGCCAGTCAGACCAATCAGTATCTCTATCTGTATGCGATAGGCCGTATCGCTGACAAGTCTTATCGTGAGGCAGCATTGCAGTTAGATTTTGATATCAAACAAGACAATCAGCGCTCAGTCAAACTATTGAATGATGAAACCCGTCGCTATGCTTATCGTACCATTGGGGTACAGCGTATGAATCATAATACTGACGATGGTTTTAACGCTGAAGCAGTTGATTGGTTCCGCAACAGTTTAGATGACGATTTTAACTTCGAGGAAGCTGAAGACTATGCCATGGCAGCGATTCGCTTTGGTCGTTGGGACGATGTGGTCGAAGCCATCTCAAAAATGGATGGTGAAACTCAAAAAGGCAATCAGTGGCAGTATTGGCTGGCTCGTGCTTATGAGCAATCAGGCAATAGCAGTAAGAGTAATACCGCTAAGAAAATGTATCAAAACCTAGCAAAAAGTAACGATTACTATGGTCTAATGGCAAAAGACAGAATCGGTCAGCGTTTTGACGCCAGTCGCTTAGGCGGTAGCAACTTACCCAATGTTAGTACTGCCGATCGTGCCCGCGTCATGCAAGATGGAAACTTTGCTCGTGCCTTTGCTTTATATAAAGCTGACGCTAGCCGCGCTTATGCCAACCGTGAGTGGAACTGGGCAGTCAAGCAAGCACGTGACAATCGTGATGACAATCTAATCATCGCCGCTGCTAGCTTGGCACATGACATGGGCTGGCTCGATCGGGCGATTTATGCCGTTGACAATACGGACAGAGTCGACAGCTTGGCATTGTCGCATCCGATGCCGCACCAAGATGCCGTCGTTCGCTACAGCCAATCGGCGGGGATTGATCCGGCATGGGCTTATGGCATCATGCGTCAAGAGAGTCGATTTGTAGCCTCAGCGCGCTCAGGTGTTGGTGCTAGTGGGTTGATGCAAGTGATGCCTGACACAGCAAAATATATCGCCCGTAATTTAGGTGAGACTTATAGCGCTAGCCGTGCCAACAGTGGTGATACCAATATCCGTTATGGTACTTGGTATATGGGGGATATTTTGGGCAAACTAAATTATCAGCCAGTATTGGCAACGGCGGGCTATAATGCTGGCCCTAATAATGCCAAGCGCTGGCAGCCGGTCTATGGTTCGTTAGCCGCTGATCAATACGTGGAGTCAATCGCTTTTCCTGAAACGCGCAATTATGTGAAACACGTAATGGAGAACGCTACGATTTATAGTAGCTTATTGGGTCGTAGTCAGCCGATTAGTCAACGTATGGGTACGGTGCCAGCTGCATTTTAGGTTATTCATTTAGTAAAAAAGAAACCATTGACGATAGACTGTTAATGGTTTTTTTTATATCTATTTTTCGGCATTCATTTTTATTTGAATCAATGGGTTATTATTCTGCTATATAGAGGTTTGTATTCTCTCTGATTTCTGTCTTATTTTTAATACTTAAGCGATGTTTACGTTTCTGCTATAGATTAAAAAACGCATTTTGCTACCATTGCTTTAATTGTTGTCTGTATTTTTTTTGGTTTATTTTAAGCTTGGTTCAATGAATATTTATACTTTGAGCACCTTTATTTAAGCTTGCCCACTCTTTTATCGTTGCTAGATACCTAACTACTTATGATCAAAAAATATTTCAATTTGCCTATGTTATTGCAAGCCAATCGTCAGCTGTCGAATCAGACGCGGGTGGACACTCTGTCGGAATCAGTCACGATAAAGTTATCTACGAAGCTAAATGACAGTGCGATACGTAAAAAGGATGCGATAGGCAAAGAATATAAGGATAAAGGGTATACGGTGATGGGCGGGGTCGCCTTGCTATTGTTACAGAGTGTGATGATCATACCAGCGCAAGCGGCCAATGCCGTCAAGAGTGGTCAACGTGTGTTAATGATTGAGATGACGCCTGCATTATGTAGCTTGCAACCAACACGAGTACGTATGCGCCAATGTCTAGAAGGGTATTCATTAACGGTATCAGGTTTGGACATGGGCTATGGCGAGCGCTGTGGGCGCGGTGTCGAGCCGCGCCTGACCCCATTACAACTAAAAGTTGTTAACCGTATCATGCCAGACACGACAGTACGTAGCCAAGTATGGCAACATTATGGTGCCTGTAGCCCATTAAGTGCGAGTAGTTATTTTCGCCAAATAACCAACTATGCCGGTGCCCTAAAATTGCCTAACGAGCTCAATACTGGCAACAGTTATACCGTCTCAAAATCACGCTTTATTGGACAAATGACTCGCCTTAATAGTGGCATGCCTGCTGCTAGCATTGATTTAATTTGCCAAGCGGGCAGTCGACGCCAAACGATATTAACCGATGTCCACGTTTGCTACGAAGGCAGTGAATTTGGTAGCTGCAGTGAAGTGGTAGATAATTGCGGCAAAAAGTTTATTATCTCAGGCGGTAAGTAACGTCCTTTTTGGTGAACGATGGATGAATATTGCTCATTTATAAATATCATCCTGTTTAAGTAACTTCTGCTAAAGCTATTTTTTTATCACTTCCTCTTCATTCTCCATCCTTTATCTATAAAGGCTTGACCGATACCAATATCCTCTCGTATAAAATGTAACAATATAGTGAGGGATAGCGTTCGCGCTTTCTCTAGACGGTTAACGGGGGGAAGTGCTACACTATCTCTCGGTTTAAGACTGCTAGTGTTCAGTGAGCAAGTCGATATCTATAATGATAATCATCAATTAGGGAGTATTCAATGTCAATGAAACAGCCTTTACGTGTTGCCGTTACTGGCGCCGCTGGTAACATCAGCTATGCGATGCTATTCCGTATTGCATCTGGTGAGATGCTAGGTAAAGATCAGCCAGTTATTTTGCAGTTGCTTGAAATCACTCCAGCACTTGACGCCCTGAAGGGTGTGGTTATGGAACTAGAAGACTGTGCATTTCCATTATTAGCCGGTATCGTTCAAACTGATGATGCAAACGTTGCATTCAAAGATATCGATTATGCTTTGCTCGTTGGCGCTCGTCCGCGTGGTCCAGGTATGGAACGTAAAGATTTGCTAGAAGCCAACGCTGCGATTTTCTCAGCCCAAGGTAAAGCATTGAATGACGTAGCAAGCCGTGACGTTAAAGTATTGGTTGTGGGTAACCCTGCCAACACTAACGCACTTATCGCTCAGCGTAATGCACCAGATCTTGACCCACGTAACTTTACAGCGATGACTCGTTTGGATCACAACCGTGCCATGGCGCAGTTGGCTGGTAAAACTGACAGCACTGTCAATGACGTGAAAAAAATGATCATCTGGGGTAACCACTCATCAACTCAGTATCCAGATCTAACGGCTTGTACTGTTAATGGTAAGCCAGCATTAGACTTGGTTGATCGTACTTGGTACGAAGGTACTTATATCCCAGAAGTACAACAACGTGGTGCAGCGATTATTAAAGCTCGCGGTGCATCATCTGCTGCTTCTGCTGCCAACGCTGCTATCGCACACATGCGTACGTGGGCACTAGGTACTGATGAAAACGATTGGGTATCTATGGGCGTTTACTCAAACGGCGAGTATGGTATTGCCGAAGGTTTAATCTACTCATTCCCATGCACGTGCACTAACGGCGACTGGTCTATCGTAGACGGCGTTGATGTGTCATCTGATTTCTCAAAAGAGAAAATGGCAGCGACTGAGCAAGAGCTTAGCGAAGAGCGTGATGCGGTAGCTCATTTACTACCATAATCAAATAGCTTGCTAAAACTTTAGTGCTACTTGCAATCATGTTATGTATAAAAAGCCTTCTTGTTTGAAGGCTTTTTTACGTTTAAATATCTGTTATTTTTAATCGCTCTTATCAATTGTATTAATGTTTGAGGCTCAACTATTAATACAATTGATAACGTTAGATAAACGTTGGTTAACAGTTATTAAAATAAAGCTTGCTACAATAAAGTGGTTAGCCTAAATAATAAATAAAACTAAAATTGCACCATATAAGGAGAAAAGTATGTTGGGTGAACCTGAATATAATATGAATGAGTTATTTGCTCAATTGGGACTTGATAGCTCAGATGAAGCGATTGATGACTTTGTTGAAAAACACCAATTGGCAAAAGAAGAAAAGCTAGTAGAGGCAAAAGTTTGGACAGACAATCAACGTGCTTTTTTACAAGAAGAATGGGAAAAAGATGCGGAGTGGGTAGAAGTCATCGATGATTTAAACGTGCGTATGCATCCAGACGCGTAAAAAATAATCTAAAAGATCTAAAAGACAAATAAGAAGTATAGAAAAGCAAAAACCCACGACATTGTATTTAGAATGTCGTGGGTTTTGCTTTTCTATATCTTGAATGCAATGCGTATGATCTAAGTTCGAGACTTTGCTACATTCTAGTTAGGCTGCTCTGCTCGCCATTCAAGCAACGCTTTTACATCATTATGAATACCAACTTTTAGCGCCTCTAAGCCATCATAATGTCGTTCACCATGCAAATAATGTAAAAAACGAACCTGTAAATTTAGTCCATATAAATTAGCCTGCAATTCTGGGAAATGTACTTCTAAACGCCAGTCACTGCCTTTATCGACAGAGGGTCTGATGCCAATGCTGGCTGTGCCAAACAAGCTGTGTGGACGCAAACCTGTTACGCCTAATTTTCCATTAATCGCTTGCTCGGTCAAACCATTAGCGATGACTTTGCCATGGTCATCTAAACTCACCACATCGACGGCAAAGATACCATGCAAAGCAGGTTTTAAGCGCTGCAAATCGATATTAGCTGTAGGGAAGTCCATGGTGCGGCCTATCTGATCGCCACCAACAACTATGCCTGTAATCGCGTAATCACGACCAAGCAGCGTGTTAGCGGCGTCAATATCACCAGCCAATAACAAGTCGCGAACGCGAGTAGAGCTAATACGGGAAGCTTTACCACTGTCATCTATAACGGTATGCAGATTGGTCACATCCAAGCCATAATCCCGCAAAAACTGACTGTCGCCAGTACGGTCATGACCAAAGCGAAAGTCGTCACCCAGTACCAATGCTTTTACGTTCAAACGCTTAGCCAATATATCTGCAAATGCCTGTGCTGATAGCGAACGAAAATCAGTATCGAAGCTCGCTACAATCAAAGTCTCGACCCCATGCTCTGCTAGCAGCGCTTGCTTTTCGGCTAGATTGGTCAGGCGCGCGGGGGCAGTAGCGGGGGCAAAAAATTCACGAGGCTGTGGCTCAAATATCATGACGGCAGAGCCAAGATTTTGCGCTTGGGCAATCTCATGAACTTGAGCCAGCATCGCTTGATGACCCAGATGTACGCCATCAAAATTGCCGATAGTCAGCGCACAAGGTGCTAGATTTATCGGATTCGTACGTGCAGGCAAAGCGCTCGGCGACGCAATCAGTTGCTCAAGAAAATAGGTGTTCATAAGTTTTCAGCTATGATAAGACCAGATAAAAAACGAAAAAACACACCTATACTAACAATCGATGTGTCTAAAAGCAGCCATTATAAAGTAAAATAGCCCCACTAACATCCTATAGTCGACGCATAGTGAAAGTATCAGTCACTCAGCGTGGTCATTCTTTATGAGTTATTTGTATTTGCTTGTGTTATCAGTATGACTATTATTCACTATTATCGATGATGCCGATAATAATGCTAAAAATTATGGAGATCTTATGTCTGATGTTGCCTTGAACGCTATACCAACTGATTTATCGACACATCAGCTCGCTGATCAGTTTGTTGTGCAGCGTGCGAGTAAAGAAGATTTAGCAGAAGTCTTAGCCATTTATAATCAAAGCATACCTGCTAAACAAGCAACAGCTAACCTTACATTGGTAACCGTAGATGAGCGAGCTGCTTGGTTTGATGAGCATCTAAGCAGTCCAACAAGGCCCATATATGTGGTCAAAACATTGCGAGGAGGGGATGATGCAGAGCGAGCGCAGTCGCCGATAGTTGCATGGGGCAGCTATAGTGATTTGTATGCGCGGACAGCCTATCATATCAGCACTGAGATCAGCGTCTATCTAAATCAAGATTATCAGGGTCAAGGCCTAGGTAGCTTGTTGACACGCTGGATGTTGACGCAAGCGCCAAGCTTGGGCATTCGAAATATTGTCGCGCTTGTCTTTGCTCACAATCAGCCAAGTTTAGGACTTTTCCGTAAACTTGGCTTTGAGCAGTGGGGCTACATGCCAGAAGTTTGCGATATGGAAGGGTTTATTGCTGATGTCGTGATGCTGGGTAAAGCGGTGACATCGGATGATGCTTCAGATAAGTAAGCTAAAATAGCTTAACCCAAGATCTTCCATTGACCTTCTATCTTCTGTAGCTGATAGGTCAATGGCGCAGGTTCGCTCTGTCCTTTGAGCATCAACTCACCAGTAATAGTGGCACGAGTCTTGTCATCATTATACTTGGTATCAGTGATAGTAACGCCATCGACAGTCTGCTGAAAAGCGGATTGTGTTTTGGCAAGTTCTTTTTCAAAATTCGCCATATCTACTTGATAGTATCCAACCGCTTCTTTTACATCGCCATAATATAAGCTATTTAGCGCCTGTTTGACGGTGTCTTCTGGCGTACCAGCTTCAGTCGGATTGGTCACTAAGCTTTTTTGTTTGGATGAAGCAGTGATTGGGTTGATGTTATCACTATCAATGGCTGTCTCATCTTTAGCGCTATCCGTCATTTGCTCGCTTGCCACTGTGTTATTTGCATCAACGTCTGCCGTTTGATTGGCTGCATCGACTTCAGGGTTCCCAGCCACGGCAGCTGTATCGCTCGCTGTGTTTGCGCTATCGGCTTCTACATTATCATTGTTGTTACACCCGCTGATTAGCAGTCCGGTGCTCAATACACCAGCAGTTAGTAGCATTGGTAAGCGTCGCAGCGTTGAATATTCGACTGTCATAGTAAACCTCAAATTTCATTTATTTATCAATAACCGATTATGACAACTATCAGCAGCATTCACTGTCAATTCTCATATTAAGCTTGTTTTGGTTTAGTAAGTCATTTATTCAGCGTTCACAAATAAATTAGCCATGCTTTAGCTGACGCGGACGGAAGCCTGTCGCTAATAATACCACCCCATAAACTAGGGCACCCACTGCACACATAATGAGCAGAGCCGCGATACGTCGCCACTGAGCCTCATCGGCTGGGAAGTAAGGTAACATGATATAAAGGACACCAATCATAGAAGCGGTAGAGATTGCAAACTGAGTAAACAGCTTTTTCCAGTGGCTGCCAAAACGGAAAATATCGCGCTTATGTAAGAAATAATATAATAAGCCCGCGTTTACGAATGCCGCTCCTGTGGTCGCAAGGGCAAGACCACCATGCAGAGGTATCTCTAAAAAGTAAAATATCCCAATAAATATCACACTAAAAACCATATTGGCAAATACCGATACGATACCGATTTTTACTGGTGTTCTAGTGTCTTGACGGGCAAAAAATGCTGGCGCAAAGATTTTAATGAGCATAAAGCCTAAAATACCACCCGCCATACTGCGTAATGCCAGCGAACTCATTTGCGCATCACGCAAGGTAAATTCACCACGTAAAAACAGCGCTTGCATCAGCACATCAGCCAGTATAAATAAGGCTGCTGATGCGGGCACACCCACCAATATGATTAAACGTGCTGCCCAATCAATGGTCTTTTTAAAGCTAACATCATCTTTTTTGGCTTCGCTTTTCGATAAACTGGGCAAAATGACTGTACCAATCGCTACACCAATCAGTCCTAACGGCAATTCACTCATACGCTCCGCTGCATAAAGCCAAGAAACCGAACCACCAATCATTAACGAGGCAAAAATGGTATTGAGGAGCAGATTGATCTGAGTGACAGAGACACCAAAGATAGCAGGCAGCATAAGTTTTAAGATACGTTTCACGCCTTCGTGCTGAAAGTCAATCTTAGGTGCAACCAGTAGATTTTGTTGCCATAACTGCGGCAGCTGTATCAAGAACTGTAGCAAACCAGCGATTGCAACGGCATAACCGAGTGCCATAATCGGTGTGTCGAACATAGGGGCAAAAATTAATGCGCCACCAATCATACATAGGTTTAACAGTACGGGTGCAAAAGCTGGCGCAGCAAAACGCCCGTAGCTTTGTAAAATACCGCTAGCAAAAGCAGTCATAGAAATAAATAATAAATAGGGAAAGGTAAGGCGCAGTAGCTCAGCCGTGATGGCAAATTTACCAGGTTGGTCAGCAAATCCGGGAGCAAACAACGTTACTACCCACGGCGCCATCAAAATGACGACCACGGTGAGCATCGACAAAATCAACAACAGGGCGCCTGAGGTACGACTGACTAATATCTGTACCTGTTGTAAGCTGTATTTTTCTTTGTATTCGGACAGTACTGGCACGAAAGCTTGGCTAAAAGCGCCTTCAGCAAACAGACGGCGCAAAAAGTTAGGTATCTTAAAGGCGACCAAAAAGGCATCCATCAGACCACCTGCGCCAAACACCCCTAATAATACGACATCGCGTACCAGACCTAAGATACGGGACAGCATGGTCATGCTGCTGACGACCATGGTTGAGCGAAATAACCGACTTTTTGCCATGAGAACCTATTTTGCTAAGTTGTTTACTGCTGGTTGTTTACTGATGATTGTTTGCTGAGTTGCTGTTATCAAAAAACTGACGGATTATAGCACTTTCATAATCGAGATAAATGGATTGGATGTGGAATTGCTTCATGGTGCTTAGATAAGCTAGGGCGTGTCCTCATTTTAAAAATGGTGATAAAAGTGAGGTAAATTGTAGTCAAACAAGGAAAAGAGCGCAGATATTACTTAGCTATTTGACGATGATTGGCAAGATTTAACCATTTTTAGCCCATTTAGATCGCTATCAGTTGAATTGAGGACACGCCCTAGTCCGTAAGGTTTTTCCCTACCAGTTCACGCAACTTTGGCCAGTCAAAATAATCGCCAGGATCTGTCTTTCGACCCGGTGCGATATCGCTATGACCAGTTAAGTGTCGGCGGGTTTTGGGGTAGGCATCATATAGCGCAGCGATAACGGCTGCAAGTGTGTCATATTGCGCCGAGGTGAAGGACACAAAATCTGACCCTTCCAGCTCAATGCCAATGCTATAATCATTACATTCAGGACGGCCAAGGTAGCTGGATCTGCCTGCGTGCCACGCGCGCTCGGCAAAGTTTACAAACTGTGTGATAGCACCATCACGTTCTATAAATAGATGTGCTGAGACTTCTGCGCCTTTAATCGTCTGAAAATAAGGATGCGCATCCCAGTCCAATTGATTGGTAAATAATGCTTTTACATAATGAACGCCATCACTGCCGCAGACGCCAAACTCATTCGGTGGTAGGCTAATATTGTGAATGACAATGGTGTCAATAGTCAGATGGTCGGGTCGTTTATTATAGTTCGGCGACATAAGCCAAGTGGCTGAGTATAAGCGCCCATCCTTTATAATCATTGGCGGTATCGTGGACATAGTGCTCTCTTTTTATAATTTGTTAATAAGTGCGTAGCAAATAATTGTGATTATCGATTTTTTATTAATTGATAGCAAAACTCTCTAAAAAATAGCTAATCACAACCTTCTTTTGACGATTCAATAGACCCAAAAACGCGATGAGCGTATGGCTTCTACAGTGCGAGATATTACTCATGTCTATATATTCAAACCTTGTGGTGCATTGCAACTTTTTGGCGACAGATTGTACGCCAACAAAGATGAGCAGGCGCTCGCGTTTGCCATTAACGGTTGCAGGTCTGTTACTGACGGCACAAGCGCAGGCATTTTTGCCAACGCCAGCAGAGCTTGTGACCACAGGTGAGCTAGCGTTGGATAACAAAGCTGATGCTGGGCTAAATAATAACATCAAGCCAAATAGCACCTCAAATAAAGATATCGCTGATCATCCTCGCACTAATACTAGCGGTGTCGATAATAACGTTAGTCATATTGTCGCTAGCAACACCAACACAGAACAGCTGCTAGCATCATGGCGCGAGCAAGCAAAAACAGAAAACCTAGCTCAACATACGACATGGCGACGTTTATTGTACTTCTTTGATGATCAAAAGAATCTAATTGGTAAGAAAAAAAACACAAGTCTCGTTGATGATGCTGGCTTCTTTTTAAGTGAAAAAGGTGCGCAAGACTCAGGCGCAGAACTTGATGCATTGCTGGTCGCCCTTGCTGAAGAATCAGTGCTGACTCATAATACGGTTGTCAAAGACAATACCGCTAATAATTCGGTACTTTGTCGTTTCCCAGCGCGCGTACAATGGCTGACCGATACGCTAAATATCGATAAGACAAGCTGGCAAGCTGAGTGTCCAGAGCTGGATGAGTGGATGCAAAAGCTGGCACCTGAGCAGCTGTCTATTATGTTTGCCGAAGAGTATTTGGACAATCCCATATCAGCCTTTGCCCATACCTTGTTGCGTATTGACTCAAAGGCCAGTGTGGCTGATCCCAGTCAGATTCATCATGCCTACGCGCTGAATTATACGGTCGATGGTGATCCAAACGATAGTTTTCCAGTTTATGCCATCAAATCCATGACAGGTCTCTATGATAACGCCATCGAAATCGATCCTTACCCAGAAAAACTGGCGAAATACTTGCAAGACGATGAGCGTGATGCGTGGACGTATCAGTTGAACTTGACCCCAAGCGAGGTGCAACAAATCATGTTGCATGTTTGGGAAACCAAAGGGTTAGAGTTACCGTATTACTTCACCACTGATAACTGCGCCTCTGAGGTTTTGCGCCTCATCGATGTCGTGCGTCCGCAGCAGCATTTATTAAGCCGATTGCCTTATGCCGTCGTACCCTCTGACGTCATTCAGCTGCTTAATGAAGAAGACTTACTGGCAAACCCTCGTTATACGCCAGCTGACAATACCGTACGTCAAGCCGCGCTTAACCAAGCCAAGGCCGCCGCTAAGCTGGGTTATCAGCCATTGACTAAAGAAGCTGCTCAAGAGATTAAATCCGCAGAGCGCAATCCAGAATCCAGTATGTCAGCAGATGGTCAAACCATACTAGATCTACCTATCGTCGCTGCCAACAATAATCCAATAGACAGACATCCATTGCAAATGGCGCAGATTGGTGTCGGACAGCGCGGTGACAATAACTATATCGATGTGGGCGTGCGTGCAGGCTTTCATGACACCCTTGATCGGGCCGCTGGTTTTTCACAGTTTTTTAATTTAGAAGGGCTGGCAGCGACGCTACGCCTTTATGACAAAGATGACAACAATAGCAACCACAAACAGCCAGACAGTGTGGTCTTGCAGAATTTTACACTGCTGCGCGGACGCTCATTTAACCCAGTAAATAGCGCTCAGCAAGGCAAAACTTGGGGCGTCAGTGTCGAGGCGACTCGAGTAAACGACGGCTCACAGCAAGATGGCACGGATCATCTGGTTGGGAGCGTGGGTTATGAGACTGGCTGGTCGTGGGCATTTGGTACACCAAGTGCTGGTACTGGCGAGATGCCGCCGCAATTATGTTACACCTTGCTATCAGGCACGGGACAAGCAGGGCGCGGTATTAATAAAGGCTTTCGCGTAGGTGCAGGTGTGAATGCTGGTTGCCGTTATCAAATTAACAATCAGTTACGTGCGCAGGCTGAATTGCAATTGCCATATTGGTATCATGGCAGCAGCGATGAGTCTAATGCTCGCGGTCATTACTGGCAGCCGGTCTCAACTTTGGGTCTACAATACGATATCGATAAAAAACAAGCATTACGTATCAATGCCAACTACGAGTGGCAAGATCGCATCGATGCCAATGACGATGTACAACTGTCATATAGACGTTATTTTTAGCACTTATTATTAAAAAAATGTATAAGCAGTCATTAGAAATGGCGTTCGAATAAAGGATAAATGATGAGTACGCAAAATTTACTGATTATCGGACAAGGTGATATCGGTTTGCCGGTCACCAACAAGCTTGCGCAAGATGGCTTTAACGTTACTGGGCTGGCACGCAATGAACGCGAGCACTATCATCTGGATAGTGAGGCAACGTTTATGCAAGCCGATGCGTTGACATTGACCGCTGAGCAGCTGCAAGACTTTACACATATGGCGATTATCGTCACGCCCGATGACTATTCAACCAGCGGCTATCACGAGAGTTACTTGGCGATTAACCAGCATTTGGCGACGTTTGCTCCAAAGTTAACCAACCTTAAACGTATTGTCTTTATTTCCTCAACAGGTGTTTATGGGCAAGATAACGGCGAATGGATAGATGAAAATACCACGCCTGTCAGTCCTGAGCGCGAAGCATCAAAGGTCATATTGCAAGCAGAGCAAGTCTTGCAGCAAGGCTTTGGTGATAAAGCCATTATCATTCGTCCGAGCGGTATTTATGGTCGCGCGCGTCTCATGCGCCTGCGCAAAGCCAAAGAGAAACAAAAAGAGCCAGTAGCCGCACAGCACTGGAGTAATCGTATTATGGATCGTGATTTGGTCAATATTATCACCAACGTCCTGACCATTGACGCACCAAAGTCACTCTATATCGCCACTGACTATGCGCCCGTCACTACTTATGAGCTAGGCGTTTGGTTAAGCGAGCAAATAGGGGAGACGCCGCCTGCTATTGATCATTCAAAAACAGCAGTTACGGGGAAGCGCTTGCATAGCAACATTCCGTTAGCTTGGCTGGATTATCCTGACTGGCAGGCAGGTTACCGTGATATTTTGAGCCATCAAGAGTAAGCCCTTAAGAGTCAGCTTTTAAGAGTCAGCTTTTAAGAGTAAGATAATTGCCTGATTTAAGCATTCTTATTCGTTTTATATTTTATAAATTATGGAGATTTCATGACCCAGCCTTCTACTTCTGATGACCGTTTGTCTCATGCTAATCTGGCAGCAGAAGGCGGTAAGCTGGCAGAAAACCATGTGCAAAAAAAGGCTGAGCAATCGTCTATGCTAGCTGATTCACAGCAGCCTGCAATCGTCCATCCCAACTTTGATCCCAGACAATCTCCCCTTGATCCTGCACGGCCCTTAACTGATATCCCAGAGCCTGCCCGCCGCTTGAACGGTCAATTGAGACGGCTTTACGGTAACTCTGCGCGGTTCTATCAGCCCAATGAAGACCGCTTTTCGAAATGGGCACTGATTGCTTCAGAAGCGCTGGCTGAGCATTTGTCATTACTCAATGCTGCCAAGCTTATCGAGTTGCCTGATAACTTTTATGAGAATCATAGCGAGCAGCCATTGTTATCAGCATTATCCGATATGACTATGTTAGATATGTCAGATATCCAAAAGGCCATTCGTGCTTACCCAAAACTGCATCGCTTTGGGTTTAGGCCTGCTGATCGCTCTGAAATGATTGAGTCAGATAATAAACGCCACGACGCTTCAGCATCGCTACGAGCATTGACCAAGCGTTATAATCCTGATGAGCTACTCAATAGTCTGTATGCCGATGATTGGCAAGTGGTTTTGCAGCCGCAGCAGTTTGAGACAGGAGAGGGTAGTTTAGCGACAGATATCATGGCCTGTAGTGCTGCTGTCCACGCTCTAAAACAGTGTAGTACGCGCAAAAGTATCAATCATAGCTATAGCGCTGCGCAAATATGTCAGCATGTACGTAGCTATTTGCTCAGTCAGATTGTTTATGAGCCCTCGCAGCGGCACGCGTATCGTCAAATTCGGATGTTTTCTGGTCACATTATTGTTGCCGCTTATCATTTGGGCTGGGAGATACAAGTACGGAACGATGGCCAAAGCTATTTTAATGTCTCATCACGTAGTGGCTTACTGACTCGCTATGCCAATATGCAGGATTATGAGATCAATGGTTGGTCAAGCTGATCAATAATGCGTACAATAATGCCAGTTTTTCGCCCCTCTTTTTGCTGATAGGAATGTCATAATGTCTCACGTAGCACGCTCTCAAGACTCCACGTTTTCATCTCATCAATTCATTCAATTGGCCTTAGACAACCAAGTCCTGAAGTTTGGTGAGTTTGTACTCAAGTCTGGTCGCATTAGTCCGTATTTTTTTAATGCTGGCTTGCTAGCGACGGGTGAGATGTTGTCGTTACTAGCGCGCGGTTATGCCGATGCCTTGGCCGAACAGTTGGCTGAGCAAATGGCTGCTAGCGATAACGGTATAGATGAGCAAGAGCTGGTTATTTTTGGCGCGGCTTATAAAGGTATTCCATTTGTGGCTGCAACCGCGCAAGCCTTATGGCACCATCATGGTATCAATGCCAAGTGGGGTTATAACCGTAAAGAAGCCAAAACTCACGGTGAAGGTGGTAATTTGGTCGGTGCTGATGTCAGTGGCAAAGCAGTTTGGGTACTTGACGATGTCATTACGGCTGGCACAGCGATGCGCGAAGTGGTCGATATTTTAGAGCAAGCAGGTGCCAGTGTGGCAGGTATTATCGTGGCCCTTGATCGTAAAGAAAAAGGCTTGGCTGAGCATTCTGCTATTCAAGAGCTTGCTGCGACGCTAGAAGTGCCAGTGCGCGCACTGGTCGATATTGACGACTTAATCAGCTATTTGTCAGACGGCGAGAGCCAGTACAAAGATGCGACTCAACTAGCCAAAATGCAACATTACCGCGCGCAGTACGGCGTATAGTTGGGCACTGAAGTTTGAATCTGTTTTAATAAAAATATAACGTAAGTGAGCCTTATCATGAGCCAAGAAAATCAAAAAAAATCTTTAAAAATACTCGTCATCATGGATCCTATCGAGCGGGTTAATTATAAAAAAGACACCAGCTTGGCGATGATGTGGGCAGCGCAAGATCGCGGGCATCAGCTTGGCTACTGTCAGATTCATGACTTATGGTTGGATCGTGGGCAGTTGATGGTTGATACTCAGCCGCTCACGGTAAAGCATGATCCAGCAGATTTTTATACGTTGGGTGATAAAAGCACAGGTCCAGTCAGTGGTTATAACGTGATTTTGATGCGTAAAGACCCACCGTTTGATATGCGCTTTATTTATGCGACTTATATGCTCGATCACGCCAAAGCGGCAGGCGTGCTCGTAGTCAATGATCCACAAGCGATCCGTGATTGTAATGAAAAACTATTTGCGACATGGTTTAGCGACTATATGAGCCCAACGATTGTGACCAGTAAACAGGCACATATCCGTCAGTTTATCGCTGAACAACAAGATGTCATCGTCAAGCCACTAGACGGCATGGGTGGAACTGGTATCTTCCGTCTGACCGCCGATAGTCCCAATATTGGTGTAACGTTAGAGGTGCTGACTGAACTTGAGACACTGCCAATCATGGCGCAGCGTTACTTGCCAGAGATTAAAGATGGCGATAAGCGTGTATTAATCGTCGACGGCGTCGTGATAGATTATAGCTTGGCACGTATTCCAAGCAAAGGCGAGACCCGTGGCAACCTAGCAGCTGGTGGTAGCGGCGTGGCCATGCCATTGACTGATATCGAAAGCCAAGTAGCGGAAGTTGTGGCACCAATCGTCAAACAAAAAGGCCTGATGTTCGTTGGTCTAGACTTAATCGGTGGGCGCATCACTGAGATTAACGTTACTAGCCCAACATGCGTGCGTGAGATTGATGATCAATGCGGTACAGATATCGCAACCGATTTTATCATGGCGATTGAGAATAAATTTACTGCATAGTTTTAGCTATGTTAAGGAATACTTTGACTACGTAAAACCCATATTTTAAGGTATTGTTAGTCATTGATTTTTCTTACCGTTTATTAGCATTACACGACGCCAAGCTGTGACCGATCATGGCTTGGATTTTTGTTATTTTTGCTGCATAAAGTGCTGTATATAAGACGATGATTTCCTCTATACTATGCGGGCTTTGGCTAGGTCATTATTTTTTCATAATTGTCACCGCAGCAGCGAGATAAACCCTTCATATAAATAAAGTAAAGATAGGCAGGCGTTCATGAAAACACCGCATATATTGATGATGGCAGCTGGTACTGGCGGGCACGTTTTTCCAGCGCTTGCCGTTAGTGATGAGCTGACCCAGCGCGGTGCGGTCATTCATTGGTTAGGAACGCCAAACGGTATGGAAAATGGTTTGGTCAAACCGACTGGCTATACTTTTCATGCTATTAATATGCAAGGGCTGCGTGGTAAAGGCGTTGGTCGACTATTAAAGCTACCAATGACTCTGCTGTCAGCGACGATGGCTGCCGTAAAAGTGATTCGTAGTAATCAGATTGATGTGGTTGTTGGGTTCGGTGGTTATGTGACTGCACCTGGTGGTATCGCTGCACGTCTAACCAATACGCCACTGATTATCCATGAGCAAAATGCCATCGCTGGCATGAGCAATCGCTACCTGTCTAAGCTTTCGACTAAGACGTTACAAGCGTTTGAGGATACCTTTGCTAATAGTGCACAGAATGCCAAGCTTGAGACAGTGGGCAATCCCGTGCGTAATGCCATTACTGGTGTCGCAGAGCCAACCGTACGCTATGATGTGAATGATCGCTCACCGCTTAAATTGTTGGTAGTAGGCGGATCACTTGGCGCTCAAGCCTTAAATGACACCGTGCCAAAAGCGCTTGCATTGCTAAATGAGCCTTTTGAAGTGCGTCACCAATGCGGACGTAACAATGAGGCCGCCACGCAAGCAGCTTACGATAGCGAAGACTTAAGCAGGCATCAGTTTACGGTACAGCCTTTTATCGATGATATGGCAGCGGCTTATAACTGGGCAGATATGATTGTATGCCGTGCAGGCGCGTTGACCGTGACGGAAATTCAAAACGTTGGAATTGCTGCTATTTTTGTGCCGTTACCACATGCCGTTGATGATCACCAAACGGCTAATGCTCGCACGCTAACCTCACATGATGCGGCAGTCTTGTTACCGCAGTCGGAGTTGACAGCCAAGCGTTTGAGTGATGAGCTTGCTGTACTTAATCGAGAAAAGTGCTTAACGATGGCAAAAAAAGGTCATGCTCTTGCCAATCGTAGTGCGAGTAAGCAAGTTGCCGATATTATTTGGCAAGCGTTGTAGCCTGTAACTCATACCCATTATTTTTAATTTACCAAATTTTATTGACCTTTAATAAAGAGAGATCCTTATGTCTACCTCTGCGAAAGCATTACCTAAGCGTTTGATTGAAATACCAGAGATGCGCCGTATTCAGCATTTGCATTTTGTCGGTATTGGCGGTTCAGGTATGTGCGGTATCGCAGAGGTAATGAACAATCAAGGCTATCAAGTCAGTGGTTCTGATATCGCAGAAAGCTTGGTGACTAAGCGCCTACAGCAGATTGGCATCGACATATCGATCGGTCATGACTCCAAAAATATCGCCAATGCGGATGTTATTGTCGTCTCGTCAGCGATTGATCGCAGCAACCCTGAAGTAAAAGCAGCATTAGAAGCGCGTCTGCCAGTGGTACGCCGTGCCGATATGTTGGGTGAGTTGATGCGCTATCGTCATGGTATTGCGGTTGCTGGTGCGCATGGCAAAACCACCACGACCAGTTTGCTGACCACGATGATGGCAGAAGGGCAGCTCGATCCTACTTATGTAATTGGTGGTAAGCTGAACGCCTCTGGCAAAAATGCCGCACTTGGTAGCAGCCGTTTCTTGGTGGCAGAAGCCGATGAATCGGACGCATCATTTCTGTCTTTGCATCCGATGGCAGCGATTGTGACCAATATCGACCAAGACCATATGGAAACGTATGAAAATAGCTTTGATAAATTAAAAGCGGCTTATATTCAGTTTTTGCAAAACATGCCGTTTTATGGCTTGGCAGTGGTGTGCGGTGATGATCCAGAATTGTATGCAATGATTGATGATATCGGTCGCCCAGTCTTGACCTTTGGGCTTGAACCTTTTAACGATGTACAAGGCGTTGACTTGGTGACGGAAGGCACTAAAACGCACTTCACAGTATTGCGCCGTGACCGTGAACCTTTGCGCTTGACGCTTAATATTCCTGGTACGCATAACGTCTACAATGCCCTTGCCGCTATCACCATGGCGACCGATGAAGGTGTCGATGATGAAGCGATCAAACGCGCTTTGCAGAAGTTTGAAGGCGTTGGTCGTCGATTTGAGCAGCATGCCTCTGTCGATATCGATGATGGTAATGTCTTATTGATCGACGACTATGGTCATCACCCAAAAGAAGTCGACGCCACCATTAAGGCCGCTCGTCAAAGTTTCCCTGATCGTCGTTTGGTAATGCTATTTCAACCGCATCGTTACAGCCGTACCCGGGATTGCTTTGATGACTTTGTCGAAGTGCTCTCAAGCGTAGATGAGCTATTATTATTAGACGTCTATTCAGCAGGTGAAACACCAATTACAGGCGCTGATACCAAATCATTAGCACGCAGTATTCGCTTGCGTGGTGAGGTTGAGCCGACGATTATTGATAAAGATAATTTAGCCCCTGTCATGCAACGTTTACTAAAAGCCAATGACATGCTCATTACTCAGGGTGCAGGTAATGTGGGACAGATTGCTGTCGACTTGGCTGCCAATAACCTTTACATTTAGTAAGCTAAAAATTTTAGGAACTGTCCTTATGACAACGAACGATAATCAAGAAAGTATAAACAATAATAATGCTATTAATTCTGCTGAGGATAAGACAGCCATTATCAATCCAGAGTCCGCTCTAGCCGCTGCTGCACAAGCAGAAAAAAATGATATGGAAAACAACCAGTCGAACCAAGATAAACTATTGAACGCTGATGCCAAAGAAGTAAAAGATGCTGGACAATTTGGTAAAGTAGCCGTCATTTATGGTGGCAGCAGCAATGAGCGCAGCGTATCGTTAGATAGTGGTGCCGCTGTATTGCAGGCGCTACAAAACCAAGGTGTTGATGCCACTCATTTTGATCCTAAGCATCAAGACATTACTGAGCTTCGTGACTATGATCGCGTGTTTAACGTGTTGCATGGTCGCGGCGGCGAAGATGGCTTGCTACAAGGCGTGTTGCAATGGTTTGATATTCCGCAGACGGGTTCAGGTATTCTGGCATCAGCGCTAGGTATGGACAAAGTTCGTACCAAGCAATTGTGGCAAGGTTGCGGTTTAGCGACGGCACCATTTTCATTGTTGACGGCCGATACCGACTGGCAGCAAGTGGTTAACATGTTAGGTTTACCACTTATTATCAAGCCAGTTCATGAAGGCTCCAGTATTGGCATGACCAAGGTCAACAATCTTGACGAGTTGCCAGCGGCTTATGCAACAGCGGTACAATGCGGTGATGCGGTCATGGCTGAGCGCTGGATTACTGGTCGCGAGTTTACGATTGTCATTATCGATGACGAAGCCTATCCGGTCATCCGTCTTGAACCTGCTGATATTACCAACTTCTACGATTTTGAAGCCAAATACAATCGTAACGATACCAGCTACTATATTCCGTGCGGCTTGAGTGATGCTGATGAAAAGCATTTGCAAGACTTGAGCCTTGCGGCATTTCGCGCAGTAGACGCAAAAGGCTGGGGGCGTATCGATGCCATGCAAGATGAGGCGGGCAATTTTTGGTTACTTGAAATCAACACCGTACCGGGTATGACCAGTCACAGTTTGGTACCGATGGCAGCTAAGGCGCGTGGCATGGATTTCGATACACTGTGCTGGCATATCCTTGCGCAAACGTTATAAATAATTGATAACAGCTCAGATGTTTTTATCTAGGTTAATATGAATGACGCAGTTTATGACAGAATTATTGATAGCATAGATGTGTAAAAAACGGCTATTAACGAGTAAAAATAACCGTTCGAATAGCACTGATACTGTTGGTTGTTGGCAAACATAAGCATAATTGAATGTATCGCTAGCCCTGCTATACCACAGCTTCATGTAAACTTGTGTAAATTCGTTGTCCGTAGTAGGGGTTAGGCTATTGTTTGACCGCAAAATACGTTAATATTGTAATTATTGAATCGTTTTAGTGATATTTATGAATGATTTATGACCTTGCGTTGTAAATCGAGAGAAATAGACGCTTAATCGAGAATGATAGCGTCTCAAAGACGTTTTTAGATAAAATTTTTGATAGTATATTCGTTTAATATGTCGCTGCAAAATATAAGCAGACTCACCTTTAACAAAAGCACTATTGGCTTCATGCAAATAGCTTTATGCAAAAACAGGGACAAAGGTCATTATGGCTCAAACTGTCAACGACGTAACTGACTTGATGAGTGATAAAGCCCGTCGTCCAACATCTAACTTCCAAGTACCGAATTCGGTCAGATATTTTTTTATGGTATTGGTGTTAGGTTTGCTAGTGCTTATATTAATTATGGGTGGTAAAGCCTTACGTGATGCGCCTCCAGCTGCCATTCATGTCAGCAATCAGGGACTCACGGTTGCTCAGTACCAAAAGCTACAGCAAGTCATGAATCAACAGAAAGTGAGCAGTTTTTTTACTTCTGATTTACAAGCATTAAGAGATATTACTACGGGTCTTGCTTGGGTGGATCAAGTGAGTGTGACTCGTGATTGGCAACGTGGCATTGTGGTCACAGCGCTGCCCAAGCAAGCAGTTGCAAATTTTGGTACAGAACGTTTGGTTGACGCAAAAGGGATTGTTTTTGTCCCTGCTGATAGTAAGGATTTGACCCAAGCCCAGTTTGCCACTTTGCAAGGTGAGATAACGCAAGCGCCGGTCATCATGCAACAGATGCAACAAATCAACGATTGGTATGCACCACTCGATATGCAAGTTGCAGATATTATCCTGTCGCCAAGAATGACATGGCTCATTCGTTTTGATAACGGTCAGCGAGTCATTGTTGATAATGAAAATACCGCGCAAAAGCTGCTGAATCTTAGTCAATTACTAGGTAATCAATTAAGTAATCGCCGAAGTGAAATACAGTCTGTAGATTTACGTTATAAAAATGGCTTTACCATCGCTTGGAATATGGCACAACCAGAAATCGAAGCGCCAAAAAGCTGACTGTCATAAAAAATAGTGAGTAGTAAAAACAGTAAGCAAAAGTAGTTGATAAACCACCAGTACTTCATGACACTTTGTTTATTTAGCATAGAGATTGTAGGTGCGGTAGGATGTAACGGCGGAAAGATGGTGGTTTTTTTAATGATTTAATGGAGACGTCATTTGGTCTCCTGTTTAGCGATAATTTGTCTGGTACCATGAAAAATACTGAAAATCTGGTTGTTGTCCATCTAAGTGCCACGGCAGTGTATGTCGTTATTGGCAGCGTTGTCTCTGCAAAAGACATTCGTATTATGGGTGTAGGGCAAGTTAAAAATAGTGACTTCTATCAAGGTCAAATAAAACATCGCGAACGCTTGCAAGGCGCTATCAGGCAAGCCATTCAAGAAGCAGAAGATACTGCCAATTGCCGTGTGCATAGTGTGTGGTTGACGTTGGCAACGCCTGAGCTCCTGAGCAAAAACAGTGCGGGCGAAGTACTAGTAGAGGATGAGGTCGTCCGTGCCAAAGATATGGTACAGGCATTGTCCAACGCCAAATCACGCGACTTGTCCTCAGACTATTATTTGATGCATTGTTGCCAGCAAGGTATCTATGTCGATGAACAAGACTTTATGGTCGACGATGCGATTGAGACGGTAGCGCACAATATCAGCGTGATGTATCACATGATGATGATGCCGGTCGCCAGCCGTCAGAACATACAAAAACTATTGCAGAGTTGTGATGTCGGCATCGATCATATTGTCTTTGATGCGGTGACCAGTGCAGAATATAGCTTGATGAGTGATGAACGCCAGCAGGGTGTCTGTTTGGTTGATATCGGAGCGAGCACGACTAGCATCTGTGTTTATAAAGAAAACAAGTTGATTTTTACCCATTGTATCGCGACTGGCAGCCATGAGGTGACGATGGATATTTCAGCAGATGTCGGTATATCGATGATAGAAGCTGAAAAGCTTAAAAAATCGCATGGTACGGTCGATGTCAATAGCGTCGATCCTAGCTCGTTCTTTATCTTTAAACCGCAAGGGACCAGCGACGAGATTAATATTGGTATTTATAATTTAGCCCGTATTATTGAAGCGCGTTATGTGCAAATCTTTACTGAAGTGGCGCGTCAATTGCATGAGGCGGATTTGATCAGCTATATTGATAAAGGCATCGTGCTGACAGGCGGCGGTAGCGTAATCAAAGGCATGATACCCTTTGCTAAGAAGCTGCTTAAAATGCCAGTTGTTTTGACCAATACCCACCCAGCAATCAGCGCTTATAATCACTTTGATAATGACGAATCATTTAAACAGCTAAATATTCAAGTCAATGATCGCGCTTATCAAACGGCATTTGGTACACTATTATATAGCCAAAGCGAGCAGTTTCGCCACAGTGAAAAAAGCGAACCGGAAGCGATTCAAAAAAACAGAGTAACAGGCGTCTTTCAAAGTGCAGGGCAACGTTTTGCTAGTGTGCTCAAAAAGATACTATAACTCCGCTGCTAACGACGTTGGTATAAACATATTTATATAAAAGAATGCTTATACAATAAGCATTGTTGTTCTGAAAGATGTACCGCAATTAAGCGTATAACGTAATATCAAAAGCAATATTGAAAGTAGCATTTAAAGTAATACCCTGAGCAATGATGACATATTTTCGTCCAAGCTTAACGGTTTAAGATATAGCCCTGTTTTATTTAAATACATTTATATATAGTAAGTCGATAGCGCGTCATATGAGTGCGTTACCATGTATCGACCATCACGCTATCTGCAACTGGAGAATCTTTTTTATGTCAAAATACACCATGCCAGATGATAACCAGCTTCAAAATAACGGCCAAGCAAGCTTCACAGTATTCGGTGTGGGTGGTGGTGGCGGTAATGCGGTTGAACATATGGTACAACAAGGAATTAGAGGTGTGACGTTCGTCTGTGCTAATACGGATAAACAAGCACTTGATCGTCTGACAGCGCCGCATAAGTTACAACTGGGCGCAAAAACGAACCGCGGTCTAGGCGCTGGTGCCAATCCAGAAGTCGGACGTGAAGCAGCAGAAAGCGAAGAAGAAGCCATCCGTGCGTTACTCGAACATTCAGATATGGTCTTTATTACCGCTGGAATGGGCGGCGGTACTGGTACGGGTGCAGCGCCAGTCGTGGCTCGTATTGCCAAAGAGATGGAAGTATTGACGGTCGCTGTTGTGACTACACCTTTCAAATTCGAAGGCGGGAAACGTATCAAAGCAGCTAAGGCTGGTATTGAGCAACTGACCAACTTCGTTGACTCTATCATTACCATTCCAAATGATAAGTTGATGAGCGTCTACGGCAATATCTCTATGCAAGATGCGTTCAAAAAAGCGGATGATGTGTTATTACACGCCGTGCAAGGTATTGCTGAAACCATCGCAAGCGAAGGTATGATCAATATTGACTTTAACGATATCCGTACGGCGATGACTGCTAAAGGTCACGCCATGATGGGTATTGGTCGTGCCAGCGGTGATGATCGTGCGCGTCAAGCCACTGAAAAAGCCATTAGATCGCCATTGCTTGATGATTTACGTTTAGAAAACGCCAAAGGTCTACTGGTTAACGTTATCTCTTCTGAGTCATTATCATTAGATGAGATGAGCAAAATCAGCGCAATCGTTGAAGAAATTACCGATATCGATGATGCCCATATCTTCTATGGTTCTGTAATCGATGAAAAAATGGGTGAAGATCTACATGTGACCGTTATTGCAACGGGTTTGACCTTGGATGAAAATGCAGGCCAAGAGCCAGAAGTAGTGGAGCAGCCTGTGCCTTCTGTGAATAGCACACAGCCTGTTGATCCTAACTTGCATACGAGTGCGCTAAACAGCCAAAAGCAGTCACAAGCGCAACTGCATCAAGATAGTTTAGCGCGTGCAAATCCGACGCAAGAGCAGCCCAAAACCAAGACCAACAGCATTCAAGACTATTTAAAACGTCAACAAAATAAATAGGTATTCTGCAATATTATTGGTCAGAAAAAGCCAGCGCTATGTCGCTGGCTTTTTTGTGCTCATCCATAAGAAATGATTTGTTTTGAAACATTATTTTTTAGTAAGCCATTATTAGAGCGTGCTGAACGTTCACCGATAGTCTCTGTCAGTGCATGATTAAAGGATCAAACACGCCTTAGCCATATGCCATACGATATATGCTGTAATCATTATATTTATTCATAACTGGCTGTTTTTTAAGGAGATTTATAGGTCGGTAAAATATAATTCATTCGAATAAAAAAATCACGATAAGTGTTATCAATCAAAGAGATAAGAAAATTAACGCTTTTTAACTGTGGCGAATGGGGTGTGGATAATGGTACACTAGGTCAATTGTAACAAAATATGTGGGAAAACAGCCATGAACCAACGAACCATAAAAGCAGCGATAGCTGTTACAGGTACCGGTCTCCATAGTGGTCAGCCTGTTGATTTAGAGTTTCATCCACAGCCAGTTGATACTGGTATTGTTTTCGAGCGCTCAGATATTGAAGGCAGTCAGCCAATTCCAGCCAGTGCTTTCTTAGTACAAGATACTATGATGTCATCCAATCTCGTATTCGGTGGCGCACGTGTAGGTACTGTAGAACACTTATTAAGTGCAATTGCTGGACTGGGTGTTGATAACCTATTGATTCGTGTTTCCGCATCAGAAATACCTATCATGGATGGTAGTGCTGCACCGTTTGTCGCGTTACTGATGCAAGCTGGTTTTTGTGAGCAAGAAGCTTCAAAGAAGTTCATTAAGATTGTAAGACCAATAAAAGTAAAAGTAGACGATAAATGGGCAGAGCTACGCCCTTATGAAGGCTTTGAATTAAATTTTGAGATTGACTTTGATCATCCTGCTATTGATAAAAACTTTCAGCATGCACAGCTACAGTTTTCTACGCAAAACTTTATAGAAGAGCTGAGTTCAGCGCGTACTTTTGGTTTTTTACGAGACATCGAAGCCCTACGTCAGAATAACTTGGCTTTAGGCGGTAGTATGGAAAACGCGATTGTCATCGACGAGGCCAATATCCTTAATGAAGAAGGCTTACGTTTTAATGATGAGTTTGTGCGCCATAAAATTTTGGATGCTCTAGGCGATTTATATCTGATTGGCTATCCAATTTTGGGTCGTTTTAACGCTTATAAGTCTGGTCATGCATTAAATAATTTGTTGGTACGTGAGATATTGTCTAATCCTGATAGCTTTGAAATTGTAACTTTTGATGACAATGTAACCTGTCCTATCGAATATTTGCCCCTAAAAGGGGTAGCAGTTGAAGGATGAATACAGGAATACACACGAAGTATCGAAACATTTACGCAATATTACATAAAATGGTTATAAGAACCGTTAATTTATATTCTCGTACATAGATATATAAGTAAGTATTTTTAAACAATACAACGTTAGCGTAGATAATACCGACGCTGTAGGTAATCAAAAAATCATCTGTTAGTCGCATTCACATTGTGAAGCTGACTAACAGATGATTTTTTTTGTTTACGTCATTACAAAAACCTAGCGTAAATGGCCACGTTTTTTGAAAATAGTTACATAACTTTACATGTTGAAGTCGGGATTTTTAATGATTTGCTAAGCGCAAAAGTGCTTTTTTGAGCTTTTCATCAGTGGTGACATGCTCTGCGGCCTGTGATATAGTCCGCTTTGTGTTTTGGCTAAGAGCCTGATTTTCATTGGCTTTGTGAGACTTTGATAAAGTTGCTGATAGCGCTAATGGTTTTTTAGATGAAAGACTATGCGCAGATATTTTAGCTACAACGACGCGAATTTGCTTGAGTTGTTTAAATGTAATCGACTGCTCTGTTAATATCTGCAAATAAGCGTTCTGTAAATAGCGAATATGGTTAGCAGCGGTCATTGAGCCCACACTGAGTGTTAATTGCTCAGAGGTTAAGCCAACGACCCAGCAGGTACTAAGAATTTCTTCCGGTAGACAGTCTATTAGAAGCTCTTTTATCTCAGTGGTTGCTTCAATATATAGACGCATATTGTCAGCAAGGGTTTGGGGTAGCGCGCTACCAGCAAAAGCTTGATGATCGATAAGTTGGGCAAGCCGATTAGGCTGTTTTTTTGACATCGTAATGACTCATCTAATAGGTGACAAAATCGATATTCATAATAAATAAGCTCAATATATATGGGATGGATAGCAAACGATTTATGAAGCAGAAGACCGCGCTGCCAATAATACCAGCGTTAGTTACTGTAGAAAAAAGAGTGAGCTGTTGTACTAAGGATTTTATCATGTTTATTTGATGATTATGTCCTCTAAACTAATTGATGCTTTGTCACGGATGACGAGCAGTCTTGTATTAACAAATAGGTAGTAAATTTATGAAACAAGCTTTATTAATTTTGTCAGTACTGGGAATGGGCATAGCACAAACGAGTGGTGCTGCCGAGACCACCTTTCAACCAAATAATACCTTGAGTCATACCATCACCAATATCTCTACTTCTGCGAACTACGGTTCTAGTCGTAACATCTATAGCACTAATAGTGGTGCTCATGTATATAGCAACGACGAAATCAGCCAAGCGATTGACAACTTAAGCGCACATGCCAAGCAAAAAGAATATCAGCTTGCCTCGCTAACCAGTCGTTTATCGTATGAGCAGCGTCAGCAGCAAGCCAGCCGTGTGCCTGATCGCAACTCTGCTCCTGCTATGGCAGCAGCAAGCGCATCACGAGTAGCGCTATCTAGAAGCTCTGGTTACTGTGCTCGCTATGTACGCAAAGCGCTACAATCAGCAGGTTATGAATTTACGCCAAATCCTTCAGCTTATCAGTACGCCTCTCGTGGTACGCTTGCTCAAGCAGGCTTTAGCAAAATCAGCAACGATATGTCGCCACAAGTTGGTGATGTTGTAGTCTACAATCGCACGTCAAGTCGTCCACATGGTCATATCCAGATCTTTGATGGCAATGATTGGGTATCAGACTTCCGTCAAAACAGCATTAGCCCATACAGTGGCACTTATAGCTATACTACATGGCGTGACTCGCAGTACGTTGATGATGCATCAGACCGTGGTATCTACCTTGCAATGGCTGACTAATAAGCGTCAAGTACATCGTGTTTTAAGTAAACCGTTTTCTCCGAATCCAGTAATGCTCTTAATGACATTGCTGGTTTTTTTTGTTTAATAATATTAGATACGCGTTATCGTTCAATTGCTATCGGTGACGCTAGCTGGTTAAGTAAGGCGGCTTCAGGATCAAACCTAGACCAGTAGCGACGGTCGTGAAAGTCAGGCGGGGAGGCATGTGTAGGTGCGAAATATAAAGCGGTTTCACCGAACCATAAAATGACGCAAGGATTTATGTGCTCAATAGTCATATTACTGATAGCAAAATTTTGGCTAGACAGTTTGTCTAATGGCACACCGAAGGTTCGCTCGCAGCTATGAGGTGTATGCGTTTTCGATAATTTGTTCGAGGCATTGGCCTCTATGGATGATATTTGCGTATTTGCGCGGTCAGTCCAGCTAATCTTTGCTGGTGTAGGCCCATTTGCTAATAACAAAGGGGATGGTGGCAGAGTGGCAGGGTTTCGATAGCTGTCAAACTGATAAAGCGCATAACGACCGTCTGGGCTGGCGTTAACTTCAATATAATTCGAATTACTGCTAATGTCAGCCATATCGTGATTATTTATTGAGTTACCTGTTATAAAGCATTCAAGACAGCTCTCTTCCCACAGATAGTCAGTAAAGCTGACGTTTACTTCTTTCCAAGTAGGCCAGTCTAATTGGCTAACCAAAGACTGTGTGGGCAAGGTGATTTGATAGGTTAGCTGTAAATGCAACTGTGGCTGCTGCATGATAGTCGCATGCACAACGACTTGGATAGCTCTTAGCGTGTCTATGCTAACGCCAAGCTGCTGGGCATCATCTGCTATCTTTTCAGTGGCGATGCAAAGGTTAAAAGTCTGGCTCATAATTTGGTATGACTCAAGTAGTTATAATAGGGTCTGTTAAACATTCAAATGTGGAACTGGCAGTCCTAATATTTGAATGTTCAAAAGACCCTAAGTTCACAAAAAGATAAAAGCCGCGAGCAGATTGCATCGCGGCTTTTAGGTTGTATCAAAACACTCAAATCAAGCTGAGCATGACACACTATTGCGTGTGACGAGCAAGGTTTGATAGCTTAGGGTTGGCGTTTGGATTTTTACGTAGTAACAATGCCATGCGGCCAATTGAATGTACCAAAGATGCCTTTGCTGCTGCGGCAAGCTCAGCACCGATGACATCGCGTTCTTCTTTTGTGCCAGCAGGCAATTTCACTTTGATGAGCTCATGATCTGATAAAGCGCGATCAATCTCTTCAGTAATGGTCGGGGTAATACCTTTATTGCCAATCATAACGACAGGTTTTAGCTCGTGACCGATGCCTTTTAGGCGTTTGATAGTAGCGTTATCGAGTTGCATAGAATTCCTAGGTGTTGGTAAAAATAAAAATGGTACTGTCAAAAAACAGTGATTAATCATTATAGATAATCTGTGCCCATCTTGCATGAGATCAGCAGGATTTTGCACGATTTTACGTGACGAAAATGTTAAACTGAATGTTTGGTCACATTATAAACGCTACTGCCTTATAAAGCAGTGTTTTAACCAATAGAATTTGGTCAGTTTGCGACCATCAACGAATAAATAGCCTGATTGATGACACATCTAGAGTAATCGACGCTTTATTGAATTTAGGTTGTCAGTGATAGAGCGATTAAAAAAATTGTATTCAGGTTTTGTAAGGTAATAGGAGCAGGTATTTTGGCCACGCGTATTGAGAACAAAAAACTGTCAAAGAGCAGCAGTGCTTGGATGAAAGAGCATATTGACGATCATTATGTCCAAAAGGCGCAAAAAGATGGCTATCGTGCCCGTGCCGCTTATAAGTTATTAGAAATAAATGAAAAGACCAACCTTATCAAAAAAGGCATGACGGTCGTTGATTTGGGTAGTGCACCGGGCAGTTGGTCACAAGTTGCTGGCCAATTGGTAGGTGAACAAGGTATCTTGATTGCCTCTGATATTTTAGCGATGGATACCTTGCCTGATGTTACTTTTATCCAAGGTGATTTTCGTGAAGCTGAGGTTTTTGACGCCATTATGGCAGAAGTCGGTGACAGGCAGGTTGACGTAGTATTGTCTGACATGGCACCCAATACTGCTGGCAATAGCGCAATTGATCAGCCGCGTATGATGTACTTGTGCGAGCTGGCAGTGGACTTTGCACTTGCAACCTTACCAGAAGGTGGCGCGCTTATTATGAAAGTGTTTCAGGGCGAGGGTACACAAGAATTACGCAAGCAGATGCAGCTCGATTTTAGTAAGATTCGTAGTATCAAACCAGGTGCATCACGACCGCGCTCAAAAGAGATGTTTTGGATAGCGATTAAATAGTTTTAACATCAATGAGTTGTTGCTATTGTAAGCGAGATGATGAGTCACCATAAAGTATCATTATTGCACTATAAAAACCGCTACAATCGTTAACTGAATAAAAGTGAAACCTGCTTGAATTATGCAGGACAACACCACATATCATGGTATATTAACTTTGTTTCGAGCATATGTTTTAAGCAAAGTCGTCTGAAAATAAGCGCTTTATCAGCTCATTTACGATAGGTCAATGATAGCGAGTACTTGTTAATGCGTCTTTTTAGTCGCTGCAATGCAAGTACAGTGTTAAATGTCTAGGCAGTTATTCAAGCAATGAGCAATGCGTTTATAGACGTCACGTGTTTAGTAAACACACCAATAAGTAAGGGATGGGAATAACTAGTGAGCGACATGGTAAAAAATACCTTATTGTGGCTGGTGGTAATCGGCGTTTTGGTGCTGGTGTTTAGCGGCTTTGACCAATCGTCTGAGCCGGATAGCCTTAACTACTCTGAATTTGTGACCGCTGTGTCAGAAAGTCAGGTAGCCAGTGTTGAAATTGATGGCGAGCAGATCACCGGCGAAAAGAAAAATGGCTCATCTTTTGAGACCATTAGACCAGCCGTGGCTGATGAGCAACTAATGCCATTATTGCGCGAGAACCAAGTTGAGGTTCAGGGCACAGCACCGAAACGTCAAAGTGTGTTGATGCAATTACTGATAGCCAGTTTCCCAATCCTATTGATTATTGGTCTGTTCTTATTCTTTATGCGTAATATGCAGGGCGGCGCAGGCGGTAAAGGCGGCGGCCCAATGAGCTTTGGTAAATCAAAAGCCAAGATGCTGACTGAAGACCAAATCAAGGTTAACTTCGAAGACGTGGCGGGTTGTGAAGAAGCCAAAGAAGAAGTGGTCGAAGTGGTCGAGTTCCTGCGTGATCCTGATAAATTTACCAAACTTGGTGCAACCATTCCACGTGGTATCTTGATGGTAGGTCCACCGGGTACTGGTAAAACGTTGCTAGCAAGAGCGATTGCTGGTGAAGCGAAAGTACCATTCTTCTCAATTTCAGGTTCTGATTTCGTTGAGATGTTCGTTGGTGTCGGTGCCTCGCGTGTCCGTGATATGTTTGAGCAAGCGAAGAAAAGTGCGCCCTGTATCATCTTTATCGATGAGATTGATGCAGTCGGTCGTCATCGTGGCTCTGGTATGGGCGGCGGTAATGATGAACGTGAGCAAACACTTAACCAACTATTGGTTGAGATGGATGGTTTTGAAGGCAATGAAGGCGTCATCGTTATTGCCGCCACTAACCGTGCGGATGTGCTTGATAAAGCGCTATTGCGTCCGGGTCGTTTTGACCGTCAGGTACAAGTTGGCTTGCCAGATATCAAAGGCCGCGAGCAAATATTAAAAGTACATTTAAGAAAGTTGCCGAATACCGTTAGTGTTGATGCCAACTCTTTGGCTCGTGGTACACCAGGATTTAGCGGGGCACAGTTGGCCAACCTTGTAAACGAAGCCGCTTTGTTTGCTGCGCGTCGTAACAAGCGTAGCGTTGATATGAATGACTTTGAAGATGCCAAGGACAAGCTGTACATGGGTCCTGAGCGTAAATCAATGGTTATCCGTGAAGAGGAACGCCGTGCCACTGCTTATCATGAAGCAGGTCACGCGCTAGTGGCTGAGCTACTACCGGGTACCGACCCAGTGCATAAAGTCACGATTATGCCGCGTGGTTTTGCCCTTGGGGTAACTTGGCAGCTGCCTGAGCATGATCAAACCAGTATGTATAAGTCAAAAATGCTCAGTGACATTGCGATTTTATTTGGTGGTCGTATCGCTGAAGAAGTCTTTATCAATCAAATGTCGACGGGTGCCTCAAACGACTTTGAACGTGCAACCAAAATGGCACGAGCGATGGTAACTAAATATGGCATGTCTGATGCCTTAGGTATCATGGTCTATGAAGATGATGACAATTCACAAGGTTACTTCGGTGGCGGTGGTCGTACGATTTCTGAAGCAACGCAGCAAAAAGTTGATGACGAAGTTCGCCGCATGCTAGAGGAGCAATATGATATTGCTCGTGAACTGATTGAAGGCAATCAAGAGAAAATGCATGCGATGGTTGATGCGCTGATGAAGTGGGAGACCATTAATAGTGATCAACTACAAGACATCATAGCGGGTGAAGATCCACGTCCACCTAGAGTGTACCAGCATAATGAAGTAAACTTAGCCAAAAACGATGTGAAAACGACGGGTTCGACTCCGCCGCCATTACCAGCGATGTAGTTTACCGCTCATGAGTAGCAAACATAAAAAGCCCTTTTTAATAGAGGGCTTTTTTATTGTCATCATTTTATGAAGGATTTAGAAAGACAGCAGATTTACTGATATCATAAGAGAAAAATAGAGCGCTAGCCCAGTTTTTATAAATTTAATCTACAACGGATTGGCTATGTCATTATTTCAACCTTTACCTATTTATACCGTCTCTAGTCGCGAAAAAACTTTAGATTTATCGCAACCACACATTATGGGCATCCTCAACGTCACACCCGATTCATTTTCAGACGGCGGCCAGTTCAATGCTATTGATAGCGCGCTTGCTCATGCCAAAGAGATGATAGAGGCGGGTGCGACCATTATTGATATTGGTGGTGAATCTACCCGTCCAAATGCTGACGCCGTTGCTACCACTGAAGAAATGCAACGAGTTGTGCCGATCGTTAAAGCAATTAGACAGCAACTTGGTAATGCCGTTTGGTTGTCTATCGATACCAGTAATCCTATCGTTATGCAGGCAGCTTTTGAGGCAGGCGCTGATATTTGGAATGATGTGCGCGCCCTCAAACGCGAGGGTGCAGCAGCGTTAGCGGCGGAGCTTGATATACCAGTTATGTTGATGCATATGCGTGGTGAGCCGACGACGATGAATAATCTGGCGCTTTATGACGATGTCATCGCTGACGTTAGTGCGGAGCTAAGCGCTCGTATCGATGAGGTCACGAGCGTTGGTGTTAAGCGTGAGAAAATAATTATCGACCCAGGTTTTGGTTTCGCCAAAAACTACGAACATCATTGCGCGCTATTGTCTCAGCTAGGAGAGTTAAAAAGTCTTGGGTTGCCTATGATGTTTGGTATCTCCCGCAAGCGTTTTTTGGCAGAAGTATTGACCAAGAGTGGCGTCGAAGCGGTGGCTACAACTGAGGCGGTAGAACGAGATACGGTCGGTGTTGCTGCTGGTATATTTGCCCTGCAACAAGGCGCTAGTATTATACGTACCCATAATGTCGCGATGATGCAGCAAGCAGTGGCGTTATGGCATCAATTGTCTGCCTACAATCAACACTAAGAAGTTAGCGTTAGTATGGCTCTAATCACTGCCAGTACCACATTTGAATGTTCAACAGACCCTAATAGTTAGCGCCAATAATTAACATTTAATATTAATCTGAACACCTACTAAAATAATGAGAGTAATGCTATGACCACTACGACCCAGCCAGAGCCAACCAATGAACAGCGGCGTGTCATCTATCAAGCCCGTCGTGGATTAAAGGAGCTGGACTTTTACATTGACCTATATGTGAAAGAGCTTTATTTAACAGCAGACCCCGCTGAGCAGGAAAGCTTTGCCCAGATGCTGACTCATGAAGATCCAGATTTATTAGATTATTTTACCAATCAAAATCGTCCAGATGATGAAAGCATATGGGCACTAGTGAATAAGATTAAAACATGGCGTCATACTAAGGATATCTAGTGGATTTACTTTGAAACAGATACAGTGCGATTGGGATGAATTTTTCGTAGCCTCTGTGATAGCAGTAAGCAAGCAAAATTTATAACAGTCGTACCTAACGAGTAATGTATCGATTTTATTCTGAACTGACCATATTATAGCTGGGTAGCTTATCAGTTAAGCTATCCATGATTTTGAGTTTCCTTTTATGTGGTTAAATTTGTATTGATGACTGAGACAGTCTGATAAATATGACGGTTTTTCCCATATGGCAGTTTTGTATATATGACAATGATTACCTCACCACGGATTGATACTGCTATCAAGACCGCTAGCCATTTGCGTACGTTACTGTATCTTGGTTTGGCGTCAGTCATGCTTGGATTGGCATGGCTTGCTGCATTGGCGCTGTGGCAATATGTATTGATATTAACGATCACGGCAGCCGTCGTTAGCTATCTGGCATTGTCGCGTCCTATTTTATTGCATCTAACGCAGCCACCGCTCGACCAGCGTGTCGATCAACAGTGGCAACTTCTGATACGTACGAGTCAAGGTGATGGGCTATGGCAAGCACAATTGAGGACTGTTCAACATAATTATTGGACGATGAGCTTTGATTTTATTATTACAGAGCCTTATCAGCGTTCCTTGTCGGTGACTGTATTTCGCGATCAAGTGAGCCTTGAGCAATGGCGAGAGCTAAATATTCTGGCGAATGTGAATGCTGCAACAACAACTTGATTGGGCACACGAGGTTTCTCCTGAATGTTCAACAGACCCTAGGTTTGTAATGATTTTAATAGGCCAATATGGTGAATAACAAAACACCTATCTCGATAGTAAGATAGATTTGTTATATTGAAATACGAAAACATATTCAGCTTTTATGCCATCTATTGATTTTATAACAGTCTGGTCAGATGGCATAGCGGCTTAGAAAAACAAATAAAATGAACAAAAAGGAAGAAATTATGAGCTTATTAGGGAATTTAGTCAGTCAAGTAGCACGTAGTGCGATGGCTCCAGATGATGCACAGCGCAATCCTGTCAATCAGCGTACGACATCACGCCGCACTGGCGGGCTGGGTGATATTTTAGGTGGGGTATTGGGTGGTGGCCAAACCGGCGGTTATAACCCACAGCAGTATGATCGTCAGACGGATAATGGATTTGGTCTGGACGACATTATAGGTAGTCTCACCGGCAGTAGTCAACGCGGCGGTATGAGCACTGGTGCGGGTGGCTTGGGCGACATCCTAGGTAGCGTACTGGGTGGTCAAAGTAATAGAAGTGGTAGCGGTGGTAAAGGCATGCTGGTTGCCGCTCTCATGCCCATGGTATTGAGCTGGATTCAGCGTAATGGCGGCTTAGGCGCTGCTCTCTCAAAAATTACAGGTATGGGTCACGACAATCAAGTACGTTCTTGGATGAGTAGCAATGAGGTCAATGACAATTTGGATCCCAATGAAATCAACCAATTATTTGACGAAAATGAGATTCAGCAAGTAGCCGCACAGACTGGTGCTAATGAGACTGAAGTGCGTCAAGGTTTAGCGGAGTTGCTGCCAGAAGTGATGAACCAATTGACGCCAAACGGCAACCTAGACAATGAAGCTGAGGCCAATCAAGAGATTGAGCAAATCATTGGTCAGTTATCGAGTCGACTGGGTACGTTAAAATAACCACACTAAAATAGCTGCTTTTTAACAAACCAGTATTGATAAAAATGCAATAAAAAAGAGTATGTCTAATCACGTACTCTTTTTTTACGACTAATCAATCGTTATGAGTCATTAGTCTAAAAGCGCTCATCTAACGTGTCTAGCGTATAGTTGAGCGCAGCAAAACAGATATCACTCTTGAAACCTCTATATTGCAAAAATCGTAGTTGGCGAGCTTTGTCTTTTTGCTCAGTGGGGATGTCGTCACCATATTTTTTGGTGCGGGCGGCAACCGCTAATTTCAGCCAATCAATCCCTTCGACGAGGTTGTCGGCGCTGTCATCTACAAATTCGCTAAACTCATCTGACTCTGCATTCGCCATATCGATTAGCTCGTCGATATTACCAGGCATGGCCATCTTTTTACGATAAAACTCCTGCTTGATACGTCCACGTCCCCGACCTTTACGAATATTTTCACGAATAAGCATGAGGGTAGTGCGATAGTCACTTTGATAGCCTTTCTGCTCAAACTCTTCAAGTAGTGCATCGATTTTGGCAGGATTCTGCTCCTTATCGAGCAGCTTTTGTTTTAATTCAGCCTTGCCATGTTCACGGCGTGATAAATAATAAAACGCCAACCAACGTAAGCGGCTTTCCGCTTTAATGGCATCAACATCGGCCTGTCGTTGTTCAGGGGTACGTAGATAGGCTTTTAATGCTGATGGCAAGTTATCCATTTGATTAACTGCAGCAGTGTCTTTCTCTGGCTCTGATAAATGCTCATCGGTGGAACCAAATGTGGTGTCGTCGATGATGTTATCTGTATCTGAGTTTTCTTTTATATTGGACTTGCCATCTAGCGAGTTGTCATGAATGTCACGCTTAACTTCCGCTAGCATCTCTTTGATACTTTGCGGTTCAGGTGATTGATAAGTAGGTACGTTATTAGGCTCTGGCTCGAAGTTAGCAGCCGGATGGAAGCGTTTCTTACGCTTTTTAGACTTGGTTTTAGAGGATTTGGATGAATGTTCAGGAGTAAAAAATGAGCTAGTGTCGTTGTCGAAGTGATCAACGGTTTGGGACGTTTCATCGTCCTCAAAAGTTGAGCGCGCGGGACTAGACTTTGGATGTTTTGATTTAACTACAGGCTGTTGTCGCTTAGCAGATTTTTTAGAGAGATACTTTTGAGTGGCTGTTTTTTGTTTAGAGACAGGAGTACTAGCTGAATCGGCTTCCGACTCAGCTAGAATTTCGGCTAATGTTTTAATCTTCATAACTATTAGGGCGTGTCCTCAATTCAATCGATGGTCATCTGAATAGGTCAAAAATGGCTAAACCTTGCCAAATAGCTGACTAATATCTCGATATTATCTGCGCTATTTCTCTCTTTTGACTGCAACTTATCTCATTTTTATTGCCACTTTTAAAATGAGGACAGGCCCTAGTTTGCTAATCAGTAAAAATAGTCAGGTAACGATTACTGTACTGGACTTGCCACTGTTTCTTTATTAGCTTTGGCTACCTCTGGTGCTTTACTATCGTCGGCAACACTACCATCATCGGTAACACCTAGCTTTTCAGCACGGATTTTGGCTTCAATTTCTTCAGCAATGACAGGGTTTTCTTTGAGGAATAACACTGAGTTTGCTTTACCTTGACCGATTTTTTCATCGCCATAGCTATACCAAGAGCCTGCTTTACCGACTGCGCCAATTTCGACACCCAAATCAATCACTTCGGCTAAGTGGTTGGTACCTTCGCCATAAGTGATTTCAAACTCGGCTTGACGGAATGGCGGTGCCATTTTATTTTTAATAACTTTCACACGAGTTTGGTTACCGATGATTTCATCACCATTTTTGACCGCACCGATACGACGAATATCCATACGGACTGAGGCGTAGAATTTCAGCGCATTACCACCGGTCGTGGTTTCAGGGCTACCAAACATCACACCAATTTTCATACGGATTTGGTTAATAAAGACCACCATACAGTTTGAGCGTTTGGCATTACCGGTAATTTTACGTAGCGCTTGGCTCATTAGCCGTGCTTGCAGACCCATGTGTGAGTCACCCATTTCGCCTTCAATTTCTGCACGTGGTGTCAAGGCTGCGACTGAGTCAATGACGATCATGTCGACAGCACCCGAACGTACCAACATGTCGGTAATCTCAAGCGCTTGCTCGCCATTATCAGGCTGCGAGACTAGCAAGTCATCGGTCTGTACCCCAAGTTTACGCGCATAGACAGGATCTAGAGCATGCTCTGCATCGATAAAGGCACATACGCCACCTTGCTTTTGGCATTCTGCAATCGCCTGCAAAGTCATGGTGGTTTTACCTGAGCTTTCTGGGCCGTAGATTTCAACGATACGCCCTTTTGGTAAGCCGCCGATACCAAGGGCAATATCTAGACCAAGCGAGCCTGTGGATACTACGTCGACATCAAGCGCAGCAGAGTTATCGCCTAAATGCATAATGGTATTTTTACCAAATTGCTTTTCAATTTGACCTAGTGCCGCTTTGAGGGCTTTGGCTTTATTGTCGTCCATACTGGATTCCTTATCTTCAATCATTAGTGTAAGACTATAAATTTGGTGCTATAAAGAAAATATTCGTACCATGACGGTTAATGGCTCAATAGTGCTGATAATTATCTACATAGTAACCAGCGTTCAGCTAGATTATATAGGTTGTCATATCGATGAGATAGATAGTAATATTGGATATATCACCTTACTATACAGTAAAATCAAATAATGATAAAAGTAAAATTAAGTTCGTAATTAATGGCTACAGGGGTAACTTCTAGGCTGTATTAAGCTCGTTAATCATGAAGCGCTTCTTTGTGCCACTATTACTTAGGTAAGGCAATTATAACAAAAACCACGGATCATATAGCGGGTTAGATGATGTTAAACGACACTATATGTCGCATGATAAACGACTGAAATTTTATATAGACTATGCTAGAACTTATGTATTATTTCAGACGGGATAATGGGGTAGTTTGTCAATAGATTTATAAGTTGTCCACAACAAATAAATAGCGTTTATTTACCTTATGTGAAACATCGCTAATATTAAAATAATATTTTAAAATATTAAAAATAATTTATTATGATTTAAATTTACATATAAGTTGTTGAATAATATAGGTTTTTAAATTGTACAAAAAATGAACGATTTTACCTAACCCTTTAAGCTACCTAGGAAAATTCTTGTCAAGTAGTGACTTATACACAGGGTTATCCACAGCTTATGGGGAGAACTCGTGCAGCCCTTATAGTGCCAATGTTTGCCTGAATGTATAGTGTCAGCGAATCATTCAATTATATGTTTTGTGCCATCATGCAACTATTTTTTCATCTGGCAATTTCGTCAAAATTGCTATGTTTCACATATTGCTGCTCTGTAAATTTAATAAATAAAATTTTTCAAAGCGTCTCAAACAGAGGGTTTGGCTGATTAAATACTGAATATATCTAGATAAAATGAGGGTGGGTAATACCAGCTGCATAAAAAAGCGGCTAAATGTCTTAGCCGCTTTGTCAAAAATCATTAAGGGTAACGCGATGAGGCTTACTCTTTAATATAGATTAAATCCCAGACACCATGCCCGCGCTCTAAACCGCGGCGCTCAAACTTGGTCATTGGACGAAAGTCAGGGCGGTCAGTAAAGTTGCCTGCACCCGCTTGATTGGTGAGTCCTGAAAAACCGTCTAAAACCTCAACCATCCAAAAGGCATAATGCTCCCAGTCGGTTGCTGTATGGAACCAGCCACCTTGTTTTAAACTGCGCGTGACAATCGCCATACGCTCAGGGCTGACAAAACGACGCTTATAATGGCGCTTTTTTTGCCATGGATCAGGGAAGTAGAGCTGAATACGGTCGATATGATTTTCTGGAAGCTGCTTGAGCAATTGGATGGCGTCGCCGTTAATGATTTTGACGTTACTTAAACCCTTTGTACCTGCCATATAAGCACATTTACCGATACCTGGCTCGTGTACTTCAACACCCACAAAGTTACGCGTCGGCTCGGCAGCTGCCATCTCAATGAATGAGTCACCCAGTCCAAAACCAATCTCTACAGTAAGCGGCGCATCAATACCGTTGGGCGTATCGGCGAATAGTACGCGCAAGTCATCGATACCATCAAGATTGCCGTCACCGAAGCTGTTATTAACCAAGTAGTCAGCAAACTCTGGATCAGTGAGAGCCATCTCGGCGTTCTTATTCATGTGCGTGCGCCGTTTCATAAAAGTATTCACAATACGAATATGTTTATCATTTTGCGAAACGGTCTCGATGGCAGTATTAGGCTCAGCCACTTGATTTATATCATTTGAGTTATCGGGATTAGAGGATTGGTTCATAGGGTTACTAAGACTTTATAAAGTTGCGAATATAAGCGTATTATAGGTTAAATATGAGCAAGTGTGAACGTTCAATTATCAGGCAGTTGCTGATGGCGTAAACCGCTTTCACTCTCCTTTCAAACATTTTCTAAGCTTTCGTACATAATTTTAAACCTGCATCGATGATATCGCCCGTAGAAACTTTGGCGTCAGCAGATGATAAATAGTTGTTATCTGTTTCAGTATCTGTCTCAGTATCGCGCCAGATTGTATCTTTTGCACTGAGTGTTTTCATTGGCGGCTTATCGATGTCTGTATTTGAATCAGCATTGAGAATATAACGCTCTCCACTGAGGGTTATTATAGAAACAATTGATTTGTCATTAATTTTATCACATCTTATTACCACACTCTCGGCGGTAAATGGCCATTGACCTACAAAGGTGCTTTGATCAAAACCTAGCTCATTTTTATAAGGATCAGATATGGCACTGACGTTAACGATGATAAGGGTTATAGCAGTAGCGATTAGAACGGTAATAATCATAATGGTTATGATTATATTGCGCTTGAGTGTAGACATGAGATGCTCACGAATCAAATAAGGACAAGAGCTTAGTCGCTCTATGATTGGCTTTTGCATCAGTTTATACTAAAGATATTCTATAAATATGAAATATTAATGAAGAATATAAAGAGTGTATTTAATCTAATTATTCGCTGAAAAAAGTATCTTACAGTGATTATTGATACGCTTTTTATCGAGAGCCTACTGCTATGTTATTTATCGAGACGGATTCACCGCCACCGTTTTACCAAGAACAGCTGACTGCTGCCAAGCGTGAGCAGTTGGATAAATGGTTTATCGGTCATCGTACCCAACGCTATTATCTCAAGCGCTTCGCGGAGTTTGATAAGCAAGGCTATTTGTCGCCAAAATGGCACTGGGCCGCGTTTTTTATTACTTTTCCTTGGCTGCTATATCGCAAGCGCTATATGGATGCGATCGTCTATAGCGTGGCAGGTTGGTCCTTTATTCAGCTTAATATTGCGATTGTGTTGGTTGTCTTTGAATTTGTGGCGATGTCTTATATTCCTGATGCGTATCAAATGGCAACGCGGCTAGGTATTGCAGCGATGATTTGGTTATATTGGGCGTGTATGGTGGCGCGTTGGACAGACGCTTATTATTACCGTATGGCACGGCGCGAAATCGCTGATGCGATTGATGACCATCCACGAGATGACACCGAGCAGCAGGCACATCTGCGCCGAGAGGGTGGGGTGAGCTTATTTGGTTTGGGATTGGGTTTTGGGCTTTTTGCTTTCGCCTTACTGGTGATTAAGGTGCAGTTTTTACCTATTATCGCAAAGCCAAAAGCCAATGAAATATTATTCAATGCTTATGACATCACCAAAACGACGCAGAATCGTGTGGCTGTCATTTACCAACAGACTGGGCAGTGTCCCATTGATTTGCCATTTAACATAGACGACCCGCAAGTGCTGGTGCGTATTGACACTCAACTGCCGGGCGTTCCTAAAACAGATTGTGCTGTCATAGGAACGATTCATGATGTTAAATTCCCACTGCGTTATCTCAATGAGCAAACAGTGGCTTTCTATCATGTGGAAGATGGCGATAGTTGGCAATGCACCAGCTCGCTAAACGAAAAACTGGCGCCGCCAAACTGCTCAACGGATTAAAAAAGGTAGTTAGGCTTTAGGATCAGGAACGATATCGTCTTTTTCATCAACGGGCGTCGCTTGGTTTTTTAGGGCGTCAGAAAACTCACTCAAATCCATCTTACGCGCCTTGCCAATATCCTCATCAAACAAGCTTTCAAGCTCTGCCATTGATGATTGTACTGATTCAATCAGGCTAGCTTCATCATCATAGATGGCTTGCTGACGTTCAATCAAGTCGTCATCATAATCACGGAAAGTCTGTACAGTTTCGCGTGCTTTTTCTGGAGAGATGCCGAGCAGCTGCAAGGACTCACGCGACATATCTAACGACGATAAATAAGTCTCACGCCAAATATGACGCACCCCAACTTCACGTAGGCGATAATAATGCTGACGATCACGCGCTCGTGCCAAGACGATTAAATCAGGGTAGTTTTTACGCAAATATTGAGCGGTGGTAATAGAGCGCTCTAAATCGTCAATGGCAAGAATAAACACACGTGCTTTTTTGATACCAGCGGCACGTAATATTTCAGGGTTTTTTGGATCACCATAATAGACTTGGTTACCAAAGCGACGGACAAAATCCACCCGATTGGCAGAGCGTTCGATGGCTGTGAATTCGATATTATGCATGCGTAATACACGACCGATAATCTGACCGACACGGCCAAAGCCCGCGATAATGACCTGATGCTCATGATCGGGAATGGTGTCGTACTCACGGCTGGGTTTGCTTTTGGCAAATAATGGCTCTCCTATTTTTTCTAATAGTAAGAATGCCAATGGTGTCAGCGCCATAGAGATGGTCACAATGAGATTTAGGGTGTTTGCTAGCTCAGGTCGCAGGACGTTTTGGGCGGTGGCCACACTGAACAAGACAAACGCAAATTCACCCCCTTGAGCGAGAGTCACCCCCAATCTGATACTGGTTGGCCATCGATTGCCAGATATTTTTGCGATAGCGGTGACCACACCGAATTTGATAAACATCAATGCCATCGCACAGCCGATAATAAAGATGGGCTTGGCCAAAATGAGTTTGACATCAGTCAACATACCGACTGACATAAAGAATAGCCCCAACAGCAATCCTTTAAAGGGTTCGATACTGGCTTCTAACTCGTGACGGTACTCCGAATCTGCCAGCAATACGCCAGTCAAAAATGCGCCAAGCGCCATCGATAAACCAATTTGACCCATCAAGATAGAGACACCCATGACGATAAATAGTGCGACCGCAGTCAGTAATTCTGTCGCACCACTAGAGGCGACAAATTTAAAGAAAGGTCGAACCACATAGCGGCTGGCAAAAATCAGTCCAGCGAAAACGGCGAAAACCTTGCCAAAATAGATTAAGTCATAGCTCTGCTCGCGCACCCCTGACAAAAACGGAATGACCGCTAATAAAGGAATCACGGCAATATCTTGGAATAATAAGATGGTAAACGCTTCGCGACCATGGGTACTAGACAGCTGCTGTTTTTCAGTCAGTATTTGTAGCACAAAAGCGGTGGAAGAGAGCGCCAAGCCGAAGCCGACGATAAAAGCAGTATCGAGTTGTAAGGAGAAAAATTGATATAGAATACCCATCAATAAGGTACCGGACAGACCGACTTGCAAGCCGCCAAGGACGAATATTGAGCGGCGCAGCGCCCAAAGCCGTGAAGGCTGGAGCTCAAGACCAATGATGAAGAGCAGCATCACCACGCCAAATTCAGAAAAATGTAATAAGCTCTCAGCATCGCCCGCTACATCTAGCGCACTAGGCCCTAATATCAGTCCGGTGATCAAATAACCAAGGACGGTCGCAATACCAAAGCGTTTGCCAAGGGGTACAAAGAGCAGCGCGGCTCCCAAGAAAATTGTAGCTTGTAACATTAAATTTGGTGAGCCGGCGGCGGCAGCGAACATCTGGAATCCTCAAAATTGGCAATAAAATAAGCAATGTAAAACAGTCAATATAAAACAAGAAGGACAATAATAAATAACGCGAGCATACGTTATTTTTTGCGATAAATCTTCCACACGCCATTATCGGCAAGCGGATTGTTATAAGCATCATTACGACGCTTACGCGGTGTCTGCCGACTGTCTATCATTTTAAAATTGGGCAAAGCGTGGACAATGAGTCCAGTACGATAAAAGCGTACGCGCTCAGGCTCTAACATCTCACCTTTATTATCGCGACAAAAGACGTACGCACGCAAATCAATAAATTCACGATGAGCGACCAAACGAGCCTCATCGTCGTTATCAAATACGGCTGCCATACGCGCAATCTCATCAGCGCTGTAATCCCCGCATTTATCCGTAAGTGCACCGACTGAGCCAAAACTTTTAGATTCTTTAGCGTGAGTTTTGGTTAGATGCAGTCGTTGCACATGATAAATAAACTGCGGTATTTCGAGGCTGGCTGGTAGCGGCAGATAATCGGGTGGTAGATTGGCCGCAGGATAAAAGGCCATCGCGCGTTCGAGCAGAGTCTGCCAACGCTGTTGATAGGCTTTGACTTCGGCTAAATTGCCTTCATAGATAGGCATGTCGCGAACTTGTCGCAAAATATCAGGTGGAAATTGCGCATCACGAAAGCTGGCGATGTCTTCTTGCAGGGTTGATAGCAAAACCTTGGCGTGTTTTTTGCCATCTTTTGAGGTAGGGTCGTCGATATAGTCTGGGGCGACAAAAGGTGCTGAGCGTCTAGACATAGTGGGATATCATCAATGAATAAATTAAAAAGATACTAATAAGTATGTTTGCCAATGTTCAATAGGGTTTGAATTGATCATTTATCATTAATTGATAGTTATTATAACCATATAAACTTACTGGCACTTTATTTTTTTAAAGTGATTGAGCAAATTTTAATGAGAGTTGCCAATATAGCAGCCATATGAAGAGCTGGCTTAGTATTAAATTAGCATCGCTTAATCTTAATCTTAATATTAATACAGCATACAGATTTTGCTGAGTAGCGTTATTGACGGACTCTAATATAGCTGCTCAATGATTGTGACCAATATGACTCCCATTATCAACGGCTCGCTCGGAGATGTCACAGACTAACGCATCGCTATGGGTAGCTGTTTGCGGATGCGATGAGCTTTCGACCTGAATAGTCGCATGATGAATGCCAAGTGTTAACAAGCTTTTTTCCAGATCCTCAATCAGCAGACTCGATTCGTGAATACTCATTTCTCCATCGACGACAACGTGACAAGACAGTGCATTTAAGCCGCTGGTGATACTCCAAACGTGCAGGTCGTGTACCTTGTGTACTTGAGGATGGGCGATCAGTTTTTGCTCCACATTGACTAGCGATATACCTGCTGGTGTGCCTTCCATCAATATATGGACTGAATCGCGTACGACGCGGTAACCACTGATTAAAATCAGGATGGCAACGATGACTGACGCCGCTGCATCTGCCCACAACCAACCAAAACCTATCATTAGTAACGCGGCAATAATAGCCGCAACCGAACCCATCAAGTCGCTCAAGACATGCAAATAAGCACTTTGCATATTCAGATTCACTGGTGCTTTGCTATCAGATGCTTTGTCTGTACTGGCGCCGTGGCTATGCTGATTTTCAGCGTGGCTACCTCGGTGCATCAACCAAGCGACTAAAATATTAATCAGCATGCCGATGGTCGCAATGATCAGCATCCCTTGGGTAGCAATGTCAGGCGGTGAATTAAATCGTTTAATCGCTTCATAAAAAATCATCAGCGCGATAATAACCAAGGTAGCGCCATTTACTCCCGCCACCAAAATTTCAAAGCGCTTATAACCAAAGGTCTTTTGATGGGTCGCTGCTTTTTCACCAATTTTGAATGCCATTAACGTCGCGCCAAGGGCCACCGCATCGCTGAGCATGTGACCGGCATCGGATAATAGTGCCAAACTACCGGTGAGCCAGCCACCGATCGCTTCGATAAACATGTAGCCAGTGATTATAATAAAGCTAAACAGTAAAGTGCGCTGATAGCCTTTGGTATCGCGCGGTGCCGTGGTCTGTTCTAAGTGTTCATCGTGGTCGTGAGTGTCTTGCTTGTCATGAGTGTAATTGCTCTCATTATCTTGAAGCAGAGGTTCAGGCATATCAGCATCGCTCTGATGAGAATGGTTACTTCGTTCAGGGTTTGAATTATTTTGACTCATAACAACACTCAGGATGATAGAAGGTAAAATGGATGGTTTATAAAGCTGGGTTTGCTGTGCATAAACCAGACAGATATACAGAATTTAGCACATTTAATAAATGCTTGCTGTATCTAGGCGGTAAACGATGAGTGACTGATTTTGAATAGCGTTCTTTAGCAATGGCGAGCTATAGTGTGATGATTGTAGTTAAAGGATCACGATTAGGAATTGGGCATCACCAACCGACAGGATCGACATCCAAAGTAAGCTTCAGATATTTGGCGCTTGGCAAGGCGAGTACCGGTTGCCACCATTGATTTAATACTTGATGTAACTGTCGTCGATCTTTGGCTAGCAGTAGCAATTGTGCATGGTAGCGGCTGTTCTTCTTGCTCATCGGTGCGTCGATAGGACCAAGCACAGCAAGATTATGGCCATTAGGTAGACTGGCAATCGCATCTTTCAATGCTTGCGTCGTAGCGGCAAGCGTTTTGCCTTCGCAGCGTATCAGGGCAGCATGGCTATGCGGCGGTAACCCCATCATTTTACGCTCTTGCAATAGCTCGCGAGCAAAGGACAGATAACCATCTTTTACTAGCTTTAATAACAGCTCATTATCTGGCTGCAAGGTTTGAATCAATACACGACCAGACTTATCACCGCGTCCAGCACGACCAGCCACCTGAATCATTAATTGCGCGGTATGTTCTGGCGAGCGAAAGTCAGCGGATAAAAAGCCACGATCAGCATTGGGCAAGCAGACCAAGGTAACATTGGGAAAGTGATGACCTTTGGCTACCATTTGCGTGCCGACTAAGATAGCAGGCTTGCCTTCATTAATACGCCGATAGATATTCTCCCAGCTGTCTTTCCGTCTGGTCGTATCGCGATCGATTTGGATAATGGGATACAACTCTTTACTGGTTTGCGGATTGGCAAAAATCGCATGCAGGTTTTCGCTGAGTCTTGTGGTACCCATCCCTTTGGCATCTAGGTTTTGACTGCCACAATCAGGGCAAACGGTGGGAATATAGGCTTGCCAATCGCAATGATGGCATTTTAAGTACGAGCTGCTTGAATAGGAATTGGGTTGCGATTGACTATTATAATGAACGGTTAAATGCGCGTCACAGCGTGGACAATCTGCCTGCCAACCACAAGCTTCGCATAACAAAACTGGCGCATAGCCGCGACGATTTAAAAATATCAATACTTGATCGCCCGCTTCGAGCGTTTGCCGTATCGCACCAATTAACGCATCGGTCAGCCCCGTATCATAGCGTGCACCATCATCTTGAGTCTGTTGATGGGTACTTTGCAGGCGCGCATCAATTAGTTGCATGGTTGCAGGCTTTGCGTTGCCAGGGCGAGTCTGTAGTTGGCATTCTACTAATTTGCCGTCATCGACCAGTTTTAAATGCTCAAGAGACGGGGTCGCGGTACCAAGTACGACAGGAATGTTGCATTGCAGGCCGCGATAAAGCGCGACGTCAGCGGCATGATAACGTAGAGTATCTTGTTGTTTATAAGAACCATCATGTGCTTCGTCGACGACGATAAGTCCTAAATCAGCAAAGGGATATAGCACTGCTGAGCGCGTCCCGATAATGATTTGAGCATGACCCGTGCGGCAATCTTGCCAGCCTTGTAGACGATGGGTGTTGGTCATGCCGGAGTGTAGCAAGACAATATGGGCAGCAAAACGACTGGCAAAGCGCGCGCGCGTCTGCGGGGTCAAACCAATCTCCGGTACTAAAATCAAAACCTGCTTGCCCGCTTCTAATACGGCTTGCATCGCTTGCAGATAAACTTCGGTCTTGCCACTACCAGTAATGCCGTTCAGTAAAAACCCCGTGTAGCGCTCAGCTTCGTGCGCCGCAACAATAGCCGCAACGGCAAGCGCTTGCTCATCATTGAGATCGAGTGGCATTTTTGCGAGTTTGACAGGAGCAGGTGCTTGTTTTGGCTCAATATAGCGCTCGATAAGGCCTTTATCTTCCAGCGTTTTTAAAAAACTGCGCTGCATACCTTCTAACAGCAGCACATCTTCGCTCGCACCGCGCTCTCCGTGTAATTTTAACATATCAAATTGTTGCTTCTGCTTTTTGGCATTGGCACGAAAATCGCCATCAGCGATATGCGGCAAAATTCGCCAGTGCGTAATCAGCAAGTCTAGCGGCTTGCCTTGACGAACGAGGCTGGGCAAGATGACGGCTAACACATCACCAAGCGGATAGTGGTAATAGCTTGCCAGCCAATAAGCCAGCTTTAGCATGCTGGTATCCAAAATCGGCTCAACATCTAAGCACTTATTAATAGGTTTGAGTTTTTTCATCGGTACGCTGCTATCCGCTTCAGCGATATGAGCGACCACGATACCGATTAAGGTTTGACGACCAAAGGACACCTCGACGCGGCTACCAATTGGTGGTATCCATGGTGAGTTATTATCTGGCAAAGCATTCATATCTGCCGGTAAGCTATAGTCAAACACCCGGTAAAGGGGCACGGGTAGAGCAACTTGTACCAACATAAAATACATCTCTATTGTTTGGGTATTTAAATAATGAGAATAATAGTAAGCCCAAATAGTGATATTTGGGCTTACGCTAACAACCGTTATTTTTACTCAATTACTTAAGAATTGAGTGTGATGAGGCTCAAGATTATTCAATATATAGAATAGACTCAATTTCGACCACACCGCCTTTTGGTAGAGCAGCGACTTGTACGGCTGCGCGGGCAGGGTATGGCTCAGATAGATTGGCCACGAAAACTTCGTTTAAAACGGCAAAATCACTTAAGTCTGTCAAAGATACATTGAATTTAACCACGTCATTTAGACTGCCGCCAGCTGCTTCACAGATAGCTTTGATGTTTTCGAACACTTGCTCAGCCTGTGCTTTAAAACCTTCTCTCAACTCCATGGTTTCAGGGTCGAAACCTAACTGTCCTGAAATATAAACGGTGTTACCGACTTTGACGGCTTGTGAGTAAGTGCCAACAGCGGCAGGGGCTTTATCAGTTTGAATGGTTTGACGAGTCATATTATATCCTTAAGGTGTTTTTTTCGTTTGATTGATTGGCTTTACTGACTAAAAACGAAGTAGCAAAGTTTATCATTGTTTTGGGTTGTTCTGAAAATTCGAGATTAAAAGTAAGGGTATTTAACACTTCTATCTACAGCTGATAGAGTCGCATGATATTGGGAAAGCCCAGCAGCGAGCGCAGTTCGCGAATGCCTTGTGCTAAATGATTGCGACTACGGACCACAATATGAATGATAGTGTCAGTATGGCGCACATCGACCGTTTCGACACCCATATTTAACTGGCGCAGATGATAGATAACCTCACTAATTTGTTCGTCGCTGAGGGCAAGAGACAGCTTCAAATAAGCCGAAAAACGGACTTTGCTAGCGTGCTCGCCGGATTCATTTTGTTTGATGGCCTTGTCATTGCGCCAGCGCAGCTGTATCACTTGATAAGGGTTGTCCTTACGAATATCATCGAGCGAGAAGCATTTATGGCGATGTACCACCAAGCCGTGACGGGATAAATGACCAACGATAGGGTCGCCGTAGATCGGATGGCAGCAATTGGCAAAATCAAGCTCTACCCCTGAGGCATTGACAATCAATTGTTGCGGTTGGGCATCATCATCATTTTGTTCTTTAGCCTGCAAGTCGCTGACTTCGTCGCTAAATAAGCGAGTGACCACCAGTTGTGGCAGTAGCGTGCCCGAGCTAATCTGTTCAAATAGCGCATTTTTTTCTGTTAGACCACGCCATTCTGTCAAGTTTTTCCAATCGCTGTCCGTTAAATCATCGAGGCTTTTTTGATAGGTCTTTAGCGCGCGATCCAAGGCTTGTTGACCATGATGCTGTTTATCAGCAGCAGATAAATCCTTAAACCAGCGTAAAATCTCTTCACGGGCTTTATTGGTCACGACAAACCCGAGCCATTCTGCCTTTGGCTCTGAGTGGCTATTTACTTCAATTTCGACCAATTGCCCGTTTTTGACCACCGTGCCCAGCTTGGCTTTGTTGCCATCGATATTGGCACCGACGGCCACATTACCAACCATAGGTCCAACAGCATAAGCAAAATCAAGCGCTGTGGCTCCTTGTGATAGCTCATAAGCGCGACCTTTGGGACTATAACAAATAATTTTGCTTGAATGTAGGTAATCCATCAGCTCGCTAATCGTCGAGACGGCAGCAGTAAAGTCAGGGCTGTTTTGATTTAAGCTGTCTTCATCGACCAAGTCTTTCATATTGCGTAGTGACGCCTGAATGACTGATTGACTGACATCGGAAGCGTGTTCTGCCCCGATAACGCCAAGCCTTGCCGCATTTTGCATTTGCTTGGTCAAAATAGTGACTTTTACAAAATCATTATCCCGCTCATAAATAAGGGTCAGGGATTGATTGCCACCCGGTAGTGGGCGACGAATATTGTCAGCGATATGGGTATCATCGATTTGATATTTTTTGATAAGGTAATAAGCCAGTTTGTCGCAAGCTTCAATATTGTCGAGCACAATCTCAAAAGCATAGTGACGAAGTAGCGCATTAATCTCACCGCGATTGCGGAAAAACTGTCGATATATCACCACGCGATTGTCTAATACTTTGACGAGGCCATTGAGCCCTAAATTGTTTAAGACAATAGTCAGATAGCTATGAATAGCCTCTCTTTGAAAATTACGTCCCAGCCCGTGTTGCAGCAGCTTATCTGAAATCTTGTTATACATACCAGAATCAAGATTGCGATAACACAGCACCTCAATATAATCAGCGATGTCATTGAGACCCATCAGACGGGCAAATGGCACATAAAAATCTAACGTCTCTTGCGCCGTCGTGCGCTGTTTTTCAGGACGTACTGCATCTAGCGTCGACATATTGTGTAAGCGGTCGGCAAGCTTAATGATTAACACCCTTGGATCAGCAAGGGTAGCCGTCAGGATTTTATGAAAAGTCGCCGCTTTATTTTGTTGCTTATTATGGGTTGAAGATTTTAATTTGGTGACGCCATCAACCAGTCTAGCAACCACTTTGCCGTAACGTTGCTCGATTTGCTCATCGCTAACGTCGGTATCTTCGACGGTATCATGTAAAATCGCTGCAATAATGGTATCTCGATCTAAACGAAAACCTGCCAATATTTCAGCGACTGCAATCGGATGAGTGATATAAGGCTCCCCTGATTTACGCTTGTCTTTAATATGCGCAATATCACCGAACTCACAAGCATCAACAATATCACGGCGTTCAGCAGCAGTCAGATAGCCAACTGAACGGAGCAAATTATATTGAGCATCATCGACTAGATGATGACTGAGTTTGGGAAGGGTTTGACTCATAAAGTGACGATCCTATTTTCCATTACCTATAATTGATTAAGCCCTGTTAAGGTAAATGGTGACTGAATGAATACTAATCTATCGTTAAAGCAAGATAATATCGATGTATGGATATATGGATAAAAAAGCAACCGGATGCAAGCTGTACCAGCGTATCGTTTACAGGGTCGATGCTGTCACGCTTTTAAATTGCAGCGACCATATTATAAAAGAAAACGATTATTGTAAAAAAGAGCAATAATTATAATAGAGAGCAGTAGAAAGGCGAGACCACTCTCTAATTAATCGTAAATCGTATTCAATGTCAACTGCTAAGCGCTGGTGCCAGAAAAAAACTTATAAATTTATACCCAGTGGTATGATTTTGGGCGCAAATGGCTTTCATGATAGCCAAAAGCATACAGTTGTAAACGAAAAACCACAGCATAAGCTGTGGTTTTTATCATCAATATGCATTTGCATGTCAAACAGCTTTTACTAGAAGCTATGATCGCCTGACAGTGCTAAATCCATTGAGCTAGTAGCAAAATTATGCTCTGGCTGATTTAGAATATCGCGAGTGATTTTGCCCGCGGCAATTTCACGTAGAGCCAATACCGTAGGCTTGTCGTTATCGACTTCAACCAACGGTTCAGCGATACCTTTGGCCAGCTGACGGGCGCGCTTACTTGCGACCAAAACCAGCTCAAAGCGATTATCAACATTATCCAAACAATCTTCAATCGTCACTCGTGCCATAAATAGCTACCTCGGTTGTTTTTATTAGTCACAGACATGGTCCGTCACTCAAATAAAAATAATATCAAAAATATAAAGGGGAATAGCTAGACATTGTAGCATTTTTTGCCTAGGTAGGTGGTTGCTTTTTATGTCTGCTTGCCAAATTAAACCCTACTGACAGGCAGTAATAACCTTACTCTTGTACTTTATTGCTTAGCAAGTTGCTAATCGTACGATGATAACGCTGCTGTTGGCGTTTTAGCGTCTGTCTATCAGCGACGATAATGGCTTTTAGCTCAGTCAAAGCGACTTCGAAATTGTCATTGATTATCACAAAATCAAAATTCACGTATTGCGCCATCTCAGTCACTGCGCCTGCTAAGCGCTGCTCTATGACTTCTATCGTGTCTTGCGCGCGAGTTGACAAGCGCTGGCGTAACGTGGCAATGCTTGGTGGTAGAATAAAAACCATCGTCGCGTCAGTAAATATTTTTTTGACTTGTAGCGCTCCTTGCCAATCAATCTCCAAAATCACATCGACACCGGCCTCTAATTGCGCACGTACGCTTTGTTCTGAGGTGCCATAATAATTACCAAACACTTCGGCGTGCTCCAAAAATTTATTGTCGCCGATGGCAGTCACAAATTTATCGACATCGGTAAAATGATAATGATGACCATCAATTTCACCCGGACGCGGGACGCGAGTCGTATGGGAGACACTGACGGTCAAGTCATTGGTGGTGGCAAGTAGCTGCTTCACCAGTGAGGTCTTGCCCGTACCAGAGGCGGCAGTAATAATAAATAATGAACCTGTCATACAAAGTGTCCTAATGGGGTGTGCCCTAATAAAGTGTGTGCTAATAAAAGGCGAAAAGATATGGTAGTGAACCGCCAAAGCATCAAAGGCTGGTAAAAATATAAAATGTCATCATGTAGGGTTAGAGAAACCATAACCACTGCCTAATTATAAACTGCTTTTGACACTTTTGTTTTTTTAAAGACCGACTGCATCTATAGCGACTGGAACGGTGGTATTTTAAAAGGCAATAAAAGCAAATTATGCTAAAGTAGCGTATTGAATGCATCCCAACTTTTGACGTTAAGCTTTTGACGTTAAGCGATAAATACAAATTATCTAATGATAGGCCATCTTATGCAAATTTATCTTGCCAATCCACGTGGGTTTTGCGCTGGTGTCGATCGCGCGATTGCGATAGTCAACGAAGCATTGACCCGCTTTGAGCCCCCTATTTATGTCCGTCATGAGGTCGTCCATAATAAATTTGTGGTCTCGGATTTGGCCAATCGTGGCGCGGTATTTGTCGAAGAGCTTCACGAAGTACCCGATGGCGCAATCGTTATTTTCTCTGCGCATGGGGTCTCAAAAGCGGTCGAAGATGAGGCAACTCGTCGTGATCTAACCGTCTTTGATGCCACTTGTCCGCTAGTTACTAAGGTACATATCGAAGTCGCTAAATTTGCGCAAGATGGTATGGATGCGGTATTGATTGGTCATGCTGGACATCCTGAAGTTGAGGGCACAATGGGGCGATTTAACCGTCGTCATGGTGGAGAGATTCATCTGGTCGAAAATGAAACCGATGTCGAAAAGCTGACTGTGCAGGATGGTGAGCGTTTGGCATTTGTTACTCAGACGACCTTGTCGATGGACGATACGGCACGCGTCATCGATGCACTGCGCGATAAATTCCCTAGTATCGAAGGACCGCGTAAAGATGACATCTGTTACGCCACCCAAAACCGCCAAGATGCGGTCAAAGATTTGGCCAGTCGCTGCGAGATAGTATTGGTGGTAGGCTCACCAAACTCATCAAACTCAAATCGTTTGCGTGAATTGGCAGAGCGGATGAATTGCCGTGCTTACTTGATAGACAACGCCAGCGAAATGGACAGTAGCTGGTTTGATGGCGTAGAGAATGTGGGTGTCACCGCGGGGGCTTCAGCGCCAGAAGTATTGATTCAAGAGGTGCTACAGCAGTTGCAAGATTGGGGCGGTGACTTGCCAAGTGAGCTGTCAGGTATCGAAGAGAATGTCATATTTAGTCTGCCCAAAGCCTTACGTATTCCGGTCACGCAAGTAGGTAAGTAACATGAAAAAGCACAAAAAAAAGTTCGTATTGGCCGAAGCCACAGTCGATGACATTAATAAGCAATTGAAAATTAATATGTTTGTGATTGTTATTTTGGTATTGATGCTTATGCTTAATACGGCACAATTTACGAAAGATTATAGTGTCCTATATGGTGCGCTCATTGCCATCATGGCTTTTTTCCTCTTTATAATGGCTAAGAGTCGCACGTTGCTCAATATGAGAAAGCAAGAGCTTACCAAATAAACAATAAAGGTAAGCCACGCCTGAAAATTACTAGGAAGTGATTAACACGCTCTAGTAACGCATAACTTTTTTATACAACCATAACCACTTCTCACAACAGTTAAAAAATACTGGATGAATGAGCAAGATTTGAGACAACATTAAGGATGGTTAATGTCAGCTTATTACAACTTTATCAAACGTGAACAGCAAGACGATGGTGTGATGATCGCACACTATCAGCCCACCAAGAATGCCCAAGGCGCTTGGAATGAGCACGAGCAGCATATGGCACCAGCGACAGGATTACTGACCGCTGAGCTTAGTAGATTTGCTCCACAAGAGAATATGAGAATTGCCCGTATTAGTCTCGATATTTTGGGACTCATACCGCTCGATGAGTTTACTGTTACTACCCGTTGTATTCGTCCGGGTAGAACCATCGAGCTGGTTGAGTCGGTGCTGAGCAGTCGTGGCCGTGATGCTATTATTGCTCGTGCATGGCGCCTGATGACTCAAGACACCAGTGAGATTGCAGGGCTAGAGGATCAAATAGCACAGTACCAACCTGAAGAATTGGCGGTCTGGGATGGTATGAAAGGTTGGCCAGGTGGTTTTATTAAAACAGTGCGCTTAGTCACTGATGCTGATCGTCGCGCTGGGCGTGGTATGGTTTGGATCACCAATGATGTTGAGATGGTCGAGGGCGAACCGACAAATGATTTGGTGCATTTATTGGGTATGGTCGATACTGCCAATGGCGTCGTGCCACGACTTGGTCTCGGACTCTCAACGTTGGAGTGGATGTTTCCCAATACTGATTTGCAGATTCATATGCATCGCGCACCGCAAGGACGTTGGCTCGGCATTGACGCGGTACAACAGTATGGCGCTGATGGGATTGGGGTGACCAGCGCAGTGTTGCACGATATATATGGGCCGTTTGGTCGCAGCGAGCAGATTTTGACCATTCGTCCGATGCCACGTTAAATGTTGAGTAATTTTATTGTTTTAAAAAACAAAACAAAAATATGTATTTAATATATTTTACAGAATTATAGTAATCGGTTGTAATGGTGTCTATCAAGACAATATTACTGCACTGAAGGTTACTATGAATAAGAACAATCGTTTTTCAAAAAAATTGACTACTATTTGGGATTTATTGATAGAAGCTTACTCAGAATAAAGTTTAATATAGTCAGTTCAATATAATTTCGATACAAGGAAACCGAGTGCAAGTTATACATTAGTATGCTTAGCGAGGATGACGATGTAGCGGATTTATATAGACTTGACTATATGCCTTTTTAAATGATTATGTGAGTATATGGCTCACAAAAAACACCGCCTTAGCAAACTAAGACGGTGTTTTTTATTGAATAACCCTTTTGCGCTTGAAATTTTCTTCTATGCCCCTATTAGTATAAACAGCTTAACGGTATCCAACAGGCTAGCTTTGATAATGCTATTAAAGCGGTCTTGGCAGGTTCATCGTTATTTTATAATAAGTACTTAATAGAATTCAAAGGAGTGTTTTATGAGTGAAGCAACTCAAGCTAAAGGTCTGAATCCAGAATTAAAAAAACATACGTTTGAAGCGGAAGTGGCACAGTTGCTGCATTTGGTGACGCATTCGCTATATTCTAATGCCGATATCTTTGTCCGCGAGCTAGTATCAAATGCCTCTGATGCCTGCGATAAACTGCGTTTTGAAGGGACTAATGATGACAGTCTTTATGAAAACGATGGTGAGTTAAAAATTCGCATCGCCGTCGATGAAGATGCTAAAACGATTACCTTTACCGATAATGGTATTGGTATGAATGAAGCGGATGCCATCGAAAACTTAGGTACGATTGCTAAGTCTGGCACCAAAGCATTCTTAGACAAGCTTTCTGAGTCACAAAAGCAAGAAGGTCAATTAATCGGACAGTTCGGTGTTGGTTTCTATTCAGGCTTTATCGTGGCAGATACGATTAGCGTAGAATCACGCAAAGCGGGCGAGCCTGCAGATAAAGGCGTACGTTGGGTATCTGATGGCACTGGTAGCTTTACCGTTGAGCCTATTACCAAAGACGCGCGCGGTACTGCCATCACGTTGCATCTAAAAGAAGAGTACGTTGAAAGCGAAGACAGCTATCTAGACCGCGCCAAAATCAAGCGCTTGGTGAATAAATACTCTGACCATATCAGCCTACCGATTCAAATGCGTAAAGAAGTTTGGCAAGAAGACGTAGTCGATGACGAAACTGACAGCGCTGATGCACAAGCCTCTGCTGGCGGCGAAATGGTATTGACTGATGAATGGGAAACCATCAACAAGGCCAGTGCTCTGTGGACTCGCTCAAGCTCTGAGATTGAAGACGAGGAATACGTCGATTTTTATAAAAACATCTCTTATGACATGGATGCACCGCTGACGTGGACGCATAACCGTGTCGAAGGCCGCGTTCAGTATACGCAGCTGCTATACATTCCTAAAAAAGCGCCTGTAGATTTATATACTCGTGAGCAGCAGCATGGTCTCAAGCTTTACGTCAAGCGCGTCTTTATTATGGACGAGGCCGAGCAGTTGCTACCGATGTATCTACGCTTTGTCAAAGGGGTTATCGATTCAGCCGACTTGCCATTGAACGTCAGTCGCGAGCTATTGCAAGAATCGCGTGATGTGAAGTCTATCCGTGATGGTAATGCGCGTCGTATTTTGACCTTGCTGGCAAGTTTGGCCAATAGCGAAGACAGTGATAAGCAAGAGAAGTTCGCGCAGTTCTACGCCGAGTTTGGTGATGTCATCAAAGAAGGTCTGGGCGAGGACATGGGCAATCAAGAACGTATTGCCAAATTGCTACGTTATGCGACCAGCACGCAAGACAGTGTGACGACCAGCTTTGAAGACTATAAAGCGCGCATGAAAGACGGTCAAAAGGCCATCTATTACATAACGGCTGATAATTTGGCAGCGGCAAAGAATAGCCCGCAGCTTGAGTTGTTCAAGAAGAAAGGCATCGAAGTTATCTTGATGACCAGCCGTGTCGATGAATGGGCGATGAACTTCTTAACCTCATTTGATGAGACACCGCTACAAAATATCGCCAAAGGCGCGGTTGATTTGGGTGATTTGCAAGACGAGGCCGAAAAAGCCGAAGCCGAAAAAGCCGAAGAAACCATGAAGCCTGTGGTTGGTAAGCTAAAAGCAGCGTTAGGCGAGCGTGCGAAAGACGTGAAAGTGTCTACGCGCTTGGTTGATAGCCCAGCCTGTTTGGTCGTTGGTGAAGGTGAGTTGTCGCCGCAAATGATTCAAATGCTTCAGCAAATGGGTCAAGATGTACCAGCGAGTAAGCCAACGCTTGAAGTTAACCCTGATCATCCATTGATTAAGAAGTTAGAGGGTAGCGAGCAATCTGATGTTGATTTTGACAAGCTGGCGCAAGTCATCTTTGATCAAGCATTGCTAGCGGATGGCGGTCAATTAGACGATCCAGCAGCTTACCTAAAACGCGTCAATGAGTTATTGATGAGATAGTATTGAGTCGTTGATACAGAAGGAGGTCTTGTATTCAAGGCCTCCTTTTTTTAATTGATTTTCGGTCAGATTTGAGCGATTTTTTACAAATCAGCCTTATCCTCTTGACCGACAATCCGTTACAATCGCGTTAGATTGGCGAGCCATACTATTGACTCATGCTATTCGTTTTTTTGCTTATTCTATAGTGAATCAAACATAACGTCGCTGTGTGTAAGCCGCGCAAAAAATGTAAATAAATAACATTGAACGGCTGCTGCATCAAAATACTTATCATTGATTCACTTTATTTCTTTCGACTGGCTAGAGGTCTAAGTCTTTGTCACTTACGTCGCTAAAAACCGTATCGCTTCAGCGCTTTTCACTCAATTTCGCTGCCAATATTATTGCAACTTTATGGATGCTAGTGGGGTCAACGCGCGCATTTTCTTGGGTTAAGCCCACCTTTATTCAGTTTGCGGTCTTCGCACTATTGGCACTTGGTAGTAACGTGCTTTTCTCATGGCTGGCTGCTGAAGGCGGCAGTATTTTTAATGAGCAAGGATTGGTCAGCTATCTCATTTGGCCGATGATTATTTTATTGAGTGGCATTATTTTGGCACGGCGAGCGGGCAATCAAGCGCTGGTTTTTGTGCCTGTGGTGCTATGGTTGGTTGCTGACACCTTGTCGGCATTGTTACAAAGTCTGGTGCAGTTTTTTGGCAGTTATGGTTGGCTGCCGGACTGGAGTTATTCATTTTTACCCATTCTGTTTTTAGTGCTGTTCTTATGGCAGACGCTTGCCTTATTGTGGATTTTTTCTCGTCGCATGCGCACGCCATGGTGGGAGCGTATTATTGTGCTCGTAGGCGCAGTGGCGCTGTTGACTATTTGGCAGCGTAATGTCGCTGACCAACCCATATTTAAGCAAATTCCTGTAGAGCCGGTGTTAGAAGAGGCTGCATTGTACGAGCAGCCACGTCTGTTGCAACAAGCGCTTGATGGCATTGATCCAAGTATCGATGGCAAGACTGACTGGTACTTTATGGGTGTGGCTGGGTTCTCTGATCAAAATGTTTTTCGCTCCGAGATTAATAAAGTACGTGAGCTGTTCGATGTGCGCTTTGGCACCAGCGGTCATTCGCTCTCACTCATTAATAATCAGTACAGCTGGCTCGATGAACCAATTGCGACTAAGACCAGTATTTTGCGCGGCTTAAAAAGAATTGGTCGGCAGATGAATGCCGATGAAGATGTGCTATTTCTCACGCTATCCTCACACGGTACTGAAGATATCGTGCAATTGGCGAATCCACCGCTTGCGATAGATAATTTAGATGCTACCTGGTTGCGTGAATCTTTGGATGCTTCAGGTATTCGCTGGCGTGTCATCGTCGTATCAGCGTGTTACTCAGGCTCGTTCATCGATGAATTGGCCTCACCGACCACAGTGGTGATTACTGCCTCAGCAGCTGATAAAGCTTCGTTTGGCTGCACCAATACGGCAGAAATGACTTATTTTGGGCAAGCGTTCTTTGCTGAAAGCCTGCGTGAAAATACCAGCTTCGAATCTGCCTTTAAGGATGCCCGCTTACGAGTGACTGAGCGCGAGAGTGTGATGGGTTTTGAGCCATCAGAGCCACAGATGGTGATTGGTAGCCTAATGGAGACGGCGCTACCTGCGTTTGAGCAAGTATTGTTTGATAAAACCCGTCCACCAGTCGCTAGCATTACGAATAATGCGGGCTCTACTACCGTTAATATTTTACCCAGTAATACTGCAAACATCGCTTCCAACAGTACCTCTAACTTGCCAGTGGATGCTACCAGTGATATTGATTAAAATTTGAGCGTTATTTGACTTGTTATCAATGTGCTTTTTGCCTTATAAAGCGCTTTTTATAAGTCATCGTTTATTTTACCTTGGACAAAGAGGAAGTTACTCATGAATAATACTTATAATAAAAGCTTGTCTGCTAACAGCCAGCTCACGCAAAAGAGTGTGAACCGCTGCTTTGATGGCGAGCAGCATTACTATAGTCATCAATCGACAGCGACGAAAACGCCGATGACGTTCAGTATTTATCTGCCTGATGAAGCGCTCGCAGGGCGGTTATGTCCTGCCGTTTTATATCTATCGGGTCTGACCTGTAATGCTGATAACGTCACCCATAAAGCGCATTTTCAACAAAAATGTAGCGAGCTTGGTATGATATTTATTGCTCCAGATACCTCTCCTAGAACTGGTAAAGGCAGTGACGGTGACAGTAGTGAAGTGCCGAACGATGAACGCTATTTTGTCGGTCAAGGCGCAAGCTACTATGTGGATGCGACACAACAGCCGTGGGCAGAGCATTTCAATATGCAAAGCTATATCGTCGATGAGCTATACGATTTGCTGCGCTCAGAATTTCCCATTCATAGCATGGGTATCACTGGACACTCCATGGGCGGTCACGGGGCGTTACTGTTGGGTTTTAAATTCCCAAGTAAGTTTGTCAGTGTCTCCGCCTTATCGCCCGTCTGTGCTGCCAGTGAGTCGGCATGGGGGCAAGCCGCCTATACTGAGTATTTCGGCGATGACCAATCACTATGGTCGCAAGCCGATGCATCGAAGATGATCGAAAAGGTCGGTCAACAGTATGCCAGTATCTTGGTCGATCAAGGCGCTGCGGATAATTTTTTAGCAGAAGGTCAGTTGCAAACAGTCAAACTTCAAGACGCTTGTACAAAAGCCAAGCAGCCTTTAACATTGCGTTATCAGGCAGGTCATGACCATAGTTATTATTTTATTCAGAGCGTTATCAACGACCATATCGAACATCATTGGCGCATGGCACAACTTAGCTAAGCGTCGATATCGAACTCTTTTCACTAAGCCGCTTAACACGCGCTAATGTTTAAAAGGTAAAATTATGGCAAGTTATCAAGATTTAACAGTATCTAATTCCGATGCGAACTCAATACGTGATACCCATTCAATAAATGACACCTATTCAGAGTCTAAAAATGCGCAATCAGCGCTGGCAACCATGCAAGCTGATATGGATGCGGCGCTAAAAAATAAGCAGCATAGTAACAGTGATCCAGTCTCTAAAGCTAACTCAGATGAGTTCATCGCAAAAAATATCAATGACGCTGGTGACAGAGTACTTGATGAGACCCAAGTCTCACGAGTGATAGAGATGGCATGGGAAGACAGAACACCATTTGGTGCTATCGAGCATAGCTACGGTCTTAATGAAGCTGGCGTGATTAAGCTCATGCGCCAAGAGCTAAAGCCGTCGTCTTTTCGATTATGGCGTCAGCGCGTGAGCAACCGCGCTACCAAACATCAAGCGAAACGAGATTTTGGCGTTGGTCGTGCTTATTGTAAAACCCAATATAAACAGCGCTAGTGGTTTGACTCCTTAAGATTATTGCTTTAAAGGCTTAAGTTTTTTAAGTCAGTTCTTAGTATTCTTTTATTCCAACAAAATTAGGTAGCTCAATTATGATCAGTCCTTCTAAACCATATCTTATTGCACCGTCGATACTCTCAGCTGATTTTGCACGTTTAGGCGAAGAAGTTGAAAAGGTATTAGAGTCAGGTGCCGATGTGATTCATTTTGATGTAATGGATAATCATTACGTACCCAATTTGACGTTTGGTAGTATGATTTGTAAGGCACTGCGTGACTATGGCATTGATGCACCTATCGACGTACATCTGATGGTGTCACCTGTCGATAGTATGATTGAGCAGTTTTTGGAAGCGGGTGCGAGTATTATTACTTTTCATCCAGAAGCCAGTGGACACATTGATCGTTCGTTGCAGCTCATTAAAGATGGTGGTGCTGAATGTGGTCTGGTATTGAACCCAGCAACGCCATTACATTATCTCGACTATGTCATGGATAAAGTGGATCAGATTTTACTGATGAGTGTCAATCCTGGCTATGGTGGTCAGTCGTTTATTGAAGGTACTTTGGACAAGGTGCGCCAAGTTCGTCAACGAATCATTACCAGTGGTCGTGATATTAGGTTAGAAGTCGATGGTGGTGTCAAAGCCAGTAATATCCGAGCCATCGCTGAAGCGGGCGCTGATATGTTTGTCGCTGGTTCTGCGATATTTAATCAAGAAGACTATAAGGCTGCTATCGATGCCATGCGTGTAGAGCTTGCATTGGCCAATAACAGTTAATGACTGCTAATAACTGCCGTATGACGTGATAGCAAAATTGACCCAATACCACTGGGGCAAAAAAGTATTAACATGTGCTGTATAACTTATAATGATGCCTAACAGCAAGTTCCGTAAAGGTAGGTGAAATATGGACACAAAAAATTCAATCAACTCGTCAGCATCACCTGAACCAGTGGCAAGCACAGCGCAGCAACGCAGTTTAGTACCAAAAGGTATTACCATTGGCTTGGCTATGTTTGCGCTTGTCTTAAGCTTGGCAGGTTACGGCTTTCGTCTCATGGTAGGTGATGATACTGGAGAAGTATTACGCCACGCTGCGGTCATCGTGCCTGCATTTATGCTGGGTATTCCGCTGTTATTCTGGATAGGGTCACGCATATTTAACAAGGTCAAAGGCACACATATAGAAGGCTGGAATGCGATTAGCTTGGGCTACTTAACCTCTTGTATATCGATACTATGGTTGATGGGCACTTATAGTTAATTTTTTAGTCGCCAAGATGAAGTTGCTGAATAGCTATAACCTTATGAATATAACGTGGCAATATTTTTTATAAGCGGTTTTTACACACTTTTTCATCATTAAGTCATGCTCTATAAGCATGACTGGAATTTTACATGCGAATCATACCGACCAAGATTGCTAACATTATTTATCCAAAAGACTTACCAAATGGTTTATTTACCAGCTTAATTATCGCGTGTCTGCTGTTAGGGCTGGCATCACTGCGTCATGGTACAGATTTTCAAGGCTGGCTAAATGTCATCGAAAACTGGCTGCTTATGCTGTTAATATTTCCGACTGCCACCGCCACCGTTGCCTTACCGTTCAAATATCGAGATCCAACGCTAGAGTTAAAGCTCATGTATTACCTTGGCATGTTTGTGGCTTTCTTATTCACCATCGCAAAACTACGCTATTGGCGTTAATTGGTTTGCAGCGTCAGCAGGCGAAAGTTGCATTGATATGTAAGACTTGCGTGACAGCCCTTGAATTCTAAGGTCAAAGCGTCCATTGTATGAGTAAGATAGTTTTACCCGCGTTACTGTCAAATGCTAGCTTTATTAAATGAATTATTAGGGTTTCTTTGCAGCGATAAACGGGATAATAAGGATAACGTGAATGCCATACGACATTGATAATGAAATAGAAGTAGACAACGAAAGTACCGATCAATTTGCAGGATTTGCCAAAGAGACCACACTCGAGCTAGTAGAGGCGGATGATGGTCGATTGTTATTGCGTGACGCTGAACAAGATGAAGCGCCGCTGATGACCATTGATTTTTCTGAAAAACTAAAAGAGTTGCTTGGTAGTGATACGCAAGCGATAGGTCAGCACATGATTCATGCAGCGATTCAGGTCATTATGCAAAAGCAGATGAGCCAATGGCATGCGCATGTCTATGATAAAGAGCCAACACACTACAGTTAATCTGCATGGCTGTTTCTGCATGGCTATTAATAATAGCGAGCAAGTTAGTAAAGCAAGTTAAGCACAAATAGTCAAAACGTCAACAATAAAAAAGGGTATATCAATTGATATACCCTTTTTTTGTTCAAATAACAGCAATTATTTGATTTTAGCTTCTTTAAAGATCACATGCTGGCGTACTTTTGGATCAAACTTTTTGATTTCCATTTTGCCAGGCATAGTGCGCTTGTTTTTGGTAGTGGTGTAGTAATACCCAGTACCAGCAGTTGATACTAACTTAATTTTATCTCTCATGATAGCTTTCCTGTAAATGAGGGGTCTTCAAACGATAGGTACGGATCTAAAGAATTAAGTGGCTACAATAAATGTAGCAGAATGGTAGCTTAAGTAACAAAGATAATCGATGTCCTTAAGCTACCAGTCGTCACTTATACTTTTTGACCTTGTGCGCGCATATCTGCTAACACTTTGTCGATACCAAGTTTGTCAATGGTGCGCATACCTTTGGTAGACACACGTAGACGTACAAAACGATTTTCAGACTCTACCCAAAAACGATGGTTATGAAGGTTTGGTAGAAAGCGACGACGGGTTTTGTTGTTTGCGTGCGAAACATTATTACCCACCATAGGGCGCTTTCCAGTCACTTGGCAAACTCTAGACATGGCGAACTCCTAATCTATGAGGTATGAGTTTTTCTCATACCAGTCTGGGCAAGTTGCACGTATTTGCGGCATGGACACAGCAAGCGGCAGCTTTGCACCAAACAAAACTATATGAAGGTTGAGCTGATATGACTGTCATCTAAAGGCAAATAACAGGCTAACCAATTCAGAAAATTTTAAAGCCGACATTTATACCATAAAAGTAATGAATACTCAAATATTTTTATGATAATTGTCTGCTTCAACGCGAGCTATTATACCTGAATTGAGGGAACTATGTGATTGATTATTTAACGGTAAAGGTTAATTTTTAGTTGTAAGTTATAACAAAAGTCAGTAAAGTTGCTGTTATAAAATTAATACAATCTGTTAATACAACTGGCTTTAATGTAAATCTATGTATCATTGCCAATCTATTAAGATTCTGTGTAATGTTATTTTACTTATTTGCTCGAAAAAATTACTGCTCATGCGGAGTTCAAAACATGTCATATAGCTCATTACCCCTTACATCTAAGTTGTTTCAGCTCACTTCTTTGACTTGCGCATTGGCACTAGCAGGTTGCGGCGGTGGCGGCGATAGTGACACAGTAGACTCTATTGCACCTGCACCTGATTTGGGTGTGACGCAACCTGGCACGGGTGATAATGGTAACAATGGTGGCGGTGAGCAAGTCCCAAGTGTTGAACCTGATTTCTTTTTACAAAAGCTCAGTACAGCGCCTACTATCATTGAGCTATCCAATGAGCAAACGAACTTTAGTGTCACTGTCAAAGCTGCCGAAGTGAGTTCTGGTGGCGCGATGGCTGGTAAAGCAGTGACCTTGCAAGTAGTCAATTCTGAAACTAATGGTATTACCATCGAGGGCCAGAGTACCCAAACGACTGATAATGACGGTAATGCTGTATATACGCTTAAGCTCAACCCGCAAGCTGTCGCTGATAAAGATAGGCTAATAGCAGAAGGCTTTACTTTAGTGGCGACTGCCAATAAAGCAGATGGTACAGCTATCGCACCGCAAGAGTTAAAAGTTTCGGTAAGTAGAGAAGGCAGTGGTGATGGTACTCAAGTTATCGAAAGTGAGCTTGATATAAGTACTTCGTTGACTACCAGTTCAGTCTCCAATAACGTCTTAAACGTATATGGTGACACAGCAACCCTTAGTGTGATTGCCAAAAATAGCAAGGGTGCTCGTGTCAAAGACGTAGCGGTTGGTTTGGGTATTGCCAACGTCAAAGGAGTTGCTATCGTTGGTGGTAGTACTACAGTTACTGATGCTAACGGTTTAGCTACTTTCACGATTCAAGTTGATGATAAATTATCAGTCGCTGATCGTACAGCGCTAGTAGGTAAAACCATCGCTTATGCTATCAATATTGCAGAAGAAAATGGTGCTACTAAAGAAACCAAAGGTGAGTTTAAAGCCGCGCTCCCCGTTTCTGATTATGCTTTAACAGTGATTGGTAGTTCTAGTCGTCTTAGTGCTTATGGTGACAGCCAAACTATTGCTATTACTGCTACTGCCAAAAATTCCAAAGTACCGACAGCTATCAATGGATCAACGGCTACCATCAAACTTAATAATGGATTGACCGGAGTAAGCCTAAGCACTAATAAAGTGACTTTAGACGCTCAAGGCCAAGCCAATGTGACTTTGAATGTTGATGCTACTGTGAGCGCGGCTGACCGCAAAACTCTTATCAAAGACGGCATTAGTTATACGGTTGTTTTAACTGAGCCTAATCGTTCGTCAACCTCAAAAACAGCTTCTAGCACAGTTTATCTACCTACTGCAGAATATAAAATCAACTTTAATGAAAGCAATAAGAAGGAACTATCAAGCTCAGGTGGTAGTGCCGTTATTAGCTTCCGTGTCAACAATGATCGCGGCGGCATCATTGCAGGTCAGAAAATTACAGCAAGCTTACCGAAAGGCTTAGCTGATGCTGGTCTACTAACGCTACAGAATAACTCTGAGCAAGTAACAGATAGTAAAGGTGAAGTTAGCTACACAGTACGAGTGCCTAACAACTTGACAGAAGATCAGAAACTGCAGTTAGAAAAGGCGACAACATTTGCTTTAACAGCAAGCATCATAGAGTCTTCAGGAGTACCTAGCTCTGTCAGTAGCGAAAAGATTCGTATTGGTTCAGACATAGGCCAGAGCGATATCCAATTGTCAGTACAAAGCTTGCCTGCAACGGTTAGCGCGCTAGCAGAGCAGTTCAAATTGCAGGTTGCTGGTAAACGTAAGAACGGTAGTGCAGCAGTGGGTCGTACAGTCAAAGTAGTGTTAGATCAAAGTACAAGTACTGGAATTACTATTATCGGTAATGAGCTGATTACTGATAGTAGTGGAATAGCAGAATTTAGTATTGGCATCAGCAAAAACTTAACGCCAACGCAACGTGAAAATTTGATAAAGTCGGGCATTGGTTATACAGCGGTAATAACGGACGAGGATGGCACTCAGTCTAGGTTGCCAGGAAATATCAAAGTTGAGCAGCCAGTAACCAGCATTCAGTTTGCTTCTATTGCGACACCATCTATCAGTGAGCTAGGTGGTAATGGTAATATCAATGTTAAGCTTACGACTAAAGGTAGCAATGTTAAGCCAGTTTCAGATAAAGAAATTACTATTCAATTGGGAGCCAAGGCACTTAGTTATGGAGTCACTGTCACTCAGTCGGCGATGACTGACTTTAATGGTGATGCCTTATTTGCGGTTAATATACCAAGTGATCTAACAGCCGCTGAACGTGCCGACCTTAAAAGTACTGGTATTAACTATCAATTGTCTTATGTCGAAAACGGTATTGTCTATAACTCTGCAGCCACAAAAGTCACCATTATCACTCCAGTGGTCACTCTAAATATTCTGAATGCTACCAATAATATTAACAGCCAAGCAGGCTATATCCTCAATAACGTTGGTAGTAATGCTAGCATACAAGCCCAGTTGAATGACCAGTCTTCTGGTGAGCAAATTGCCAATCAGCCTATTAAGTTAGTGTTTAATAATAGTGCATTAGCAGGATTGCTGACGGTCAACGGTCAAATCGGCTCTTCTAATATCACTGCAAATACGAATGAAAATGGTCTCGTTAGCTTCAATGTCGTGGTTTCAAACGATCTGACTACTGAGCAAAAAGCTGCGCTAAGTACAGAAGTTTTGACAGCGACTTTGACTGAGACACTGACAGGTAAAAAGCAGCAAGTTAATGTCAAAGTCCAGTCTATGGCTTCTGCTATTTCTTTGCTTGTTAATTCATTAAAAGCTTTAAACTTAAACGGTGGTGAAACACAGATTGAAGTAGTGGCAAAAGACAAAAAAGGTAACGTAGTTACTGGTCAAAAAGTTTTCCTTGCACTGCCAGCTTCTGTTGCTAGTAAAGGAGTTACCTTGGTATCTGACAGTCAAACGACTGACAGTTCGGGTAAAGCTGTATTCACTATCGCCGTGCCAAATAACTTAACTGATGATCAAAAAACGAAAATCCATAATAATGGTAAAGGGTTCGAAATTGGGTTGTCAGCAGTTGATGCTAATAACAATATAGTGGCTAAATCTAGCACAGTCGAAACAGTGACTCCAGAATTAGGAGTGAACGAAGAAGTCCTAGCAATCGGCGCAAACAAAGTCGTTAATACGAAGGGTGATACCTTCAAGGTATTTGTGCGTGTACAGAATAAAAAGGGCAGTATTGCCAATCGTGAAGTAAGTTTAAATGTTGATGATCCTCTAAGAACAGGCGTTAGCGTTTCCAATGGTACTGCTAATACTAACAGTGATGGTGTGGCGACATTTAACCTGACACTTGAAAGTGGTGCTAACGTTAATCAAGCGATTTTAGAAGCTGGCATTCGTTTGACGGCGACCACAACGACTGCTGAAAATGTTGAGTTAGAGCAAAACTACATTGTCGCAGTAGATACTGCAACAATTGAGAGCTATCAGCTATTGGCATCATCTGATAAGCCAACATTGACTACAGGCGGCGACCAAACGCAAGCCTCGTTTGTCGTAACAGACAGTCAGGGCGGCATACTCATAGGCGTACCAGTACAGCTAAGTATCGAAAACTTAGAGTCAAGCGGTGCCGCACTGACCACATCAAGTACAGTTACAAGCGATGAGGCTGGTAGGGTTGATGTCGGTGTATTGTTGGCAGCCAACAGTATCAATGCTCGCCTAAATCACAGTGTCGTTATCAATGCTAAGATCGTCACGCCGCAATATGATGCTAATGGTACTGTCAGTATGCAAGTACGTGAACAAAAATCCCTAAGCTTATCTGCAATAGGGACTACGCTCACACTAACGGCATCTGAAACAAACCTAAAAGATAATAGTACGACCACTTTGTCATCTATCTTAACGGATGGAGCAGGACGCGCGATTGCCAATGCCAAAGTAGAGCTTGTTGATAGCGAAGGTGAAGTCATTGCAGATGATATGACTACTGATACAGATGGTAAAGCCAGCTTTACTGTCAACGAAAGTGACTTGGTTTTTGATAATAACGGTAATTTACGTGTCTTCGTGAGAGCCTCGGGTGAGCGTGCATTAACGATCCAGCGCAGTACAAGTAGTGTTGATTTGGTCAAGGTATCGCAAGCAGGTATTAGCTTCATCAATATCGAAGACGTTTATGATGTCAATGTTGCCCAAAATATCAACATACAAATTCGTACTAACTCTACAGCCGAAGCGACTGCGTTGCTTGGTAAGCGTTTGGAAGTGCAGACGACGATTGGAACATTTGGCAATAATAGTGTCATCTCAACCAAAGCGATAACAGCTGCCAATATTCAAGGTAATATCATTACAGTTCCAGTCGTACTGACATCGACACTTGCTGGTACTGCAGTATTGCAAGCGACAGTGCTTGGTGAGATGAGCAATGGTCAGCTCAAGTATCAAACAACCGTAGATACGCGTTTTAGAGCCACCACGCCAGCTAAGATGTTGTTCCAAGCTGTCAAATCAGTCATCACGCCAGGCAGTAGCACTGAGCTTGTGGCAACGGTCAAAGATAAAAATGATGTGCCTGTTGAAGGGCAAACCGTGGTATTCAGTCGCGATGCTGATTCGTCAGCAGGACGTTTGTCTGCAGCCACTGCCATCACTGATAGCAAAGGTCAGGCACGTGTGGTGTATTTGGCAAACGCCAGCTCACCGATCAATGGGGTGACTATTAACGCTCGTCTACTGAGAGACCCTACCAATATTGGCAGTAAGCCTATTAATATTACCGTCTCAAAAGATGCGGTTTATACGACATTGACGTTCGCTAACAAGATATCCTCTGACGATATTTACTATACCGTACGTGGCTCGATATCGGTTATGGATGGCTCAGGAAAAGCGGTCGCTGACAAAGAGGTATCCATTAAATCTTATGCAGTTGAATATGCACAGGGTCGAGTGTGTTTACTTGATAGCAGTATCTTGTATCAAGAGGCTGATACTGTAGATGTAGATGGCAATGTCAATACGCCAGAACCTAAAACGTTCTCTGAGAAGACATCTGTCCTACTACAGTCTAACTGGATCACAAGTGAGGACAGCCCAGAATATAACTACATCTTAGATAACGATGATGATGTAAACAATAACACTGTACTTGATACTATTAATCCAGTCGCTATCATCGGCGGAACATTCGCTGACGACGGTTACTCGTTTGTGACGGATGAAGAAGGTCGTGCTGATTTCGAAATTCGCTATCCTATCCGCTATTCAAACTGGGTAAAAGTAAGGTTTGATGCCTCAACCTTCCTAAATGGGAGTGAGAATACTCAAAGTTTGAATTACTCGCTACCATATTTGGAAAGTGATTTAGATATCACTGGCGATACCTTATTCAGTCCTTGGATCGCTGATGCCAGTCCATTCGGTCCAGGCAACGCAACCTGTGTGAATAGCTTAAGTGTCAATATCAACGCTGAAAAAGATACCACGAAAGTTATACTTTCTCCATATCAGCCGAGCTATGCTGTATCGATAAATGGCATTAGCCCAGATGCACAGTCACAGGGTTATAACAGCTATATTGTAGACTTCAATCAAGCGTTCGAATTAGGCGCTACGTTAGGAATCGTTAGTAATGGCGCAGGTTTTACCAAAACCATCAAAGTCGAATAATACTAGCAATGAGTTGATAGGCTAAATGGCCCTATTACCAAAACCCCTAACCTCGCGTTGGGGGTTTTTACGTTATGAATCTTAATAACTAAAAACAACCAACTCAGTCAGCAAAATATCGTAAAAGCGACTAAAATAGCTGTTTTCTTATACTACGAATAGATTCTAAAACCAGTAGTAAATTTTGATTTATTTTTTAGATTGGGCGCACTATGTTAAGTAATAAGACATCAGATACCACAATAACAGCTTCATCTTCTAACAATACCTCTGTTAACCCTGCCATTGATACCGCTACTCTTTTGATTAAATGTAAAGATCAAGCCGGTATCGTACAAGCGGTATCCGAGTTTATTCATCGCTATGGTGGCAACATCATTACTCTTGATCAGTATTCAACCGCTCATGAAGGCGGACAGTATTTTATGCGCTTAGAGTTTGCGCTATCAGGGTTAAGCGACATCATTGATAATTTTGAAGCCAGCTTTGGGCATACGGTTGCCAAGCGTCACAATATGACTTGGCGCTTACACGATAATGCTATTCAAACCAAAGTCGGTATTTTGGTCTCCAAGTTTGATCACGCTTTATTAGATTTGTTATGGCGCCACCAGCGTGGATTGCTCGATTGCGAGATAACCTCTGTCGTTAGCAACCATGAAGATTTACGCCAAGCGGTAGAAAACTTTGGTATACCTTTTCATTATGTGCCAGTGACCAAGGACAATAAGGCAGAGGCAGAAGAGCAGATTCATGAGCTAATGGCAGGCAATGACTTGCTAGTATTGGCGCGCTATATGCAGATATTGTCGTCTGATTTTGTGAAGCGTTGGCCGATGCAAATTATCAATATCCATCATTCGTTCTTGCCAGCTTTCGTCGGTGCTGACCCGTATCGTCAAGCTTATGATAAAGGCGTCAAGCTTATCGGTGCGACTGCGCATTATGTCACTGCAGAATTGGATCAAGGGCCTATCATTGAGCAAGATGTGCACCGTGTCACGCATCGTCAAGGTGTGGTAGAGTTGCGGGCTATTGGTCGTGATATCGAGCGCAATGTGTTGGCACGTGCCGTCAACTGGCATGTGCAAAATCGCGTCATTGTGACCGGCAATAAAACAGTGGTTTTTAATTAGAGCGGTTTTAGAGTTAGAAGAAAGCATTAAAAATAGAGTTAATGAAAAGCCGCCAGTAGTATTATCTAATACTACTGGCGGCTCCGCTTGTAATCACATTACGGTTTTAAAGCTAAGTTTATAAAAGCATCTCTAACACAAATTTGCTGCCGACAAAGCCAATAGCCAGTAGGATAAAGGCATAAATGGTGATGTTAGCCGCACGTTTACCACGCCAGCCAGCGCGCCAATTACCGAACAGTAGCGCGCCAAATAACAACCAAGACAGCAGGCTAAACACGGTTTTATGCACGATATGCTGCGCCATCAAGTCTTCTACATAAATAAAGCCGATGCCCAGAGCAATACTAAGTAGGACAAAACCGACCAGCAGCATATCGAACAATAGACTCTCCATACTTTGCAGTGATGGCAGTTTATTGACCCAAAAGCGATGGATAGTTTGATGCTTCAGTTCACGGATTTGTAGCCGCAAAAATAGCGCTTGCAGCGCTGCCATCAGCAGCACACAATAGGCGGCCAGTGATAATAAGATATGCGCCTCAAGACCAACGCTAATATCCGTGAGCGGTTGATAAGGAGCGCGGCCGATATAGCCGATCGTCATGCCTATCAGGGCAGTCGGTGCTGCCAAAATGCCGAGGCTAAGAATGGGGCGATAAAGACAGAACAGCACATAAAAGAATAAGAAAAATAGACTGGTCAGGCTAAACACATTAAATAAATTAAAATTTAGCCCGTATAAGGTAACGACGTACGGATAGAGTAGCGTCGCGTGTGCGAGCATGCCGACCAATAGCAAGCCCAAACTGATGCTTTTATGGATAGGTTTATCCTGAATAAGCGCCCAGCCGATGTGGAAGCTGACGATGATATAAGCCATACTAGCAAGTAAGAATGCAAGGTGCACAGGTAAAAAGCCTCATCTCTTTATGAGCGTAAAATAGCCGCTCAATATAATGCTAAAGTGATCGTGTCAGAATGATTAGAATAATCGTCCAATTTATCATAAAATGGCAGCCAATTGAGTGTCATCTTATTTATTCCTCATAAATGCTGAGCGATGGCATGATAAATAAGATCTTGTATCGGTAACTGATGAGTTTACCCAGCAACTATTTTGCAAAACGTCTATAAGTTTTTAATCACCTTAATGCTATAGTATTGATAATATGCTGTTTTATTTGCTTAAATTGCGACCATTAACGTAAAAACACACCCTAATATTATTTATAAGCCATTGGCATGGTTTACCTAACAATTATTTTAATTGCGAATTATTTTAACTGAGAGTTATTTATGTTTGATACCTTAACAGAACGCTTATCGTCGAGCCTACGCAATATCGTAGGGACTGGGCAACTGACCGAAGACAATATCAAAGACACGCTGCGTGAAGTGCGCATGGCGCTGCTAGAAGCCGACGTGGCGCTACCAGTCACCCGTGACTTTGTAAAGCGCGTCAAAGAGCAAGCGCTTGGCGCAGAAGTGCTCAAAGAGTTGGCACCGGGGCAAGCCTTTGTCAAAATCGTCCACGATGAGCTGACGGAAATGATGGGCAGCGCCAATCAGCAGCTTGAAATGACAGGTAAGCCGCCAGTGGTTTATCTACTGGCTGGTTTGCAAGGTGCGGGTAAAACTACAACTGCCGGTAAATTGGCAAAGTTTTTACAAGAGCGTCATAAGAAAAAGGTGATGCTAGTCTCGGCTGACGTTTACCGTCCGGCAGCGATTGCCCAGCTTGAGCAAGTGGCTGGTCAAGTGAATGCTAAGTTTGTGAATTCAAGTACCGATGAAAACCCCATTGATATCGCACTACGCGCTATCGAAGAAGCCAAGATTCAATATCAAGATATTCTAATTATTGATACCGCTGGTCGTCTGCATATTGACGACAATATGATGGATGAGATCAAGGCGTTAACGGCAGCGGTCAATCCATCTGAGACCTTATTCGTCGTCGATGCGATGACCGGTCAAGATGCCGCCAATACTGCCAAAGCCTTTAACGATGCGTTGCCATTGACGGGTGTTATCTTAACCAAGACGGACGGCGATGCTCGCGGCGGTGCGGCGCTTTCTGTACGCGCCATTACTGGTAAGCCGATTAAGTTCTTAGGTCGTGGTGAAAAATTAGACGCGTTAGAGCTGTTCCATCCTGAACGTATTGCCCAGCGTATCCTTGGTATGGGTGACGTACTGAGTTTGGTTGAAGAAGTCGAGCAAAAAATCGACCGTGATAAAGCCGAAAAAATGGCGAAAAAGATGCAAAAGGGCGGTGATTTCGACCTTGAGGATCTTTTGACCCAGTTCCAACAAATGAAAAGCATGGGCGGCATGGCAGGTTTCTTAGATAAGATGCCAGGTATGGGCGGCTCAGACATGCAAAAAGCCGTTGAAGATGCCAAGCCAGAAGAAAAAGTGCGTGAAATGGAAGCGTTGATTAACTCGATGACGCCATTTGAGCGTAAAAACCCTGATAAGATTAACCCAAGCCGTAAGCGCCGTATCGCTGCTGGTTCTGGCCGCGAGATTCAAGACGTCAATCGTTTGCTCAAGCAGCACAAGCAAATGGCAAAAATGATGAAAATGATCTCCAAGCCTGAAGGCATCAGTAAAATGATGAAATCTATGCAAGGGTTGATGGGCGGCGGCGGTGCTGGTGGCGGCGGTGGCGGTCCTTTATTTGGTGGCGGTGGTCAGCAAGGCGGCGCTAAAGACGTCAACCCACAACAAATGGCGAAGCAAATGGGTCTGGATCCAAACAATATGCCAAGCACCGAAGAGATGCAAAAGCAAATGCAAGAAATGCAACATCAAGCACCAAAGGATTTCAAAAAGCGTTTTTAATTAATATCTGCTCGGATCAATAAGCCGTTTTAATGATAGCCCCATGGCAAAAATAGCCTTGGGGTTTTTTATGTCTGCTACATTCTGATGGATTAAGTATGAAAAACGCAGAAAGTCATAAAATTTGCTTATCCTAAATGCTATGATAGGCGCTGTTTTATAATGCTAAGCGAATAGGCTGAGGTGAAGATGTTTTTAGCAATGGATACCGTGTTTGATCAGTGTTCGATCGCGATTTTAGATGCCAGCGGTCAAGTGCTGTCGAGTCATACGGAGACGGGTAAACGCCAGCAAACCCAACAAATTCTGCCGATGATTGATGCCGCTTTGTCCGAGGCTAAGCTGAACCTTGCTGATTTGCAAGCCTTGATATTTAACCGTGGCCCTGGTGCCTTTAGCGGTATACGGATTAATACGGCAGTGGTACAAGCGTTGTCTGTCGCTCATGATATTCCTTGTGTGGGTGTCTCAAGCCTACAAGCGATTGCGCAAGCGGCGTATCAGAAATATGGTGTGACCAACGTGTATAGCGCCCTTGATGCCCGTATGCAGCAAGTTTACTTTGGGCAATATGTTGCAACAGGTAATCTGATGCAGGCAGTTAATCAAGAAAATGGTGAAGATACCGAGCAGCTGCTCGATTATGACAGCCAGACAGTGCTTAATATTCCTATTGCTGGTAATGGTGCATCGCTATTAGCATTACATGACGGTCAGATCATTCAGGCAGATATTCACCCTGATGCTACTGTGATAGGGCAGCTTGGTATTGCTCAGTTCGTGGCGACAGGTGGCACAGAAGCCTCGCAAGCTTTACCAAAGTACTTACGTAACCAAGCGTGGAAAACCCTTAAAGAGCAAGGTAAAGCATAGCCATTATTAGCGCTATATAAAATATAGTCAGTTCAATATAAAAAAGAAACAGTGTGACTGATATAAATTTTTTGTAGCCTCTGTCTGCGTAGGCACAGCAAGCAAGAAAAATTTGTACCAGTCACGCATTATAATGTCATGTATCTATTTTATTTAATATCGACTACATAACAACACGCTAAAAACGCTATTAACCAACCGGTCCATATTTAGGAAAGCCATCGTGGATATCATTTTATTAATTCAAGCTGTCATCATGGGTATCGTTGAAGGTATCACTGAATTTTTACCCATCTCTAGTACTGGCTACTTGATTTTATCAGCGGATTTGATGGGCTTTTGGACCAAAGAAAAAGTCGATTTGTTTGTGGTAGTGGTGCAGCTTGGTGCTATCTTAGCGGTCATTTATGATTACTGGGGCAGACTCTGGCAAGCGCTCATGGGTCTACTGACTGGTAAAGCTGAAGGCATGAGTAATCCACGCCAGCTTGGATTGAGCTTAATTGTTGCGACTATTCCGGTGATGATCGTTGGTTTTACCTTCGCTGACGAAATCAAAGCCTATTTATTTAATCCTATCGTCGTGGCGATTATGCTGATCATCGGTGGTCTACTGATATTCTATGTAGAAAATCGTCCTAAAGCGATTATTGCGCAAGAAGCAGAAGACGTTAGTCTAAAAACAGCATTGATGATTGGTCTGCTGCAATGTCTGGCATTGATACCAGGGACATCACGTTCAGGCGCGACGATTATTGGCGCGCTATGGTTGGGTGTCTCTCGTAAGGCTTCCGCAGAGTTTTCCTTCTTTTTGGGTATTCCGGTCATTATCGGTGCGGCATTATTGGATTTGCTCAAGCACCACGATGTGTTGACTAATAGTGCAGACTGGTTGGTTTTAGGCATAGGTACGATCGTATCATTTGTGGTGGCTTTACTTTGTATTCGCCTGCTGGTCGCTTGGGTCAGTCGTCGTGATTTCAAAATATTTGCATGGCTACGTATCATCACTGGCGTCATCGTTTTGGTCGCTGCTTGGGGTTTTGGCTATCAAATGGCTGGCTAGATTTTCACTATATTTTTTAGCCTTAGAAGCAGTAAATAGGGTGGAGCAGTTATGACCGTTTTACACCAAGAGTCTAAAAAAGCTAGTACCTTTATGCATTGCCAACTTCTCTACGTTAGAGAGTCTCAGCAAGCCCAAGCCGAGCGCATACAAGCGCTGATTGCGGTACATCAACTGTCAATTATTTTAGACATTGAGCTGTTTACTGATAAGCTCAATCAGAAACGTCGCCAGCAATTAAGCCAGACATCAACTCAACCTATTCTCTTGTTAGATGAGAAAAACAAGCTTGCATGGCTGAGTGATGGATTGAGCGTTGCGCCAGAATGGGATAAATTACAACGCCGTGTAGTGAGTGCGGGGCGTAAGTCTGAGCTATTATTGCAAGCGGCCAAAGTCACATCGGATAGTATAGTCATTGATGCGACGGCTGGTTTTGGTCATGATAGCCTGATATTGGCCAGCACGGGTGCACAGGTCATCATGCTAGAGCAGCAGCCCTTGATGGCATTGTTATTGTTAGTAGAACAGCAGCGTATGAGTGGGCTAGCAAATTGGCAAAAGCTGATGAGCCGTTTGCAGATTATCAATAACGATGCGCTCAGTTATTTTGACAGCTTGAATAATGTATCGGCAGCTGACTATAGTAAGCTGATCGATGTGGTTTATTTGGATCCTATGTTTCCAGAGAACAGCTATCAAGATAGCAAGACAGGTAAAGGCGCTAAAGTAGGCAAGCATATGCAAGCACTACACCAATTAGCGCTCCCGCCCACAGCAGACGAAGAGCTGCAATTGCTACAAAGTGCGCAAGCCGTCGTCCGTCAGAATGGGCGAAACACACAAGTACAGGGCCGTGTGGTTGTTAAGCGTCCACAACTTGCACCACAACTTGCGCATCAGCCAGCAAGTGAAAGCTGGCATAATGAAGCCGTACGTTTTGATGGCTATTTTGTTTGATGGGTTTTTGACGATGACAAGTCTACTTATTTAATAAGCTTAATGGACACGCGTAGAGATATTACGCTCAGATACTGAATATTTAGAGATGACACTGCAATGACTAACACTCACTCCGCTTTGAGTTTTAAAGAAAAGCTATATGCCTATATGCAGCTGACGCGCTTTGATAAGCCTGTGGGTATTGAGCTGTTACTGTGGCCGACGCTATGGGGTGTGCTACTGGCCGCCATGGGTCAGGCGCAGCAGAACGGAGCGACGGCAGGTCTGCCAAGTCTTAAAATATTTTTGCTTTTTGCCCTCGGCGCGATTTTTATGCGGGCGGCAGGTTGTGCGATTAATGACTTTGCCGATCGTAAGGTGGATGGTCATGTGACCCGCACCAAAGGACGTCCATTAGCTGATGGGCGTCTGTCTGCTAAAGAAGCAATCGCTGCTTTTTTTGTGTTGGTGTTATTAAGTGCCAGTTTGCTGTTTTTCCTGCCCGTTGAAGTGTTCTATTGGTCGCTTGGTGCGATCATACTGGCATTCATTTACCCATTTATGAAGCGTTTTACCCATTTGCCGCAAGTGTTTTTGGCAGCGGCTTTTGGCTGGGCGATACCCATGGCTTACGTGGCGGTACAAGGTGCTCCTGATATTTGGTGCTGGCTGTTGTTTATCGCCTATATGTGCTGGACAGTGGCCTATGATACTCAGTACGCTATGGCTGACCGCGAGGATGATTTGCAGATTGGGGTCAAATCAACGGCCATATTATTTGGGCGTTATGATGTGATTATCATCTCAATACTTCAAATGCTGTTTTTATTGATCATGGGCGGGGTCATGTGGCATTATTTTGCACCGACAACGTTAGGCATAACACCAGTATTTGGGCTCGCGTTAGTGGCGATGATGTTTTCCAAACAAAACAGCGCTTGTGCCAGTCGCAATGCTTTGGCTTGCTTTCAGGCGTTTTTAGCCAATATATGGGTGGGACGTTACGTCTTTGCTCTCATAGCAATCGCTTGTATATGGACGACTTTTAATGGATAACTTTAAGAAGCTCTCAAAGTCAAAAGCGAAAAAGGGCGCTGATATTAATGCGCCAGTTATCGATTATCAGGCAAAGCTAGCCGCACATGGTCTAACACGTGAGCAAGTCATCGCCACCGAGCGTAAACTGGCTAAGTTTGCTAATACGATGGATTCGCTCGTACGTGTGCCTTTTACCAAACAAGGAATGGGTGCCGATGCGGCGCTTTCGACCATTCCGTTGGCAGGAGATTTGGCAGGATTGGCATTAACCAGCTATGCCTTTATATTAGGTCGTCAACTGGGTGTGCCTGCGCACAAAATGACGCCAGCTGTCAGATTGGCACTCATCGATATGGTGGTTGGCATCGTGCCTGGTATTGGGACGCTGCTCGATATCTTTATTCGTCCCAGTCGCAAAACCTTAGGTATCGTGCATGAGCATCTACAAGACGAATATGGCATCACTGAAACCATGCATCTTGATCGGCCGTTTTTGCATCAATCACTAGAAGACAAGCAACAGCGCAGTCGCTTTGGTTTTTTTTGGCGCAATCCAGTCGTTGCTTGGTTGTATTTACATATCCCTGATATGCTTGGTTTAATGGTCATTGTAGTGATTGGCTGGGGACTGTGGGCAATGATTAGCTGGCTCGTAAGTCTGTTTGGCAAGACCACTGGTTTTGGCTAGAGGAAAGTAAAAAGACCAAAAAAGGCGGCACACGTTATTATCTAATATTAACGTGCGCCGCCTTTTTTATGACAAATTTTTATAAGTATTCAGTCTCAGATATTACTCAGTGATGACCTCTGCTTCAGCACTGATTGCATCGAAGCTGATGACTTTATTATTCCGAATAAGATCAATAGTGCCGCCACCCGCATGACTGACCAGCTGAATACTGCCGTCACTTGATCGATAAGTTGGGTTATTGCCTTGACCTTCAGGCGCGCTTAAAGTCATTTTCGGTTTGTTCGGTAAGGTGACGATAGCGTTGAGCACGCCCGCTGCCGAGGTTTCAAAAACGACAGAGAGTGATTCGCCAGCCGCATTTTTATAACGGACATCAGTGATTTGCGCGCCTTTAATGGCTTGTTCAGGGCTGGGTGCTATGCCAGCATTATTCACTGACGGCTCAGTTGCACCAAGGTCGTTTTCTAGCTCAGTTAAGCTTACATCTTGTTCTGAGTTTACTTCAGGCTTTGCGGTATCCTCACCATTATCAGCGGCCGTATCAACATTAATATTGGTAGTCACGGGTGTGGTTTGTACTGCTACGTCAGAGATTGTCTCGTTATCTGTCTCAGGCTCTGGTGTTTTTTGACAGGCACTCAATAGTGAGATACTCAAAAAAATAGCAGAAACAGCCTGAAAATAGAGGGTAGGTTTAGTTGGGTTAAATGTATGGGTTTTCATAAGGAGAGGAATATCCGTAAAGAGTGCTTTATTTAAGCACAGTAAATGGTCAGGAACAATCTACCATTTATTAAGTATTCACAGTAATAATGACTTTTCTATTGCCATTATATTTTTAAAGATAGTCTCGATGTTTACATAAATAAATGCCTTGCCACGTTCCTAGTCTTAGCGCTCTATTTACCAGCGGTACAGTCAAACTGACTCCAAACAGAATGCTTTAATGAACTGGCAGATCAGTTGGATTTTTCAAGTCAGCGGTGTTTGTAAACGCGTACGATTTGGTGACAGGCGCGCAAGCATCGCCATTGATAAGGGGGCAAATGCTCCTAACATCATATCTGTTAACGCTTCAGCACATATTGGTGCAATGGCATACCCTTTAGCACCCATCGCACTCATGACCCACATCCGTTTGCTTTGATCTAATTGTCCAACGATTGGATGATAATCAGGCGTTTGAGTGCGAATACCCGCCCGTCCTTGCCACAAACTGAGATCTGTTGGAATGACAGAGTCCATCTCAGGAATGGCAGTCACTAGTTTATCGCGGCTAATCTGATGTTCTTCTTTACGGATATCTATATCTGTGTCATTACGTATAAAGCTCGCGCCTAGTAATAAATAGGGCGCACTCACTATCACATTATTCAAAGTTTCATCGCCAGTTTTAGCAGTAAATAACGCACAGTAGCCACTATATTTAAGCGGTATTTTGGGTAGGCTTGTGAGCTGTGCGACTGTGGGCGTAAACCAAGAAAGCTGACCACGAATTTTACGGCAATCAAAAATACGCTTGTCCAGCTCATGACTCTCAAAAGCAGCGCAAATCACCACATTTTCTGCGCTAATGGATATCGTCTGCTTATCCTGATTATTGCCTTCGATACAGACACTTTCTTCTGTTTCGCTAATACTCTTAACGTCTAACTGCTGAAAGCGAATGAGTGGGTGCGCTAGTATGATGTCTTTCAATGCTTGTGGATTGACCAATCCAGACTGTGGTAAGTACAAATTCTCTGATAAATCTTGCGCTTTGAGGCCGCTCGCGTTTTGTGCCTGCTCGCAGGATAGTGTGGTTGCCATGTCGTCAGGATAATCAGCAATTTGCTTTGTACCGATATTGGCTTTGATCAATAAGTCGAGCGCGCCAGTTGGCTCTAGTATTGATGCCCCGCTTTCTTGCTCAGATTTTTTATTCAGCAAGCGATATAATCTGCTGCTATAAAGATAACCTATGGTATGCAGATGTTCGTCGACATGATGAATGGGCGTCATCTTGGGAGCGAGCAAGGCACGCGGGTTACCTGAAGCGCCTGCTAAGGGGGCTGATTTATCTAATAAGGTGACCTGAATACCGCGATTGGCCAGCGACCAAGCCACTGATAGCCCAGAGACACCAGCACCAATAACGATGGTATGGGCGGGCAGGTTGCTAGTGGGTTTGGCAGACTCGCTATCGCTATTATTGTCTGTGGCGGGCGCTACAGTGCTAGCATGATTGTAAAAGGGTATATCTTTACTATTATTAGCGTTTAAATCTATAGTATCTAGCATGATTGCCGTTAGCATTTCATTCTTACGACCAAAGCCTTTTACTTTTTTAATCTGAAAGCCACAGTTTTGCAGCCCACGTTTTACGATACCGGCACAGCTATATGTGGCAGCGGTGGTCATTGGTCGCGATAAACGCTGCATTTGTGCAAAAATACTATCTGTCCATAAGGTACTATTGCAGGAAGGTGCAAAACCATCTAAAAACCAAGCATCGACGTAGGGCGCAGGCTTAATAGACGTATTTACGGCTAATTTGGCTAAGCTATCGGCGGCATCACCCAACCATATATCGACGGTCAGATTGTCCTCAAAGAAGTTTAGACGATGACAGCCAGCGGTGAGAGGTGGGTATGCTGTTAGTAGTGGCTTAATGAATTCAGCAAGCTCAGGCGCACGCTGTCCCCATAGGGCAAGGATCTGCGTTAAATCTGCAAGCGGGATGGGATATTTTTCAGTCGTTATAAAATGCAAGCGAGCAGTCGCTAATTGAGGGTGCATATCCCGCAGCTGTCGCCATAGCTGCCAAGTCGCTAAGAGGTTCAACCCAGTACCAAAACCCAGTTCAGCGATCGTAAAGCACTGCTTTTCTGCAAGGTTTGCTAGTCGCTCTGGCAGTTGATTGTGCGATAAAAACACATGACGTGACTCTGCTAAACCATCAGCATTTGAAAAGTAAACATCACCAAACTCGCCCGATACAGGCACTTTATTACCCGTATCATCCATCTGCCAGTGAATCTTGGCAGGGGTAATGACGTTTGGCTGTTCAGCGTTATTTAGTTGAGCGTTAGACATGGCGAAGTTCTTAGGAGCGTTGCTAGCTACAGCCTGACCAAAATAAAATCACTACAGCGTCAACCTCGCTGACCATACTCATGTATGGCTTACACTCGGTTTTTGTTGTAGATGTTATTTTAGGTTGACTGTATATGTGAAGAGTCAGAAAAATCGAATTCCATCAAGTGCCGTTAAGCTAAGTGTCGTTAAGCCAAGTGCCGTTAAGTATAGACAGACAATCAAATAATTTTAATCAATAAAAACAGATATTACCAACGTTCGCGGCGTACAAACACCAACCAAGACACAAAAATACCCACCAATAAACTGATTAACACCGTGAACGCGCCATATAAAAACAGTTGACCTTTACTCTCATAGACCAAGACATTGGCTTGGGTTTGCAAGTCATTGACCTGTCGTTGGAGTTGGGCATTACGACTGAGTAACTCTTGATTGGCGGTATTTAGCGCCTTGTTAGAGGGTTGCAGCTGTGCCGCCAAGGTATTGTTAATATCAAGATTTGAATTTGGAGTCGTTACTGGCACGGTAGCCGCTTGTTCCGCCAACGGATCAGTCGTACCTGTATTCGCACTCGTATTGGTAACGGTGGGGGCAGCGTGCGCTGACATAGCCGCGATTAATATGACAGCAGCAAGGCTACATTGATAGTGGCGACTTTTTGACAAGGATGCGCACTGATTCACGACTGTGCTACTTTATCTGATACGCTGTCATCGGGCTTGGGTAAGGTATGGATAAAGGGTCTGATATCGACATGACTGTACACACCGTCACGCAAGTAAGGCTCAGCGTTCGCCCATGTCTGTGCTGCTTCAATAGAGTCAAAGTCAGCAATGATTAAGCTGCCTGACATCTCGCTTTTACCATGTTCAATAGGTGTCGGACCGGCGATAATTAACCGTTGTTCGCGATCTAATGCTTGCAGGCGCTCGACGTGCTCTGCACGAGTAGTCTGCCGTTGTACGCTACTATTAGCGACGTCGTGACCAATAATGGCAAATAAAGACATAATAATTCCTTAATAAATAGTAATAATAAATCGTATCATCATTAATGAGTAATCATTATCAATATTAGGATTTTGCAGTAATGAGTTATTATAAGACAGTAAACTTGCATACCGAATGGTGAATCATTCTAGCGGCTAATTATTTAGCGGCTACTTATCTAGCGGCTACTTATCTAGCGACTACTTATCTAGCGACTACTTATCTAGCGACTACTTATCTAGCGACTACTTATCTAGCGACTACTTATCTAGCGCTTATTTAGCCGTTTTATCGGTCAGCGCTGGATTGATATGTTTTTTTAGCAGCGCAAACTGAGCGACTACGAACACCAACATAATAGGAATCCAGCCATAAGTTTTGAAGTTGATCCAAGCCTCATCCGACATGGTAAATGCCGTGATATAATGCAGTACACCCATAAAGGCAAAAAACAGCGCCCAAGCGACGGTTAGTTTTTTCCAACCGCTAAGCGTCAAGGTAAAGACTTCTTTCATCGCTAGCTGCATCAACGGCTTATTGATAGCGGCACTGACAAGCAGTGTCAAAGCAAAAATGCCATTAATAATCGGTGATTTCCAACGCAAGTAAATGTCATCGCGTAGCAAAAGCGTACCGCCACAAAATACGATGGTCAATAATAAAACCACCCATTGCTGCTTATCAAATTTGCCTTTTTGGCGGATAAAATGAATGGCGTAGACAACAATAGTGGCAATCAGTAAAGCGCCTGCTGCCGCCAGAATACCTTGGGTACGGGCGACAATAAAAAAAGCGATCAAGGGAACAAAGTCTAATAGGGCTTTCATAGCGTGTGGCATGTCCAACGAAACGTATGGGGTAGTTTACACGTCTACTGCGCCAAAAAAAAGCAATCAACACGATAATCGTTTTATATGACATCCCTTAGCCATTTTTTGGCATTTTATTGATACCATACTCATAAGCGTTATCACATTCAAAACCTTAAGGCCACTTTATATGAAAATCGACTTACATTGTCACAGTACCTGCTCAGATGGCACTTATGCGCCAACAGAAGTGGTGCAACGCGCCCATGCGGCTGGCGTCGATGTATTGGCATTGACAGACCACGATACATTATTGGGTATCGATGACGCGAGAGCCACTGCCACTGCCTGTGGCATGACGCTTATCAATGGTGTTGAAATCAGTTGTGAACATACGCTGAATGGTGGTTACGGTAAAAATAAATCCACCAACAAGATTATTCATGTGCTGGGACTGGATTTTACTGACCGCGAAAAAATGCATGCAACGCTGCAGCAATTACAGGATAGCCGCGCCACGCGTGGTCAACGAATCACTGAAAAGCTCAGCGAGCTATTAGATATCAACTATGATGAGCTGTGGCAAGCCGTACTGGACAAAGCGAGTGGTAATCCACAAGCAGTTGGACGTGCACACATTGGTCAAGTGTTATTTGAGCGCGGCGAAGTGAAAACGGTACAAAAAGCCTTTGATAAATACTTGGCAGACAATAAACCCGCTTATGTGGCGATTGATGCACTGAGCATGGCTGACGGCATTGAGCTGATTCACGCGTGCGGCGGCAAAGCAGTACTGGCGCATCCAACGCGTTATCAGCTCTCAGCGACGCGAGTGCGTAAGCTTATCGAAGAGTTTGCTCAGCTGGGCGGTGACGCTTGTGAGCTGCCTGCGAATAGTGAGCCGATTAGCACTCGTAGAATGGTCGATCGCAGCATAGCCGAGCACGAGCTCGTTACCTCGATAGGGAGCGACTTTCATGGTAGTAATATGCCGTGGCGACGGATAGGGGATGTACCGACATTGCAGCCAGAACAACAAGGCATTTGGCAGTCTTTTACGGCATTGGCTTAGTCCAAAATAAGCTATTACTCAGACCCAATAGATAAGCTAAACTACCTTTATTTAATAATGCTTAAATGTTATTTAATATTTTCAAAGGGCCACTCTTGATTATATTAAGTCATGAACGATAATAATCGTTAAAATTTGACTCGCAATTATCAAGTAACGCGATGACGCAAAGCCACGCCGTAAAACAAGATGCCAGATATTGACGTATAAATCACTTAAACAGATTGATAGTTAAAGGAAAGATTGCCACACTAAATGCGACAATTTGGGTTTAATATAAGTTAGCCTTTTTATTTTCTTGTTTGGTTTTAGCTCAATCACTTTTATTATCTGCGGTAGCCCAATTATGGCTGTAAAGATATCTCATTTAGGCTATAAAAAACTCTCCCGAGTTATTTTTGAATGGCAGGCGGCCGATAGGGCGTCGCTGCTGGCCTTATTTGTGTTGATAGAAGTGTTTTCGCATTGGCTATGGTGCTTGATGGTCTGGTGGTGTCGAGATACGCTCAATGATTATGTCAATATTCAACTGTTATATCCACTATGGTTAGGGGTGACGGTAACAGGATTGTTTATTTGGTGGCTGATTGGCTGCTTATCTCGTAGCGGAGACAACGGTAAAGATTTGGATAAATGGCAAATAATGTTCATTGTGCCTTATACCATTTATATTGCCGTGATCATCGTGATGATAGGCTACAGCAGTTTGTTTGCAGGGGTATCGCTGGTTGGTGGTGCGATGCTAGGAATGGTGTTGATCAAGCGTCGTTATGCTTGGCGAGTATTTTTGCTGCAAGTTTTTCTGATTTTGTTGGCTATCGTATCGCCTTATTTTGGTATTGATTTGCCTAGCTTGCGTCAGCTAACGGTGATTTATCCCATGCTTGATACTCCAAGTTATTTGAATTACAACGAAGTCATGGCTATCGAAAATGCCGTTGCCGCCTCCGCTTTTGAAAGTGCGACATTGGACTGGGACAGCATGAGTGAATTACAGCTCTCTTCAACATTTTTTTGGCGATTAACCCATGTGTTTTTGGCACTGCCCAAAGCTATTTTTATCGTTTATATGTTTCGCACCTTGCTATTGATATTGGATGACAGCAAAAAAGAAGTGCTGCTACATGCCAATCAAGACGAATTGACCAAGCTAAAAAACCGCCGTTATGGTTTGACACAAATGAAGCAAGTGCTGAAGTCAGTAGAAGACCATCAAGATATCAGCGTTATTTTATTGGATTTGGATTGGTTTAAAGAGGTCAATGACAATTACGGTCATGAGATAGGAGACCGAGTTTTAGTGGAGGTCGCACAGACGCTCTTGCAGTCTTTAACTGATGAAACCATCATTAGTCGTTATGGCGGGGAAGAGTTTCTGATTGTATTGCCAGATACGAATCACGACACGGCTATGATCATTGCTGAACAACTACGATTAAGCATTGCCAAGCAAACCATCATTGTCGATGATAATATAAGTTTTAATGTGACTGCCAGCTTAGGGCTATATACGCTGACGCATGACGAGCGCAATTGCATAAAGCAAGCGTGCAAAACACCCATCCAAAAAGAAGCGTCGCAGTCGCTTGTAATACCGCGGATCATCAAATCGTACAGCAGTAAACGAGCGAATCGTCAAACTCCCACAGCGCAGCTACCGCATGATATTTGCCAACGTTTAATTTGTATGGCGGATAAAGCTTTATACGAAGCCAAAGGCTGTGGTCGCAATCAAGTGGTGAGTGCCAACGAGATGTTGGCGGCAGAAAATAATAATATTAAGGTGCTCTACGGCACATGACTAGCGACCATAGTCGAAGGACCGCATACGCTTTAGTGTATTAATTGTTTTGTTATGCTTGCCAAGACACTGGTGGCAAAGCTGCCTGTCGTTAAAGTGAAATTTAGCACCAAGGTTTGCGTCTCATCTTTATCCTGCCATTCCCAAGATAGCGCTTCAATAGGTAGGCGTAGCGCACGTCGTTGTGCTTTTACATCGCGCTGCTCTAAGCCATTTGCCAAGCGAGCCAATAGCGGATTTTGCTGAATCAGAGCATTCTCGATATCTGCCGCCACACCGCTGACTTTATCATTGCCTGCACCCCATAGCACAGCAGTGGGATGGATATCACCCGTCTCAAGGCGTGTACGCAACGTATCGTCTATGGCTTCGCTAGTAAATATTGACCCTGAACCATCTAAGTTAAACACTTCGCCTGCCAATCCAGTATTCCAGCTGCCATCACGCACTCGTGCTGCCAATATCTCGTTGAAAATCAAACTACGTGCAGCAGACAACTCCATGCTGTTTTGCTCTCGTGGTACGCGCTTACTTTTGCTCTTTTTGGATTGTGGTCTGCTTTGTTGCGGTGGACGCGCAAACAGCGATAATGCTTCTCTAATATTATTGCCATTACGTCCAAAACGCTGAGGACCAAAATAGTTGGGCACGCCAGTTGTGCTGATGTTTGCTAAATGCTGCTCGACACCTTGCTTTGCCAATACTAATTGCTCAGGCGTTGGCGATATCGTATCAAAATCAGTAAATTGGATATCACGCAAGGTAATGACAAATTGGTTGGCACGATGCGTGCCGCGATTGAGCTTTTTATTGTGCCATTGCTGGTCGATGATAGTGACCGATTCATTGGCTCCGATATCTATCGGTGCAAACTCAGCCGCTGGCAACTGCTTTTTAGGTATCCGTAAGCTGAACCACTGCGTTGTCAATGCATGGCGATCTTTCAGGCCTGAATAGCCAACATCGCGCAGAGGAACCTCTGCCCACTCTGACAGCAGTTTTGCCAGATAGGCGGTGTTCATCCCTGATTTTTGGATATGCAGCCATAAGTGCTCACCTTTACCTGTGAATTCGAGCGGCAATAGCTCATTAACGATGAAATCAGTTGCGCTGGCTTTATAGGTTGCTTGCTGTACAGGTGGTTGAATAGGCTGGGGTAACTGCGTAGTATCCGTCGCTGCGGTAATATCGATGCTTGCTATATCAAACTGCTCATTATCTTGAGTGCTTTCAAGAGCGGATTGAGGGCTAGCATTAATATCTGTGATGGCATTAGGAGAAGTCATAAAATCGTCTTTTATTTTGAGGATAAATTTTAGAGAAAAGTAATGGATAGATGGATTAAAGGTTAAAGATTACGTTTTGCAACGCAGTAAACATACAAAAAAACAGCGTGTGCGAAAGGGTCTGCTACTATCAATGCATAGCGTTTTAAAACAGCATTAAAAAAACAGAGAGAAAATAATGTTTTTCGTTGAGACTGACTGATGCGATAGGGTTATTTTCAACACGTTTGATTCAGGAAACCATTATAACTGTTAAGGAAGACTTATGACCAATGCAACGATTCACACAGTGACTATTAATAAGGCCGATATTGCCAGTGGCGGCATGAAATCGTACAAGCAAGATGATGATAGTATCATCTTAATTACCCGCGACGACGATGCGTTTCAGGCGTTCGATGGCAAATGCCCGCATGCAGGCGCAGATTTAGGCACAGGATTACGTTGTGGCAATCGCGTGGTCTGTCCTTGGCATCATGCGACGTTTGATAGCCGTGATGGGACGCTATTAGAGCCAATAGCGACAGAAGGCTTGACTCAATATGAAGTGACCGATAACGGTGATAGCTTGACGGTGAATACCTCAGCTAAGATAGATAAACAGATTGCAAATGACAAACTGACGGATACACATACCCTCATCGTGGGCGGTGGCGCGGCTGGTTTTATGACAGCGCATCAACTGCGTAACACTGGCTATGGTGGCAAAATCACCTTGATTAGTTCTGATGAGAAAGCCCCTTATAACCGTCCATTATTGTCCAAAGCATTTTTAGCGGGCAATATGCCTGAAGAAAAGCTGCTACTGGGCGGTGCAGATTGGGCGAGCAAACACGATATTAATTTGCGCCTAAATCAAACCGTCAGCGAAGTATTACCCAATGAACGTACGATTGTCATCAAAGATAAAAATAATCATAGCGATACACAAACCGCCGATTTTTTAGTGGTCGCAACAGGCGCTGAGCCAAAGATACCGCCTTTTAAAGGGGCTGAGCTTGATGGCGTTTATACACTGCGTAGTATGGATGATGCCAAATTGATTAAAGCGGCCAGTCACGATCAGCGTGTGGTGATTGTCGGTACTGGCTTTATCGGTATGGAGGTCGCTTCCGCATTGGCGCAAGCAGGCACGACGGCTTCTATTACGGTCATCGGACAAGATCATCGGGTGATGGGAAATATTGTCTCCGAAACGGTCAGTAATGCGCTGATTAAGCTGCATGAGGAAAAAGGTATTCAGTTTGTCTTTGATGCCAGTGTGACCGAAATCGTTGAGGTCGAAAAAGCAGATGAGACTAGCGACAGCAATTTTTCGCAAGTTGGCGGTATTAAATTAGCAAATGGTGAGCAAGTTGATGCAGACATCGTGATTTTAGGGACTGGTGTAGCACCACGTACAGAACTGTTCGAAGAAGTAAACGCGCCAGATGGCGTGCAAGTGGATGACCATTTGCAGCTACGCGATGGGGTTTATGCATTGGGCGATATTGCGAAAGCTTCTGGACAAATGGGACGCATGCGTATCGAACATTGGCGGGTGGCCTTACAGCATGGCTTGGTCACTGCTGCCACTATCTTAAACGACCCTAATGTCAACTCACTAGAAGAGCGCATTCCTTTCTTTTGGACGATGCAATATGGTAAGAGCCTACGCTATAGTGGTCATGCCGCGACACCTGACAATAATATCTTGTTTGGTTCACCAGATACGTTAGATTATATCGAATATTACTTTGATGATGACGGGGAAGACACACGTGCTAGTGCAGCTAGCACTTTAGGGCATGATAAAGAACTGATTGCCTTTTCTGAGCTACTTCGCCGTGGTCATGCGCCGACGCGTGCACAGATTAACGCTGGATTTAATATTATCGACCAAGCGCAGGCGTTATCGCCCTAGCACTCAAAATGTATACGTATTACTATTAAGGCTGGCCTATTAATTTGGGTCAGCTTTTTTAATACATATAGTCAGTTCAATATAAAAAATATATGACAAATACAAACATCCAGCTGGGATGAGTTTCTCTCACTTGCTGTGTGCTTTGCACTTCAGAGGTTTCGAAAAATTCACCCCAGCAGTAATGTATTCTTTTTAAAGTAAATCCACTATAGCTAATAAAAGGAAAAATTATAATATGAATAAAAACTCTATAAATAAAGATTACTTGAGCAAAGACTCGGTATTTTTGCGTCAGGCGGAAGCAAGTGATATTAGTGCACTGGAGCAGTTATTAAACTGCTGTTATCGGGAAACGGCAGGCTGGACCAATGAGGCAGATTTGGTCGGCGGTATTCGTATCACGCCAGATGAGCTGGCTAATACCATCGCAAATCCCAAACACTATCTGTTTGTGTATCCAAAAACAACCAGTGGTGAAGGTGAGGCAGAAGAAACGGGTGAGTTACTCGGTTGTATCGCGGTCGATATCAAAACCAATAATGACTCAAGCAAAAAAGCCTACATTGGTATGTTTGCGGTACATCCTGTGCTACAAGGGCAGGGCGTTGGCAATGTGATTTTGCAAGCAGCAGAAACTTTCGCTACTCGTCATTTATCGTCAGATGGGCAAGCAGATGATAAAAACCCTGCGCGTTTGACCATGTCTATCTTGAGCCATCGTCCTGAGCTGTTGGCTTACTATCAGCGCCGGGGCTATCAGTTAAATGGTAATAAAATGCCGTTTCCAAATGATGGCAATAATGGCGAGCCAAAGCGTGAGGATCTAGAGTTATTGGAGTTAGAGAAAATTGTTAGCTAACTAGTTTAGTAAAGAAACATTGAAAACTATACTGTCTCACTTATCCCCAAAAATGTCCAAAGGTCATAAACAGCCCAACACTTAGCAGTATAAATGCCACGATAATTAAGCGCTTAAACCAGTTAAATGCTGGCAAGCGCGTGGCATTGTCATCAGACATGAGATAAGCAAACAAAAACAACAAGCTTGCTGCCAATGTCATGATCCCAATACCAATCGGTAATATAAATAAGTACACCTGCCACACAGTCATCTCTCAACGGTCAGTATTAATTGCATCATAGCAGTATCGGGATTGTGCTGTCAGTATGCCTTGCTTTAAATTTTTCAAAGCAAATAATTCTTGGAAAATACAGTAATGATCAGTGCGATATAAAAGTAATGAGAGAGTTTTAGACATACGAAGATGTATGCTTGCATCAATATTAACAACAAAAAAGGATACACAAATGGCATCCTTTTTTATAGCAGCTCAGACTAAGAGTAATATTGCTTAATGAGCCTAGCGCATCGTCACAAACTCTTCTGAGCCAGTTGGATGAATGGCAACGGTATTATCAAAGTCCGCTTTAGTCGCGCCCATTTTGATCGCGACCGCAAAGCCTTGAATCATCTCATCGACACCAAAGCCAAGACCGTGTAGACCAATGACTTTTTCATCATCGCCCAAGCACACCAGTTTCATCATACATTTCTGACGATGCTGGGTTACCGCGCTATACATCGAGGTAAATGTTGAGTTATAGCATTTGATATTGTCTTTACCATAGCGCTCAACCGCGTCGATTTCAGACAAGCCAATGGTACCGATAGCAGGGTGGGTAAAGATAACCGTCGGTATCAACGTATAGTCTAAATGCTCATTAGGCTTGTTGTTAAACAAGCGCTCTGACAAGCGGCGACCTGCGGCAATCGCCACTGGGGTCAAATCCACACTATCTTCGATAATATCGCCGACCGCATAGATATTTGCAACATTGGTGTTCTGGAACTTATCGACTTTGATTTTGCCAATCTCGTTCGTCTCTACGCCTGTCACTTGCAGGTTGATATTGTCTGTCGATGGCGCACGACCAATCGCCCAAATCAAACAATCTGTCGCGTCTAAGCTGCCATTTTCAGTACATAAAGTCAGGCTGCCATCTTCATTTTTATTGACTTCCGTGAGCGTAGTATTGGTATGTAGTTGAATACCGTCTTGCTCCATCTCTATGAGCAATGCCTCTACCACACTGTGGTCAAACGAGCGCAGCGGCGAGTGCTGGCGTACATACAAATGCACCTCAGCGCCCAAACTGTTTAACACGCCTGCGATTTCAACAGCGATATATCCAGCCCCCACAATCGCCACACGTTTTGGCAAATGGTTCAACGCAAAAAACCCATCAGAATCGATGCCGTGTTCTGCGCCCTTGATATCTGGCTGAATCGGGTGACCGCCCGTGGCAATCAAAATATGGTCAGCGGTAATCAGCTCGCCATCTACTTCTACGGTATTGGTATCGACAAATTTGGCAAAGCCCTTGATGACCTCTACACCGTTTTTGGCCAAATTATTGTCATAAGAGCGGTGAATATTTTCGATATATTGTTGACGGCTCTGCACCAATTTTTGGAAGTCAAAACCTTTAACATCCACATCGAACCCATAGTCTGGCGCATATTTATGGATGGCTTCGGCAACTTGCGCGCCATACCACATTACCTTTTTGGGTACACAGCCCAAGTTCACACAAGTACCGCCCAATTGGTTGGCTTCGATAATGGCACATTTTTTGCCATAGCTCGCCGCACGGTTGATTGAAGCAATGCCACCGCTACCGCCGCCTATGGCGATATAGTCATAATGTTTGGTCATAATGAATCTCTTTATTAAGTTGTTATTGGTGCTATCTTGGACTCTACCGTAATGGGTCTTATCATCCATCTTACAAGTTTTTTGTGGTTAGGGTATGTTAAGTCGCTTCGATTTGGTTAGTTTTTCACTAGAAACAGCCTAACATTTAAATGTCTATACCTGCCTAAACCCACTTAAACCTATTTAAACAATGGCACGACGTCTATAAAATAGCAGCCCCGGAATGGACAAGCCTAGCACCAGTCCTGAGGTCACAAATAACGCTTCGAACAAGTACACCATCATTTGGCTAAATAACTCGTCTGAAAAACCAAAATAGCCAATCTGTACCATGCTCACCATCGCCTTATAGGCGGCGATACCAGGCATCATACAAATGACACTGGGCGAAATTAACGCTTTAGGCGGTAGGGTGTATTTCTTGGAAAAATACACACCCAAAAAACTGGCAAGCATCGCCCCAAAAAAGCTGGCAACCACGATATGTACATGTTGATAAACAAGAGCCGTCTTTAATCCAAAGCCAAACGCGGTCATCAGTAAGCAAGGCAAGATATAGCGTTTGGGTACGCCAAACATCAGCGTCCAACCAAGGGTAATAATACACGACAGCGCAACGGTCTCAATGAACCACATCTTAAAACCCCCAATGCTGTATGCGAAGTAAAACCAGTGCCATCACGATGCCAACGCACGCTGATAGGGTCAGCATATAAGTAAAAACTGCACGTCCAATCCCAATATTGACATAGCCTTTTAAGATATCTGAGAAAGAATTGATCAAAGGAAAGCTTGGTACTAATAAGAGCACACTAGAGGCAACCGCAATATCGGCATTATTACCAATATCAAAATAGTAGGTCGTCGCTCCAATTAAGGAAGCAATAAATGCTGTCACAATGACGGTGATAAAAGGATTAAAATGCTGCTTGGACAGGTAAATACGGGTGAACATCGCTACCATACCAGCGATAAATGTCACTGCGGTAATCGACCAACTGCCACCGTTTAGATAAGCAAACGCCGCACAAGATGCACCAACAAATATGCCCACCAGCCACGTTGGATAAACTGTTTTATCTAATTCATCAAACGCAAGAGTGGTGCGGTCAGTCAGCTCAGATTTCAGCTGATTGTTATCTGGCTTGTCGCTATCTGTGTCGGCTTCGGTTTTATTGATAATTTGCTGAATTTGTACCAGTAAATTGACGTTGATGCTTTGATTGATAGTGTCTCTGGTGGTGGTGATACAGCGCTCATCACAGATGGTGGTCAGGGTAATGGCATTAAAATTCAGCGAACATTCCACGCTGTTCATCCCCAACGCAAGCCCTAAGCGTTTGCATAAGTCCACCACCACGGCAGACTCAGCGCCATACTGCATAAGGAGTAATCCGCAGCGCACGCATAGTCGAGTAATGTGCTGTTGCTGTACGTAGCTGATAGAAGTCATGGATTAGATACGCATGTTGGCTATTGTGATATTTGTGAATGGCATAAGTATAAGTATGAGCATTGTGATTGGTTATGAGGTATCGATAAGGCAAGGTAACGATAGCATAACTTGCTGTGCTTATTTGCTACTATTATAAAGCGTAAACCACTGTCGTAAGGAGAATAAAATGCATATCGTCATTCTAACTTTGACCTTTTCTCTACCTGGCTGTAGCTCGTTAAAAGAAAAGCGCCAACGGATGGGCGGCTTGCATGCACGCTTTGGCAATACACCAAGTGTCGCGGTATGTGAGAGCGGCGAGCGTGATCGGCATGATGCTAGTGAATGGACGTTTGTGATCGTTGGATTGTCTAAACGTGAGGTCGAGTCTCAGTGCAGCCAAATTGAGGAGAAGATAGAGCGGACGGTAGATGCGCGGGTAATGAATGTTGAGAGGGAGTTTGTTTAGGTAGTAGGTAATTATCTTAAGTCTGAAAAATGTCTAACTTGTAGGTTGGGTGGAGGTTGCGACACCCAACATTTACTTTAAAAAAGAATATCCTCATCTGCCCCAATTGACAGGAAGCAAACCATCCGTCACAAATCGATGAAATGAGGAGTATTGCCAGTCTTTAACCTGTTTAACATACCCATGTTTAATAGGGTTCATATGAATATAATCAATATGTGCTCGATAGTCTGATTCATCGCGAATGCAATGCTCCCAAAATCGACGTTGCCAAATACCGCGCTCGCTTTTTTTAAGTCTGCTATTTGAGATATATTCTGTTTTAGTAATATGATAAGAAAAGTAATATTTGATTAGTTTGATACGTTTAGAGAAGTCTGCATCATTGTTTGGCATAGTACATAACATATGCAAATGGTCTGGCAAGATAACAATGGCATCAATATGAAAGGGATGTTTTTGTTTGACCGTTTGAAAAGCATGTCGAAGCGTTTCAACTTCTTTGATTAGTAAATCGCTAGATCTATCAGCTAGGTTGATAGTGAAAAAGTAGGTTGCTCCTTTTTGATAGTGCCTTCGATATTGCATGCTATTCTGCAAATTATAACTAATAGCTGATATTACTTAATTTTGTTGGGTGTCGCAAGCTCCACCCAACCTACGGATTGTAGGTGATTCCGCGTTTAGATTGTAGGTTGGTGTCGAAGGATGAGACCCAACGAGTTGGCTTTGATGAATATGAGACAGTTGGATTTCCTTCGTTAACCCAACCTACGAGTTGATTTTTCCTGTTAGCCCAACCATAGGCCACGATGAATCCAACATTGATAATAGTGAAAGTAAGATAAAGCAATGTCAAACTTGGAAACGATCAATTAACTTACGAATTATAAATTGCTTTTATAATTTTAGAGATCATAAATCAAAATTATTAATACGTTTGTTAATCTTCAAGATATCATGCTTTATAAGTGCTATTAGACAGTTGAATCTATCACTGTTTAATTCGATTAACTCTCCAATTATCAATGCCTTCAATTCATAGCTATGTTTATCAGTCTCGCTGATTTTGGAATGAAAGTCAGACTCTCGCTCTGTTATTCTATATTCTCTTTTTAGTAATTCAATAGCATCATCTATTCCATAAGCGTGAATCTGATAGCTACCCTGCAATAGCTCTTTAGATTCATGATGTATAAATGACTGCCAATCTAAATAAGCGCTTCCTAATTCAGGACTTAATATCAAGAAGTCATTCTGTATAGTTTTCTCAAATTTCAAATAACTTTCGTATATTTCTATATAATGCTTATGAATCAATGTCTTCTTAGTATTCTCATTAATGTCAGCACTTTCAACAGCTCCTGAATATGCTGTATCAAATTTAGAAAATTGGAAACCAATAGAGGCGAGTTCGTTATAAGTGTCTATTTTCCTCTCAAATAATTTTTGATACCCATTGCTTGATATTTGATTAAAGTTATCCTTTTTTCGATTATGCTCATCAACCCAAGATTTACCGAGAAAACCTATTAATGCTGTTAGTAACGGTAATATCATATTTTGAAGGTCTATCATTGCTTTCTCTCCTGTACTAAGCTTTAGTATAGAATATTTTTGTGCACATGTGCCTTATATATGGTACTTGAGCCATGCTGGTTAAGACTTGAGTGAAAAATTGAAATAGATGATATACCCTAACCAAAAAAAGGCCACCCCTAAAGAGTAGCCTTTCAATTACTATCTAACTATTAGCTAGCTCACTTCTCTCATACCTTGCTCAAGCATCGGCTTTAAGAATATACCCGTGTAGGACTCTTTAACTTCCGCCACTTCCTCAGGTGTACCTTCCGCGATGATCAGTCCGCCACCTTTACCGCCTTCAGGGCCAAGATCAATCACCCAATCCGCCGTTTTAATGACATCCAAGTTATGCTCGATGACCACGATAGTATTACCTTTATCTCGTAGCGCATGCAAGATATTGAGCAGCTTATCGATATCATGGAAATGCAAGCCAATGGCCAATGGTCGGCTCATCCAAGATATAGAGCGTCTGTCCGGTATCACGTTTGGCCAGCTCACGCGCCAGTTTGACACGTTGCGCTTCACCACCTGATAGCGTCGGTGCAGACTGACCCAAGCGAATATAGCTCAGACCAACATCCATGAGTGCTTGCAGGCGACGATAACAAAGATAGTTTCAAGAGTAATTATTTGGAAGGGTTTCAACTTCTTTAATTAATAAGTCGCTAGACCTATCAGCTAGGTTGACAGTGAAGAAGTAGGTTGCTCCTTTTTGATAGTGCCTTCGATACTGCATGCTATTCTGCAAGTTATAACTAATAGCTGATATTACTTAATTTTGTTGGGTGTCGCAAGCTCCACCCAACCTACGAGCTATTTTTGTCCTACGAGCTATGAAGCTTACTCAAGATTTAGCTATTTTTGAAGACCCAAGCATAATAAGTGTCAATGTCGTCGTAAGTATGCATTCTTAAGACAAATAATTAGTACATAAGTTGATCTGCGTTCAAAGTCGACGTTAAGAGTTAGCTGGTAGAACTTGTAGAAAAAGTAAGAGCTTCATTAAGAATAATGAAGCTCTTGATTATAAGTTAGCTTACTGAATAGATTTAATTCCTTATAGAAGGGTACACAAGTGCTGATGTTTTGTTTGCTACCGTTTTTAACCATTCATCAAACCCTTTCTGGTTAATATATCCAGATTGAGTTTCATTAGCATAACCTACTCCATATCTACGACCATGAGCTGGTACACCATTGTCGTTTAAAGTAATCGCTGTATTGTAAGATTTATCCGTCACACTATCAAAAGATAATGCTGGGAACAATAAAATTCTCTTACCATCAATCAGAGTTAAATATTCTGTGACTGCTTTACTTGGTCCAGTAGTATCAATATCTTTGGCACAGTTAGAGTCTAATGAATATAAGGTTGCTCCCAGCTGAGTACTATTAAATACAAGTCCCGTTCTACCGAAGCCTGACTCTGCTTTAAATGCGCAAACAACCTTTTCTGTCGTTGAATGAGCAGCGCGATAGGCTTCGATGTTTTGATAAGATGAATCATCATTTGATGTAGATGCTGCTTGTGACGAATAAACTTTGGCATCATCAAAATAGTAATATTCGCCCTCTGAGATTCCTGAATCAATTCTAAAGCTTTTAACAGAGCTGCTATAAGTTCCCGCATTAGGACGCTTGGGATCGATCAGAGTATTACTCAAGCTTTTGTCAGAAACACTGAATTTGTAAGTCGTATTATTTAAGTATTTAGCAGTAAATCCATCAGGAGTAGATGTCCAAATAGAATTTTCTGAATCGAATCTTTTAGTACTTAAGACGCTACCATCTGAGTAAAGATCACCATAACCCATAAAACCAAATATTCGTTGTCTAGGATTTATACTCAAAGAGCTCCACTTTTTATCGACAGGTAAATACACCCAAGCGTCTTGATGGATCTTGTTATTTGAGTCTATCCACACACGAATAAAGCTTGGACAAGCTGTATCACTAGAACTAGGGCAATTTACTTCATCACCAAGTAAATTAACAAGTCTTGGAAGATAAATACCGTTAGTAAGTGCAACCGCTCCTGAATTCGTATGTTTATACGGAAGCTCATTAGAATCTGATTCTACAAGATTGGGAATATTTACAGAAAGCGGTAGTTTAAAAGCTGGGGTCGGATCAGGTGTTGGTTTTGGATCAGGTGTTGGTTTTGGATCAGGTGTTGGTTTTGGATCAGGTGCTGGTTTTGGATCAGGTGTTGGTTTTGGATCAGGTGTTGGTTTTGGATCAGGCGTTGGTTTTGGATCAGGCATTGGTTCTGGATTAGGCGTTGGTTCTGGATTAGGCGTTGGTTCTGGATTAGGTGTTGGTTGTGAATCTGGTGCTGGATTCTGTGTAGTAGTCTGAGTAGGCGTTGATGAAGAATCATCACCTCCACATGCAGTCAATAATAGTGTGCATGAAATAGCACTAATAGCTAGTGATAAACGTTTTTTCGAATTCATTATTTAAATGCCTAAAGTGAGTTTTCGCGTAATATAATGTAAACATTATGTCTAAAAAGTAAACATATGTAAATATTATCACAGTACTTAATCACTAACCACCTTTTTAGGAATTGTATGAAAAAGTGTATCAATTCATATTCGTCTTGTTTTGTACTGTTAAGGATGAATTAAAGACTTTGAAAGAAGACACTGGTAGTGCTCCGCTTTATATATCTTTAAATCGTTCAAATAAAAGAGAGTCACTAAAAAAATTAGCTCGCATACCAGTGACGTGGATACAATCAAATAGTAAGTTTAGTCTAATAAACCTAAAACCCAACAAAAAAGGCCACTCCCTAAAGAGTAGCCTTTCATCAATAATTATCTAAATGCTATTAGCTGACTTCTTTCATCGCTTGCTCAAGCATCGGTTTTAAGAATATACCTGTATAGGATTCTTTAACTTCCGCCACTTCCTCAGGCGTACCTTCCGCGATGATCAGTCCACCACCTTTACCGCCTTCAGGCCCCAAATCAATTACCCAATCCGCCGTTTTGATGACGTCAAGATTGTGCTCGATGACGACGATGGTATTACCTTTATCTCGTAGCGCATGCAAGATATTGAGCAGCTTATCGATATCATGGAAATGCAAGCCAGTGGTTGGCTCATCCAAGATATAGAGCGTCTGTCCGGTATCACGTTTGGCTAGCTCACGCGCCAGTTTGACACGTTGCGCTTCACCACCTGATAGCGTCGGTGCAGACTGACCCAAGCGAATATAGCTTAGACCAACATCCATCAATGCTTGCAGACGACGATAAATCGCTGGAATGGCTGAGAAGAACTCAGTGGCATCTTCGACTGTCATATCGAGCACATCAGCGATGGTTTTGCCTTTATAGTGAATCTCTAAAGTCTCGCGGTTATAGCGCTTGCCTTCACAGGTATCACACGGCACATACATATCCGGTAAGAAATGCATCTCAACTTTGATAAGACCATCACCTTGACACATCTCACAGCGTCCGCCTTTGACATTGAAGCTAAAGCGACCGGCTTTATAACCACGGGCACGCGCTTCTTGCGTTTGTGCAAACATTTCACGTACTGGGGTAAAGACACCAGTATACGTTGCTGGGTTTGATCGCGGCGTACGACCAATCGGACTTTGATCGATATCGACCATTTTATCCAAATGCTCAAGACCGCTGATGCTGTCATGCTTATCCGCGATGAGCGTCGAAGCATTGTTTAACTGAGTCGCGGCAAGTGGCATTAAAGTACGGTTAATCAAGGTCGATTTACCAGAACCTGAAACACCCGTGATACAGGTCATGATACCGATTGGTAAAGACAAATCAACATCGTGTAAGTTGTTACCAGACGCACCTTTTAGTTCAATGGTCATCGGTACTTTTTTCGGTTTGGCTTTACCTTTTTCCTCAACCTCTATCGTTTTGGCTTTATGACGAATCGCTGGAATCTCGATTCTTTTCTTACCAGACATATATTGTCCAGTCAGTGATTCTTTATTGGCCATGATGTCATCGACCGTACCTTGAGCGATGATATGACCGCCATGTACGCCTGCACCGACACCGATATCAATTACATGATCCGCTTGACGAATCGCATCTTCATCATGCTCAACGACCAATACCGTATTGCCCAAATCACGCAAGCGCGTTAAGGTTTTTAATAGACGATCATTATCGCGTTGATGCAGACCGATTGATGGTTCATCGAGCACATACATCACGCCCATGAGACCCGCGCCAATTTGGCTAGCCAAACGAATACGTTGTGCTTCACCGCCCGATAGCGTTTCAGCAGAGCGGGCAAGGGATAAATAATCAAGTCCGACACTGACGAGGAAGTTTAGACGCTCGTTAATCTCTTTAAAGATTTTTTCCGCGACTTCACCTTTATGACCGCCAATTTTTAGCGTTTTATAATAGTCAGCCGCATCACCGATAGACATTTTGACGATTTCAGCAATGGTGTGCTCATCGACACGGACATTGCGTGAAATTTCATTGAGACGCGCGCCATCGCAGACGTTACAAGTCGTATCAGCTAAGTATTTGGCCAGCTCGTCACGGACGAGATTGCTTTGCGTCTTAGCATAACGACGCTCTAGATAAGGAAGCACGCCTTCAAATGGTACGGTCTTGTTAGTCTTGCGACCGCGCTCATCGGTAAAGTTAAAGGTTAGCTTCTCTTTACCAGAGCCATTCATAATGAGGTCTTGTTGCTCTTTTGGCAGATCTTGCCACGGTGCATCCATGTCAATTTTAAAGTGCTTGCAGACAGTAGAGAGCAAACCAAAGTAATAAGCGTGACGCTTATCCCAACCATTAATCGCACCTTGATTAAGCGATTTTTCATGATGGGTAATCAGTTTCTCAGCAGAGAAATACTGACGTTTACCGAGACCATCACAGCTTGGGCAAGCACCATAAGGATTGTTAAAACTGAACATGCGCGGCTCAAGCTCAGAGACGGCACGATCACAAACAGGGCAAGAATGCTTGGCTGACATGACTTGGTTTTCATCGCCGCCTTCTTTTGGATTGCCATCCATAAAGTGTAGCGTCACCAAACCTTGTCCTAGACGTAGTGCCGTCTCTAAACTTTCGGCAACGCGGTTACCTAAGTCATCACGAACTTTAAAGCGGTCAACGACGACTTCGATGGTATGCTTTTTCTTTTTATCGAGTGTTGGTAGCTCATCAGTATCGTAGACATCACCGTCGACGCGCACACGGACAAAGCCTTGACCAATCAGCTGCTCAAGCAATACCGTATGCTCGCCTTTACGCTCACGAATGACGGGTGCCAAAATCATAATCTTGGTGTCATCTGGTAGTGCCATGACTTGATCAACCATCTCAGTCACCGACTGCGCGACCATTGGCTCGCCATGCTCAGGGCAAAACGGCGTACCAATACGCGCATACAGCAGGCGCAGATAGTCATAAATTTCGGTAATCGTCCCGACCGTAGAGCGCGGGTTATGGTTGGTTGATTTCTGCTCGATAGCAATCGCAGGGGATAGACCCTCGATACTATCGACGTCAGGCTTCTCCATTTGCGAGAGGAACTGACGCGCATACGCCGACAAGCTCTCGACATAACGACGTTGCCCTTCGGCATACAAGGTATCGAATGCCAATGAAGATTTACCAGAACCTGATAAGCCGGTAATGACCACGAATTTATCTCGTGGAATGTCTAAGTCGACATTTTTTAAATTATGAGTACGTGCGCCGCGTATTGCGATATGGTCATGTGCCATCGGTGATAGGTTTCCTATTTGCTAAAATGGTATTTAAAAAAGATGGTCGTCGTTCAATAATAATATAGGTAACTAATATGAGTAACTAATGAATATGGGTAATTTAAGGTGAGTTCATGGGTTAAACAAAAGCGTGGATAGTTCTCAAATGCATATCGTTTGATAAAAGTTAAGCGTTGTATCGAACAATATGAATGACTGTTTTTATTTTGTGCTTTGTTTTGACTTTAATAAGCAAATCTAAATCAAATCAGTGTTAACTAATAGGGAGGGTTTGTTATAAATTTATCCAAGCTGTATCAGTTCAAGCTGTGTCACTTTAGGATATGCCTTTTTATAAGGACATGCGTCATAAGTGCTGTTTAGGCAACAATGTCTGCGCTGCCTTGCTTTATTGTCATGATGGAGGGATTATTCAAGGTATGGTGACCCATCAGATGCACTTGGTAACAAAATTATGGTGTCACTCCTACAGGTAAGTGCAGGAATGGTCAAAGGAAGCGTAAAAAGACAAAAGTCTCGGCAACCTGATGGCGAATGTCTTATACTAGTGGGCTTAATTTATAGCTAAAGCCTTGATAGAGTCACAATAGTATAAGCAGCGCAGCAGTGACAAATCAGCAATGACGAACCAGTGAGGCAAGTATGAATAGCGTAGAAAAACGGGCAATTCTCGGGGTCGGTGGTATATTTGCCTTGCGGATGATTGGTTTGTTTATGATTGTGCCCGTGTTTTCTGTGTATGGCGACAATTATGCGCATGCGACACCGTTTCTAATTGGCTTAGCGGTCGGTATTTATGGGCTAGGGCAGGCGATCTTTCAGATACCGATGAGTCTTGCTGCTGATAAGTTTCCGCGTAAACCGATTATCTTTTTGGGTCTGGTGCTATTTGCTCTTGGCGGTATCATCGCCGCCAATGCCACGGATATTTATGAAGTCATTATCGGTCGGGCGCTGGCAGGTAGTGGCGCGGTCTCTGCGGTATTGATGGCGCTACTCGCTGATGTGACGCGCGAAGAGATGCGCACCAAAGCGATGGCCACGATGGGTTTAACCATTGCGACTTCCATCATGTTGGCATTTGCTTTTGGTCCGCTATTGGTCGGTTCGCTTGGTATCTCTGGGCTGTTTTGGTTGACCTCAGGGTTTGCTATTCTAGCGATGCTGCTGCTTTTTTTCGTACCGACGCCGCTACGAGTGCTAAAGCATAATTTAGATAATAAATCGATTGGTCAGCAGTTGGCGACGGTACTAAAAATCGGCGATTTAAACCGCTTGCATATCGGTATCTTTGCCCTTCATCTGACCATGACGGCGATATTTGTCATATTGCCGCATCAGCTCAATGAGGTGATGGGTCTATCCGTACGTCAGCAGGGTTTGGTTTATTTGCCGTTATTATTTATCGGCTTTGCCGTCGCGATTCCTTTTATTATCATTGCCGAAAAGAAACGCAAAATGCGCCAAGTATTCTTGGGTGCGATTGCCTTGATGACCGTTGCCTTAGCAGTGCTAGCATTGGGTAGTCAGGTCGGCGTCGGTATTATTTTAGGCTTGCTGCTATACTTTATGGGCTTTAACCTGCTTGAAGCAACGATTCCTTCGTGGATATCCAAGCGCGCACCAGTTGCCAATAAAGCCACGGCTATGGGGCTGAATTCTTCCAGTCAGTTCTTTGGTGCATTTGTGGGCGGGGCAATGGGTGGCTTGTTATTGAGTCAGCCTAATCTGCTGGCGTGGGGGATATTGGCTATCATTATGGGCATTTCGTTGCTGCTTATTATCCCGATTGCTGATCCACCGTATTTATCAAGTACGACCGTTACGATTCCCAAAAACATCAACATACAAGATTGGTCGCGGCAAGTGTTAGCAGTAGACGGCGTTGATGAACTGGTGGTCATGGCAAAAGAACAAGTGGCTTATTTAAAGCTGGATAAGACCCAGTTGACAGAGGATTCACGGCAGCAGCTATCGAGCTTGGCGCAAAGTCCATTAGATCTTTAATAGATTAACTATACAACAATCTAAAGGTTATAGAAATAAGCCTAGATAGGCAAAACTGAGTAGGTAATAACCGCGTAGACAGACCCTAATAAGTGAAAACTAAAAATTCATCTCTGTTCAAAAGGAATTAATATGAGTCAGTTTAAAATGCTGTTGAATGGTGCTTTTTTTGGTAAAGATGTTGCTCCCCGAGCAATGGTCAAGCTGGCGATAGGTTTTGGGCTATCTGCCACGCTTTTGACCTCTGGCTGCGCTACCCAAAATATTCAGGCTTATCAAAACACCACACCAACGCTTGATATGCATGAATTTTTCTCCGGTCAGATTGGTGGCTGGGGCATGTTTCAAGGTCGCAATGGCGAGGTCAAAAAACGCTTTTACGTCGATATTGATGCCACTCACGAAGGTGATAACGTCATTGTATTGGATGAGAAGTTTGACTGGGCAGATGGCACAAAATCGCAGCGTATATGGCGACTGACCAAGCAAATGGATGGTAGTTGGAAAGGTACGGCAGGTGATGTTATTGGCGAGGCGACAGGGGAAGTGGTTGGCAATACCTTGCATTGGAATTACGTATTAGAGTTGCCCGTTGAGGACAAGACTTACAAAGTGAATTTTGATGACTGGATGTATCTTATTAATGACGATGTCATGCTCAATCGTTCAGTCATGAAAAAGTTTGGCGTAGAGCTGGGTAGCGTTACTCTCAGTATGCATCGTAATAATAAATAATCGTTGGCATTACTGATATTTTATGGTGTTTTTCAGGGCTCTAAGGAGTCCTTTCTACTTATAATCCTCGCTAAGATGTTGATACTTCAAAATAATGAATAGTATTGCACAGAGGGAAGCTGATTTTTAATAGTGATAAAGATAAAGCCTCAACACTGCACGACGTAGCATGTCGTTTGCTGTATACAGCGACTAGATATTTTAAAAGAAAATAGTTAAAGTAAAGCCATATTACTGATAGAATTAATGGTTTATATTAAAGACTCGATTAAAGCTCGTAATTAAATTATTCATAAGTAAGAGGACGGAACTATGCGCGGAGTTAATAAAGTTATCATCATCGGTAACCTTGGAGCAGACCCTGAGGCACGTCAATTTAGTAACGGCGGTAGCGTGACCAATATCTCGGTTGCGACGTCAGAGCAGTGGACAGACAAGCAAAGCGGTGAAAAGAAAGAAGCCACCGAATGGCATCGTATTTCACTCTTTAATCGTCTAGGCGAAATCGCCGCGCAGTATCTGCGTAAAGGCAGTAAGGTCTATATCGAAGGCAGTTTGCGTACCCGCAAATATCAAGATCCCAATGGTCAAGACCGCTATATTACTGAGATTCGCGCTGAGCAAATGCAAATGCTGGATGGCGCAACGGGTGGTCAGGATAATGGCGGCTTCAGTAATAATAACCAAGGTGGCCAAAATCAAGGCTACGGCAACCAAGGCGGTCAAAGTAACCAGAGTAATTTTGGTCAGCAAGCAAACAGTCAGCCTGCTCAGCAAGGTGGTTATAACCAATCTAGCGGTGGTCAAAACAGCTTTAACAATAATCAAGGTGTACCTGCTCAGCAGAATCAGTTTAATCAACCTGCTCAAAAGCCTGCACAATCAAAGCCGACAGCAATGCCAGATGGTCCTGTCGATGATGATATTCCATTCTAGGATATACCTTAGAGGAATACGTAAATAAAGAATGTTGATTAAGTTAGATAGAGCCTATACAAATAGGCTCTTTTTTTATGGAGAAAATAAAGTAAGCGTAAATAGTTAATGAAGAAAATACTTATAATTTAACAATTACTTTATTGCTCTCGATAATGTTATACAGCATAAAAAAGTGAATTTGAAATACGATAGAATAAGAAAAACTCCTCATTTCTGTTAGCTATTTATCTTCTTGTTTATCATATCAACCATATCTATAAACGAAATTATTCATGGTTATTTTTATATTTTTTTCGCTAGAAATTATTAAAATGACCACTTATATCCTATATCAACCGTTCATTCTATTAGATTTTGCTAATGCTAACGCTTCATTAAATGTGTTGATATAATAAAAAGTCGCCAATGATTTAGCAAAAATTACACCTTAAATCTTTTAAAAAAAATGGTTTTGAAAGAATTTATAAAAGTTCAAGGTAGGGTGGATTTATAGCCCAAAGTATCAAAAATTATTTAGGCAGCACCGTATTGTGGTCGTGTTTGCTTAAGTATCAGCGTTAGGTTTATCAGATGAATAATAGCGATGTATTTCGAAAAAGCGACTTGGGTCGAGAAGAAATTAAGACACAAAGTCTAGGTGTGTTACCGCGAGAGGCGAGAACATTGTTAATCATGATTGATGGCAAAAAGACTTATCAACAATATCTTGATTCGCTTGATAACAGTAAGATGTTCGCTGAGTTTGGCGGGATAGCACCTCTGTTTGAGTTGTTACAAGAGTTTCAGTGTATTGAGTTGATAGCAGATGATAATGCCAGCGTTGCAAGTCAATCGTATGTAACCTCGCAACCAGCGGCACCACGTACTGTCACTGAGCAGCAAGTGGCTGAAATACAGCCCACGACGCCAGCTAATGAAGACAGCAAAGCACTTCAGCCTCAATCCATTCAATTGCAGAGCAATAGTGCCGCTGAGTTTGATGCTACCTTTAACGATAAGCCAAAAAAGACAGCTTCTTTTACTGGCTATTTTAAGCGCAAAGCCGCTGATGTTAATTTTGAGACATTAAAGTCAGAATTGGCGACTTATATCGAAAAAAATGCACCATCTGAAGATGTATGGGGTTACCTGCTAAATCTGGAGCAGTGTACCGATGCCCCGCAATTATTGGCTCTCATACAAAAGATCCAGTGCTCTACCAGTGGTGGTTTATCGCAGGGTGTGGGTGAGTTTTCCAAAAGAATCAAACTCTAAATTTTACTCACTCATCGTAGCGATGCATTTGGCTATTGCTTACAAGAAAATCTAAATAATTTATCGGAGTGCGTTATGGACGTCGCTGAGCTGTCAGAAAAGAACCAGTCAAATATGCTACATGGCGAGCATATTATTACACGTTTGACCTATATTAGCCGTTATAACAAAGACAACCCTAATGGGGAGGTCACGCGTATCCTAGCGCAAGCGCAGCAGAATAATGAGCATAATGGCATTACAGGTGCATTGGTATTCAATCACAATTACTTTCTTCAAAGCATTGAAGGAGCGAGACCTGTCATTAATGAGCTATTACGCAAGCTTGTAAAAGACGAGCGGCATTTTTCCCTACAGATTATTGAATGTCGCGAGATTGAGCAGCGCCACTGGAATAAGTGGTCGATGAAATATCTCATCCCAAGTGATGAGAATAAAGGACTGGCGCTTAAATTTTCGACAAGCACTCAGTTCAATCCTTATCTGATGAGCGCCAACCAAATCATGATGCTGATTGATACATTGTCAGAACTTCAAGAGCAAGAAGAAAAAGAGGCTTCTGCCAAGAAGAAGTCTTGGTTTGCTATCAGTTAATTGACGTTTATAAAGGTGCCAACACCCTATCACATTGCATAAGAGACCAGAGATGACATCATCAACTTCAGATGCGCATATTTTAATGAGTATGACGTACGTGAGCCGTGCAAACCCAGACGTATCAGCGAAAGACTTTAATGAGATTTTGCAGCAAGCCCAAGCCAATAATGCGGCAAATGGCATCACGGGTATGTTGACCTTTAATAAAGACTATTTTTTACAAACGGTCGAAGGACCTAGAGCACAGATTAATCGTTTATTGTACGCTCTCATTGCCGATCAGCGTCATCACGATTTACAGGTGATTGAAACACGTGAGCTCAAGCATAGAAAATGGGCAAAATGGTCAATGAACTATGCTTCTCCAACCGAATCTAACGCCGCGATTTATCTCAAATACTCTACGACAGTTGATTTCAATCCGTATTTATTAAGTGCCGAATCCGCTCTTGATTTGATGACTGAGCTTAGCGCACAACGGGCTTAGTCTGTTGAATTAACATCGAATAATAAGCAGTATGGTACTTAAGTAATATGGCAATTAAGCAGTTCAAAATAAAAAAGGGACATTAAAAATGGCGTTCTGCTGATATAAATTTTTTTCGCCTCCCTAGGTCGTGTCCTCGATTTGAACAGAAGCGACTATCTGAAGGTTTATTGTTTATAGCATTAATACGCTTACCTGTATTGAGTGGATTGACTAATGTTGTTTAATTACTGCTTTTTATAATATTATTATTTACCGGCTTTATTCCTAAGTTGGTCCAAATAAAGGTTTTTTAAGTGGATAAAAGATATAGCATTAAATTAGGCTAATTATTGGCTATTTCGTATGATATAGTCCGATCACTATAAAGTTATTACGATGGTTATTTTGGTGACTGCGTTAACATAAAACTTATGATTGGTTTTATTGTATTGATATTGTTGCATATTGACTACAAAGTTCATTAATTCCCTATTGTTATGAATACTGTTTTTGTTTATATTGTCCCTACTTATTAATGCCACTGGTAATAGCTTATCAACGTCACTAATAATAACGTTTTGATAAGCAATGAATGAAATTGACTATTAAATTTCGTATTACTACTTATTATTTGTGAATTGGCACTCTTTAGCGCTTAATAAATAGTATTATATTTATTAGGTTTATATCCCTTATATAAAAGTTGGATTTATTATGAACAACAATACAGCCCTTGATTTAGACAGTTTAAACGTCGATGAGCTACGTGCGATCACTGAAAACGCCCAACAGTTAATTGCCAAAAAGCAACATCAGCGTTTGTATGATGCTTATATGCAGTTTGAAAAAATTGCCGAAGAGAGTAATAGCACCATCGAAGAGATTTTAAAGGCTGGTGAGACGTTAGAGAAAAAGCGTAACATCAAGTATCGCAACACCGATAATAATGAAGAGACGTGGACGGGTCGCGGTCGCAAGCCATTATGGTTGGTTGATGCGCTAGCAGCAGGTCGTGACATTGAAGATTTCGCTATTTAATCTGTCAAGATTCGAATAGCAATGCTAGGCATTACTTTGTCCTTATGACTTTCATAACGATTGAGTCAAAAGTGCATTAGTAGACAGAAGTCAGTATCTTTATTGCCAATATTTTGGTAAAAAGATACTGGCTTTTTTTCTGTCATCTGTATGCTATTGTTTGTTATGATAATGACGTTTTTACCTTATATAAGAGTTGTGTAACCGTGGCCCAAGTCTCTGCGTCGTCTCATAAGCGTCCCCGTAAGCTGTGGTGGCTATTTGGGTTTATATTATTTGCGCTATTTGCCTTATTGCAAATGCCCGCGTCGTGGCTACTTGAAAAATATGCACCTAATAATTCTTATGTGCAGCACGTGTCGGGCAACTTATGGCAAGGCTCAGCGATTTGGCAGCTGCCTTTGTCAGCAACGCCATTGACAGGTGCGGCGAATTGGTCGTGGCAGCCGTGGCAATTATTTTTGGGTAAGTTGGGTGCAGAAGTCGATATCACGACAGAGCAGACCAGATTAAACGGTCAAATAAAGCTGGGCACCAGCGCATGGCAGATTGATGATATGAGCGGCAAGATTGCGCCGGAAACATTGGCCAGTGTGGTCGATTGGCAGCTGCCCAACACACCGATTCAAGTCAATGCGGTATCGTTAAAACGGCAGATCGGTTCGGATAATGACTCCAATAAAAAGTCCTCTGGTTTCAGTGAGGCCGATGGTCAGTTGACTTGGGTTGGCGGTGAAGTAGGTTATCCGAGTGGTGGTAAGGTTTTTTATATCACTATGCCAGCGATGCATGCCGAGCTTAGTACGGAACAAAAAAATGATAAAAATTTGCTGCACGTCAATTTATTAAACAATCAAGATAAGCGCTTAGGGGATCTGTATGTCGATGGCGATAATATGCTAGATGTTAGCTTGACCCAGCGTTTATTAGAAAATATGCCTGAATACAAAGGACAAGCCCCGCAAGATACGCCCGTTGTCAGTGTGCGCCAGCCATTGTTAGCCGGTTTGGGGACGCGCTAGATGTCTACTGCTACCTTAAAACCCATCATCAATGTTCTCAATCGCTGCGCTGGTTGGCTGCTACTATTAGCAATTGCTTGGCTGTGCTGGACGGCGGCACGGCTATTGTGGTTGTTGCTAGCTGCGCCTTTGGCACCAGCTTTACCGCTAGCTCCTCTACAAAACGCTAATACATCTGGCGATGATTACAGTGGTCTGTTTGCCATTTTTGCTGACCCCGATCCTGTCGCTGCGGCGGTACAGCCACCCCCTAATATTGGCTTAAAAGGGGTTTTGTTAGCCGTGCCAGAGAGCATGTCGTCCGCCTTATTAGACGTCAATGGCGAGGTCAAAAACTATCGCATCGGTGACAGTCTAAAAGACAGTGACTATACTCTGATCGCTGTCGACTGGAATGCCGTCATCATCGCCGATGCCCGTGATCAGCAAACGGTCATTAGAATGGCAGAGGCGATGGCACTCGACCAAAGCGATATGCTAGCAGGTGCCGTCAGCAATCAGCGTTTGCCAAACAGTAACGCATTGCCCAGTGCTCCAATGCCAGCACAAGATAATACTGAGTCCACAGCAGAGACGACTCCTGAGAGCAGTCCGCAATCTGCTATCGATGAGGCCATCACGTCACTGAAAGAAAATCCAGCCAGTTATCTGAGCAGGATGGGTGTCATGGCCTCAGGCGAAAACTATCAGGTAACGGCGGCGATGCCTTCAAAACTACGCAATCGTCTAGGACTAGAGCCGGGTGATCAGGTCTTGACCGTTAATGGTCAAAGTGTGGGCAATAATCCTAGCCAAGATGCTGGTATCCTGCAACAAGTACAGCAAGCAGGCGAAGCACAAATAGAAGTCAAACGTGGCGAGCAAGTGATTACGATTCGCCAGCAATTTTAGGCAAGCAATGTTTTAGTAAGCTCTTTCTTATTAGGCCGTTTTAAGTAAATAATGACCATCTGGTTGGGGCTATGGTAGCAACACGCCAGCTGACAATATTCAGTACATACTAAGCGACATCACTGTAGGTAATTATCAATATGGTACGTTCTCATAAATTTTCAGTCACGCCTTTGCACCATACCTTACAGCGCTTGATGCGCCTATGCCGTCCTCTTTGCCTAGCCATACCGCTATGGGCGGCCAGTACAGGTCTTGTTAGTGCCGAGAGTTGGAAAGTCAACTTGCAAGATGCTGATATTAAAGCCTTTATTAATGAAGTGGCGACCATTACCGATCAAAACTTTGTTCTTGATCCACGTATCAATGGCAATGTGACGGTCATCTCCAATAAGGCTTTGTCTCGCGATGAGATTTATCAGCTGTTTTTGAGTGTGATGCAAGTCAATGGTATTGCCGCGATTGACTCAGGTACAACTGTTAAACTGGTGCCGGATAATGTCGCCAAGCAGTCTGGTGTGGCCGTCGATTTGCGCGGTGATAGTGTCGGTGAAGCACTGGCAACTCGGGTCATTTATTTAACCAATACTCAAGCGGCAGAGGTGTTGGGAGTCATACGACCACTCATGCCACAATCTGCCCATGCTGCTGCTGTGCCTGGTGTTAATGCGTTGGTATTGTCAGATCGCGCTGATAGCTTGAATCAATTAACTGCGCTCATCCGTGACTTAGACAGCAACGTTAATGACAGTTTGCAAGTGATACCGCTACGACATGTCGATGCAGAGCGCATGATGGAGTTGATCAGTGCTTTGGTGGCAAGTGCCGGTAGTGGGCAAGCACAAGGGGGCAATAATCAGCTGAAAGTCATTGCCGATACGTCCAGTGATAGGCTGCTGGTCAAAGGCAGCCCTGAGATGATCGCCAAAGTCCAAGAAATGGTCAATCAGCTGGATACCACACCTACAAGACGCCTGAGTGGTTTGCGGGTTTTTCGATTGAAGTATGCCAGTGCTGGTCATATTGCAGATATGCTACGTGGCTTGCTAGCCAATCAATCTATCAATAGCGCTGGCGCGACCTCGACATTAGAGGCTGCCTCGCTAAATGATGCAAGTACGACAGGTGCATCGATTAATGGTGCAGCCAGTGATAGCATTGGTAATAGCAGTACAGCAGTAGTGCCTGCTAGCAGCGCAAGTGGAACGAGTACGGGGGTGGGCGGTCGGCCGTTCAGTATCATCGCTGATGAAACGCAAAATGCTGTGATCGTCAATGCCGCACCCGAGCTGATGTTTGAGATTGAAGACGCGGTCAGCCAATTAGACAGTCGCCGCGCACAAGTATTGATTCAAGCCGCTATTGTCGAAGTATCGGGCGATGATGCGACCCAACTGGGTGTGCAGTGGGCGCTGGGTAATGCCAACAGTGGTTATGGGGTAGTAAACTTCAACAATGTTGGTGCTAGTGCGACAACCCTTGCGGCTGCCGCCTTAGCAGGTACTGGTACGGCAGGTATCAGCGCTGCTGCCAGCTCTATCGCTGGTGCTTTGATAGGGATTGGAGACAGTCGAAAAGACAGTCAGGGTAATACTGAGTTTTATGGTGCCATCTTACAAGCACTGGATTCTTCTACTAGTGCCAATCTACTGTCTATGCCGTCAATTTTGACATTGGACAATGAGAAGGCGAGTATTTTGGTTGGTCAAAACGTGCCTTTTGTGACTGGCTCTTTTACCACCAGTGGCAACAATTCAAACAATCCATTTCAAACGATTGATCGCCAAGATATTGGTATTAATCTCAATGTCATTCCGCATATTGGTGATAATGGCACAGTACGCTTGGAGGTATCGCAAGAAGTATCGTCAGTCGTGCCAGGTAGTACGGGTAATGCCAGTGGTTTGATTACCAATAAGAGCCTCATCAACACGACTATTCTAGCCGACGATCAACAGACCATCGCTCTAGGCGGTTTGATGCGCGATAACACCACGACGCGCCAACAAAAAGTGCCTGGTTTGGGTAATGTGCCTTTTATCGGTCGATTGTTCCGTTCTGACAATGACAACACGCAAAAGAGCAACTTGATCATATTTTTACAACCAACCATTTTACGCGATGGCGGTGCAGTGGCGAGTGTGACTGAACGCAAGTTTAACCAAATGCGTGTCCTACAGCTGGTCATTGACAAAAACGGGACGATTAAGCAATTGCCCCTAAGTGGGACAGAAGGCTGGGATGGCAATGTCGATGCAGATTACGAATTGATGCCACTCAATCCGCTCGTACCGAGGCGCAATCAAGCACCAAAAGCTACGTCACAAGGTTTTACTAAAGTAGATAGTCCAAGTAGTGGTATCACGACTTACCCTCTCAAGCGTTAAACGCAAGCTCAATCAGGCTATAGTCTCGTGCGGTTTTATTGAAAATATGACACCGTACATAAGCTTGCGTATTCATAACACAGATAAACACAGCCATTACTATATCCCAGTATACTAAGTAATTTAGATATACCGAATATTGATAAGATAATGTTTTAGTGCACTCTAAAAAACAAACAAGCTGTAAAGGGGTGGAGGTAATGGCACATCGTATTAGCAAAAAAAAATGGCTTATGTTAAGCGCAGTTGGTACGGCTTTATTACTAATACCGCGTCGTAGCAGCCACCAAACAGGTAACAGTCGACAATCAGACAGTCACCCACAAAGCGAGATTAAAAAACAAAACGCATTATGATCATTCAGATGCTAAGTGTGGACTTTTCTCATGGTGATTTTGCCTATTTAGGCACTTTCGTTCAGATTGAGGACATGCCCTAACAACGATTAAGTTTGGAACCTGTTAATGACTGCTCTTGACTCACCCTATATCGCGCCGCATTCATCGTCTGCTTTGCCACTGATTGACACGCATACACATTTTGACGCACCAGTATTTGATAATGATAGAGCGGTACAGGTAGAAAAAGCGTGTGAGCAAGGAATGCGCCACCTTATGTTGGTGGGTTATTTATATGAGCATTTCGATCGTCTGTATGAGACTAAACGCCTAATTAATGAAGATTTTCAATCGATTACAGCGCAAGCAACTATAGTGCAATCATCGATAATTAAGGTTGCTAACCAGCATAACTCGTCTCTAGATGCTCATATTGCGCTGGGTTTGCATCCTTTTTATATCAAGCAGCATACAGAAGCACATCTGGATAGTATGGCAAAGATGCTCGCTGACGAGCGCCCATTAGCAATCGGTGAGATTGGCTTAGATACTTTTACAGATGAGATGAAACAGCCTGATGTTCTAGCCAAGCAAGAGTATTTTTTTAAGGCACAATTGGATATGGCAGTGACCCATCAGCTGCCGGTGATGCTGCATATTCGAAAAGCTCATGCTGAAGCGTTAGCCATATTGAAAGCACATGATTATAATGCGCATAATTTGGGCGGGGTCGCGCATAGTTTTAGTGGTGGTGAGCAAGAGGCAAAGGCTTTTGTAAAACTAGGATTTAAGCTCGGCGTTACTGGACAAGTCACCAATCCAAATGCTAAAAAACTGCGTCGCGCGATTCAAGCAGCCGTTGATAGTTATGGTCTTGAGTGCTTGGTGATTGAAACTGACTGTCCGGATATGACACCCATTATGTGTCAGCATTCAAACAATAGCCAGTCAGCGCTTGGGCAAAATTCAGCCAATGAAGGGGATGATACTTCTGCTCATAATATAAACGTTCCCGCCAATTTGCCATGGGTGCTGCTGAGTCTGAGTGAGTTACTCAATGTACCGTCACATCGCCTTGCCGAGCAACTATGGCAAAATAGTTGCGATGCCCTACGTACTGACTGGCAGTATCCTATACCGTCAAAAGCGTAATGGCTACTAACAGTAAAAAGTAACGTGATAGAGAATAAAATAAAAGCAACTTGAGTTACCACCTTTAAAAAGAGCGTTTAATCTGTTATGAGTGAAGCACAATTATTTGACCAGTCGTTTGTAGAGCCTAATACCGTTGAGCATTCTGTCGCTCATGACGACAGTGATAGCGCAAGTGAGCAATATGAGCGGCGTTTCCAAGGAACGCAAACCCTCTATGGTCGCTCAGCCGTTGATACTTTTGCGGCAGCACATGTGTATGTGATTGGCGTCGGGGGCGTTGGTTCTTGGGCAGCAGAGGCCTTGGCTCGTACCGCAGTTGGCACTATTACTCTGATTGATTTGGATGTATTGGTGGCTTCTAATGTCAATCGGCAATTGCCAGCGTTAGACAGTACCTTTGGGCAAAGCAAAATTGCGGCGATGGGGCAACGCCTTGGTGAGATTAATCCCAAGGTCATCGTCAACTTAATTGATGATTTCCTGACAGTCGATAATGTTGCCGCACTCCTGCCGAGCCGTGAAGAAGCAAAGGCTGCCATTGCTCAAGGTCATCCTATTGTCATTCTAGATTGTGTCGATGATATGCAGGCCAAACTTGCTATCGCCCTACATTGTCGTTTCAATAAATTAAAATTGGTCTGTGCAGGCGGTGCGGGTGGTAAGATAGACCCTAGTAAAATTACGGTAAGTGATTTGCGCGATAGCTATCAAGATCCACTACTGGCCAAGCTTCGCAATAAATTACGTCACGAAAAAGGCATTAATAGCGCTCTAAAAGAAAAGTTCGGCATCAAATGCGTCTATTCTACAGAACCACCACGCGTCGATAAAATCTGTCAAACGGGCGGTTTACATTGCGGCGGTTATGGTTCAGCAGTAGTGGTGACATCGGTCGTGGCAATGCTGATGGTGAGTGAAGCGTTACAATTATTGATAAAGCAGACGAACGTCTGAGTCTAATGAATGGAGTCCACCTTGAGGATACCCAACTCACCTAAGCGCAGCTACCCAGTCGCCGCAGATGAAGTAGATCGTATTAGCAAGCTCAAAAAATATCAGGTGCTCAACCATAATGATGAGCCTGCTTTTTCTCGTCTGACTGAACTTGCTAAGTTGTTTTTTGACATGCCAGTTGTCACTATTACCTTTATGGATGAGGAGACTCAGTATCTAAAATCTGTGCATGGGCTTGTTGATATATGTACGACGGCGCGTGAAGTGGCTATCTGTAACTATACCTTGCTGTCGGATGGGGTGTTTGTGGTCGCAGATTTGTCAAAAGACAGTCGCTTTGATCAAAACCCATTGGTGACGGAGTCTACGCATTTACGATTTTATGCGGGTGCTCCCATTATCATGCATGAAGACAATAAGACGTATCGTCTAGGCTCTTTTTGTCTGATGGATACAGAGCCTTATCATGGCTTTGATGCCAAGCAAGAAAAATTATTGGCCCAGTTTGCGATGATGGCTGCCGATGCTTTACAACTACAAGATAAACAACGTGTCGCCAAGCATGCCAATGAGATGAAATCGGACTTTTTGGCCAACATGAGCCATGAAATACGGACACCGATGAATGGCATTATCGGCATGGTAGAGATGCTTAGCGAGACTAAGCTCAGCCAAGAACAACAAGAGTATGTGGACAATATAAAAGTCTCAAATGAGCATTTGCTAGCGATTATCAATGGTATTTTGGATTTATCGAAAGTTGAGTCTGGCAAAATGACCATTGATGCCATCCCGATGAACTTGTCCACCTTATGTAATGAAGTGGTCAGTCTCTTTGCTATCAAAGCTCGACAGCGCGGCTTGATTTTAGACTACCATTATATGGAATCGCTATCACCTTATGTGCAAGGGGATCCGGTACGTCTCAAACAAATCATGGTCAACCTTGTCAATAATGCCATCAAATTCACCCGTGAAGGTGGGCGAGTGAGTATCGATGTTAAGCACGTGCCCAATTGTTGCTATATCAATGACAAGTCTAAAAATGACAAGTCTAGAAATGATGAATCTGATGATGTTTTGACTGATGAGACCATTAGTGGTGACAGTATCATTGAAGAGAGCAATACCCAAGAAAACATGACCTTATATATTCAGGTCACCGATACAGGCGTCGGTATCAAGCCTGAATCAGTTGACGCGATATTTGATGCTTACAATCAAGCCGATAAATCGACCCATCGTCTGTATGGTGGTACAGGTCTTGGACTGTCTGTGTGTAAATCTCTGGTGGATCTAATGGGTGGGTGCATTAATGTAGATAGTGTGGTCGGGGTTGGGACTACCTTCACGGTATTATTACCGCTACCTACTATCGGTGAGGAGCAGTACGAGAGCTGGCAAGATTCAAACGACTTTACTATGATAGTGCCCACTCAGGAGCGTTCTGGTCATATATTGTTAGTTGAAGATGACAGTGTCAACGCGACGATAGCCAAAAAAGCCCTGAATAATAGTGGTCATACGGTTACGCATGTCACCGATGGGCAGCAAGCGATTGAGACTTTTGCGTTGTACCCTGAGCGTTATGACCTCATTTTGATGGATCATCATATGCCGATTATGGATGGCGTACAGGCAACCATTAAGTTACACGAACTTTATGATCCTCAAGTGCTGCCACCGATTATCGCTTTGACCGCTAATGCAATGGATGGCGAGCGCGAAAAATATCTCAATGTGGGCATGCAGGATTATTGCACCAAGCCCTTTAAACAAGAGCAGCTAAACGCCTTGGTACAATATTGGCTGATGCATAAGCAATCGTCAGCTGATTAAGAGAGTAAGGCAGACTTAATTTGCCAAGATAGATCTACTAAATCGCACAAATGCATTCTTTATTGTGCTGATATTTATTGTGCTGATTGTTAAAACCGTTTTAGTGCTTGTTTATGATGTTTTTTCGATGACTTTCTGACAAGTAATAAAAAAGCTTAACCATTTAATAATGGTTAAGCTTTTTTTATGCGTTACTAGGGCGTGTCCTCAATTCAATCGAGCATTCTCTAAATGCGCTAAAAATGGCTAAATTTTGCCAAACATCGTCAAATAGTTTATCAATATCTCGATATTATCTGCGCTATTTTCCTCGTTTGATGGCAATTTATCTCATTTTTATCGCCATTTTTGAAATGAGGACACCCCCTAAATCAAGTCGAGCGATTAGTTAACGCGAGTTTGGTAGTCACCAGTACGGGTATCGACACGGACGACTTCACCTTGCTGAACAAACAATGGTACACGCACAACCGCGCCTGTCTCTAACTTAGCAGGTTTGCCGCCACCACCTGAAGTATCACCACGTACGCCAGGATCTGTCTCCGTGATTTGTAACTCAACGAAGTTGGGTGGCGTGATCGACAATGGACTTCCATTAAATAGAGTGATGGTACATACGGCATTGCTGTTTTCTTTTAGCCATTGTACTGAGTCGCCCATTGCTGTTTTGTCAGCTTGGATTTGCTCAAAGCTTTCAGGATGCATGAAATGCCAAAACTCGCCATCGTTGTATAGATAGTTCATTTCAGTGTCCATGACATCAGCCGCCTCTAAGCTATCACCTGACTTGAAAGTTTGCTCCAATACTTTACCACTACGAAGATTGCGCAACTTGACACGGTTAAAGGCTTGACCTTTACCAGGTTTGACAAACTCATTTTCAAGAATGGCACAAGGATTGCCATCGAGCATGACTTTTAGACCGGCTTTAAATTCATTAGTAGAAAAACTTGCCACAAGAAACTCCTAAAGGTTGCGAATATATGATCAGTATTTGGGTGTGGAGATAACTGTGCTAAGCGCTGTCGTCACGCCAACTATTCATGGATGACTGGTATGCTTTGATAGGGTACTCACTAAGGGCGTATAATGACGCCTTTTAGGCACAGGTACTAGGTTGTCATGATAAACCATTTAATCACACAAAAAAACTGGCAAACGCAATTATCCGAAGGCATTACCAGCATTGATGAGCTGCTTAGTATCCTAAAACTGGAATCCTTGCGTGCTGACGTTTATGTGCCTGAGCATTTTGAGCTAAGAGTGCCGCGTGCTTTTGTCGCAAAAATGACCGTTGGCGATAGCCATGATCCTTTATTAAAGCAAGTGCTACCTGACCAACAAGAGCAAGCCACAGTGACTGGCTACGTGGCAGATCCTTTGGCCGAAAACGACCATAACCCGACCAAAGGCTTATTGCATAAATATAAATCAAGAGTGCTGTTAACGATTACAGGTGCTTGTGCGATTCACTGTCGTTACTGCTTCCGTCAGCATTTTGATTACAGTGCCAATATGCCCACTGCCGATGCCAAACAAAGCATCATCGACTATATTACTGCGCATCCTGAGATCAATGAGGTGATCTTGAGTGGCGGCGACCCTTTAAACGTGACCAATAGGCGGTTATTTGCTTGGTTAGATACCTTGGAAGCCATCCCACAACTGACCACCATTCGGCTACATACTCGTTTGCCAATAGTGATTCCAGCACGTTTGGATGCGCCATTATTAGAGAGGCTAGCACAAAGTCGCTGTCATATCGTCATGGTCATTCATTGTAATCATGCTAATGAGATTGATGTGCTCACAGCAGAGTATTTGCAGCGGGCGCGAGCAGCTGGCATAACTTTATTAAATCAGGCCGTACTTTTAAAAGGCATTAATGACAGCGTTGCTGCTCAAATCGCTTTAAGCCAACGCTTATTTGCCGCTGGCGTATTGCCTTATTATCTGCACGTGTTGGATAAAGTGGCAGGAGCTGCACATTTCGATAGCGACGAGCGGTCTGCAGTCGCGCTTTATTGGTCACTATTGGCAGCATTACCCGGTTATCTGGTACCTAAGCTGGTCAGGGAGCTGCCAGATAGACCGTTTAAGGTGCCGATTGACATTTACAATGGGGCTTAAAAGTTGCATGATGACGAGGCAATATTATTTATGGACAAATAATGACCAATAAGTGCATAAGCAGCTGTTATTACGACCTTCTATCGATAGCTAACGCTTACCCGCTTGCTAATAGTTTGTGCAGCTATCACTGCGTAATGACTAAGGATAGTAATGATAACTTTATCGGATTTTCAAGAGCATCTGGCTTCGACAGAGCCGTTACTGCCTGCTTCTAGCCACTCGACCAACGGTCAAGAGCAGCATTTGCGCAAGTGGGTGGCAGTTTTGCCATCGCAAACAGAAGCGCAGCAAGCGGAGCAATTGGAAAAAGTACTCACAGAGTTGAGAGTGGCTGACGTAGATGATCAGCAACGTTTCAAATTAATTCGCATCGTCCTTGATGCTGCCGATCGGCTGATTGCTGCTTTACGTCAGTCTTATGTCCATGAGACGGGAGCGCTGAGTGATGCTCAGTTGGACTGTGTTGCTCAAGTAAAATCTTTATATTATCTGGTTATTCTGGTCTGCGACGGTGTGATACGCCGCGAAATATCGTTGTTAGACAATCAAAAAACGCCGGCAAGTAGCGGCTGGCAGCGCCGTTTTACGGGCGAAAAATCTGCGCCAATGACGTTAGCCATCGTTATTTACCAGACGATGTTAACGTACCAAAAACTATTGATGGAAGAGGCTATTTGTTATCAAAAGCCACCGTCATATGTCTGGGCTGCACTCAATCGATTGTATTATCTTGCCTGTCAGCGCCATGCTGCAATGCTTGACTTAAGTGTTTATGTCGTTACCAACCGCGCGGACAGTATACATCGATTGTATTGTCAAATATGTTTGCACAGCTTGCTCAATGTGCGCGGATTGCGTCGTTCTAATATCTTGCTGGTCCATCGCTTATTACCGGAGTGGGCTGAACCAATCGTTGCGACCATAGAGCCGCAAACTGAGACACGCGTCTTTGTCAATTTGCATAGTGAGAATCCACCTACTTATTTGACCGCCCACTCTAGCATCAATCCCTATGAGAGCCAGTACGACTGTCTCTTCATTGAGCTAGCATCAGTGATAGAGCATCTAAAATCACGCCAGCAAGCATTAATCAATGAGGGTAGCGAAGGCGTTGAGTGCTGTTTGCTGAATAAGATAGCAATGGCGATAACCTATCGCTATATGCAGCCGCAATTAACCGTACCGAATAAGTATAGCGCTAAGCAAGATGCCACAATGGTGCTTGGATTTAACGATATTCATTATCATGCTAGTCATGCGCAAGGATTGATAAGCTTGATCGGCACCAAAGAGCTGCCGGATGGGGAGCGACCTCGCTATGATACCGTACCAAAAAAACCCGTGAACAGTAACTTATCAATCGTTGAAACCTTTGACAGCAAAAATGTCTTTTCGCCTTTTCGCACGTTGCAGCTGATGGTAAATCCTGTTGATGTTGATGTTGATGTTCGTCCTACCATTACCGCTCCGCCACCATTACAAATAATGAGTCTTTCTTTATTGTGCCGTTCTGAGACGACGACCGCTGACTGGTCGATTGGGGTTGTACGCTGGCTCAATCTTGATACTCATAATCCAGAGGTAGAGTGGCAAGTCCTTGGTCACAAGTTAATCACTTGCGGGCTGCGTCTAGAGGATAGGAAGTCACGCAGTCAGCATTTTGTGCCAGCCTTCATTGTCGCTGGCGATGATCAGCTACAGACGACTTGCAGCTTAATAGTGCCGACCTTTCATTTTCAGACCAATGATAGAGTGATCATGCGCTTGCATAATAAACAGAAATTGTTACGTTTATTACATCCCTTATTGGTGACCGATGAGTTTAGCCAGTATGAAGTGGTACAACTGTAGTTTACGCAAGTATTTATTTGGATAGTGATATAGTCAATCCTATATAAATCGGCTGCGGTGGCAGCCTCTCTAAGTCTACTATTTGCCATACTTCAGCATGTCCAAGTTAAGTTAATATGCAGTCGGTTAAATTATTGTCTATAATGAGAGAGACTGCGACTTACATTTTTATGGTCTAGAAATACCTACCTACCAAGTCAGTCATCCTAGACCGCATCAATAAACCAGTATTTTCAATACCCGCTGAGCCTAATACTTGTAGTGCTTGCTTATTTGCTGTGCTATTTTGATGTTAGAAAAAGCAGCAAGGTATCGAAATTAAGCGATAAAAATAAATACGATCATAAGATTCAAAAGGCCTCCTATGCGTACTCAGTCCGTCTTAAATCTACTAGTTATCGATGCCGATCAGCTCTATGCTGAGCGTCTGGTGGATTTGCTAGATTCTTATTATGACAGCATCAATCTAGGCTTTTTGGATGACAAGGAAGAGTTGCTCAAATCACTCCGCCAGCCATGGGATGTCTTAGTTTTTGGCCAAGCCTATGATATGAGCTTTACCGACATGGTGGGCATCGTGCAAGAGCAGAGTATTGATCTGCCGATGATCTGTCTGATGAGTGCAGAGACAGCTCCGACTGCTCATAATGAGGACGGTTTGCCTTCTGTGATGAATGGCACGATGGTTAAGGCGCTTAGGGCAGACCAAGAGACAGCAGTGGTGATGGCTATTTGCTTACAGCATGATAATTTGCGTAGCCGCCGCCAGCTAAAAGCTCTGCATCATGTACTGTCTGAGGCAGAGCAGCGCGCTAATATTTTAATCAAAAACTCCAAAAGTGCGGTTGCCTATCTTGACCAAGGTATTCATATCTTTGCCAATGACCCTTATCTTCAGCTATTTGGTTTTGAATCAATGAACGATATCATTGGTGTACCCGTTATTGATTTGATCGCAGGTGGCGACAACGTCAAAGCCTTTAAGCAGTTTTTGCGACAGTTTGATAAGGGTAGCCGTGAAGAGGTTGAGTTCAAATTCGAAAGCCTACGTAAGGATGGCAGTACCTTTGAGGCAAAACTACAGCTGGCAGCAGCCACCTTGGATAGTGAGCCAGTTACTCAAATTATTATCCAACAAAACAATAGTAATAGTGCTGAGGTTGCTAAGCGCTTGGCAGAAGCTGAGCGTAAGGATAGCTTGACAGGAATCAACAACCGCCACGGTTTTGAAGAGCAGTTGATGACGGTACACCAGCAAGCAATCGATGGCGTACTGACTGCAGGGCTAATGTATGTTCGGCTCGATAACATTGGTAAAATTAGAAGTAGCTTGGGTTTGCAGGGTGTCGATACGACGGTCAAGCAGGTAGCTTATACCCTAGACGAGCTGGTGCCAGAGGGTTATGTAAGCCGCTTTAGCGATACAGCATTTACGATACTAGTAGAGAATCAGACAGCCGCCGAGCTCAAACAGCTCGCCGAGCACATTGGCTCACGTATTAGTGAGATGCTCATTGAAGTCGATAAGCGTACGACAAGCACCACCGTTAGTATTGGTATTGTCAAAATCGAAAGAAATACCGCTGAGCCTAAGGTTGTATTAGAGCGAGCGATGGATGCCATTGCTCAGATTATGACTGAGACCTCCAATAAAGGTGGCACCTATCATTTATATGATCCAAGCGAGCATGCCAATAGTGATGACCATGCGCTCGCTGAGTCTTTAGTCGATGCCATTGCCAATAACCGCTTTGAGCTATCGTTTCAGGCGATATATGACATCAATAATGACCGTAGTGACTTTTTTGAAGTCTATCTGCGGCTGCCATTGGCAGATGCTGACAATACCGTGTTGACGCCTCAACAATTTATGGCGGTTGCTAAAGCGCATCAATTGCTAGAAAAAATAGATCGTTGGGTACTGATTAATGCCTGTAAAAAGATAAATGACGTCCGTAAGATCCATCCTGAAGCGCGATTATTGATACAATTGACCAGTGCTTCGCTGGTTGATAAAAAGCTGCCAAACGTTGCCAGTCAGCTGATTAATGCCGTTGGCGGTGCTGCAGGAGCATTGACACTACAATTTAATGAACAAGATATCGCTGATCATTTAACGGTTGCCAAATCTCAATTTGAAGCACTTGACCAAGTGGGCTGTCAGCTTGGTATTACTAACTTTGGCTCGTCTACTAAGTCTGTTGAGATTGCCAGCGTTGTCCAGCCAGATATCGTACGTTTGGCTCGTAGTTACGTGCAAGATATCGATTCTGCGGATAATTTAGAAGCCGTTAAGTCTCTTATCGTGCGTACCAACGCGGTTAAAATCGATGTGTTGATGCCTTACATTGAAGAAGCGGCAACCATGTCTGTCGCTTGGAGTGTAGGTGCGCGCTATCTGCAAGGGTATTATTTGGAAGAGCCAAGCAGTACAATAAAAGTGGCTAGTGGTACATAAGAGCACCTAATCTTGTGTGACCATACAGGTATAACCCTAGACGTTTCTTAAGCGTTATTTATTGGTTTAGATGCCGATAAATAACGCTCTATTTTTAAACAGCTATCTATGCGTGCCGACCGATTTTGCCTGATTTTGCCTTGCATTATTATCGATATCGTCTTATATAGCTGGTGCTCCTCAACTAAAGATTGTCAAAAATGTCTATTATCAGTAAGTCATCATTGAGCGGTATTTTTACCGCTGTTCTACTGCTCACCGCCTGCGGGGAAAGTATACCACCTGATCATCGCGCGCCTGTCACGCTGCCACTATATACTGGAGGTAACGCTGTCAATGGTGCCCTAATTTATAAAGAGGCTTGTGGTCAGTGTCATCAGCTCAATGCCGGTCTCAATAAAAAAGGCCCGCAGTTGATGAATATATATGGTGCGCCCGCCGCAGAGCTAGAAGATTACACCTATAGTGATGGGCTAAAAAAATCAGGTTGGATATGGGATGCAAAAACGCTCGATCCTTATATTGCGGATGCGGAAAAAGCCATGCTAGATTCAAAAATGCTATCAAACCCTATGCCTGATGCTAAAGAGCGTGCGGATGTGATCGCTTATCTGTCAACGCTTCGTGCCGCCGCGCCCCTAGTGGAAGATGAGGCAAAGTAATTCCTGATTTATACTCATTATCCAAAAAACGAGCCAATAATTACTATGACCCATACAGCCATCAACATGTCCCTTTCCTCTACACGCCAGTCAAAGTCAGAGATACTCAGTCAATCTGCGCCTAGTGCTAGCGACTATCGCCATAATCATCAAAAAATCGCCCAGCTTATGGCACAGTTAAACCAAATTGTGTTGGACAAACCTCAAGCCGTTAAGTTGGCGCTCAGTGGTATATTGGCAGGTGGTCATTTATTACTGCAAGATATACCGGGTATGGGCAAGACGACCTTGGCGCAGGGATTGGCACAGTTATTGGGCTTGAGCTTTAGCCGCGTGCAGTTTACTAACGACATGCTACCAGCAGATATTTTAGGCATGAGTATCTATGACCAAAGTAAACAGCAATTTGAGTTTCGTTCTGGGCCTATCTTTACTCAGCTGTTACTGGCAGATGAAATCAATCGCTCCAGCCCCAAGACGCAAAGCGCATTATTAGAAGCGATGGAAGAGCGGCAAGTCACCCAAGATGGGAAAACCTATTTTTTGCCGCAGCCGTTTTTTGTGATTGCAACCCAAAATCCTTTGCAGCAAGCAGGTGTCTATCCACTCCCTGAATCGCAGCTAGATCGATTCTTACTATGTTTGTCGCTCGGTTACCCATCACCTGCAGCAGAGCGTGAGCTCTTAAAAGGTCAGGATCGCCGCGAGCTATTAAAAGAGTTGGATGCTGTGCTAGATACGGATGCTGTTTTAGTAGCCCAGCAAGGGGTCAAGCAAGTTCATGTCGCGGATGTGGTTTTGGATTATCTACAAAGGCTGGTGGCAAAAACACGAGCAAGCCAAGAGTATCATGGCTTATCACCGCGTGGTGTGCTGTCACTACAGCGTGCTGCACAAGCTTATGCCTATGTATCGGGGCATATGGAGATGACACCTGAAGATATTCAAGCGGTGTTCGCTGCGGTCACTGATCATCGTCTCGGTCAGCGGTTTGTGCCTGCGTACGTGACGGGAGGGCAGGCGACACAAACCATCGCGCAACGCATTTTGGCAGACGTGGCTGTTATTATTTAACCGTTTGATTTTTCATAGCGTGCGTTTATGTCCAAAACTGCTATTCAATTGTGAATGAGAGTATTAATTTTATGGTAAGGATAGGGTAATCATGAGCTTTTTGCCAAAAGCCTTAACCGTACCAGCTACTTCAGCATTAAGCCGTTGGTTTGCCTCGCGTGCGCCTAAAAGTGATAGCGCCACGCTCAATTTGCGTAATGTCTATATCTTTTTTAGCCGTGAAGGGATGCTATTTGCGGTGTTATTGGTCATTACCTTTATCGCTGGCATCAACTATGGCAACAACTTAGTATTGGGCTTATGTTTTTATTTGGTCAGTGTCTGGCTGATCAGCTTTCATGTGACCTTTGCTCATATCTCAGGTCTAAAAGTACAATTAATAGAAGTGACCATGGCAGAAGCGGGTGCGCCTGTTTGGGTGACTTTGCAGCTGCGCAGTGAGAGCCGCCAACCAAGACGGCAGTTGTTATTCAGCTTTGAGCAGGTTGATAAAACAACCAATAAGAAGGCTAATAAGCAAATTAAGCATGACACGGATAGTCAAAACTCTGTGCTCGTTACACGGCTACAAGGTGAGCAAATTATTCGTTTGCCAGTACAGACGCATAGTCGTGGGCAGTTTGAATTACCACGATTAAAAATCAAAACCGTTTATCCTTTGGGCATTATGCGGGCATGGTCTTATGTCTATTTTGCGCGTACGGCGTGGGTCTATCCAAAACCTGAAGCCTTTGACTGGCAGGCGCAGTATTCGGTCGCAAGTCAGGAGGATTTAGCAACAGGCGGGCAATATCGGCAAGGTCAAGATGACTTTGAGCGGCTCGATAATTATATCGAAGGTGAGTCGCTGGCACGAGTTTCTTGGGGGCATGTGGCGCGCGGTCAAGGTATGTTTACCAAGCACTTTGCTGATCCAGTCGGTCATGAACAAAGCTTAGATTATGCCGATATGCCAGCGGTGCATCATGAGCAGAGGCTGGCTCAGATGACGTATGGGGCGATGAGGTTGGGTGAGCTAGGTGTGCCATTTAAGATGCGCTTGCCGAGTGATGCCTCTGCTGCTGCCCCGATGGGAGAAGGTGATAGTTTTGCGCAAGCGTGCTTGCTAAGGTTGGCAAAAACGCCATGACCAGTATCTCTAAAATAAATGACTCAAAGAAACCGGTAGAAGTATTTACTGGCTCTTCTAAATCAGACTTTATAAATTCTGCAAGCTTTGAGCAGTTGGCATTGGGTCAAAATATCGCTTCTCATACTGAGCAGGCTAGCGATACTAAATGGACTCGCAAGCTATTTGCCTTGCCAGCGTATTATTGGGTATTAATCGCCCAAATCATCGTCATTTTACCTCATGCCGCGCATCTGCCTTTATGGCTGATTGGCTTTGCTGTGGTTAGTATCGCGGCCCAACTACCACGCATCAAAGCTAAATTCAAAAAATTGCGTCGTTTAAAACGTGTCTATCAAGGCATGCAAATGCTCGGCTTCTTGCTAGGTCTTGTCGGTCTGTGGCTGACGTACAATACAGCGTTTGGACTGGATATGGGCGTGGCATTTTTGGTGCTATGTCTCATCAGTAAGCTGTGGGAATTGTATAAGCGGCGCGATGCTTATGTGGTCTTAAATTTATCACTGTTTGTCCTTGCCGCGCTGTTTTTGATGGATCAAGGTCTTGTTACGACTTTAGAAGTAATCATCGGTGCTGTCATTATCTTGTTAGCATTTATTGCGCTCAATGACGATGGTAATACTCGCGGTGATGGTCGTCTGCGCACTTTGGGTGTATTAGGTCTTGGGGCACTGCCATTATTGGTTGTATTGTTTTTATTCTTCCCGCGCTTACCACCGCTATGGTCAGTGCAGCTATCGGGTCAGCAAGCAACCACTGGCGTCTCCGATAGTATGTCGCCCGGTGACTTTGCTAATTTGGGACAATCGACTGAGCTGGCCTTTCGGGTAGAGTTTGCAGATAAGCGCCCACCGCAGCAGCAACTGTACTGGCGCGGCTTGGTATTTAGCGACTTTGATGGGGTTACATGGCGTCCTAGCCCTCAGCAACAACAATGGCGGCCTGCACCGCAAATGCCTGTTTGGATGGAGAACGCCTTCGCTACTATCCCTGATGAAGTGAAAGTTGCGCCTACTAGCTATGAGATTATTTTAGAACCCACACAACAAAACTGGCTATTTGGCCTCGATTATCCTTTTGCCCAGCGACAAGACATCAGTATTACTTCAAACTTTACCCTATTAAAAGACCAGCCCGTTACTCAGCAGTTCCGTTATGACGTATTACAGTTTGCGCCGATGCGCATTGACCCTGTTCTGTCTGAAGCATTACGGCGTCTGAACCTTGCTCTGCCAGCTGACGGCAACCCACAAGCACGCGCACTGGCAAAGCGATTATTTGCGCAATCTGGCTCAGATCCAGTGCGCTATATAGCGGCTATTGAACGCTGGATTAATCAAACAGAATTTCGTTATACACTATCGCCGCCACGGCTGAATAATAACCGTATTGACGAGTTTTTATTTGAGACTAAAGCGGGATTTTGTGAGCATTATTCTTCAAGTTTTACGTTTATGATGCGGGCAGCTGGTATACCTGCGCGGGTCGTGGCAGGCTATCAAGGTGGCGAGCTAAGCCGCGGCGGCAATGTTTGGGAAGTTCGGCAGAAAGATGCGCACGCTTGGACGGAAGTTTGGCTTGAGGGTCAAGGCTGGGTACGTGTCGATCCGACAGCTTTTGTTGCGCCTGAGCGCGTCGAGCAAGGCATGGATGCGCTGACGCAGTCGCAGGGAGCGGCAATGTTTGGTGATGGCGCTGGGGCACAAGTCAGCTATCAGCAGTATCAAATGCTACAAACCTTACGCCGCCTCTCAGATCAAGCCAGCTACTATTGGCAAAAAGACATCGTCGGTTACGATCAGGACAAACAAGCTGACTCGCTACTCAAATGGTTCAACATCCGCTCAGTGATGCAGCAAATTATTTGGTTGGCAGCGAGTGCTATTACTGTCATGGCTATTTTAATCTTTGTCATCTGGCAACGTCGCCGCAAACGCTGGCATCTAGCAGATCTGCCGCTTGCACAGCTATCAAGACGTATTGGTAAAGTGGATAAATCGCTGGCTCGTGACGACAGTGAAGGCCAACTAGCATGGCTTGAGCGCGTGGCACTGGCTATTGATTCAAATGCCGAAGGTGGTACTGATAGCCGTTTAACAGACAGCGGTCACTCAGAAATTGTCCAAACCAAAATCATGCAGATTCAACAAGATTATCGTCAGCTACGCTATGGACGTCTCAGTGCACTTGAAATCAGTGATAAAGAATATCAAATAGTGCTCAAACAGCTCAAAAAAAATGTCGGTGAGTTATTTTGATGACTGTTTGTGAAAGCGTGGTTTAGCGCATGATAAGATGTTAAGGGTAATAAAGGAGGCGGCTCTATGGCAATATATGTGGATTTTGTGCAGATAGAATTTAAAGGCTATAAATGGTGTCATATGTTGGCTGATACGCTGCAAGAGCTGCATGAGTTTGCCTTATTGATAGAAGTAGATCAGCGCTTATTCCACCGTCATGCCAGTTACCCGCATTATGATGTTACTGTACAAATGCGTGCGACAGCGATTGAATATGGCGCTATCCCTGCCGGTCGAAAAAAGATTATCGAATGTGCTAAGAAGTTAAAAATAGAGCTACACGAGCAAATAGCACAGTCTAAGAATGGCTAATAAGTTAATCTTTTAAAGATATAAAAAAGGTGGGTTATGCTTTTGCATCCCACCTTTTTTGTGTTCATATTTCCATTTATAGCTTATTTTGCAATAGCTGCCTTACTGACACCATCAAGCGCTTTTGCGATGTTAGCTATCTCGGTATCACAACCTTTGATGTTATGACGGTCTTTCAAATATTCAGGATTGTTGTAGGACAACCAGACTTTTTTATCCGCATCTTCACTGATAAGGATTTTTTGTGGTAAGTCGATGGCGACGCTTTGCTCGCAATTCATCAATGGTGTACCCGCTTTTGGGTTACCAAACATAATTACCTGCGTCGGTCTCAATGTTAAATTGGCACCTTGCGCATTTTTTTGATGATCGACGCGCGCAAATACTTTCATACCTTTACTTTCAATAATCGCTGCCAGCTTATCCGCAGTATCTTGAACGGAATGATTACTTTGCATCGTAACCAAACCCTTTTCAGCATTGATAGCAGTCATCGTTTCTGGTGTTGACGGCATTTTATCTGGCGCGTTTAAAATATTTTCAACGCTGGCACAAGAGGATAAAGCCAAAGCGAAGACAGCGATAGAGACAATCTTAATCATAAAAATTCCTTTTATTATGGTTTTTTATTTAGCGAGTGATGCTTGGTTGTGTTAAGCGATCTTCTTCTAATATTATAGATATTTCTTAATCATAGTGGATAATATTCATTTTAAGTAAAACCGAATGTTAAGTAAAACCGAATAGTGGCTTTGTATGTTCATGCTAAATGCTCCGATAGATAATCTACCAGTAATCGAATCTTTGGCGATAAATGACGGTTGTGCGGATAGATAGCCCAGATACTTTCTTCAGGCTCTCTATAGTCATCCAGCAAGCTGACCAGCTCACCTGATGCTAAGTACTGTTGCACATAATAATCCGGTAGCTGCACGATACCCAAACCTTTTAGCGCAGCATCAACTAGGCTATGACCACTGTTATATTGAACGCTGCCAGAAACGCGTAGATTCTTTTCTTTATCCGTATTTTTTCCAGAATCTATTTTGCCATCTTCTATAAAGTGCCAATAGTCACGTGTGCCTAGCAGACAATTATGTTTACTCAGCTCACTCAAAGAGTGCGGTGTACCGTGTCTCTCAAGATAAGCAGGCGCGGCACAGACGAAATTCGTACGACGGCTGAGTTTTTTTGCCATCATCGTGGAGTCGCTTAATTTGCCAATACGAATCGCCAAATCATAGCCACCGTCGATCAAGTCCATTTTTTGATTGCTCAAAAAAGCCGTTACTTCGATATCGCTGTATCGCACCATAAAATCATTGACCAGTGGTAATAATTGCTGCTCACCATAAGTGACAGGAGCGGTCAGTTTAATCCTGCCTTGTGGCTTTGACTGTAGGTGGCTCACTGCTTGTTCAGCGGCATCCAAGCCATCAAGCACACCGCGGCAATGCTGATAAAACACGCGGCCTTCTTCGGTCAGTGAGACCTTGCGCGTGGTTCGATATAGCAATTTTATATTCAAGCGCTTTTCTAACGCGCTGATCTGCCGACTGACTTGTGCAGTCGAGAGGCTCAATTCTTTTGCGGCGCGCGTGAAGCTCTCATATTCTGCCACACAAACGAATTCGCTAATACCATCCCAGCGCATGATTGTTACCACTGTGTAAAAGATATTTTCAAATATAGCATATTGTTATCATCTCAGAAACAACTATAATTATCGACATAGAATGAAATGTTTTACAGACTGCTACAACTGTAGCTTGCCTCCATTAGGTAAGCACTATAAGCTGAATAGGTCTGCGCTGAATAAGCGATAAAATTAATTAAAAAGAGAGACGACTATGTCAGATAAATTTATTAAATCGAAAGCCGCCATTGCTTGGGGTCCAAACCAGCCGCTATCTATCGAAGAAGTGGATGTGATGTTGCCGCGCAAAGGTGAAGTATTGGTAAAAATCATCGCTAGTGGCGTTTGTCATACCGATGCCTTTACCTTATCTGGTGAAGACCCAGAAGGCGTATTCCCAGCGATTTTGGGTCATGAAGGTGGTGGTATCGTTGAGCAAATTGGTGAAGGCGTGACCAGTGTCCAAGTCGGCGACCATGTCATTCCTCTATACACCGCAGAATGTGGCGTCTGTAAAATGTGCACCTCAGGCAAAACCAATTTGTGTTCAGCCGTGCGCGAGACCCAAGGTAAAGGTCTGATGCCAGACGGCACCACGCGTTTTTATAAAGATGGTGAGCCAATTTACCATTACATGGGTTGCTCAACCTTTTCTGAATATACTGTCTTGCCAGAGATTTCATTGGCTAAAGTCAATAAAGAAGCGCCATTAGAAGAAGTTTGCTTGCTAGGTTGTGGCGTCACGACTGGTATGGGCGCGGTCATGAACACTGCAAAAGTCGAAGAGGGTGCTACGGTTGCTATCTTTGGTATGGGCGGTATTGGTCTGTCAGCGGTCATCGGTGCTGCCATGGCAAAAGCCAGCCGTATCATTGCGATTGATATCAACGAAAGCAAATTTGAGCTGGCTAAAAAACTGGGCGCGACTGACTGCATCAATCCAAAAGATTATGACAAACCAATTCAAGAAGTCATCGTTGAGCTAACCGATGGCGGCGTTGATTATTCATTTGAATGTATCGGTAACGTCGATGTGATGCGTTCCGCGCTTGAGTGCTGCCATAAAGGCTGGGGCGAGTCGGTCATTATCGGTGTCGCTGGTGCTGGGCAAGAAATCTCAACCCGTCCGTTCCAATTAGTGACTGGTCGAGTCTGGAAAGGCTCAGCATTTGGTGGTGTAAAAGGTCGTTCAGAATTACCAGGCTATGTTGAGCGTTACCTAGCGGGCGAAATCCCACTACAAGACTTCATTACCCATACCATGCCATTAGAAGACATTAACGAAGCGTTTGACTTGATGCATAAAGGTGAGAGTATTCGTACGGTTATTCATTTTTAGAAGTTAATCTTGAGATATAGTCAAAATATTCCAAAAACGCTACGATACTGCTGATATCAGTTTTTTGTAGCCTCTGTCTGCACAGGCACAGCAAGCAAGAAAAATTGGTATCAGCAGTGCGTGATGTATCGATATTACCTTTCACTGACTATAGTAGTTTTAGAATGCATATCGTGTCATAGCATTCATAAAAATGCCGCTTCTATTAGTAGAAGCGGCATTTTTTGTTTTATTGCTAAAAAGTTTGATTGCTAAAAATCAGAAGGGTTATTTGCTCTGATTATTAAGAATAATCTGATCGGTAAGCATACCTAAATCTGATGCTACAAAATCAGGTGTGGGAACATTCGACGCTGATAGCAACGCATTATAAGGTCGCGTGAGAAACGCAGCGTGGCAGCCAGCCGCTTGCGCGCCGATGGTATCCCAAAGGTGACAGGCGACCAAACACAACTCTGACACTTCAACAGACAACTCTTTTGCTACCATCTGATAGGTTTCAGGTGCAGGCTTGAACTTGCCAACAGTCTCAACGCTGAAGTGCTGCTCAAAAAACTGACTTAGTCCTGCTTTTTCTAATGGTGTTGGAGATGGAGTGCTCGCTGAGTTGGTCAACGTCACCAGTCGAAACCCTGCTTCAGTTAGCTTGGTTAACGCTGGCACCGCATCAGGGTGAGCTGGCATTTTGCTCATACGCTCTTTTAACTCATCGATATCGCTTTTTGTGAGCGTGACATTATGAATATCAGCCGTCATCTGTAAGGCAGCGACGCCAAGTTCACCAAAAGGTGTATAGAGACCGGATAAGGTCATGGTTTGAGAATAAAGCACCAATTGGGCAAACCATTCTCTCAGTATTTTTTCATTGTCAAATAAGCGAGAAAATAAAGGCGCGAGGGTATCAATATCGAGTAGCGTCTCATTGACGTCAAATACGATGATCGAAGGGGAATGCTCAGAAGACATAAGAGATCCTTTTATTAAGAGTCAATGTAAGAGTCAATGTAAGAGCTAATAAAACCTAGTCTGGCATGTCAGCCAACTGCTGCAAGATACTCGTGAAGTTCTCCACGCCTTGAGCACCGCTAACCAAATGACGCTCATTGAATATCACCGCAGGTACGCTTTGGATACCTTGCTGCTGCCAATGTTGCTCAGCGGCACGTACTTCTTTAGCAAAACGTTGGTCTTCCAGTACTGCTAGCGCCTCGCTACGATCAAGTCCAGTCTCCGACGCAATATCCGCGAGCACGGAGTGATCAGAGATGTTTCTGCCATTGGTAAAGTGGGCGGTGAACAATGCTTGCTTTAACTCATGCATGCGACCTTGCTGATGCGCCCAATGTAAAAGCTGGTGCAAGTTAAAGGTGTTGTGCATACGCATGTCATCACTAAAGTTGAACTCAAAACCAACTTCACTACCAGCTTCCGTCATTCTTGCTCGGCTGGCGTCAGACTCTTGCTTGGTTGAGCCATATTTTTCGGCAATATGCTCCCGAAAATTTTGACCTTCGCTTGGCATATTAGGGTTTAGCTCGAACGGATGCCAATGAATTTCGTACTCGGTATTGGTTTGCTTGAGTGCTTCAGCCAACTGTCTATAACCAACGACGCACCAAGGACAAACGACATCTGATACGATATCTATGCGTAGGGGCTTCTCGATATTTTTCATATGACCTCTCGTTATTTACAAGTTTGTTATTCATGATTTTGGTATTTATGATGGTAATTATAGTCAGTGAAAAGTAATATCGATACATCACATACTGCTGACATCATTTTTCTTGCTTACTGTGCCTGCGCAGACAGAGGCGACAAAAAATTGATATCAGCAATACCGTCGCGTTTTTAGGATAATTTGACTATAACTACCGTCTTATTCAATAAGATTTTAACTGAAAAAACTGCTGCTCGATTGTTTTCGAACAGCAGTCTCTCTTACAGCAGTATAAAAACACCAGAGGGGTCATTACAACCCCAAATTGGCGGTTTCGTTAGTCTGCTTTGTGCCATTCAAATTTCTGGAATGGCTTGTCAATTGGCGTGTTAGCAAGATGGTTGGTGTAATTGCTCATCACTTTTTGCGCCGCAGCAAGGACTACTTCTAGGATTTGGCGTTTGGTAAAGCCAGCATCCAAGAATGCTTGTACAGCAGCATCATCTACGTTACCGCGACCACGGACTACAGAGAGTGTAAAGTCACGTAGCGCTTCTAATTTCTCAGTCGGTAGTGTAGTTTCATTGCGCAATGCTTCGGTAATAGCATCATCCACTTTCATGCTTTTGGCGATACCAGTATGTGCAGGTACGCAATAATGACAAGCATGCTCGACGTTGATGGTTTGCCAGACAACGGTGACTTCTTCGTCATCGAAACTGCTGTCCAAAAACAACTCATGTAGACGTTGATAGCCTTCAAGCAATCCAGGCGCTTCAGCCATCACAGCATGCAAGTTTGGAACCATGCCAAATGCTTTGATAGAAACATCTAGCAAGTCTTTGCTCTCTGCTGGTGCGCTTTCTTTGTCGTGTAATGTAAATTCGGTCATACAAAATCCTTAAGATAAATAGTTGTTAGGTCGTTTTTAAAGTGTTGTAGCTTATATTTCTTCGAGTAGATACCTGAAATCAGATCTCTTAAAAAGGGCAAGTCAATTTGAGTGAATACTCAATTTAACATGTCAATCTTCTCTAAGTGAATCAACTGCAACCACTATAAACAAATTTGAGCGATTGCTCAACAACGAATTGTGAAGATATATAGCCAATTTGTAACGGCCACCAAAAATGTAACTCATAAAAGGATAATGACTATATTGAAGATTTTACCGAACACATTTAAAACTTGTTTGATTGTCTACTGACGAATATAGAAGACTGACCAATGTTAAAAAGAGTCATTATTATAAATAAGATGCCCGTTAGCAGCATCACTCACGTCTCGACACTCTCTATGATTAAAAACTACCTATGATTAAAAACTACACTGTAATAACTACAAAGTAAAAACAAAACAACTTTTTTGATACGTCATAATAAATTTATCGATGCCGTCTTTTGAGGCGTATTTTACCATTTCATTATGTTCATCTGCCAGCGAGAAGCCAGCATGTCTACTTTGACCTTAACAATCAATAAACAGGATTATCAGCTCGATAATCTTGACGCCCGTACGACACTGCTCGACGTCTGTCGTCAGCACTTACGAATTACTGGACCTAAAAAAGGCTGTGACCACGGTCAATGCGGGGCTTGTACGATGCTCATCAATGGACGACGGGTTAATTCTTGTCTGACACTTGCCATCATGCATGATGGTGATGACATCACAACAATTGAAGGCATCGGGATGCCGGATTCGTTATCGGAATTGCAACAAGCCTTTAAAGACAACGACGCATTTCAGTGCGGATATTGCACCCCCGGTCAGATCTGCTCAGCGACCGCATTGATAGAAGAGATCAAACAAAATTGGCCAAGCCATGTGAGCACAGACTTGCAACATCCTGACGGTCTCCTTGTACAAGAAATCGCTGAGCGCATGAGCGGCAATATATGCCGTTGTTCTGCTTACCCAAATATTATCAAGGCCATCTCGCAAGTGCTGGAGAGTCAATTATCAGAGTCTAATATTCTAACAACGGACAATACTGCGCAACACTCAAACGTAACAGGTATCTGGTCACCACCGCCTAGCGAGGCGCAACTTGGTAAAGCCTCAGTGAATAATAAAATGGCAAGTAATAAAACAGCAACTGCTACGACAGGAGGCCACTCATGAAACGCTTTGAATATAGTCGTGCTGATGCACCAGAGCAAGCCGCGATATCTGCCAGTACCAAAGATGCGTCTTTTATCGCAGGTGGTACCAACTTATTAGACTTGATGAAATTGGAGATTGAGACGCCAATTAAACTGGTCGATATTACCCGCTTAGAATTAGAGCAAGTTGAAACCACTGCTGACGGTGGTTTGCGTATTGGTACGCTTGTGACCAATAGTGATTTGGCAGCGCATCCTGACATTATTGTAAATTATCCAGTATTGTCCCGAGCGATTTTGGCAGGGGCGACTGGTCAGTTGCGTAATAAGGCAACGACTGGCGGTAACTTCTTGCAGCGCACCCGTTGTTATTATTTTTATCAAACAGACAGTGCTTGCAACAAGCGTGAGCCGGGGACTGGTTGTCCTGCTATCAATGGTGAAAACCGTACGCTGGCTATTTTAGGCACGAGCGATGCCTGTATTGCTCAGCATCCCTCTGATATGGCGGTAGCAATGCGCTTGCTGGATGCTACTATCGAAACAGTTAAGGCGGACGGTTCGACTCGCGCTATTGATGTGAAAGATTTTTATTGCCTGCCAAAAAATACGCCGCATATCGAAAACGTATTAGAGGCAGGCGAGCTAATCACTCATGTTGTATTACCTGCACCTGTCAAGGGTATGCATACTTATGATAAAGTGCGAGATCGCGCTTCTTATGCCTTTGCACTTGTTTCCTGTGCCGCAGTGATAGACGCTGATGATAGCGGTAATCTAAAGACGGTACGTTTGGCATTTGGTGGTATCGGTACTGAGCCATGGCGTAACGAAGAAGTTGAGGCACTGTTAACGGGTACCGATGGTAATAGCGATGTTATCGCGCAAGCCGCCGATCTGTTATTGCATGATGCCAAAGGTAATGGTCAAAACGACTTTAAGATACCGTTGACGCGTCGCCTACTAAAACAAGTCATTCAGCGCGCACTAGCGGGCGAGGGAGCATAATCATGTCATTATTTGAATCAATCACTCAGTCAGAACCGACCAAAAAAATGACTATGGATGAGCCTGTCGAGTCTCTGTTTAGCAAAACGGCGAGCAAACTGGTCGGTAAGCCAATCAACCGTATCGATGGCTCGCTAAAGGTTAGCGGTCAAGCGCATTATAGTGCGGAAATCCACTTAGATAATAAAGCCTACGGTGTTTTGGTAGGTGCGACCATTGCCAAAGGTCAAGTCGAGAACATTGATAGCAGTTCTTTAGACGGCATTCCTAATATTATCAAGGTTGTCACAGACCCTAAGCATTTTTTGCGCAACTCTCAGCAAGGCGGTTTAAAAAAGGCACCAAAGCAGGGAGCAACTGAGATTTTTTATCATGGTCAACCTATCGCTGTGGTCATCGCTGAAACCTTTGAAGCAGCAACAGAAGGGGCGAAGGCGCTTAAAGTCAGTTATAAAGATGAGACTGACCAAGCGGCATTGAATTTTACTAAAGAGCTGTCTAACGCCCATGCAGTCGATGAAAAAAAAGGCTCTGACAAAAACTATGTCCAAGGCGATCCAGAACAAGGACTTATTGACTCTGATGTGACGCTCGATCGCTTTTACCATACGCCAAGTCAAAACAGCTCTGCTATGGAGCCACATGTGACATTGGCGCATTGGGAGGAAGACAAGCTAATTCTCTATACTGCCAATCAAATGCTCGCGTCTTGTAAGCAGCAAGTCATGGACGCCTTAAACTTAAACAAAGACCAAGTTCAGTTAATCGCGCATTATGTCGGTGGCGGGTTCGGTAGCAAGCTCGGTATTGCGCCTGAATCTATTGCTGCTGCAATTGCTTCAAAAGAGCTTGGTCGACCAGTATTGATAACCATGACGCGTCCACAAGTGATGGAAGCGACAGTCAGACGCTCAAACACTCGTCAGCGCATTGCGATTGGCTGTGACAAGGACGGCGTTATTGACACATTGATTCACGATACTGTTTCTAGCAATTTGCCCGGAGAGGCATTCTTTGAGCCAACTGCTCTGTCTACCCATTACTTGTACCGCGGTAAAAACCGCCGTGTGAACTATGAAATGGTAGACATGAACCAAGTGCTATCAGGCTCGATGCGGGCGCCTGGTGAGGCGGTTGGCATGATCGCCGTTGAATGTGCGATGGATGAGTTGGCTTCACAATTAGATATTGATCCTATCGAGCTGCGTCGCCGCAATGAACCCGAAAAAGACCCTAGTAAAGACATTCCGTTTTCGTCACGGCAGCTGATTGCTTGTATGGAGCAAGGTGCTGAACAGTTCGGTTGGAATCAGCGAAATGCCAAACCTGCCAGTCAATTAGAAGGCGACTGGTGGATAGGAACGGGCATGGCGGCGGCAGCACGTGGGAATCAATTACAGCCTTCTGAAGCGCGCGCAACCCTGCAAATCGATAAGTCAAAAGCGCTCGGTGTCAAAGCAGTTATCGAGACAGACATGACTGATATCGGTACAGGGTCTTATACTGTGTTCTCTCAAGTAGCCGCAGATTTACTAGGACTACCCATTGACCATATTGAGATGAAACTGGGTGATAGTGCATTTCCGCCCGCAGCAGGTTCAGGTGGTAGTTGGGGAGCGGCGAGTGCAGGTAGTGGCGTCTACCTCGCTTGTGAACAACTGCGTGAGATGCTAGCAGAAAAAGTGGGTTTATACCCTGATACGATTCAACTAGATAATGGTCAGATTAAGCAAGTGGGCAAGCACGATCTAACTGCAGTAGAGACAGCCAAAGAGAATGGTCAAGCGTTCGCTGATAGCACTATTGATAAAATATCTGAAACCACAGGGGTCTCATTTTCAGAGAATGTATTAGAAGAAAAAACGCTACTGGAATCAGAGAAATATGACTTTGATAATACAGAGTCATATGCACTTGCTGACGTGATCGCAGGCTATGAGGAGCAAAAAGTCAGTGCTAAAGGAAAGATAAAGCCAGGTAAAAATGGTAAGAAGTATCGTCAGTCTTCTTTTGGTGCAAACTTCGCTGAAGTGGCCGTGCATAAGGTCACTGGTGAAATTCGAGTCAAACGTATGACGGGTGCATTTGCCGCAGGTCGTATTCTTAACCATAAAACAGCGACTTCGCAATGCTATGGTGGCATGGTATTTGGTATTGGTTCAGCGTTGATGGAAGAGGTCATCCACGATAAACGTGACGGTCGTCTGTGTAATCATGACCTTGCTGAGTACCACGTTCCCGTCAATGCAGATGTACCGCAGTTGGATGTGATATTGGTCGAAGAGGATGACCCTTATACCAACCCAATGCATATCAAGGGTATTGGTGAGACTGCTATTGCTGGTGCTGCCGCTGCGATTGCTAACGCTGTCTACAATGCCGTCGGCGTACGTGTTTATGATTTTCCGATTACTCTTGATAAATTGCTTTATGAGATGCCAGAGTAAATTTTTAAGCCATATGTACGACAGGAACCCGCTTAATGAGCGGGTTTTTATAACTCAATCAGCAGTATATTTCGTCATTATCAAGAAAATAAATACCAAATAAGAGGTGTTATGAATCAGGTCGCTGACATTCTTAAGCTGGCAAGTACGGCTCAGCAGCAAGGCATTGATGCTGTATTGGCAACGGTCGTACGTACTGAGGGCTCAGCATATCGCCGCGCTGGCGCGATGATGCTAATCTGTGAAGATGGTCGCTCAGTTGGGATGATTAGTGGTGGTTGCTTGGAGCCGCACATTATCAAACGTGCCTTTTGGCTTACTCGTAACGGTGCCAATGTGCAAGTTTATCAGACGGGTGATGATATTAAATATGCTGACGATGGCCAAGCGCAAGCAGGTGCGAGGGAAGCTAAGTCTGATATATACGATGAGCCAGATAGCAATTTAAATAGCGGTTTAGACGACGGTTTAGACGACGATTTAGATGACGCAGACTTTGATGAGCTAAATTTTGGATTGGGCTGTAATGGGCGAGTGCATGTATTGTTTGAGCGACTAACGACAGCAACGCCATTGTTAGAGACCATCCGTAATGTTCGACGTACTCAGCAGCCGATTACTGTAGCGACTTTAATTCGTGTTAACGACTATCAGCATCAAGATTCTATAACGCAAAACAGTGATAATTTGCAGACTGGAATGCGTATTAATTTAGATGAGTACCGCAGTTTGGGAAGCATTTCTGCACAAGGGAAAACAACGTTTTCAAGCATACTTGCCAATACTGTAGAAGAGTTAGCACAATATAAGCTATCTGATAAAAATGCCGAATATGTGATAGTGGAAAACGGCAAGGTAACAACAGAATGGCTCGTGCAAAGCCTGCAACCACAATTGCGTCTCCTAATTTGCGGCGCAGGTAATGACGTGATGCCACTGGTGACCATGGCCAAGCTACAAGATTGGCATGTGACAGTTATAGATAGCCGCGCGCAATACGCGACTCGTATGCGTTTTCCTCAAGCAGACGTTGTGATGTCGCTATCTCTAAAGGATAGTGAGGCTTTGCTTGAGCTGAGTGATAACGCAGCGGTCGCTCTGATGTCACACAGCTTGAGTCAAGATCGTGCTCGCCTAGCGATACTGCTCGAGCATCCAGACAATTATAAATACTTAGGACAATTGGGGCCGCGCTATCGTACCGAACGGTTAATTGATGAAATCAGTATGAACGTTAGCAATCCTATTATCTTAGAAGCTGGTATCCATAAATTGTATTATCCGATTGGTTATAAGCTGGGTGGAAATGGCCCTGAGGCACTCGCGCTCGGTATCATGGCAGAGATAAATGCGGTCATGCATAATCAAATCGCTCCAGTAGGTTTTTCGAATAGTAATCTCTTGAATACATCAGTGGTGAGTAGTGATACGGATGCTGATATTATTCAGAGTATCGTATGAGCAAGAGTGCATTTACAGAAAGTACTGAGCGACAGAGCCAAAATCACGCGGTCATCATCCTGGCAAGTGGCCTCAGTCGGCGTCTCGGTCAACCCAAACAGATGCTTTTTAAGAATGGCGAGCCATTGATTACTTATATGACTCGACTAGTAATAACTACCAATCCGCAAGCCATTGTCATTGTCATTCCTGATAATCATCGTTTGATTGCTAGTGCGATTACAGAGTTGGCTGATCAATATCCAGCAGTTAAAATAGTAGTGAATTTACAACCTGACACAGGTATGGCTGATAGTTTACGTTTGGGTATTGAGACAATTGCTAATTTTGAATCTGCGTCAATCGATCGAGTGCTAATCATGGGAGTAGATCAGATATTGTTAGATGAGTTGCATTTAACTGCATTGCTGGCTGGCAAGCAGGCTGTGGTTGCGAGTAGTTACCATAGCTGGCAATCTTTAGAGAAATGCCAAATTTTGGATAAAGTGACATCGAATAAAACGCCTGCCGCAAATGAATCCTCAAGCGATATCATAGGTTTACCTTTAGCAATTAACTATAAATTGCTTAGACAGTGGCAGTCAGAATTGATAGGCGATAAAGGGCTTCGTAACCTAATCAGAGGATTGCCTGCCGATCAAATAGGTAGGGTCGATAATGATCAACTTAGCTATGACATTGATACGCCTGAGCAGCTAGCATATGCAAAACAACAAGGCTGGCTTGATGAGTAATCTCACTCATATAATTATTCCAAACAACGAAATGCGAGAGAATAAAATTATAAATACGATAGAAACAGAACGGTTGTACCTTAGACAATGGCAAGCGGGTGATTTTGCAACATTTGCCGACATGAACGCTGATCCAGAAGTAATGCAATACTTTCCTAAGCTATTAACCCCTAAAGTAAGTGATATTATCGCCAATAAGTGCCAGCAGCTTATTGCAGATAATGGCTGGGGGCTTTGGGCAGTTAGCCTAAAAGTTGATGAAGAAAATAGCGGTGGCTTTATCGGGTTTGTTGGATTAAACGATACGCATGCGGATATGTCCTTTGCCCCTGCGGTTGAGATTGCATGGCGTTTGCACAATGACTATTGGGGACAAGGTTACGCTACTGAAGCAGCTCGTGCGTCCTTGCATTTTGCCTTTACTGAGCTGGGGCTTGATGAAGTGGTTTCATTTACGGCGGTCATTAATAAGCGCTCGCAACTGATCATGCAGCGCATTGGTATGACGGGTACGCAAGACAATTTCTATCATCCTGCGCTCAAGGCTACTCACCCGCTTGCTGAGCATGTGTTGTACAAGATATCTCGTCAGCAGTGGCAAGATAGCGTATCCAGTTGAACTAATTGAATTTCATATACTCAAATTAATATATAATTATCAACTTATGTATATGGGTTGAGAAAGTTATGGAAGATATGCTGTTAGAATTCGAGAATGGTGTAGCAGATATATTAGAACTATTTAACAAATTTCGAGATGGTATCGGTGATAATCCAGTCTCTAAAAGTACTAAAAATTATATTGAAGGCTTTATAAAGGCTCTTGAGAATTATAAGGTTGTTTTAGATAAAGGAAGTATAGAAGAAATTGCCGAGGCTATTTTAGAGGTTTGCTCAAGTGTCGTTTACCTTAATTTGTTTGTTAAGGATTTAGATGAGCAAACTAAATCCTATATGAAAAAGCTATCAGGTAGTGCCGACGCACTTCAAAAGAAGATAGAAGGCTCATCAATCTTAAAAGTAACTTTGACAGAAAAAGCTAGTTCGAATGTTTCAAGCGATATGCAAGACTATAGATCTTTTAAGAAACAATTAAAAGATACGAATGAAAAACTTGAACAATTAAATCGTAAAGTAAAAAAATCACTTGATGAAAGTGAAGTTAAGGCTGATATTTTAACGAAAGAAATAGAGTCATTAGAAGAGACATACAAAAGTAAAATTGGTGCCATATCACTAGCATATGAAGAAGAGTTAAAAGCTATTAATGATAAGAATGCTCAGTTAGATACTCTTTTAGGTAACGCAGCAAGCAGAGTGATTGTTACTGAATATGCTGATAGTGCAGACCAAGAAAAAATAGCTGCTGATTGGTTGAGATTGGGATCACTGTTTTGTATGGCAGTTATTATTCTAATAGCTGGCTATTCTTTCTGGGAATCTATTCATCAAAGCTTTGATCTATCTAATTCGCTTCTACGATTGGCATTAGTGTTTTTACTGTCTGTACCAGCGGCATATTTAGCGCGTGAATCTACAAAGCACCGTCAGCAACAATATACCCATCTTCAAACATCTCTAGACTTAAAAGCTATCAATCCTTACATAGCGTCATTACCTGATGAAGAGCAACATAGGATAAAAGCCGAGATTGCTCAAAGAATATTTGCCCCTAAAGATTTTCAATCGATAAGTAATGAATCTTATCCAATTAATTCTCAAGAAGTTATCATGGCGCTTATTTCAAAGTTTGGTAACGATAAAGATAAGTCGGCCGATTAACCACTCCGCGAAAATGTCAAAATGTGTCCCTTAAAAGGCAAGTCTAGATAAGTAGTATTCTCGGGCTTGACATGCTTGCTGCTAAAGCCAAATTCAGTCATCTTGTTGGTCAGCTTGTTTTTGCGACCGCGCCCAGGATCGACCACGATGACCTCGCAGGTTGGCAGAGCATGACGGTCAATGAACTCAGCCAGTATATCAATATGTTGGTCTTCATAGAGTAAGTCACTGCCGATAATCATATCAAACTTGCCAAGATGGCTATTGTCTTCTGCCCAGTCTAAACGCTCAAAATTGATCTCTTTGTTATTATTCAGCGTGGTATTTCTATCAAGGAAATACTCAACCGTTGGATGATAGTCGGTCGCTGTGATGTCCGCATGTCTATGATTGAGTAGCAGACTAGAGAGAGCCATACCGCAGCCAACTTCCAAAATACGTTTGCCTGCAATATCGTAATCGAGCATGTGATTGGCCAGTACCAAGCTTGACGGCCATATCACCCCAAACATCGGCCAAGAAGCCGAGCAAATACCCAAATTTAACGCCTCATCATCAGGGTCGCTAAATTGTTGGTTGTCACGCAGGGTGCAAATATGGATATCGGTGTTGCCAATTTCAATCGTTTGATAACGCACGCGCACAGTGGTCAGCGAAGTCATAAACTGTCCTAAAAATAAGCAAGAATGCAAAGTTTGGCAGAGGTTGCCACTTTCAGTAAGGTAGGACGTTGGACGAGGTGATTTAAATCTTGGAGGCTTTATATTTTGTAGAAGCTAGGGTTTTATAGAAACTTAAACAGCGGTAAGAAAACATCTTACATGCGTGAGAGGAGTATGACCTAAACGTTGACAAGTTGTTGTTAATTCTGAGGGTATTCTTATTACTGTGTGAAATTGACTAGAATTAGAAAGCAGTAGAAAAATGAATGGCATGAGAGGAGTTGGTGTAAGAGAGGGCAGTGCGCTTAATTTTATATAAGCGCACTGAGTATTACTCTAGTGTGAAAGGTTGATATTAAGCAGTATATCAATTGGTTCAACTGAATTAATTCAGAAATCTCAATCCAGAGGTTTTTAGTGCCCATACCAGCTCTACAAAGGCGCGGCTATTGGTCAAAGGTTCGCCATCGATGATGAGAACGTAGCCAGCACTATCTATCCATAAAAACACAAAGCTGGTCTCAGGAATGAGCAGGTCAACTTGCTGAAAGAATGAGATAGCTTGGCTTTCTACTGCCCACCCACGTTGCTTTTGTCGTAGCATAAATCCTGAAAAATCAGCTGCCGCGACACTGAGCATATCTGCTTCTTCTTGGCTGTAGCCAATACGTGCCAAGCAAAATCCTTCATCAGAGCCAATGGCAGCGCGGCGTTTGCCCGATAAGCTGGCAACGACATAGGGCAAAAACTGATCTAGTGGCAGATTGGGTGCTGGCAATAGGAGAGACAGTTTCTCAATCCAGCCATGTTCTATAAAGCTCTGTAGCCATTCATCAGAATAACGCTGGAGCCAATCAGCAGCGAGCAATGTCTGATCATAAGACAATAAATCCTGTAATGCCAGCTGCTCAGCAGTCGGTTCGTTTTGTGAAAATGCTTCAAAAATACCGGCTGGGGTCAGAGTCAAATACGTTTTAGCAGCATTTAAATAAGAAGACATAGTAACTACCATTATGATGAAGGTTATAGAGTGGCGATAAATTAGTTTTTCATATCGTTGAGTTCAAATAATTTCGATACAAGGAAACCGAGCGCAAGTTATACATTAATATGCTTGGCGAGGATGACGATGTAGCGGATTTATATGGATTTGGCTATAGTTTGATCAAGGTGCTGTTGGCAATTATCCCAACGCGTATCGAACTGCCAATCACTTTTGCCCAAGCGAAACCATACCAAGGAAAACGCCAAACGATCATTGCGCGCGATACAGTGGGCAAAGAACTCATTTTCGATTTGCTCAATCGTACCCCAATCTTTGTCATCACGCGCTTGCATTAGCTCCGTCGTGATGTCTTTAGCGATTTCTTTGGCATCATCGCTACTGATACGTAACCGTTGTTTTTGCTCATTTAGAGAAGGTGATATCAAAACGCTCCAGCGGGTCGCGAGCATACTATTGCGTTGAATATATCTTTTCTTATCGATACAGTCGCGGAACCCTTGTTGAATGTGAGGGTGCAGGCGATCTTTGACACGAATAAACAAGTTGTTTACATCGTAAGGAATGTCATACCAACAGCCATAAAAGAAGTCTGCCACAGCACCTTGCAGTGGCTCTCTTTCAGTCAATAGTAGCGCCGCATTGATACGTTGTTCATGAAAATGACGGTTATTGGGTGCCAAAAATATTTTGCGCGAGTAAAACCGAAATGCTCGGTGCGCGACTTTCTCATTCTCTTTGATAAGGTCTACATCAGACATAATGGTGTTCCTCAGTCCAGCAAGGTCTGCATCAAATCAATCATAAATTCGGCGTCTTCTTCATTCATCGCCTCAAACCCTTGCGGCATACCAAGTTCAGCTAAGGCTTTTTTACCATCATCATCTTTGTGCAGATTGAGAATGGCCTCTATAAAGATTTGCGCACCAGGGAAGCCGTCTTTGATAAGTAGCACGTGGCTGATGTCAGCCAAGTCACTTTCGATGAGTACGGAGAGCTGGGTTTTGGTCAACCGCGAAAAGCTATGAAAAATTTCTGCCAAAAAGAACGCGGCTTGGGCGTCACCCTTAATGACTTTGCGGGCAGCTGCTTGATAGGTTTCAGTGACATCCCATGTCAGATCAGATTCTTCGATATCAACCGCTTCTAGCAATCTTAAGCCAATCAGTTTGACATCTCGGTTGTCTGCCATGGCGATGGTAGCGCCAGCCTGAATGTCTTCTAAGTGGTTAATGTCGCTATTTGCAGCAGCGGCAATGACCATTTCATCAGACTTTCCGATAGGGCGGGCGACGGCACGGTAGCCTTGCTCACGGATTAGGGTTGCGGCATCAAAAGGGTTGGCGTAAATGACCTGAATGTCACCCGCATTAATGACTTGCTCTTGCTCAGCATGTGATGCGGGGATGTTCAAGTGCATATTTAAGTTGGCACGTTTTTGGATCAACGTATTGAACATGTGCCAGCCTGCAAAACGCTCAGGCGAAAAATCTGGGGCGATTAACATATTGTGTGTCGTCATGATTTAGCCTTCCTCATTTTGTTTCATTTGGGCATATTGCGCCATTGCCGCTTCGATTTTGCTGCGTGATGGCTTGCGTCGTACGGATGTATAGCCTACAGTTTCGCCGTGACGAACGTTAGGTACGACGGTTGCATAGACCCAATAATGACTACCATCTTTGCATAAGTTTTTGACGTAGCCATGCCATTTTCGCCCTGCTTCGGCAGTGTCCCACAGGTCTTTATAAGCCGCTTTTGGCATGTCAGGATGGCGCAAAATATAATGCTGCTGGCCAATCAATTCATCGACATGGTAACCGCTAATCTGAACAAAAGCATCGTTGACATGTGTGAGTATGCCATCCAAATCGGTACGCGAGACAATCAATTTGCCATCTGGATAAGGGCGTTCGATGCCCGTGTCATAGACAGTCCGCGACGTGCCATCGTGGTAAGTCAAGGTAATCTGTTCGGCAGGCATATCAGGCTTGTGTGCATCAGGGATTGGAGAACCCATGGTCATCTCCTTCATTGATCGTTATGTAGTTAATCTTCTATAAATTGGATACGGTGTCAGCCTTGCTTAGCCTACTACTTGTAGTACTTTCACCCGGCTTCCTTGTATCCAAATTATATTGAACCGACTATGTTTATAGTAATTAAAAAGCGAATAAATTCGATAAGCAGTCGCCAATCAAATGAGCTTTGCAAGGGCTTCTGAGGCACGTTTGATATCTAAGAATATCAAACCAAGCTTGGCATTGGGTTTTGCCATAATAGTGAGTACCGCCTCATCTCCCGATGACGTCATAATAACGTAGCCTTTTTCACCTTGAATCATAATACGATCGATACTGCCACGTGCCAATTCACGACCTGCACGGTCACCCAACGATAATAATGCTGCTGACATAGCACCCACACGGTCTTCATCGATACCAGTTGGTAGAGCTGAAGCAATCATCAGACCATCGTTAGAGATTAGGGCAGATGCTTCAACATCTGCTGATGAGCTGTTTAGGTCTTCTAGTATCTGTTGAAATGAATCGGTACGCATATCGCTTTCTCTGTACTGGTGATTGGTTTGTATTTATGAACTAGCTAAATTAGCCAGAAATATCCTTGTTATAAGAAAGGTATTATAATTCCTTACTAATAATATTGATATATATTTGCTCAATAAAAAACGATATTTTTGGTATTTTTTACCGTTTATCATCAAATGTTTTCCTTTTGTCTTTATTTTTTAGAGAGAAATGACATTTTTCTATTATGTCTAGTCGATGAGCGGTTAAACGTAACAGCTCAAATTTAGCCAACAAAAATTGCTTATAGAGTTTTATGATGGAGATATTTACTAGACTTATCAGTCTTAAAGATGATATATAGTTGTAAGATGAAAAATGTTGTCACTTCTAAATTTGTCATATAAGCACAAATTCAGTCAGCTTTTTTAATCCCATTTGTCTCTATACAGACCCTTGTATAGGGGCGATTTCAGTTTTACGTCAGCGTCCGTAATCCTCTTATCCGTTTTGATATGACGTGACGTTGACGTAAGTAAATATGATCCCCAGTTTTATCCTAAGGAAGAGACGTATGAGTATCAGTCAGGCCATCGAAAAAATCGAAGCACGTTATGCGCATCAGCCAGAGTTTATTCAAGCAGTAAAAGAGGTGGCGATTACGATTCAACCTTTATACGATGCTCATCCTGAATATAGTGCATTGAAAGTATTTGAGCGTTTGGTGGAGCCTGATCGGGTATTTGGTTTTCGTGTTAATTGGGAAGATGATAAAGGCGACGTGCAAGTCAATCGTGGCTGGCGCGTGCAGTTCTGTAATGCTTTAGGCCCTTATAAAGGCGGTCTTAGATTCCATCCTACCGTCAATCAGTCGGTACTAAAGTTCTTAGGCTTTGAGCAAATTTTCAAAAATGCCCTAACTGGTTTGCCTATTGGTGGCGGTAAAGGCGGGTCAGATTTCGATCCTAAAGGTAAAACGGACAGTGAGATTCGCCGTTTTTGCTACGCTTTCATGCGTGAGCTACATCATTATGTGAGTAAAGACATGGATGTGCCTGCCGGTGACATCGGCGTCGGTGGTCGAGAAGTCAGCTACATGTTTGCGATGTATAAGAATTTAACACGTGAATCAACAGGGGTTATCACTGGAAAAGGCGTGGGCTTCGGTGGTAGCTTGATGCGTACGGAAGCGACTGGCTATGGTGCGGTTTATTTCTTAGAAAATATGCTTCTCGCCCAAAATGACACGCTCAAAGGTAAAAAGGTGCTGATATCAGGGGCAGGTAATGTCTCATTGCACGCTGCCGAAAAAGTGAATGCACTTGGTGGTATGGCAATAACGGTCTCTGACTCGCAAGGGACGTTGTATGATGAAAAAGGCCTTAATCAAGAAAAAATAGATTGGCTCAAAAAACAAAAACAACAGAACAAACCATTAGCAGATTATGTTGATGTTCATGGTGGAGAGTGGCTTGATAAACAAAAACCATGGCAGTTTAAGGCTGATATTGCGATTCCATGCGCCACTCAAAACGAAGTCAATGAAGCTGACGCCAAACTGTTCGTCGAAAATGGCGTGAAGTACGTGGTTGAAGGTGCGAATATGCCGCTCACTGCTGAAGCGATTGATCATATCCGTTTGCACCGAGTCCATTATGCACCTGGCAAAGCAGCCAATGCTGGCGGGGTTGCAGTATCTGCGCTTGAAATGTCGCAAAACTCTGTCCGTCAATATCAAACCTTTGAGCAAGTCGATGAGCGTCTAAAAGGTATTATGAAAGATATCCACGACAGTGCTGCGAACGCTTCAGAACAATATGGTCAAACTGACAATGGTTATGTCGACTATATGGCTGGTGCCAATATGGTTGGTTTCAAACGTGTGGCTGATGCGTTGGTTGCTTTTGGTATTTTGAACTAGTCTTACTTATAAGGGTTAAACAAGCCTTAGTAGCTGGTTAATACGGACAAATAGAGAAGCCCCAGTCATTGAATGACTGGGGCTTTTTTAATGGCGATAAACAAAGGTAGGTTGATTATATTGTGTCGCGCCATTTCCCTTGAATCATAATGCCTTGGATAGGATTTAACCCCATCTGATAAGCTAGGTCAGCAGGACGGGCGATATCCCATAGCGCCAAATCAGCATCATAGCCTACTTCTACTTTTCCTTTGTTAGATAATCCTAAAGCCTGTGCTGCATAAACGGTTGAGCCTGCTAATACTTCTTCAGGTGTCAGATAAAATAACGTACAGCCCATATTCATCGTTAATAAAAGCGACGTTAACGGTGAGGTGCCAGGATTACAGTCAGTTGAAATTGCTATAGGAACTTGGTGCTTACGTAATGCCTCAATGGGTGGCAGCTTGATATCACGTAACGTATAAAACGCCCCTGGCAATATCACGGCAACGGTGTTGCTAGCCGCCATTTTTTTGATATCTTCTTCTGACAAGTGCTCTAGATGGTCGCTCGATAGCCCTTTATATTCAGCGACCAAAGCACTTCCGCCGATATCAGACAGCTGCTCAGAGTGCAGTTTCACTGGTAGATCCAATGAGCGCGCTACTTCAAACACTCGTCTGATTTGCTCAGTACTAAAAGCGATATTTTCACAGAAACCATCGACTGCATCGACTAAACCTTCTGCATGCAGAATCGGCAGCCACTCGCAGACTTGCTCGATATAGTCATCCGCACGGTCCTGCATGTGAGACTTGTATTCAGGTGGTAGGGCATGCGCCGCTAGGTAAGTGGTGCTCACATGAATATCGTATTTTTCTCCTAGCTGACGAGCGACCGTGAGCATTTTGCGCTCAGTGTCCAAGTCCAAACCATAACCGGACTTGATTTCGATACTGGTAACGCCTTCTTTCATAAGCGCGAGTAGACGTTTTTCACTTTGTGCAAATAGCGATTCAATACTGGCGGCGCGGGTGGCAGTGACAGTCGCGACAATACCACCGCCTTGTGCTGCAATGTCTTGATAACTAGCACCTTGCAAGCGCGCTTCAAATTCATTGCTGCGGTTGCCGGCATAAACGATATGCGTGTGACAATCGATAAGCCCTGGGGTTAGCCATTTGCTATCGACGTCTGTGATTTGATGTTTTTGATAATGCGGCAAATGAGCAGTAATTTGCTCCTGTGCACCAATCCAAGCAATTTTGCCGTTTTTAATACCGATAGCCGCGTTAAGTAACTGGCCATATGGGATGCTATCAGCCTGCTCATTTGTATCACCACCTGTATTAATACCAAAACCATGCTGCGCTGAAAACGTCGCAAGATTGGCATTGATAATGACATGGTCAAATGATGTCATAGTAGATGCATTTAGCGTTTGTTCTATAGGATTTTTCGATACGGAGTTCTTTAATTCATTCATAATATGCTCCTAATTATTGTGAAGTCAGTGATCTTTGTTGGTAAGATCTAAGCGCTAAGTAAGTGCTGCTCTACAATAGTTGCTAGTAAGCGAGCAGCAACTTTGCAGCTACGACTGTCAATATCAAAGGTAGGATTGATCTCAGCAATGTCTGCCATTTTTACTTTGCCTGATGCCATGATAGTTTTGACCATACGCTCAACAAAACCTAGTTCAATGCCGTAAGCGGCAGGTGCGCTCACTCCCGGGACAATACTAGATGGTAGGCAATCCATATCGATGGTTAGATATATTATATCGACCTGATCTACAAAGTTTTTGACCCGCTCAGCAAGTGTGTCCCAAGGCTGATAATGACAGTCTTCATCACTGATAACCTGTACGCCCAATTGCTCAGCACGATCGAAAAGCGCCGCCGTATTAGAGAACCGACTGACGCCAATACAGCAATAGTAAAAAGGCTGATCGTGTGCGTCAAGATGCTCGGCAATTTGGCGAAACGGTGTACCAGAGGTCGCTACATCAGACTGACGAATATCAAGATGAGCATCGAAATTAATAATTCCGATAGTAGGCGCTGTGTTTGTGCTGATAGTTGCTTCGCTTATATTTTCTAAAGCCTGCCATAATCCCAAAAAGCTACCGTAAGCAATGGCATGACCACCGCCCAATCCGATGGGTAGGCCACCTTGCTTTACGATTGTACTCACTGCATCGGCATATTTAATCTGCGCTTGCTCAAGAGAACTGTCGGCAAAATCATCATCGTCGTGACAATGAATGTCGCCAGCATCACCCAATAAGGTTGATAATTGACCATCAAAACGTTGTTGCAATTCAGCGATGACTGGCAGCGTAGCAAAAGCTCGACGAATCAATGGTGGGGCAGCTCTAGCACCCACGCGGCCTTGATTACGTCTGACGCCTTGATCACAGGCAAAGCCAATTAGCCCAATATTTTGATCCTCATAAGGCTGAGCAAGCTGATACCAATAGCGGGCACGTGCAGTCTCAAATGGCTCTGCACGTCCTGTCCACTGGGTCATATCAGCAGGGTCGTGGCTAATGTGAGTGGTAGTCGTTGCTGTTCTCGCTATTGTCATCTCCGTTCTCCGCAAATTAATATTTATTTAGACTCATACCAGTTGCTGCGTAGTGACTGCCAGTGTTCAGCAAGCGTACCGTCTAATACTAACTGCTTGGCCGCTTCGATATCAGGGGCTAGGTAGCGATCTTTGTCATAGAAAGTCACTTGCTCACGTAGTTTCTGATGTGCCACAGTCAACGGCTCTGAAGTGTCTAGTCCGCGATGGAAATCGATACCTTGACCAGCAGCTAATAGTTCAATACCGATGATAGTCGCAGTGTTTTGTGCCATCTCGTATAGGCGACGTGCGCAATAAGTTGCCATAGACACATGGTCTTCTTGATTGGCAGAAGTCGGGATACTATCGACGCTACCAGGATGGGCTATAGATTTGTTCTCTGAAGCCAGCGCTGCTGCGGTCACATGCGCAATCATAAAGCCTGAATTCACCCCAGCGTTATCCACTAAGAATGGTGGTAAGCCACCTGACAAAGTTGCATCAATCAGCAAAGCGACACGGCGCTCAGACATAGACCCAATCTCGGCGATTGCCAAGGCTAAAATATCAGCGGCGAAAGCGACTGGCTCAGCATGGAAGTTACCACCTGATATGGCCACTGGGCCATCTTCGTTATTGAAAATTAGCGGGTTATCGGTTACGGCATTGGATTCGATTAATAATGTTTTACCTGCTTGGTTGATGATATCAAGACAGGCACCCATGACTTGCGGCTGACAGCGTAAGCAGTAAGGATCTTGCACTCTATCGTCTTGTTCGCCATCATGTGAGGCACGAATGGCGCTGCCTTTGATGAGTTGACGGTGTGCTTTAGCGATTTCAATTTGACCATGATGGCCACGTACTTCGTGAATACGCGCATCAAATGGTGAATCTGAGCCTTTGGCCGCATCAATCGACAGTGAGCCGACAATGGTGGCGGTCTCAAGTAAATCACGTGCTAAGAAATAACCACGTAATGCCAGCGCGGTTGAGACTTGCGTACCGTTGATAAGCGCAAGGCCTTCTTTGGCTGCAAGGGTAATTGGCTCAAGTCCATGCTGGGCTAGGGCGTCAGCAGCTGGTATTTTTTTGCCCGCAACAAAGACATCACCTTCACCCATCATCGCCAGCGTCATATGTGATAAAGGCGCTAAGTCACCAGAAGCACCGACCGACCCTTTGGCTGGAATATTTGGTGTGATTTGATTGTTGATTAAGGCCAGTAAACTATCTACTACCTCGCGACGTACGCCAGAGACACCTTGCGCCAAACTGGCGACTTTCATCACCATAATCAGTCGTACTACGCCGGCAGGAAGTGCTTCACCAGTGCCCACAGAGTGAGAAACGATTAGGTTGCGTTGAAGTAGCTCAAGCTGATCATCACTGATACGGGTTTTTGCTAACAGGCCAAAACCAGTATTGATACCATAAGCGCTTTTGTCGCGAGCAATGATGGTTCGTACATCTTCGTGTGAGGCATCGATTGCCTTATAAGCGCTCTCAGGCAATGTCAATATGATAGGTTGTTCGTAGATATCACGTAGCATTTTAAAGCTAAGCTGGCGAGGGTGTAGGGTTAATTGTTTGATGTCGTTCATAGGGGTAATCCTAGTTGCATAGTCATAGGGGTGATATTATTTTTGTTTCGTGTCTTTATTAAAATGCCGTTGCTGAAGAGTTTTTAGTTAACGCACACTATTGGATTTGAATTTTTTAGCCAATCCAGTTGAAGTACATGGCCAGTTGTCCGAATGCTGCAGCCAACAAAATACTGAGTACCACGCGCTCGAACCAAATGATGACCATTTTGCCAACAGAGATAGGAATTTCAGTGGCAAGCACGCATGGAATCATGGCTGAGAAGAACAGCACACTGCTAATGGAAATGACCCCTGCGACATAGCGTGTCAGAATATCTGCCTCACTTAGCAGTAATGCTGGCAAGAACATCTCAGCCAATCCTGCAGACATGCCTTTGGCAGCCACGAGAGGCTCTGGCAAACCGCCCAACCAGGTAAAGGGGTAAAGCAGTAAACCTAAAGCATCAAATACTGGCGTGTACTTGGCCAATAATAAACCAGTGAGTCCAACGGCGATAATAGAGGGCACAATAGCAGCTGCCATTGTCAAGCCATCACGAAAGTTAGACCATAATATTTGTTTGAGGTCAGTGGCACGGCGTGAAGTGGACAAGCCCAAGTCAAACGCAGCTGCTAGCCGTGTACCACCTTTATGGTCTAAAGCGGGACGTTCAACGCTATCATCAAAGAGACTGATAGGTGGAATACGAGCAGTAATCGCAGTAACAATAAAGGTAATTACTAGCGTAGACCAGAAGAACACATTCCAAAACTCCATCAGACCAAGTGTCTTGGCAACAATGACCATAAACGCCGCTGATACAGTCGAAAACCCAGTCGCAATGATAATGGCTTCACGCGCTGAATATTGCTTTTGCAAGTACACACGATTGGTGATGAGCAAACCAATAGAGTAGCTACCGACAAAGGAAGCAACGGCATCAATCGCTGATGAGCCTGGGGTTTTCCAAATAGGTTTCATAATCGGCTGCATTAGGACACCAACCATTTCTAGTAAGCCAAAACCAACCAAGAATGCCAATATCAGCGCCCCAAGCGGTACAATCATACCGACTGGTAAGGCCAGTTTTTCAAACAAAAACGGCAGCATGTCCTTTTCCATCATAAAGGCTGGCGCTACGTCAGCCACGTACATCACTGCCAATATCAGACCCATGATTTTAAAAGCAGTCATAATCATATGGGTGATATTTTTGCGCCATGAGCCATCGATAAATGGCTTACTCACTCCATAGAGCATGAGTGAAAATAATAGCGTCACGGACAAGGTATGCTGCTGAGTGACTAGATAGGTTGCGCCATGATCGAACAAAATCGTGCTTTTCTCGCCAATGGTAAATGGTACAAAAAACATCACCAAACCGATCGCACTGAATACGATCAGCTGTATTAATGCAATAGGGGTTGATAGTAGTTTTTTCGATGATGTCGTTGTACTTTCATCGTTCAGACTAGATGTCGTATTTTGCTCAATCATATTATCCTCCTTGATAAAACGCTGATTATGTCCTTATACCCAGCTACAGCGTATAAGAACAAGGGACAAACTATTTGATCATTGGCAAATTCAAACCATACTCTTTCGCTGTTTTAATCGCCAGCTCATAACCTGCATCAGCATGACGCATAACGCCAGATCCGCAATCGTTGACAAGTACTCGTGACAAGCGTTTGGCAGCCGCATCCGTACCATCTGCGACGATGACCATGCCAGAATGCTGTGAGTAGCCCATGCCAACACCGCCGCCATGATGCAGCGATACCCAAGTTGCGCCACCTGCGACATTGAGCATACCGTTTAATAGTGCCCAATCCGATACCGCATCTGAGCCATCTTTCATGCTTTCTGTTTCACGGTTTGGACTGGCAACAGAGCCTGTATCCAAGTGGTCACGACCAATGACGATTGGGCCTTTTAGCTCACCGTTTTTGACCATCTCATTGAACGCCAAACCTGCTTTGTCACGCTCACCAAGACCTAGCCAGCAGATACGGGCAGGCAAGCCTTGGAATTGAATGCGCTCTTTTGCCATATCTAACCAGCGATGAATATGTTGGTTTTCAGGGAACAGCTCTTTGATTTTTTGATCGGTCTTATAGATATCTTCTGGATCGCCTGATAGTGCTACCCAGCGGAAGGGGCCTTTGCCTTGGCAAAACAGCGGACGAATATACGCAGGGACAAAACCCGGGAAGTTAAAGGCATCTTTGACCCCTTCATCAAAAGCCACCTGACGGATATTATTACCATAATCGGTCGTTGGAATGTCCATTGCCTGCAAGTCTAGCATCGCCTGTACGTGTACGGCACAAGACTGAGCGGCAGCTTTGGTTAAGGTAGCATGTTGCTCTGGGTCTTCTTGTGCTGCTTTCCATTCTTCAACCGTCCAGCCACTTGGTAGATAGCCGTTAATCAAATCATGCGCCGAGGTTTGATCGGTCACCAAGTCAGGCTTCATGCCACCAGCGTTAGCGCGCTTGACCATTTCAGGCAGGATATCTGCGGCATTACCAAGTAGGGCGATGGAGACGGCTTCACCCGCATCGGTATGTTGTTTAATCAATTTATAAGCGTGGTCAAGGTTATCTGCTTGTTTATCAACATAACCAGTGCGCAAACGGAAATCAATACTAGACTGCTGACATTCGATATTTAGTGAGGTCGCACCTGCAAAGGTCGCGGCTAATGGCTGCGCGCCGCCCATACCGCCAAGACCAGCGGTCAGAATCCAACGTCCTGCCCAGCTACCGTCATAATGCTGACGACCCGCTTCCACGAAAGTCTCATACGTGCCTTGGACGATGCCTTGCGTGCCGATATAAATCCAGCTACCCGCGGTCATTTGGCCATACATCATTAAGTCTTTGCGATCCAACTCGTTAAAGTGCTCCCACGTTGCCCAGCGCGGTACAAGGTTCGAATTGGCAATCAACACGCGCGGTGCATTTTCATGCGTTTGAAACACTCCTACTGGTTTGCCAGATTGCACCAATAATGTCTCGTCATCTTCTAATTCTTTTAATGACTCTAAGATTTGATCATAGCTTTCCCAGTTGCGGGCTGCGCGTCCGATACCACCGTAGACGACGAGGCTTTTTGGATTTTCCGCCACATCAGGATGCAAGTTGTTTTGCAGCATGCGATAAGGAGCTTCAGTCAGCCAGCTTTTGCAATGTAGGGTACTGCCAGTAGGCGCAGCGATTTCGCGGCTTTCGTCACGGCGGGTCAGCTTAGTCTCTTTGTTGGTTCCATGGTCAGTCGTCATGATCATATCCTTGTGATAGCGAATAGGGCGATACAGTAATCAAAGTAAGTGTTTTACAGTCAGGCTATAAACGCAGCAAAATATCGAGTAGATAAAGCAGATTGTTTATGCTGCTGTAAAGTTGTATATACAAATTATCAAAGATACTTTTTTCATGCAAGAAGTTTTTATAAATAACTCAATTATTTTTGTGCACATTTTGATAGATAGGTAGGTGTCATGTGGTTTTGCTGACGTTCATGAGAGTATCTCGTGATATTATGACGCTATTATCATTGGTGAAACTGACGGTTAAAGGCGAACATGACAAAAATGATTCCGGCGTATCAACGTATAAAAAACGCCATATTAGACAACATTCATTCTGGTAAATGGCAAGCGGGTAATGCGATTTCGACAGAAATGGCACTGGCAGCCGAGTTTGGTGTGTCGCGGATGACGGTCAATCGCGCGCTAAAAGAGCTAAGCGAAGAGCGGGTATTAGAGCGTCGGCAGGGGTCGGGGACGTTTGTCGCGCAGCAGCAGTTCAATCATACGTTTGTAGAAGTGCGTAATATCGCGCAGGATTTAAAATCTGCCAATCGTGATTATCAGGCACAAGTAGTGAGTAAGCGCACACTAACTGCCGCTATGTTGGACGATGAATTACGGCGTAAATTTGGTATTGATAAGGATGATGACCGTAATGAACACGAAGTAGCTGTTTTATACGAGGTAAAAATCATTCACTTTGCCGATGGTCAGCCCATACAGTTCGAAGAACGTTGGGTAGATGCGAATAAAGTACCAGAGTTCATTGAGCAAGATTTTAGTGTGGTCAATACCAGCGATTATTTGATTGCCAAAAGTCCACTAGAGCGCGGCAACTATACTATTCGGGCCTTAGCGGCACTTGATGAAGTAGCCAGTGCACTACAAATTGCCCCGCAGTCACCGACGCTCGTATTGCGTCGCCAGACCTACTCGGCAGGCCAAGTCGTTACTTTTGTAAAAATGTGGCATGCTGGTGATCGCTATCAGTTTTCAGGTGAATTATAGCCAGCACCTTACGTATACTCACTGATTGTGTACGTTTTTTCTGTCTAAAGTGAGATACTATATCCATAAGCTGGTATTTAATGAGCAGCAATTACTATTTATTGAATAGTAATAGGATTTGCACAAGCGTTAAAAATTCAAAAATAAACTAGAAATAGCATTGAAAAATCGCCTAAATAACCTCAAATTGGGCAGTCAAAGCCGAATATTGCAGGACAGTTTATACTGTTCTCTTGTGCCGGCTTTCCCTACTTATTAGCTTTATGCGTTTTCACTTTATTCATTCACTCTTATAAGGACGTCTTATGAAACGTCGTACTCTTTTAGCCCTTGCCGCCAGCACTATGTTCCTTGCCGCTTGTGGTCAATCTACTACCAACGAAGCCGATACCACGGCAACTGACAGCGCTGCAACAGGCGGTTCTGACTTGCTACAGCGTATCAATAATGGCGGCACCATCAACGTCGGTACAGAGGGTACTTATCCTCCGTTCACGTATCATGACGAGAGTGGCAAACTAACGGGTTATGACGTCGAAGTGACGCGCGCAGTGGCGGAAAAACTGGGCGTAGAGGTTGAATTCAAAGAAACCCAGTGGGATGCGATGCTGGCAGGTTTGGATTCAAAACGCTTTGATATGGTGGCCAACCAAGTCAGCTTGACGACGCCTGAGCGCTTAGCTAAGTACGATAAGGCTCAAGCTTATAGCTGGTCGGGTGCGGTTGTATTGGCACCAACGGACGATAATCGTTATAGCTCGTGGGAAGGTCTAAAAGGTCTACGTACGGCGCAATCACTCAGCAGTAACTATGGTGAACTTGCAGAGCGTTACGGTGCAGAGATTGTCCCTGTGGATGGTATGGCGCAAGCGATTCAATTGGTCAAACAAGACCGTGCTGACTTTACGATGAATGATAACCTTGCAATATTAGATTATCTAAAAAAATTCCCAGACAGCGCGCTTGAGATTAAATTGGTTGCTCCTGCTAGTGAGCAGACTGGTTCAGGATTAGTCTTGATTAAAGGCGATGATGCTGTTGTAGCAAAATTAAATGAAGCAATGGCTGAGCTACAAGCTGATGGTACGTTGACCAAGCTTAGTCAAGATTTCTTCGGTGCTGATATAAGTCAACAAAAATAATGCTAGCTTCTATAACCTCATGGATAGCTGAATTGCTGGCATTGTTGCCATTCATGGATCCGGATCGGGCGCAGATTGTCATCAATTCATTTTGGCCAATGCTCAAAGGTGGTATCTATTATTCGATACCGCTAGCGTTGATCTCATTTGCGATTGGTATGGCGATTGCGCTGACAGTGGCGCTGATTCGTATCATTCCGCGTGCCAGCTGGTTCCATGAGATTGCCTACAGGCTTGCTCGTATTTATGTGTCTGCGATTCGCGGTACACCGATGCTGGTACAGTTGTTTATCATCTTTTACGGACTGCCTAGTGTTGGACTGAAACTTGATCCGTTTCCTTCCGCGATTATTGCCTTTTCGCTCAATATTGGTGCTTACGCGTCGGAGACGGTGCGTGCCTCTATTTTGTCCATCCCAAAAGGACAGTGGGAAGCAGGATCGACTGTTGGCTTGACATATCTACAGACTTTCCGTCATGTGATTTTGCCGCAAGCACTACGAGTGTCGGTGCCGCCGTTATCTAATACCTTTATCAGTTTGGTAAAAGACACGTCGCTTGCATCATTGGTGCTCGTCACTGAGCTGTTTAAACAAGCGCAGATTATCACGGCTCGTAACTATGAGTTTATGCTGGTCTACACAGAGGCAGCGGTGATTTATTGGGGTATTTGTTTATTCTTGACCTTTATCCAAGGCAAGCTTGAAACTAGGCTTGATCGTTACGTGGCGAAATAGCGCCAGATAGCAATAGTTTAGTATGACATTGCTTACTGACCTATTGCAGGATAGCTTTAGCATCATCAGCACAACAGGAACCTTTATGATTCAAGTCACCAATATTCACAAAGCCTTTGGTAGCAATCAAGTGCTCAAAGGCATTGATTTGACCATCGAAAAAGGCAAAGTGATCGTGATATTAGGACCATCTGGGTCAGGTAAAACGACTTTTTTACGTTGTCTTAATGCGCTGGAAATTCCAGATCAAGGCGTGATTGCTTTTGACGATGACAGTCTTACGGTCGATTTTGCCACTAAACCTAAGAAAAAAACCTTGCTCGCACTGCAACGTAAGTCAGGTATGGTTTTTCAGTCTTATAATTTGTTTCCACATAAGACAGCCATTGAGAATTTAATGCTTGGACCGACAGTGGTACAAGGACAAAGTAAAGCGCAAGCCCGCGAGCAGGCAGTGGTCTTGCTTGAGAAAGTTGGTCTGTCAGATAAAGCCGATCTGTATCCGTTTCAGCTATCTGGTGGTCAACAGCAGCGTATTGGGATTGCTCGTGCGCTGGCTATCGAACCGTCGTTATTGTTATTCGATGAGCCAACGTCCGCGCTTGATCCAGAGCTGGTACAAGACGTCCTTGAAACGATGAAACAACTGGCCTCCGAAGGCTGGACGATGGTCGTAGTCACGCATGAGATTAATTTTGCCCGTGATGTTGCCGATCATGTGGTTTTAATCGAAGATGGTGTTGTCGTCGAAGAAGGCAGTGCCAAGCAGTTGTTTGAGGACTCAAAGCATCCTCGTACGCAAGCATTTTTACAGCGTATTGATCAGAAGTAGGGTTGAGATAATTCAACAGACCCTAGTTCTTCTTATCGTAAAGTGTCCGTCTTTAAGCGATGAAACCAAGAAGCCCCAATCATGATGTCATGGTTGGGGCTTTTTTATAGAAACGGATAGAATGTATTTTAAATGAGCAAGCAAGAAAAATTGATATCAGCAGTCCTAATATTTGAATGTTCAACAGACCCTATATCTTTTGCCGTTGTTTTAACCAACGAGGTACGCGCGTAGCAGTACCGTTTAACACCGCATTCAATAAAGCCGCCAGCAAAATAAGCGCCACGCCCAAATACTGAATCCAAGACAAGGATTGATGTAGTAACAGCACTGCAAGGGCAATCGCAGTCAACGGTTCAAAAATCGTAAAGACTGATGCGCGAGTGGCGGGCAATTTTTCTAACGCTTTCATGTATAGCCCGAAAGGCACCACGGTACCCAATAATGACAACCCTAAAACATAACCCCAAGTCAGTAAAGGTAGAGTGAGTAGCTGCTCATAAGTATTATAGGTGTCGGGCAAGAATAGTAGTACGCCGGCACTAATGATAATGGAGGTAAAGAAGACCAAAGGGGCAGGGTGAGCATCGTGCATCGCGCGCTTGCCCAACACGCCATATAAGGAGTAGCACATTCCTGCTGACAAGCCGAGTAAAATACCCCAGTTGACTTGCGCTTGCTCGCCCAGCATCGTTAAGCCGACACCAAACACCGCCATTAATGCCAGCAAGACTGATTTGCGAGTAATGGACTCACTAAGCAAGAATTTCGAAAATAATAAGCTAAAAACCGGCGCAGTATATAGCAAGGCGACGGCGGGGCCAGCACCGACGTAAATCACCGCAAAAAAATAGCATAACGACATACCAAGCACACCTATCAAAGACTGGAGCGCCAGTCCGAGCCACTGCTTGGGTCGTAGTTTAATCAGATGTGGCCATAGTTTTGGGAGCATGGCTAAAATAATAAATGCCGCCGTGACAATACGCAATATCGTCACTTGCCAGCCACTAAAGCCAATTTGATTAAGGTAGGTAGAAAATATACCCAACGTGCCCCAGCAGACAGCTGCCGTAATGATTTGGATAGTGCCTATCCATGATTGCCGCGCTGACATGACGCTATCGGTGTTTGCCATATTATTTTCTTCTTATTATCTAAGTGACACAAGGTTTTGTAAGATTGCCAGCGACTTAAGTCAAGCGCCCGAGCACATACTGAAAGTCGCGCAAATAAGAAAAGACAACCTGATGAAAGGCTGTCTTTTGTTTGTTTTTTAGTCTATCACTAAAAGAGAAGAAATGGCTACTAGGGCGTACCCTAAATTTAATCAATCCACAAAAACCACGCTTGTTCTCGGGTATCATTTTGCTGAATAAAGCACACTTTTTCAGCTTGGGTTCTTGGTAGATGAGCGGCATCAGCACCGCAGTTTTTTGAGCGCTGCTTTATCCATTCTACTTGCTCTTGTCTTAAGCTGGATTCCATTTTCTTACTATATAAGCGTCTGACTTCATCTCGAATGCCGCGATAGCTATTATTCAGTTCTTCATCAGAGCTTTTATACCTATCATTAATAAGTCCGACTTGTGATGCTAACGGCAAATAAGTAGCATTTTCTTTGTAGGAGAAAGTACCGCTATCTGTTGTCCAGTTACTGGCTACGTATAGCTCATTATTTGATGGGTCTATAAATCCGTTGAAATCTTTCCCCTCAAAAGTATAACCCTGAAATCCACAAGGAGTCACGCCATCTTTGCATAAGCTATGCTTGGTTTTAGCAGGATAAAGCTTAATGGCATATGGTGATTTATCAAGTCTTTCATTGAGCAGTTTCGTTTGCAATAACCGTCCTAAATCTGGAGCGACCAATAGCATGTCATCGCAAGTCACATGCCCTTCTGTGCAGCCTTCATAGAGGTTCAAACGTTGACCTTGGATGTCCATACCTAATATAAATGTTGCTTCTAAAGGTGCTACGGCTGAGCTAAAAGAAGCGGCTAATATTAGGCCAGAGAACAATGTGATACGTCTGAGTGGGCAAGATGCAATTAAGGGCATGACAAACATAATGGGTTTATACCTGCATTAAAAAATTACTCAATAGACGCTTAGCACCTTCAGTGGCAAATGACTCAGGGTGAAACTGAACACCTTGAATAGGATAGTCTTTGTGCGCCAATCCCATAATCTCATCACCGGTCAGCGCTGACTCGTCAAAGCTCAAATCCGCACGGCTGTCATTGGCGACCACAGATGTGATCGTGAGGCAGCTTGGTATGGTATCGGCTTTTACGATTAGTGAATGATAGCGCATGATCTCAAGCTCTTGCGGCAGGCCTTGATAGATGCCTAAACCATTATGGCGAATCGAGGATACCTTGCCATGCATCGGCACGCTGGCACGCACCACATCGCCACCGAACACATGAGCGATACCTTGCATACCTAAGCACACACCCAGTAGTGGAACGGTCTTACCCAGTGTCTCGATGACTTCTGCACAGATACCAAAGTACGCTGGATCATCAGGGGAGCCAGGGCCGGGTGAAATGATGATTCTATCAAGATTCATCGCTTGCACATCTGCTAGGGTGATTTCGTTATTGCGTTTAACGATGACGCTGGCTTCTTTATCACTGTCTAAGGTTTGCAAAATCTCGCCCACATATTGGTAGAGATTGAAGGTAAACGAGTCGTAGTTGTCGATAATTAAAACATTCATGGGTCAAAAACTCTTTTGTAAAAATATAGCTAGGTAAAATATAGTCAATGTACGAATTAAGGCTGGTACAAATGTACAGCTACATAAAGCTGTCTAATACGACTTTCATCGCAGACAGTTTACGCTGAATCTCTAAGTACTCATCGGCTGGGTTTGAGTCATAAACGTTGCCACCACAAGTTTGGGCATAGGCAGACTCGCCATTGATGAATAGACTGCGAATAGGAATGGCAAAGATACAATCACCATTGAAATTAAACGAGCCTAATGCGCCGCCATAAGCACCGCGTCCGTCTGGCTCTAGCTCATTAATCACTTTGATGGCTTCTACTTTAGGCGCGCCTGACAATGTACCAGCAGGGAAGTTGCTGGCAAGGGCACTAAACATATCTTCATCAGGGTGCAAGATACCAACGATTTCAGAAGAAATATGCTGCACGTGAGAGAAGCGTTTGATATCCATCAAGCTACGGACTTTTACCGTACCAAATCGTGCCACACGGCCAATATCGTTACGATGTAAGTCGACTAGCATATTGTGCTCGGCAATTTCTTTGTCGTCGTTGAGTAGTGCGCGGGCAAGTTTACGGTCTTCGATCACATCAACCCCGCGCTTGGCAGTTCCTGCGAGTGGGTAGGTTTCCATTTCACCCTGACGTAAGCGAAATAATAGCTCAGGGGAGGCGCCAATGATGCACTGCTGAGCAAATTTCATAAAATACATATGCGGCGATGGATTGACGGCGCGCAGCTTTTCATAAATGGGCATCTTGTCACCGGCAATACGATACTTAGACTTAAAGCCTACCTCACACTGAAAAATACGCCCAGCGATGATGTCTTCTTTGACCTGCATGACGACATTGGCATGCTCCTCTTGGCTCATGCCATCACCTAAGAACTCGACTTTCGGCGCTTCATAGCTAGGCGTTGGCTCATTGAGTAGGGCCTTGATTTGCTCAATACGGTTTTCTTGCTGAGCGGTCGGGTAATAAAAATAGAAGATTTCCCCCGTCATTTTATCTAATGTCAATCCATCTAAATACACGCCAAACTTAAATGGCTCAAAATCTTCGCTGGCTTTTGCATTGAGGCTAGGCTCAAAGAAGTTCACGCAGTCATAACCCAAATAACCGACCAGACCGCCGCTTTGATCGCGGGCGATGACATGTTGTGGCGTGATGGTACGGAGCAGTTGATAAGGGTTGTCAGTTTGATAGTGGCTGGTTTCAGCGGTTTTATTATCGGTAATGGCAAGCGTGTTGCGGTCTAATGCCGCTATGGTCGTGACAGGATCAAAACCTATCGCATGATGGCGTGAGATATGGCTGTCTTCGCCCAATGATTCGAGCAAATAGCAGGTATCAAAAGCGCTCTCGATGCGTTTGAATAGCGCAAAGAAATCAATATCTTGCGTAAGCTTAATACGCTTTGGTTTGCTCGGAATATCAATAGGAGCAGGCTTGGTCTGTATGCGAGTAATAGAGGTCATAACAAAGTCCGAAATTCATCAAATGTGTGTCGATTAATAAGTAAGAAAGTAGCAATTAAAAAGGTGGATAGTGCTGAAATAAGTGGCTTAAGAGCGACTTCTATGAGTGGCCAGCAACGCGCTCACGTCATGGCTTTGCTTGGCCTTGGCACCGCGAGAGACAGTTGCGATACCAACGCCTAGCTGCTCAGAGATATCACGTTGCGTGATGCCGCGATCAAGCAAGTCAAAAATGCGAATACGGTTGGCGATGTCGTGCTGCTCTTTATCTGTCAGCAGTGCACTGAGCAGCTTGTCGATATCTGAGCTATCAGTACAGTTCGTCAAATGTTTCACTAAGCTCTGATAAGGATCGGTAGTCATAATAGGTAATCTTAGCCAAAGAAAATAGATAAGTCGCTCATCGAGTAATTTTTCGCTGAGAACTATCTTGTTTCAGTATTCTAGTACAGTAGTACAAAAAAAACAAGTGCTAGACCATATCGTTATTATTGATCAAGACACGCCCTAGTTGATCTTTCATCAATGCTAAATCAGCCGTGCTTATAGCCCTGCATACTCTTGTATTTGTAATTATCAAAGCATCTCATTGTATATTCGTGCTTGATCAGCATTATTCATGCGAATTTTTATATTAATTATTGCCAAATTGTTAATACTTCGTTATTATGCCTCTCAATAATTAATGCTAATCATTATCATTAACATTAATACTGTTATTCGCGTAGCGAGCTTGGATATATCAAACAAGTCGCTTAAAGGGCAGTTTTATAAAAGACCGTTTATCGACGGCTTTAAAAATTCTAATAGTAAATAAAGTGAGTGTGTTATGCGCGAAATTAAGTTATCTAGTCAGTTGACCGTATTGTCTATAGGGGTGGCAGCCGTATTGTGGTCACAAGCGGCCAGTGCAGCCACAGCAGAAGATATGCCAAATACAACGCTACAGACCATCACGGTGACGGCTAATAGCTCAGTCCGTAACAATGTACAAGAAGATTCTGTCTATATAGATGACTATACGCCAGCGGCTCAAGCAAGCCACTTGAACGACTTTTTGGATGTGGTGCCAGGAGTGAGTGTCGGCGGCACATCATCGGTCAACCAACGTATTCGTGTACGTGGGTTAGATGATACCAATCTGAAAGTAACGATTGATGGCGCCCGCCAAGAAGGTGCGCTGTTCTATCACATGGGTGATATCACTATCGATCCTGACTTACTAAAACAAGCAGAAGTTGCTGTTGGTAATAACTCGGTGACACTAGGTAATGATGCTCTTGGTGGCGCGGTTGCGTTTGAAACCGTTGATGCGGCAGACTTGCTCAAACCTAATCAAAAAATCGGTGCTAAAGTCAATTTGGGTTATGGTAGTAATAATGATGAACTATTGACTTCAGCCACCGTGTATGGCGCCCCAACAGAGAATATTGATCTGCTTGCTTACTATGGTAAGCGTGATACTAGCTCTGGTGAAGATGGTAGCGGTCGTGAGCTTTTTGAGGATAGTGAAAGCGAAAGCATCTTATTGAAGGCGGGTGCTAATATTACTGATGACCACCGCATTGGCGCTAGCTTTAGCCGTACTGAAAAAGACGGTATCTTTCCATTTCGCCCAGACTTTCCTAGTCTGTCTGATGAGCCAATACCGCAGAAAATAAGCCGAGATACCTATACACTTGATCATACTTATAATCCTGTAAACCAGCTGGTAGATGTTGATACCAACATCTACCACACAGAGACGCAAATATTGCGTGACTCTGATAATGTGGGCAACTTTGATTTTGATGCTCAAGTACAAACCACAGGCGGCAAAATTCAGAATACCAGTGTTATTGATAGTAATATCATTGAGGGTATCAAAGGCACTCATAAGCTGATTGCAGGTGTTGAGCACTATAAGAAAGAATCAGAAATGGTTCGTGACGGCACTGCGGCAGGCAGTGATGAGGCAACCAATACTTCTGTATATTTAGAAGACCAATGGCAAATGGGTAAACTGTCCTTAACGCCAGGTGTGCGCTATGATCGCTACGAATCTCCAGAGTTTGTCTCTGGTGGCAAAACGTATGACAACGTCGTCGGTGCACTGGCTGCCAGTTATGAGATTGCCCCACGCACCCAAGTATTTGCGAGCTATACGCAGCTATTTAACGGTCCAGACTTAAGCCAAACTGTTTTTAATGATGACGGAGCAGGGACTTATGCTAATAACGATCTAAAAGCGGAAGAAGGTTCTAACGCTGAGGTTGGTATTGCGACGACATTGCGTGGTTTAACGATCGCTGATGATGCTCTGCAATTGAGTGGTAAGTACTTCGTCACTGACATTGAAAACTATCAGCAGTTCATCAGAACAGGTGATCGCGCGGGTCGATATGGTCTCAACTGCGACACTGGTGCGCGCGGTTCATCGGGCAACTTACAAGATTGCCAAGGTACAATAAACAGCGACGAAGACTATGAAATCAAAGGGGTCGAACTGGCAGCCAATTATACGACTCGCAACTTTGGTATGGGTCTAAGCTATTCACGAGCACGTAGTGAAGGTGATGAAACAGGTGACAGTATTCCTTCGGTAAGTGGCGGCACGGCTGACTCGGGCGATCGCTACATGGTGAACTTAAATTATGCACCAACTGATATCGTTGATCTAGGTTGGCGCAGTACTTATGTGGCATCGGTTACAGATAATAATCAAGATACCAAGCCCAACTACGATGTTCACGATATCTTTATGACCTATACGCCAACTCAGATCGAAGGTATTCAAGCGACGCTAGGTGTGTATAATATTTTTGATGAAACGTATGCTAGCCACTCATCTCGACTAAATGCGACCAATGATGCTTCTACTGATTTTGACATGGGACGTAATATCAAAACGTCTTTAACCTACCAGTTCTAATTTTACGATGATAAGTCTTATAGCAAAAAGCCAGCTGTCTGAATAGAGAGCTGGCTTTTTATTGTAGATAGAGGTTTAAAAGTAGTATAGAGCACGATTCAACTTCATAAATGCTTTAGACAAGACTGGAATAGGATTAGAGCCCAACGGTATATTTTTCGCTATTGGAAGCTCGATAGAAGCAAAGATGAATATAAAGTGACTAAACGTCAAGATGCAGAATCTGACTCGTAGCGTTTATAACTGGGCAAGCTATCACTGAGGGTTTGTATGTAATGAGAAAGCTTGTATGCACTGAGAAATTTTGGATGTACTGAGGTTACACAGATGGCATCGTGAGGTATCTCTATTGTCACGTTGAGCACGGGTTTTGCATTCATTACAGACGATTAAGCGACGTGTTCAAAAATAAATGAGAATAATTATCATTAATGTTTGCATTATTATTTCTATTCCGTTAAAGTGTGTTTCGTTCATTGCAGAATAGTTAAGGGTTCTTTGCCCTATCTATTTTAGAGAACTTCTTGTGATCCATATTTTAAATAGCTGGCCTATGTCAGTTGTAGCGTCACCAAACTTTTAACCCTATTCATTACCTATCTTTACTAATTTGCCTTATCTCGATATTTAAGCCCTTTGCCCATGCTTTAGTCACATTTTTACGATACGCGTACTTCATAACATACTTGTATCGTTCCGCAGTCGTGTGTCTAGTATATGTGTTGAGAATGTGGATACATGATAAGCATTGCATGCAAAGTGGCTAAAAATATTCGCTGTCAGTGCAGTTGCAAGGTACTAATGAGCCTAAGTGCTTCAAGGAACGTTATTTATGTTAAACCAATCAGGTCGCTCTGATCATTCATACCTCACTTCTCCAAAGAACTCTCAACGCTTAGTGACGGGAAAAGTCCTGCTCAGTATCGCTGTGGCCTCTATTCTTAGCAGTACGGCTGTTGCTGCTGAGGGCGATAAGATGGTGACGCAAGCAGCAGCGACTGACCAAGAAGCAGTGCCTACGGCTACACTAGACACGATTGTGGTACGAGCGGCTAGAGAGGAGTTGGAACAAGCGGCGGGGCTGTCTATCATTAGTGAAGAGGCCATCGAAAAAGCATCGCTTTCTAATGACATCTCAGAGATTGTACGTAAAATGCCGGGTGTGAACCTTTCGGGTTCATCGACTTCAGGCCAACGTGGTAATCAGCGTCAAATTGATTTGCGTGGCATGGGTCCAAACAACACGCTTATCTTAATCGATGGTCGTCCTGTCACTTCTCGTAATTCCGCACGTCCTAGTCGTGGTAGCGAGCAAGACACTCGTGGTGACTCGCAGTGGGTACCACCAAGCGCTATCGAGAGCATCGAAGTATTGCGTGGCCCAGCCGCCGCTCGTTATGGCTCTGGTAGTATGGGCGGCGTGGTGAATATCATCACCAAGCGCCCGACTGACACAGAGTTTTCTGTTACTGGTCATTACGAGGCACCAGAAAGCGATCTAGAAGGCAGTAGCTGGCGTACCAACGTCAATATGTCTGGTCCGTTGACTGATAAGCTGTCCTCACGTACTACCCTTGGTTACCACGATAGTGAAGGGGACGATCCTTATATCAATGCTGAAGACGCACAGATTGTTGATGGGCGCAGTGGTCCGGCTGCCTCGGTCGCGGCAGGTACTGAAGGTGTCGAAAATATTGATGTGCGTCAGCTGTTTGAATACGCGATGGATGCGATGAATACGGTCGGTGTTGAGGTCAATTATAGCCGCCAAGAGAATCGCTGGGCAGGTGATTCATTGTTCCAAACCGTGAACGAAAATTTGTTAGATGAATTAGAAGGTGAAACAACGAGCAAAATGCAGCGTTATGGTGCGGCCATCACGCATCGGGGTGAGTATGATGACGCTAGGAGTAACAGCTTTGTAGAGTACACTCGGACAGTTAATGAGCGTTTGGGTGAAGGCAGTGCTGGACGTGGTGAAGGTCAAATTCAGATACCTGATGACGGAGAGGAGTTTGAGTGGACAGAAGCCACTTACGATACGTTGAATGCTAAATCAGAGTGGGATATCTATTTTGACCGTCATACCTTGACTGCTGGTGCTGAGTTCCGCGGTGAAAAGCTGGACAACCCTGTGGTATCTGATTTGGCATTTGCAGATGGTTTTGATTTTGGTGATGTAGAGACCGACCCTGAAAAGCGCGACCCGACATCAGATGCCTACCTCATTGGTGTTTATTTAGAAGACAACTACGAGATTACGCCCGATTGGTATATCACACCGGGCTTGCGTTTTGACTATCATAGTGAGGCGGGTAGTAACTGGTCACCTAGTATCAACAGCACTTGGTACTTTAGTCCTGATTGGTCAGTGAAGGGCGGTGTCAGTCGCGCATTTAAAGCGCCTTCGCTGTATCAGCTTGATCCAAATTATATTTACTATACTGGTGGTAATGGCTGCCCGTCTTGGGTACCTACTGACGAAAGAGGTTGTCATGTGCTGGGTAATCCTGACCTAGAAAATGAGACCTCGTGGAACAAAGAGATAACCTTTACTTATGATGATGGCACTGGGCTAAATGCTGGCTTGACTTACTACCATAACGCCTATGACAACCGTATCGGTGCTGGAGTTGACCGTGTGGCGGTAGATACGGCGACAGATCGCTCTATATTTTTATGGGAGAACCAAGGCGAAGCGATTATCGAAGGTCTAGAAGGGTTTGTCAAAGTCCCTGTTACCGATACAGTTTCATGGTCTTCTAACATAACAGGCATTCTCCGCTCAGAGCGCAAAGACAATGGTGAGCCATTATCATTGATTCCTAAATTTACTCTCAATACTGGTGTCGATTGGGACATTACGCCTCGCTGGAATGCTGACTTTGATGTGAGCTACTATGGCACGATTGAAGCGCCTGATATTTCGGTGACAACAGGGGATGAGCTTGATACGTTGTCGCTCGACCGTGATCCGTATGCCATTGCCAATATCGGTACTCGCTATGATCTGACAGACGGTATTACCGTTGGTGCTGGTGTCAAAAACTTATTTGATACGGGTGTTTATCGTGAAGGTACTAGTACCAATGCTGGTGCACGTACGTTCAATGAGCCGGGTCGTACTTATGTGTTCGACGTTAGCGTTGACTTTTAATAGGTAGACACAGGGTTTGTTCGATTAAAAAAGGTCTGAGCTATTGGTTCAGACCTTTTGTGTTGTCAGTAACTTTCTTTAAATGAGCTTATTTAAGCAAGCCTCTTTAAGTAGATTCTTTAATCAATAACTATCACAATATAACAGCAGATTTATTTATGTCATTCAATCTTCGCCTCAGCTGCCTTTGGATTCACCGTTATACTGGGCTTGCCATGGCAGCTTTTTTAATTATCGCCAGTATCACTGGTGCACTATTAGCTTTTCATCATGAGCTCGATGATGTGTTCAACCGTAAGCTGACCAGTATTGACGCACAAAACGCACCGCTACTCTCTATTGCTGAGCTGCATGACAAAGTCACTACAACGTATCCTGAGTATAAGTTTTCAAGTATGCCTACGTCTGTATCGCCCGATAAGTCAGTGATGTTTTCAGTCGATAGAAACCGAGATAAGGGCAAAAACCAACCAAAACCTTCTTTTCAAGAAGTCTATGTCGACCCCTATACCAGTCACATCATCGGTACGCGTGATAAGGAGGCATGGGCATGGCACAACACCATGTGGAAAGTGTTTTGGTTACATCGCGACTTATTGCTTGGCGACATTGGTAAATGGGTCTTGGGCATTGTCTCACTGGTCTGGACTATCAATTGCTTTATCGGCTTTTACTTAACGTTTCCGAGAGCAGTTAAAAAGAAAAACGCGCAAAAAAAATCCTCTTCTAAAAAACGCGCATCCTTTCTCAAGCGTTGGTTACCGGCATGGAAAATTCGCCGCAAAACCAATCTCTTTAAACTCAACTATGATTTGCACCATGCTTTTGGTTTATGGCTTTGGATTATGCTGTTTATCATTGCTTGGTCAAGCGTCGGATTTAATTTAAAACCCGTCTATCAGCCAGTGATGCAAGCGGTGGTCGGACTGACCCCAAGAGAGGGAAAACCTGCCAAACCTGAGCCGAATAAAATAGCAGAACAAAACAGGCGTGCAGATGGGAGTGTACATTCAAATACGGGGGTCAATAATCGCTCAAACGATGTGGATGTAATCACTCGTGTGGTGAATAAGACCAATAGCATTGCCTATTTAAGCGCACAAGCCGATAGTGCAGCGCAACAGAACGGCGTGTCTGTGCAGCAGCTGCTAGGTATTCGCTGGGTCGAAGAAGACAAGCAGTGGCAGATGCGCTTTCAAACGGATAAAGATATCGGTACGCACGGTGGCGCGTCATCTATTACTGTTGATGCGGCAACAGGTAACGTCGAGCGCGTCAATTTTGGCTATCAAAACTCATCATTTGGCAGCAAAGCTGATCAATGGCTATCGACCTTGCATATGGGGCAGATCGGTCAAGGTTGGGGACATCGGCTATATCAAATATTTTTAGCAATGATTGGTCTGGCCGTGGCGGTATTATCAGGGACGGGCGTCTACCTATGGTGGAAAAATCGACAGCAACGGCTTAAAGCGATGCAAAAGGGTAGGTAATATTGCCAGATTTCTAAGGTAGGCTTTTAATTCAGTGAATAGCTATGTACTGCATTAAAGGCATGCCCTAGTTATCACTTGAATTGCAAAAATATTGTGTATGCTATCAAGACAGTAAAAATACAGGAAGAAAATGTCTCACCTAGCATCACCCATTTATGCCATGTATTATTTTCATCGTAGTTCTTTGTGTAATCTACTGAAGAGATGTTTTGAGTAAAATCCATAGGAATAACGACCAATCTTAGAGCATATAAAGTTATTCCTAGCCAAAAAAAAGTATTTGCTATCTCTTTATTCACAGCATAATAAATGAACAGGCAAAAGCTAATCACTAAAATTAATAGAGATAGATTTTTATAGTTTATCCATCGATTATTTAATAGCGCTTTATGCATCGACAATTCCTTTTTTCGTTTGCAAAATTCTGTACTTAAAATGCATCAACAATCACTGGACGACCTTGATGACTTAGGACAGTCACATCGACGTTGTATAAATCTTTCATCGTTTCTTGGGTAATAACATCAGCAGGGCAACCTATAGCCATCACTTGTCCTTCTTTCATTGTGACCACCGTATCGGCGAATTGTGCGGCTTGATTGATATCATGTAAGACGATGACGACGGTCTTCTGCTGACTGTGGCTCAGCTCTCGTAGCTCACGCATTAGGCGACCAGCGTGATACATGTCTAAATTATTCAGCGGCTCATCAAGCAGTAGATAGGGCGTATCTTGGCAAACAATCATAGCAATCAGTACGCGCTGGCGCTGTCCACCGGACAATGTTGATAAGAAACGGTCGGCCAACAGCTCCAACTCAAATCGCTCAATAATCTCTTGTACCTTCTGCTGATCGTCAGCGGTTGGCTGCCCTTGATGATAGGGATAGCGCCCAAACATCAGCAGCTCATGTACACGCAGTCGCCCTTGCACTTGATTGTCTTGGCCAAGCATGGCCACTGTCTTGGACAACGTCCGAGCATGACAACTGACAATATCATGCTCACCAAAACATACTTGCCCTGACTGAAGCGGTTGCAGGCGTGACATAACTGAAAACAAGGTAGATTTACCCGCCCCATTGGGGCCAATCAGAGCAATAATCTGTGCGCTTGGCAAGGACAGCGTAATGTCATGCAAGATTTGTTGCTTGCCAATATGGTGCGAGATATTATTGAGTTGAATCATAATGAGTCTTATCTTAAAATTTTTTATGTGTATCTAAATTAATAGTGTCAGCTAAGTGGTCATAACGAACGGCGCTGAGACATAAAGATCAATGCTAAAAACATTAAACCGCCAGCTAGCTCTATCACTACTGACAATACGCCTGCCATATCTAGCACTTGCTCAAAGATAGTCTGACCGAGTACTAAGCAAATCATGGCGACTAGACTGACCAATATCAGCCGCTCGCTATGATACATATGACGAGCCATGCGATTAGTTAGCGCACAAACTAGCAAGCCAAAGAAGGTCACTGGACCGACCAACGCGGTGGCTGTAGCGACCAACACCGCAATGACCGTTAATAGCCCAAATGCGAGACGTTGATAATGGATACCAAGGTTAATAGCTTGGGACTTACCGAGCATCAACACATCACACTGATAACGCCAGCGCCACACAAATATCGCAGTGACGGCACAGATTAACAAACTGATACCCAGCAGCTGCGGGTTGACCGTATTAAACTGTGCATAGCTGGCAGATTGCACCACCACGAAATCATCAGGATTAATCAATCTGGCAATGAGTGCCGATAAGCTACGAAATAACACACCAAAGATAACACCGACCAATATTAGCCGCGTCAAATCCTGACTGCTTTTTGAGAATAGCAGCTTAAATAACAATAATGACGCGCCAAACATCAAGACAATTTCAAGGGTGAATTTGGCGATAGGATCGAGACTGGTAAAACTTATTGCGCCCAAAAAGAAAACCAACAGGCTTTGTAGTAAGATATATAGTGAATCAAAGCCCAACAAAGAGGGCGTGAGAATAGGGTTGTGCGTTAAGGTTTGAAACAGTAGTGTCGACACTCCGATAGCATAGCCGACCACCATTAATGCCAGCAGTTTTTTGCCACGTAATGGTAGGGCAAAGTCCCAATAGCCATTGACATTGAGTGTCAAAAATAAAGCCATCGAGATAAGTAGAATAATGGCTGCGATGGATTTTGGATGTTCAGCTATGAATGCCCAAAATTTTGCCAACTGACTTTGAATAGCAGAGGTGGAATATGGGCTGTCTGTTGAATATGAGCTATCTATCGCTGTGCTGGTTTTGGTAGCACCAGTCTTTGTGGCAGTAAGCTTAGTTGATGAGAACATACAAAAATCCTATGGTGCCAAGCTTATCTAATAAAGCAAAAAATGAACGACGGTAAATAAGTGCCGAAAGTGAATAAAGACCTTGCTACTGCTCAGCTGGAGCACGCAATAACAGCCATAAAAATAGCACCGTACCAACCACGCCAAAGACAGTAGCGACCGGCACTTCAAATGGATAGCGGATAGAGCGACCAATGATATCGCAGAGTAGGACAGCGGATGCACCGAGCAATGCGACTGCTGGCAAGCTACGACGTAACTTATCTCCCATCAATCGGCTGACAATGTTGGGCACGACTAAACCGATGAAAGGAATCATCCCAACGGTGACAACGACAACCGCACTCATCATGGCTACCATACCCACACCAAGCCAGGTTACCTGCCGTTTACTAATACCTAAGTTCAGTGCGATATTATCGCCCAATCCTACGATGGTGAGCTTATCAGCAATGATATAAGCCAACACACACAGGCCACCTGTTAGCCATAGCAACTCATATCGACCGGCTAACACGCCAGAAAAATCACCAAACTGCCAAACACTGAGCATCTGCAATGACTCAGTCTGATAAGCGATAAAGGTTGTCACTGCTTCGAGAATGCCACCAAAGACAATACCGATTAGTGGAATCATCAAAAAATCAGTCGGTGGAATCCGATGAATCAGCAGCATAAACAGCATCATGCCAAATACTGCTGCGACGGTCGCCACACCCATTTTAATAATGAGTGCACTTGCAGGAAACAGCAGACTAACCACCAGCAAGCCGAGCGCAGCACTTTGAGTTGCACCCACCATGGATGGCTCTACAAAGCGGTTTTTTAGCACCACTTGAATAATCATCCCAGCAACTGCCATCGAGATACCAGTCAAGATAATCGCAATAGTGCGGGGGAGTCGGCTGACTAAAAAAAGCGAGCTATCAGAGTTGGCGCTATGATTGATAAGGCTGTGTAGAAAACCGGACCATGAAAAGTCAGCCACACCAATCGATAAGCTCAATAACACCAAAAGCCCCATAATAATGAGGCTTGCTGTATTAATTAACCACGGTGGTATGACGGCACGTCGATGTTTAGAATTGAGACTGTTGCCAGTGCTTCTTTTCCAACTTGATGTTGCCGTTGGCAAAGAAGTATTAGCTTTAAAGCTGGCATGAGCGCGAGAGGAAAATAACGACATAACGTCTACTGGCTTATTAGTATTTGATTAAAAATATGGCTTGTATGGTCATCGCTTTTATTTCGCGTTAGCGAAGGCTGTCTTAATCGTCGTTAAATCCTGCATCCACTGATAATAACCGCCAAAGGCAAGATATGAGTCTGGGCTAAGGTAAACCACTTGGTCTTTTTTCCATGCAGTGGTTTGTGCCACTAGTGGATTGTCTAATACTGCTTTTGCACCGACACTGTCTTCGCCGATAGCCGCACTACGATCCACCACAAATAACCAGTCTGGATTTGTCTTTTGTAAGTACTCAAAAGATATTGGCTGACCATGACGGCCTTCTTTGATTTGATCATCAGCGATGGGTACGTTTGCGACATTATGAATAAAGCCGTAGCGTGATTCAGCACCATAGACAGACATTTTATTGCCATTGACCATGATCACTAGGCCAGTCCCGCTGTCTTTGGTGACGGCTTTGGTTTCTTCAATCAAACCATCAATGTCTTGTTGTAATTTAGCGGCTTGTTCACTTTTGCCAAACAATGCGCCTAAATCGGCCAAGCGGCGTTTACTTGACTCATAAATATTGGCCGTATCGATAGACATGTCTAACGTCGGGGCAATGCTAGAGAGCTCGTCATATTTTTCAGCCATGCGTGAGCCGACCAAAATCGCTTGCGGCTGCATCGCATTTAATGCTTCAAGATCTGGCTCAAATACGGTGCCGACTGTTTTTGGCTCAGGCTGTGTCTTGGACTGTAAATTGTCCAATTTTAGACCACTTGGCATGCCATCGACTGCCACATCTAACGCAGCCAAATCCTGCATCAACGTCATATCATAGACCACTAACGGCGATGGATTCATTGCCAAATCGACAGTGCCTTTTACCGTGTCGACCGTTATTTTCTCAACAGAGACAGCATCATTATTGGCGACATTCGCAGCATTATCCGCCGTTTGATTTTCAGTTTTAGCATCTGCAGGCTCAGAGTCGTTAGACTCAGGTGAGCTACAGCCTGCTACACTGACAGTCGCTACGAATGCGGTCATCATAGCAGTCAGTAAAGGACGTTTAAAAAAAGGGGCTGGAGAGCGGTTAGAAAGTAAAGCAATAGACATAAATAACTCGGTATATCAGCTGGTTGGACAACGTGTAAATAAAATGATTGGCCATATGAAAAGAAAAAGAGCTTATCTAGCGTGATGCTCCACGCTATACAATGCTCGACGGTATTACTTTAAAAGTCATGTTTTTTTATTGATTGTTTTTTACGCTTAAATATAGAGACGCTTATATTATTAAGATATGCCCTAATATCTTGAAAGTTTTTATATTATAAGATGGGCAATCAATCAGTGGCTATGATAAATTAATTGAGACTCATTATCAATACAAATGATAATGAGTTTTATTAACGTTTCTGAATTTATTGATTTTGACTGCCTCAATACAATAAGTTTCGATAGCGATAGCGATAGCGATAGCGATAGCGATAGCGATAGCGATAGCGATAGCGATAGCGATATTCGAGATAGGATAGCCGAATGACTAAGCAGATTTTTCTTTTCAAATAAGGCAAATTATTGGTTCAGCATTTGCCTGATAAGCAAATCATTATAAATTTATTATTGATAATAGTTATCGTTTGCATTATTATCTACGCCATTCTACCTCGGTTAATTAATATTAGGGTGTTATGAGTTCAACGGATTTAGACGCGCCACCACTCAAATTGATACTCGCGGCTATTATTATAGTGGTGGGCTTGCACGTGCTGACAGCAGTCGCATTAGTGGCGATCAAGACCCCTGAGATAAAAGTTGAACCAGAAAAAGACACGCCACCTATCGAGATCGAGATGGTGACGTTACCGGCTGAAACGAAAGAGCCAGAGGTTGCGATAGATACTGCTGAGCCTGTAAAACCTATACAGCCACAGCCACAGCCACAACCTAAGTCTGTCGCTACCACTAAACCTGAAATAGTGAAAGAATCTCAGCCGCTAGCGAAAACCAAGTCAGCTGTCAAACCAGTGGTAACATCAGAAAAGCCTAATTTGAAGCCTAAAACGAAGGCGCAACCTGATACAACCAAGGCTGTGGAAAAAGAACCTTTTAAACATGAAGTAAAACGGCAAGAGTCGATATCAGCAGCTCAAGCAGATACTTTAGCTGCTGATAACAACCGTAAGATATTGGCAGCACAAGCTGAAAAAGCCGCGCAAGAAGCTCAACAATTAGCCGATGCCAAAGCTGCCCGAGAGGCTCAAGCCGAAGCGGATGCCAAAAAAGCAGCAGAAGCAAAAACGGCTAAAGCGGCCGCAGAAGCCGCTGCTCGTGCAAAAGCACAGGCCGCTGCCGCCGCAAGTAATACTCCTGTGAACTTCACAGCGACCAATGCCAATTGGGCGTCACGACCGAATTTTAGTTTTCCGACTAGTGCTGCACGCAGAGCTAGGTCAGGTGATAAATTGACTGTCGTTTTAGTGTTGCGAGTAAATAAGCAGGGCGGGATTGATAATGTACGCGTTGCTCAATCTTCTGGTAATAGATTATTAGACCAAGCTGCACAAAAACAAGCTGACTCTGGCAAGTTTAAGCCCTTTACCGAAGCTGGTGTGCCAGTAGTAGGCAACGTGACCTTGCCGATTGAATATGTCGTTCCTTGACCATAAGAATTTTGACTCATTATTTATATATGGCACTAATGTCGTCGCTGTCATCTGCATAGATTTATTAGCTGCAGTGAGACTAGATAATAAAACAATACTCTAAGGAGTCTAATATGGACTTTATGCAATACTGGCAAATCAGCGACATGGTGACAAAAACTTTGTTCTTTTTGTTGCTGGCTTTATCCATCCTCTCTTGGGTGACTGGCATTATTCGTGTGCTACAAAGCCGCAAATTGGCCGTCAATGTTGCAGATGATTTGAGTCAACAGATTCAGATAAAACAGGCCGAGATGATAGCCGCAGATACCTCTACTCGCCGTGTGGTTACTGAGCAGACCCTGCTCAAGCATATTGGTCGTTATCGCTTTGCCAGCGAGCGCGGATTGCCTATCCTTGGGACGACGGCAGCGATTGCGCCGTTTATTGGCTTGTTTGGGACGGTATGGGGTATTTTCCATGCACTGCATAATATTGGTATGAGTGGGCAAGCGGGCTTGGGACAAGTGGCAGGACCAGTTGGTGAGGCGCTTATTATGACAGGTTTGGGGATTGCCGTAGCGATTCCAGCAGTGGTGTTTTATAACCTTGCAGTGCGTATCAACCGCCGTGTGATGTATCACGCCAACGACAGAGCGCATGACCTATTGGCACATTCTGCCGAGATGGTAGTCATACAGCAACCTTCAATAGACAGCAAGTCTACCGTTGCCCAAGATCCATTGGCAAAAAGTATGCACTCAAACGCAGCAGATGCTCAGCAAGTGACGCATTATCAGAGTTCAGCCGCGTCGCAGCCTTAACAATTATCCATTGATGAAACAGTCCGTTAGGCGAGAGCCAAGCGAGCTGTATTGCGAATAACCAAATGTATTGAGAGTGATTATGGCATTTCAATTGGGCGATGATGATAGTCAAAGTATGAATGAGATGAACCTCATTCCGCTTATCGACATCATGCTGGTATTGATGATTATATTTCTATTGACGGCGACCGTACTAAATCCGACGGTGCCATTAGAGTTGCCGAAGACCAGTGCCGAGGTCAATGAAACACCGCCAGAGGCTATTCAAATCAGCATTGATAAAGACGCAGGGATATTTTGGGACAGCGATGCGATTAGCATGGAAGAGCTAGAGGCACGGTTACAACAGCAAAGTGCCGCGGGTAAAGATCCTTCTGTACAATTGCGTGCTGACAAAGACAGTAAGTACGACACCGTTGCTCAAGTGCTCGCCGCTGCCAGTCAGGCTGGTCTTAGTAAAATAGCTTTTGTTAACGAATAAAGTAATTTGCCGTGCCTAATACCGTGCTTATATTAAGAAGCTTATCAGTAAAATTAGCAGGCTGAGCGATATAAACCTAGCTAAGGTCTCGACATTATCGTCGGTTTACGCCTGATTTGATAAAAGGTTTGATGCGATTTTAGCAATCAGCAGTCCTAATATTTGAATGTTCAACAGACCCCAAGATAATAATAAGAATAATTAAAATAATAAACTTTTTTCAACCTCGCTAGGGTAACCTTGCGAGGTTTCCTTTAATGCAAGATTTGTTTACTACACTGTCCCGTTTGCCACAATATCTCATTCAATTATCGCTATCTTGATTTCGATATGGTTTTTTGAAGGGATAAGAAGCTTTATATGGTTAGCAAGGATAACAATGTTTAGCAAAATTTAGCCATTTTAAGACCACTAAATATATAAATGTGCTAATTGATGACACGCCCTAGATTACCAGCCATAGACAAACGGACTATAACCATAACGACCAGCAGGTCCGTAGGCAAATGGATAGGGCGTGCGTAGATAATCAAGATCACGCTGGCGAATATAATAGTAGCGTCCTTGAGAGTAAGCTTCTTCCAACTTTTCGATGCCCTCAAGGGGACAGACAGGCTGCCAGTCATAGCCTTCGCGACCAATCTTGTAAGCATTGAGTTCAGTGCAGTAGGTCTTCAGACCTTGCTGTCGACCTTGTTCCCATTGAATGCGGTTGGGGCTAGCACCGCCGACGCTGGCGCATTGATTGGTATATTGACCAAAGTATGCGCCCGAGCGTCCACGGATGCCATCTGCGTAGCCGACTTCTTGCCAATTGCTGCTTTGGCACTGCTGCGGTGTGAGACTTTGGGTCGTGGCACAGCCTGACAGAGTGAATAATGCGGCGCTCATCAGCGAGAAGACGATACTGGTTTTACTCATGAATTTATTCGTCAGTTTGCTGGCTAAAAGAGCGGTTGATGAGTTTGACTCAATAAGATAATTCATAATAAACCTGCGCGCGTCTAAAATTATGGTTTATCATAGCACTTTTTGCTGCGTACAACTTTTTGTATCTTGTTATTAAACTTATTTTTTTCGTACTAACTGATTGATATGACAGTATAAATAGTAGAATTTCTGGGTGAAATGCATTTGCCAATCAAGTGCCAATTAAATGGCAATCACCTGATTATCGACTATTCCCTTTATGAGCCCTGCTTGATTTTTTATGGTTCGTGCTTATTATAAGGACGGGTATGACAAATCACTGGTCAGTCAGTTACTCGTTAATAGGTTTTATGATAGATCAGGTCAAATGTATTGCCTCAGCAGTATTTTAATTCAGCTAAAGGTCAGGTTGTTATGGGAATATGGATTGTCATCGCCATTGTACTATTTGTACTAGGGAGTATGATGGCGCTCAAACCGAGCGGTATCGATCAGCGCTTGGATCATTTACGCATGACCGCCCGTCGCTTACAGTTGAACCCAAAACTGATCGCTTGTCCGGATTGGATCAGGGGCAAAGACAATGAATATGGTCGCGGGATGCTTGGTCAGTATGGCTTGGTGCTAGATAATGTCAAACTGCCGCTAACCCGTTATCAGGTCATAGATGGATGCTGGCGACCAGATAGCAATGCAAACATCAATGCAAACAGCAACGCAAATCCTGCAGACAAAAATGCGAGTGGCAGTAGTAATGGCAATACGCCACCTCAAACCAATTTTAGCTTGGATAAAGTGCCGCTAGCATTGCCATCCAGTATTGAGCCGTTTGTAAAAGCCTTGTTAATCAAGTCCAATAGCATTGTTATTTACTGGGAAGATATCGCCTATGTGCGCCCAGTGACAAACCCTAATTATCAGCAAAAAATGATTGAGGCAGACTTACTAGTACTGAAAGCACAGCTTGAAGCGTGGGCGTTACAGATGCAAAAAAATCGCAAGAACTAGTAAATCGTTTTTTAGTCTCCATTAATGAGCAATAGGCAAGCAGTTTTGCGATGCCCCAGTTATTTACAGTTGACAGCTCAGCGCCTAGCAGTGTAACGTCTTTGTATCTTTATTGCTGTTTTATGACTCGTATCGGCGTCGTTGCTTGCTTTATACCTTTTTATATCGGCAGCTATTATTACAATAAATCGTTGATCTATGATGATCAGCTTCCATAAATTGCCATGCTGCTGAATTTAACCTTACTTTTAAACTACTTATATTATGGTGTCGTCAAATATGGCAAAAACCACAACTAAAAAAAGTCCAGCTCCTGTCTCTGACAGCTCCAAAGGTAAGTCTTTGGTGATTGTCGAGTCACCAGCCAAGGCAAAAACGATCAATAAATACCTCGGCAATGACTTCGTTGTTCGCTCGAGTATCGGACACGTACGCGATTTACCCGTCGGTGCGAGTAAAAGCGCGAAGAAGCCAGCGACTAGCAAAAAAGATGACAGTCTGAGCAAAGAAGAAAAAGCGCAGCAAGCATTGGTACGTCGCATGGGTATCGACCCTGAACATGACTGGGCAGCAGTGTACGAAGTACTGCCAAACAAAACTAAAGTCATCAAAGAGCTCAAAGCCTTAGCCAAAGACGCTGATAAAATCTATCTGGCAACGGATATGGATAGAGAAGGGGAAGCCATCGCTTGGCACCTCAAAGAAGTCATTGGTGGCGCTGATAGCAAGTATGAGCGCGTGGTCTTTAACGAGATTACCAAAACCGCCATTCAAAATGCCTTTAAACAACCCTCAAAACTGGATATCGATCGCGTCAATGCCCAGCAAGCACGCCGCTTTTTGGATCGCGTCGTTGGTTTTATGATATCGCCATTATTGTGGCAAAAGGTTGCTCGTGGTCTGTCAGCAGGGCGTGTACAGTCGGTCGCCATGCGTTTGGTGGTCGAGCGTGAGCATGAAATTCGCGCCTTTATCCCAGAAGAGTACTGGCAGATTCATGCTGATACTCATGTCGCCAGCAGTAAAAAAGACGCTGAACAAATTGCCATTCGTCTAGAAGCAACCAAGCAAGGTGGCAAAACGCTAAAGCTCGTCAATAAAGAGCAGACGGATAAAGTCTTAGAAGTGCTTAACGCCAACGACTTTATCGTCAAAGAGCGTGAAGAAAAGCCAACACAATCACGTCCGAGTGCGCCATTTATTACCTCGACATTGCAACAAGCAGCCAGTACGCGATTGGGATTTTCGGTTAAGAAAACCATGATTTTGGCGCAGCGTTTATACGAAGCCGGTCATATTACCTATATGCGTACCGACTCGACCTTTTTATCTGGCGATGCACTGGCAGCGGTACGTGGCTATATCGAAGACAGCTATGGCGCGAAGTATGTACCAGAAAAGCCTAACTTCTATGGCAATAAGCAAGGCGCACAAGAGGCGCATGAGGCGATTCGTCCGTCTAATGTCAATATGAAATCCACACAGCTGAAAGGCGTTGAACGTGATGCGATACGTCTGTATGAGCTGATTTGGCGTCAGTTTGTCGCCTGCCAAATGCTACCAGCGAAATATCTATCAGTGAACTTGTTTGTTGGCGCTGATGATGTCGAGCTAAAAGCGCGTGGTCGTACGCTAGTATTTGACGGCTATACCAAAGTCATGCCGCCGGCAAAGACCGATGATACCTTGTTACCTGATGTCAAAAAAGGCGATAAGTTAACGCTAGACAAGCTTGATCCAAGCCAACACTTTACCAAGCCTGCACCGCGCTATACCGAGGCAAGCTTAGTCAAAGAGCTTGAGAAAAAAGGCATCGGTCGTCCATCGACTTATGCTTCTATTATCTCGACCATTCAAGATCGCGGTTATGTGAAGCTTGAGAACAAGCGTTTATTTGCGGAAAAAATGGGCGATATCGTCACTGACAGACTGACGGCAAGTTTTCCAGATTTGATGGATTATACCTTTACCGCCGCGCTTGAAGACAAGCTTGATCATGTGGCAGAAGGTGATACAGACTGGAAAGATGTCCTCGATAATTTTTACGGTGACTTCAAAACCACGCTCGATCGTGCTAAAGAAAAAGACGGCATGCGTCCAAATGATCCAACCGATGTACCAGACGTCCACTGCGATATTTGTGATCGTCCGATGCAGTTACGTACAGGTTCTACGGGTGTCTTCTTAGGTTGTACGGGTTATAATTTACCACCGAAAGAGCGCTGTAAAGGCACTAAAAACTTAATGCCAGTTGAAGCTTTTGCCAATCTTGATGATGCCGAAGGTGAAGAAGACGAAGCAGCTGAAGTCAAAGATTTGATGGAGAAAAAACGCTGTCCGAAATGTGGCACAGCGATGAACGGCTATATCGTGGATGGTGGTCTCAAGCTTCACATCTGCGGTAACAACCCTGATTGCGACGGTTATATTCTAGAAGAAGGTAAGTTCGAAGTACCGGGTTCGGATGCACCGACCATCGATTGTAATAAGTGTGATGGGCAAATGGAGCTGAAGACGGGACGTTTCGGTCCTTACTTTGCTTGTCAAAAATGTGACAACACTCGTAAAGTACTAAAAACAGGCGAAGCAGCACCACCGCGCATGGATCCTATTCACTTGCCAGAGCTAAAATCGGTCAAGCATGAGGATTACTTCATTTTGCGTGAAGGCGCAGCTGGGATGTTCTTGGCAGCATCTAAGTTCCCGAAAGTAAGGGAGACACGTGCACCCAAGCTCGCTGAGCTAAGAGAAATCAAAGACAAAATGGAAGACAAGTTCCAATATCTGTTTGCAGGTCCAGACGAAGATCCTGAAGGCAATGCAACGATCCTACGTTGGTCACGTAAGAAAAAAGAGCAGTATATCGGCTCTGAGAAAAATGGCAAAGCCACGCGTTGGGGTGTGTACTGGCGCAAAGGCGAGTGGGTAGAAGAGTAATCCTTTTTTACCTTTAGGCTTGTATCTCCATCTTGCCATCGTAATATTTTAAGTCATAAAAAAACCTCTTAGATTATCTAAGAGGTTTTTTTTATGCTGTCAATAAGCTCTAAATGTTATTAGTTCTTTTCGATGATACCACAAGCGATACGGTCGCCTGCATTACCTGCTGGCTGACTAGTATAGTCATCAGTACCACCATGAACGATAAAGGCTAGGCGATTAACGCTATATTTACCTGCTTCTGTTGCCGCGATTTTTTTGTTCACATAATTAATAGTAGCAACACCATTTTCATTTGCCGTTAGGTTTGGCAAATCACCTGCATGACCATTCATATCATCAGGATTAGAATGTGGCTTGTTGTCTGGATTAAAGTGACCACCTGCCGCTTTACCCATAACATCACAGCTACCAGTTTCATGAATATGTAGGGCAACAGTCTGACCCGGTGTCAGATTCATTAGCTTACCGTAGACCTGTACACCACCATCGACTGGGCGTAAGAAAACTTGTCCAACTTCCGTTTTATTCGCGTCTGTTGTTTTAAGCGCTGATTTCAACACAGGTTGATTCAGTGGATTGCCAGTCTTTAATTGACCTTCTGTACTTTGGCAACCAGTCATAGCTAGAGCAGAACCACATAATAGAGCGCTTGCAAGAATTACTTTTTTCATCGTCTTCTCCGTTTATTTAAATAGTCTTTCAAATGTTTATATTTATAATCGTTACTGGTTTTGTTACAACATTCGTTGATGTCGCAATCAGTATAGCCAAGGGCTTGTCATAGATATTCACTAAAAGCGCAACAATCGGTTAATAAATGTAAGTATCGTATGGGTTTGAAAATTGGTTACGGTGTTTTCTTTACTTCGCTTTGCCAAACTAAGGTTTCGCCAGAATCTAGCGTTTGGGTGAGTAAGTAGTTTGGCTCTGACTGCTCTGTAGTTGTCTTTGCCTTATTATCCGCGTGCGTTAAGATCAGTCGACTCTTACTATGGGTCATCATACGTCGAAGCCGTGATTCGACATCATCAAGAGCATCGCCACAGCTCATCATAGTAGAAGGAAAGCTGCCAGTGAGTAAACTTTGATTGATAGAGAGGGCGTAAGGTCCACTAATGCCGTTGCAGCCAACAGATACACCAAAGCTTTGACCGTATATACCTGATTGAAAGCCATTTTGTTTGTCACTCTCATCGCCACTATAGTTATTCAAACTATAGGAAAGCATAATAGGCTCTTTTATTTGCGTAAATTCACTCAAGACTGCGCCTGCTTTGTCCGTCACTTGTACCAGCTGCCAGCGATAGCGCTCTAATAACTCATTGGTGAGTGGTATGCCTGCTACGGGGTGTTCAGGTTTGGGCGTGCCCGAAAAGATAAGGGTTTTCCCCTTACTGGTCTTTAAAGCGAGCTGTTTTTCTACGGTTTTGTTAACCTGTAAGGACTGAATTATCGCGGGATTAAATATAAAATTTGTTCCTGCGTAGCGCCCAAAAGTCATATTTAGTAGATATGCTGTATCGCTAGGGATGATTGTGTTACCACGCCAGTCTTGGGTGGTTGCTTGATATATCGAAGTGCAGTCAGCAGCCGTGACTGGTGATTTAGCTGTATCTTGTACTGATGCATCTGTATAAGGATAAGGTAAGGGCAACCACATATCAAAAGTCACGAGATATCGGTAACAGCCGTCATCGAAGGTTAATAGGTCTGGGCGAACGTGCATAGTTAGGGGTGGCTGAAGAGTGAGACCTATGAGTTTATCATCACCATCACTGAGATGCGTTAATTGCCAGTCGTAGTTGGTGATCGTTTGAAACAGTCTGGGTTTTAGTGTGGTCGCTGACCAGTTTTTATCGTCGATAACGGTACTGGTTTGTGCTGAATGATTAAGGCTGTTGGTCTGGCAGCCTAGTAAGGCGAGGGGTAGTAATGTGTTTATTACAACTAGAGGCACCCTTAAGGGATTTAACATTGTACTTTCCTAATTAATAAACATTTGTATAAAATATAGCATAGGATTTTAGAGAGATTGTTGTTTATTATTGTCAAAAAAAAGCCGCCCATCATTACGATGAGCGGCTCTTTAATTTGTAAGACTGGATTAGTAATTGATCAGATTAGCTATGCAGTGCTTTGCTTGAGGTTTTATCAACCGTCACTTTAGCAGGTTTAAGCGGCACTGGCATACTCACCAACGCAACTTTTAATATCTCATCAATCGTGGCAACTGGTTGAATAGTCAGGCCTTCTTTGACGTTATCAGGGATATCAGCCAAATCACGCTCATTGGTCGCTGGAATCAACACATGCTTGATACCACCGCGATGTGCCGCAAGTAGTTTCTCTTTGAGACCACCGATACGTAGGATTTTTCCTCGTAAAGTGATTTCACCTGTCATCGCAATATCTGGACGAATGGCGATACCTGTCAATGCAGATACGAGTGCTGTAGTTAATGCACCACCAGCTGATGGGCCATCTTTTGGCGTAGCGCCTTCAGGCATATGCACGTGGACATCCGTGGTTTTGAACGTCTCGTAATCAATCCCTAAGCTGTCACCGCGAGCACGAACCACACTCATGGCGGCACGAATCGACTCTTTCATGACATCGCCAAGTGAACCCGTAAAGCTAAGCTCGCCTTTGCCTTTCATGGCGACTGCTTCGATAGTGAGCAACTCACCACCGACTTGCGTCCATGCTAGACCAGTGATACGACCAATCTCAGGCTCTTCTTCAGCCAGACCATAGTCATATTGATGGACACCAAGATAGTCATCGATGTTTTTGTCATCGACCACGATTAGCTCACGTTCTGCTTTTTTCGGAGCACGCGCGCCATGGCTTTCAACCGAACCGCGAACGACTTTGCGGCAGATTTTATTCACTTCACGCTCAAGGTTACGGACACCTGCTTCACGTGTGTAGCTACGAACGATACTGTGCAGCGCCGCTTCGACGATCTCAATCTCACCCTCTTTGAGACCGTTATTCTTGATTGCTTTTGGCACGAGGTACTTCTGTGCGATATTTACTTTTTCTTCTTCGGTATAACCCGGTAAGCGAATAACTTCCATCCGATCAAGGAGCGCAGCTGGAATATCCATGCTGTTAGCCGTACAGATAAACATCACTTGCGACAAATCTAAGTCCATATCTAAATAATGGTCGTTAAACGTATCGTTCTGTGAGGGATCTAACACTTCAAGCAATGCTGATGCTGGATCACCGCGGAAGTCTTGCGCCATCTTATCGATTTCATCCAATAAGAACAGCGGATTTTTGACTTCTACCTTGGCCAGTGATTGAACGATTTTACCCGGCATCGCACCGATATAGGTACGGCGATGACCACGAATCTCTGCTTCATCACGCACGCCGCCAAGTGCCATACGCACAAACTTACGACCAGTAGCACGCGCAATCGACTCACCTAGTGAGGTTTTACCGACACCTGGAGGACCAACGAGACATAGAATCGGACCACGAAGTTTTTTCACGCGTGATTGCACGGCGAGGTATTCTAAGATGCGGTCTTTTACATCTTGTAATCCGTAATGATCTTCGTCTAGTACCGTTTTAGCTTTGTCTAAATTGATCGAAACTTTGGTCGTCGCATTCCACGGCGTGTCCAAAATCCATTCAATATAGTTGCGTACGACTGACGATTCACTCGATGCAGGTGGCATCATTTTGAGCTTTTTAAACTCTTGCTCTGCTTTTTTGCGTACATCTTCTGGCAGGTCAGCATCTTCTAAGCGCTGCTCTAGCTCAGCCACATCATCTTCACCATCGAACGCGCCGTCATTCATATCTGACAGCTCGTTTTTGATGGCTTTCATTTTTTCATTTAAGAAGTATTCGCGCTGATTCTCTTCCATTTGCTGACGGACAGCTTCTTGGATATCTTGTTCGATATTTTGCTCAGCACTTTGTTTGACCAAGTATTCAGTCAAGGTATTGATATGCGTCTTGATATCGTCTTTTTCTAAGAACGACTGTTTGATATCCAGATCCATCGACACACGAGTTGAGATAAAGTACACCAACTCAAGTAAGTCGTCGATGCGTTTCGCCACACGAGTTAGCTCACGCGCATTACGCAGACGCGCATCAGCATAGCTTTCAAATAGCGTGGTCAACGCTTGAATCGTGTTCTTTTGCTGACTCTCATCCATACTGACATCGAGGTCAGCACGCTCAAATCTCGCCATCAATAGCGTGTCGTGATCTTCTATATTGTCAACGCGCGCACGATACTGACCTTCGATCAATACCTTGATACAGTTTTCATCGCTGTCATGTGGCATGGTGCTGACGATGCGGCACACTGTACCGTATTGATATAAGTTGTCTTGATCAATGTCTTCGGTCAGTGAGTCTTTTTGAGCGACTACCAGTACTTTATTGCCATACTCAGCCTGTGCTAGTTCCACGGCTTTGACCGATGGTGCACGGCCTACGAACAAGGCAATTTGCATATGTGGATAGACGACCACATCACGCAGTGCCAATAGCGGTAAGTAGGTGTCGTCTTCAACGCTGTCTTTAGCATCGTCGTCTTCACTGGTACTGTTTTCACTATCGTCATCTTTGACAGTGGTTTCAGTATTGTCAGACGCTGTCTCTAACTCGCTTTCTGACGCATGACTAGACAACGTGTCTGGCTGGTTATCATCAGCAACAGTAGATGAAACGTCGACATCTATGTCGATATTGTCTTGGGCTATTTTATGTTCACTCATATATTTTTCCTCGTTCACCAGACTTGTAAAGTCAAGTTCGTGGTTCATGTTTAGATAAATGGTGCTCCCAGATAAAATTGCAAGGCTTGTACTCAAACTCACTTGCTTAACTGTGCAAAATATTTATATCTAACTGAATACAGAGCCTCATATGGTTATAAGCTTAATGTGTCACTGGTGATAATCAGTATATCGGAAGTAACCATACAAGAATCATAGAAAGCAGTCATAACAGATGCTTATAGATCACTTATAAATAGCATCTATCAAATATATATTGGGGTCTTCGCATAGGTTTTATAGGCAAAATAAGGTAAACTGTCGCGCGTCTTAAACGGTGTGTTTTAGAGTAGAACGCTTTAGAGACACATTCGAGAAAAAGCGTTTTTAAGACGATGGCGATATCCATACATTATGAGATATCAATAAGTTTAAATTGAACCAAAGCAAATAGAATACGAGGCAACACATGGCAATCAATGCGGTACTGCTGGCAGTCATCATCATGTTGGGGCTGTCACTTGCGCGAGTGCACGTGGTGCTCAGTTTATTAATTGGTGCGCTGGCTGGTGGATTAATAGCGGGTCTTGGTATTACTGATACGCTCAATGCGTTTCAAGAAGGTATTCGTAATGGGGCGCAGATTGCACTTTCATATGCGTTACTTGGGGCGTTTGCGGTTGCCATTGCTCATTCGGGTTTGCCGCAATCACTGGCAGGATCGGTCATCAAGCGCATTGATGCAGGTGGCACCAGTGGCATGATTAAGTACATGCTGTTTGCAGGCTTGATTACTATGAGCTGCTTTAGCCAAAACTTAATCCCTATTCATATTGCCTTTATTCCGCTACTTGTACCGCCATTATTGTTAGCATTTAATCGAATGCATATTGATAGACGTCTGATCGCTTGTCTGTTGACCTTTGGTTTGGTCACCACCTATATGTTTATCCCATATGGCTTTGGTGATATCTACCTCAATCAAATCATGCTAAAAAACGTCGGTGAGGCGGGCATTGATATCGCTAATATCTCTGTGGTCAAGGCCATGGCGATTCCCGCACTGGGGATGCTAATTGGTTTGCTGGTTGCCGTATTTATCAGCTACCGTAAGCCACGCGCATATCAGCAGATTGCGATAGATCAGCAAGCGCATGATGCCGTCGTAGAAGGCGATGCATTGAGTAAAACTGCGGCTGGCGCACAGTCGCAAAGCAAGCTAAAAACGCTGGTTGCGCTAGCTGCCATCGTGACTGCTTTTGTCGTACAACTTTATACCGATTCGCTATTGCTGGGTTCGATGTTTGGCTTTGGTGTGTTTATGGCCACGGGCGTGGTTAAGTGGCGTGATGCTGATGGCGTTTTTAATGACGGTATCAAATTGATGGCGATGATTGGCTTTATTATGATTACCGCGCAGGGTTTTGCAGAAGTCATGAAAGCGACGGGTGAGATTGCGCCACTGATTGATGGGGCAACCAACTTGTTTGCTGGTAATAAAGCCATTGCCGCTTTTGTCATGCTTGGCATTGGTTTGGTCGTAACGATGGGTATCGGCTCGTCGTTCTCAACCATTCCGATTATCGCTGCGATTTATGTGCCGCTCTGTATCTCTTTAGGTTTTTCGCCTTTGGCAACTGTTGCTATTATCGGTACGGCTGGCGCGCTGGGTGATGCGGGTTCGCCTGCGTCAGACTCAACATTGGGGCCAACGTCTGGTCTAAACATTGATGGACAGCATGACCATATCAAAGACAGTGTAATCCCTACTTTTATTCACTATAATATTCCGCTACTGGCCTTTGGTTGGATTGCGGCGATGGTGCTGTAAACGTACAGAGTACGGCCTTTAAATAACAGCAGATAAAATAAAACAAGACTTAGAAATAAGTCTTGTTTTATTTTAATAAGAGATACAGAGGGTAAGCGTTACTATGAAAGCACAGGCGACTCTTTATAAACTAAACCATTCTTCATTTCTGTTATGGTTTTAAGTAGAAAGTAGCAGAAAGCTAGCTGAAAAACTGGATCATAGACATGATCTAGCGCTAAATTACCATGCCTATAGTCTAGGAATGACAGACCAAACAAAAACATAAGTATCCCTGAGAAAACGTAAGATATGAGAATAAGAATACGTGAGAATGGTTTGTCGTTGCGCTGTTTTGTCCGTTGTATTTCCACATAAGCTATGAGTGCGAAAGTATAGAATCCCGCTAGAGTGAAGCCAAAGCTTTTAAGTTCGGCAAGCTCAAAACCACTATAGTCATATATATAAGCAACAGGCGTTAGCAGAAACATTATTACCCAAAGGTAAAAAATAACCTTGAGGGAAACTGGTGATATAAATTCTTTTTTTGTTTTGCTCTTCATGACGGACGATGCCTGCTTGGTAATGATAATTATTTCCAATAATTATAGTTTATAAGTAATTTATAAACAATAGTTTGATATAAAAATAAATATTTATCCGTTAAAGCATTTTATTATTGATATTTGGTTGGATTGTGATGTTGTAGGGTAACTTGTATTTTTAATAGGTATTAAAATCTCTATATTTATTGCTACGTTCTACGGAATACACAACGTGAAAAGAATGAGCAAGCCTGACAAAAGCAAATAACTAAAAACAGTAAAAATGATAAGAAAGTCCAAAAAATCATACAGCCTAGTGACGGCGGCGTATGCATTGCCACCATACCGAAGCAAAGTAAAAATAACGTGGTAATAATCAGCATGGTAAAAAACTTCCACTGGCTACGCATGTATACATCGATAGTAACGAGAAAGCTTAAATGAAAAAGCATCGCAACCACCAACATGACGATGAGCTCTATATCATATGAATGCGGCTCGGGAGCATCAAGCATCTCTAGCGCATAAGGATTTGGCTCAAAACCTGAAGTAATAATAAGACCGACAAACAGAGCCCATACACTAGCGAAAACTATTCGTAGTGGTTTTGAGCGGAAGTAGCTAGCGACTGTCTTTATGGTGATTTTTTTTGTGCTCATGTGTCATACCTGATCATCAAAATCTCTAATCTCACCATTCAAACTACTCAAAAACTCATCACTTTGCGCCAGTAATTCATTTAAGCGTCTCTCGTTAATTACCGCTGATAACTCATCAGTACTAAAAGCCTGTTCTTGACTGTAGTAACGTAGCTCTCTAGCGTCCTCATTGCCTAATGTCTGCAAATACTCATCCACATTATCAGCGCTAGAATTTTTTTCAGACTTTTTATCGTCATTTTTCATCAAAACCACCTTATGCCGCTTGGCGTGATTAGGCCATCTAATGGCACATCCCACGGCTGACGCGCTAATTGTTCAACCACCTGAAAGTCATAACACCAGCCAATTTTTAATGGCCTTGACGCGCCAGAGCGATAGCCTTTGCCTAATGTCGTATCATAAAAGCCGCCACCCATGCCCATACGATTGCCATCTTTATCAACCGCCACCAGCGGACAGATAATAACGTCCAATTCTCGCGCCCAAAGTAGACGGCGATGGTGATTTTGCTTCATACCTAACCGATGTATACGTGTCGGTATGTTGAGTAGCTTTGAGTGATAAGCAGGTACGAAGCGTAGATGTTTATCATCGTTGCCATTGCTATCACGGCCGAGCGAGCCGACGACTGGTAAATAAGGGGAATAGCCTAAGCGTTGACACCAGTCTAATATTGGCTGAGTATGTAGCTCGCCAAAGCCATCATAATATAAGCCAATACGCGCATTTTTTGGTAATCGCTGCTGTAGTTTAGTCAAATGCAAGCTCGCTGCTTGTCCCATATTCCTACGTGTACTGTCAGTTAATTGGCGACGCTGGCGAGTAAAGTGTCGTCTGGGCGGGTTGCTAACGGCTGATTCCTCTGACGCTGCGTTTTTTGGTTCAGGATGCATATCTATACTATCCGCTAGTTTGTGAGTTTGATGATGACAGCTGCTTTTAGACGTTAGCAATGGCTATTTGTCAATATTCAACACGCCTTAGTCATGCTATCATAACGCCACTTTACATCGTATTCTCCTTTATGTGCAGCAGCTGTTGCACTTTTTATCGTTCAGTTATTTAACAACAAACCAGTAAAGAGGGTAGTTATGTCGACACAGAATCAGGCAACTCGTACCGAAAAAGACACCATGGGCAATGTAGAAGTCCCAGCTGACGCTTATTGGGGTGCACAAACCCAGCGTAGCCGCGAAAACTTCAAAATCGGTGGCGAGACTTTGCCACGTCCGATGATTGAAGCAATGGCATTGGTTAAAAAAGCCGCTGCGATTACCAACGCTAGCCTTGAGCGTATCGAAGGCGACAAGCGTGATCTCATCGTGCAAGCTGCTGACGAAATCATCAATGGTGGTCTAACGGATCAGTTCCCATTGGTTGTATGGCAGACGGGTTCTGGTACGCAGTCAAACATGAACATGAACGAAGTATTGGCCAACCGTGCCAACGAAATCGCTGGTTCTGAGCGCGGCAGCTACACACCCATTCACCCAAATGACCATGTAAACCATGCACAGTCTACCAACGATAGCTTCCCAACAGCAATTCGTGTGGCTGCTGCTCGTCAAATCAATAGCTTATTGATTCCAGCGGTAAAAGCACTACGCGACACATTAGCGGCTAAAGCCAAAGAATTCGATAGCATCGTAAAAATCGGTCGTACGCATTTACAAGACGCTACGCCTTTGACGTTGGGTCAAGAGTTCAGCGGCTACGTGAGCCAACTTGATCACTCATTGGTACGTATTGATAATGCCTTGCAAGGTCTATATGAATTGCCACTAGGTGGTACGGCAGTTGGTACTGGTCTAAACGCCCATCCTGATTATGCAGTAACAGCGGCTGAGCAATTAGCTACATTGACTGGCTTGCCATTCGTTACGTCACCAAACAAATTCGAAGCACTAGCCGCTCGTGATGCAGAAGTATTTGCCTCAGGCGCACTAAAAACGCTAGCAGCTAGCTTGAACAAAATCGCTAACGACGTACGTTGGTTGGCATCTGGCCCTCGTTGTGGTCTAGGCGAATTGACGATTCCTGAAAATGAGCCAGGCTCATCTATCATGCCGGGTAAAGTTAACCCAACTCAGTCAGAAGCATTGACGATGGTTGTCGCTCAAGTCATGGGTAACGATGTGACGATCAGCATGGCTGGCGCATCAGGTAACTTTGAGCTAAACGTTTACAAGCCAGTTATCGCGTTTAACTTATTGCAATCTATCAAGCTATTGGGTGATGGCTGCAACAGCTTCAATGAAAACTGTGCCGTTGGTATTGAGCCAGTAAAAGACAAAATCGATGATTTCTTGCACAACTCATTAATGCTAGTGACTGCATTGAACCGTCATGTTGGTTATGAGAATGCTGCGAAAATCGCTAAGACTGCTTATAAAGAAAACAAAACCTTGAAGCAAGTTGCGGTTGAGCTAGAGCTATTAACTGAAGCACAGTTTGATGAGTGGGTTATTCCTGCTGATATGGTGAACCCTAAGTAAGTTATTTAATACTGTCTTGGAACAAAAAAGACCTTGCTGTGTGGCAAGGTCTTTTATATTTTCGGAGCTTATGTTGATTTTAGCTCCTCTCTTGCTCAGTCAATCGAAGATAGAGTGGGAATATCTTTAAATCTTAATGATGACTACCAAATTTGCCAATATAGAAATCTATTAAACCTATTAACAGGTATACTTCAAGAAAAGAGTTATTCAGTCTGATAAAGCATGCTGTATTTTTTTGTATTATATAACTGTAAGGAAATGTTTTTTGGAAATGCTATTTGGTGATTGGAAAAATAGAGAGTCGCACAAGGGTAAACTGTTCATAACAGATGGAGTAATTGACAAGGAGCTTTGGGATAAGTCTAAAAATAAAGTATTATTTTTGCTTAAAGAAGCTTATGACTCAAAAAGAGTTGAAGGATCATGGGATTTGCCAACATTGATACGTCGTGAGAAGGTTTCTGGCAGAACTTTCAAACCTATGGCGCAATGGGTATATGGTATTCATGGTCTTATGGAAAATAAAGAAATTATACCCTTTCAAGAAGATGGAGCCGATGTAAAGCTTGCTTTATTATCCTCATCTATTATCAATCTCAAAAAAAGTAGTGGTGCAAAAAAATCTAGTAGTAAAAACTTAGCAAGATATGTGGAAGAAGATTGGGATCTAATTTCTGAACAAATTGCAATAATTCAACCGAAAATAGTAATTTGTGGAAACACTTGGTCTCTAATAAGGACAAAAATTTCACACCATAAAATTTCTGATAGAGCTTACTTATCAGAAGGTGTTCTTTATATTGACTATTGGCATCCTGCAAACAGAGCTTCCAATAAAATGAATTACTATGCTTTGTGCGCTTTGGTTCAATTAGCCATTAATAAACTTGAAAATAATTCAATTAAGATCGCTACAGAGTTATAAGATAGGGCAGGTGATAACCTATCTCACCCGTTGAATAAACTGATTAGCCAAAAAAAGACCTTATCACATTGCGCGATAAGGTCTTTTTTATACCAAAAATCTAAACTCAACTAGAACTTATATAACAAACCAAGCGTCGTCGCGGCTTCAGTACGTGAGTCTACCATTGGGCTGTCGTATTGCTCAGTCGGCAGATAACTTAGGCTTTGACTGGCGAATCCTGCCCAACGCTCATTGAAATCGTAGTTGGCACTAATATTGATATAAGGATTTAAGCTCGAATTAGATTTATAAGCAGCAACGCCCGTTTCTGCTGATTCTTCTTCACTGACGCCATAATAGTATTCATTATAGTCAGCATCATAATACTCAAAGCCAATGCTTGGATAGACCGTTAGCTTGTCTTTGGTGATTCTGGCAAGGTAGGTCAAGCGCGCCGTGTTACCACCACTACGATCTAACACGTCAGCTCCTATTTGAGCACGGAAGCCGCCGACAGGTGTACGGCGCTGATAGCTAAGTCCTGCTTCTGCTGACGACTTACGTTCATCAAGACCTTGAAGCGCGCCATTGGCATCATCAGGATCAAACTCGCTGCCCGCGAGCTTGGCATAAGCAGACAACTGATTCACACCATCATTGATTAGGTATGCACCCGCTTGAGCACCGCGCACATAAAACTTATTATTGTCATAAAATGCACCCGGCAGCACCCGCACTTCGGTGCTGTCTTCTAGATCATAGGCTGACTTGACCGCCATGACGTTAACGCCAACGCTTAGCTCAGCATCTGGATCAGCAGGTAAGTTTTTATTGAAAAAGGCGGCATTTGACATGCTGGCAACACTGAATAGGGCAGTAGCTATTAAGGTGTTGAGCAAGGTGCGCGTAGAGATAGTGGGTAGCACTGAAGATTTAAACATAATCAAGTCTCGTAAGTAGGTAAAAATAGCCGGATAACAATAGAGGAATAAGGAAAGCCAAAATCAGATGTCTGTTTTTGTGAGCCGTTTAATGATCATAGATAAGTGTCAGCATTTACTCAACAGCTTTTAGCACTTGCACTATCTGCTGATGAATATCTTGCCACCACCAGACAAAGCCAATGCTTATGAGCAACATCACCAGCCATGGCAATAGTTGCCAAATGAAGGCGGGTTTGACCGCTGTTTTTTGCTCAATTGTTTCTTGGTCGATAATGTGGACACGATTAGCGTTCGTATTTATAGCTAAGTTTACACCAGTGTCGTCATCAAAATGAGCATTATTATCCAAATCAACGTTGCTTATCGTTGACTGATCGATATAGCTGGTTTGGTAATTGTTTTGAGTGGTGGTTTGGGTATTAGCTTGATAATGGCTCTGGTTGATAGCGACTGTCTGCATGATGGCTGCCATGCGCTGACGATGGACGATTCCGATTGCCAGTGCAATGATCAATCCAGTAACTGCACCGCCAATATGACCAGCATTGTCAATGCCCGGCACAGCAAAGCCATAGACGAGGTTGATGCCCATAATAAGTATCAAGCTCTTTAAATTGAGCACTAAGCCATTGACCGATATTTTAAATACAGCAGCTATTAATAATGCCGCACCGATACCCATGATACCGCCAGAGGCACCAGCCGATATTCCTGGCTGTCCGGTTCCTTCCAAAATGCCTTGCCACGTCACATAGCTGTTCAGTAAATTGCCACCGATGGCTGCCAATAAAAACAACGCCAAAAACTTAGCAGAGCCAAACATCGGCTCGGCAACTTGTCCAAAGAAATACATGGCAAAGCCATTAAACAATAAATGCATGAGGCCAATGTGCAAAAACGCACTGCTCACCAACCGCCATGGATCGTCGCCCATGGTAAAAGGTAAGGCATTAGCACCCCATTTAAGCAATGCCTCAGTCGATGGATTATTGGCATCGACGCCTGTCAGCACCTGCATGATGAATAGTCCAATAAAGCTGACTAAGAGCAGGGTAGTCACGGGTGCTGTTTTTAAAAGCTGTTGAATGGTCATAAAAGCTAACTATCAATTCAAAAGGTGGCGTAGAGTATAAAGGGTATGATCGGATCATGTCAGTCAATGGCATGTTATTAGCGATATCAAAAACCCATATGACGTTTTATAAGTAAATGCATCTTATAGGCTTTCAATATTAATGTCTTATGCCTTGTGCCTCATAAACATTGTAGTGTTGATGCGTCATGACGCAGTGTTACTTGATGACGGGATAGTAATTATCCTATGGCAGATACTATGACGCCAGCAGCTGCTGTAAGTCCATAACTGAAAACGGATAATCCAGACGCTGCGTCTTTGTCAGTAGCACGGGAATGCTAGTGGCAAATTCCATCATCAGCGATTCATCAAAGTCGGCGATATCGACATACTGGTAGGTAATTGGCTGCACGGCTTGAAACTGAGTCAGCAGCTGCGTCGCCACGTCACATAAGTGACAGCCGGTCGTTCCAAGTAACCACCATTGATCAATATTTTCAATGTTCCCAAGATCAGGGCGTGCTGCAACAACACGGTTCCGTAATGTTTTTATACTATTATCATTATGCATGTTTCTACTCTTATTGTATGCCTTCAAAATGCTTGTTTAGCGTTTTTAAGCCGACATATCAATGTGGCTTAGCGGTTATGACATGATAAAGAAATGGGGTAAATAATGACAGCGATTGTGAGATTAGGTAAGATGAGCTGCTGTTTATGATTATCAATTTTATCTTATTACTTCTTTAACCACTCGGATATCGCGCATGGCAAGTTTTGGCACATTCATTAAACGACTGTTATTGGCAATTATGTTATTGGTCGTCGCATTCCATATTTTAATAGTTGGGCTACTATTAATCTGGAAAACACAGCCGATTAATAACAGTATGTTTATGTTGACGCATCGCTTAACTGGTGGCACGGTCACTCAGACGTGGGCTGAATACGATGCTATCGCCAAGTCAGCCAAGCAAGCAGCGATTGTGAGTGAAGACTCGACGTTTAGTCAGCACAGTGGCTTTGATTTTAAAGGGATCAAAGCGGCGCAAAAGAAAAATGAAGAGACAGGTAAAATGTCTGCTGGTGGCTCGACCATCACTCAGCAGTTGGCCAAAAATCTATTTTTGACCTCGCATCGCTCTTATGTGCGTAAAGCGGAAGAAGCTGTAATCACCGTTATGATTGAAACGCTGTGGGACAAGCAACGTATCATGACCGCTTATCTTAATGTTGCCGAGTTTGGCAATGGCATCTATGGTATTGACGCAGCGGCGCATCACTATTTTGATAAGTCTGCGGCCAATCTGAATCGAGACGAATCAGCACTCCTCATTGCGATGCTCACCAATCCAAAGTATTACGAAGATAATCAAGGTGACAGACGCTTACGTAACAAGCAGCGTATTATTAAAAAACGTATGAAGAATGCAGTATTGCCGCAAGCGTCTTAATCGACATGTGCTAGTGGTTTGCTGAATGATAAATACAATTATAAATAGCACGATAAACGAATGACATGATCAATAGTCACGTGGCTGCAATGATAGGACGTCACTATTATTAAATTTACTATTATTAAATTCACTATTATGAATGCCACTATATACACTATAGATAAGTCAATATAAAAAGGATACAACGAGGCTGGGATAATTTTTTGCAGCCTCTGTCGGCGTAGGCACAGCAAGCAAGAAAAATTTGTACCAGCCTCATACGATAATATCGTGTATCTAATTTATTCAGTATCGACTATATATAGGTATCAAAATATATAAGCGTCAAAATACAGCTTTTCAAATAAGTTGGGAATAAAAAAGATAGCTGATGACAGTAAAGACAAATTACTCATTGATGATAAATTGATAACGACAGGGGAATAGCGGTATGGCAGATATGAATAATCAGAACGACAGTGTCATGACTAACGACAATACCGATGTTAACGACCTGAATATGCACCAAATGACCCAGCTTAACGTAGCCGATAGCGCAACAGAATCTAGAACAGAACAGCTTAGCCAGCAGCTGACTGACATTGCATGGCAGCGCTCAGAAGATGGCAGCTATTCGCCCAGTAGTTATATCAATCGTGATTTGTCCTTATTGCAGTTTCATCTGCGGGTCTTAGCGCAAGCCGCCAGTCCTCACCATCCGCTACTTGAGCGCTTGTTTTTCTTAATTATTTTTTCATCCAACCTCGACGAGTTTTTTGAGATTCGTGTCGCGGGTATCATGCAAAAGCTCAATATAGGTGACGTATCGACTAGTGCTCATGGGATGCGTCCGAGTGAAGTGCTAAACGAGATATCCGTTATCACGCATGATGCCATCGCTGAGCAGTATCGTATTCTTAATGAAGATATCTTGCCTGCGCTCGCCAAAGAAGACATTCGATATCTAAAACGCGATGAGCTGAATACTGAGCAATCGGCATGGATGAAGCGCTATTTTACAGAACAAGTCTCACCAGTGCTGACACCTATTAGCATTGATCCTGCGCATCCGTTTCCGAGATTGGTGAATAAAAGCCTCAACTTTATTGCCACTTTAGAGGGCAAAGATGCCTTTGGTCGCGATATCAATCTTGCGATTGTCCCAGCGCCACGTAGCCTGCCACGGGTCATTCGTCTGCCAGATGACCTGACTGGTGGTAAAGAGCACCATGTCATGCTGTCCGCCATCATTCACGAGCACATCGGTGAGCTGTTCCCAGGTATGCAAGTGACAGGCTGCCATCAGTTCCGCCTCACGCGCAATGCCGATTTGGACTTAGCAGATGATGTCGAGGATATTGCCAAGGCATTAGAAGGCGAGCTTGAAAATCGCCGCTTTGGCGACAAAGTACGGCTTGAGGTGACGACTGATTGCCCAACACCGATTAGCGATTATCTTCTCAATGAGTTTGAGCTACATGACAATCAGCTGTACCGTGTCAATGGTCCTGTGAACTTAACTCGCTTGCTGTTTGACTTTAATATACCCAAGCTGCGCTATGAGCCTTTTACCCATATTGTGCCAAAACCCTTTCGCCGTGAGCTGGACAAGCTTGATAAAAGCACCAGTATATTTTCTGCCATGCGCAAAGGCGATGTCTTGGTACATCATCCTTTTCATGCGTTTTCACCGATTATCAATCTACTTTGGGAAGCGGCCAGTGACCCCAAAGTATTGGCGATCAAACAAACCCTGTACCGATCAGGCACCAATTCAGAAATCGTCAAGGCGCTGGCTGCTGCTGCCCGCAATGGCAAAGAAGTCACGGCTGTCATCGAATTACGTGCCCGTTTTGATGAAGCGTCCAATATCGCTGTCGCCAATTTTTTACAAGAGGCTGGGGCAGTGGTGGTTTACGGGATTGTCGGCTACAAGACCCATGCCAAGCTGATGCTTATCGTGCGCCGCGAAGACGATCGCATTCGCCGTTATGTGCATCTCGGCACCGGTAATTATCACGCAGCCAATGCCAAAGTCTATACCGACTATGGCTTGTTCAGCGCTGACCCTGATATCTCAGAAGACGTACATAAAATCTTCCAAGAGCTGACAGGCATGGGCAAACCTGCCAATCTAAAAAAACTGTTGCACGCACCATTTACGTTGCACGAAAAGTTAATGAGCTTTATCGATGATGAAATTACTCATGCCAAGGCTGGCAAGCGCGCACATATTATTATCAAAGTGAATGCTTTGACCGAACGTCGTCTGATCGATAAGTTATATGATGCGTCGCAGGCAGGCGTCAAAATAGAATTGATTCTGCGCTCCATGTGCTGTCTGCGTCCACAAGTAAAAGGCCTATCTGAAAACATCACCGTACGCTCAGTCATCGGGCGCTTTTTGGAGCACACACGCGTTTATTACTTTTATAATGATGGTGATGAGCGCTTGTATTGCGGCAGTGCTGACTGGATGGATCGCAATCTATTCCATCGTGTCGAAGTCGCTTTTCCGATTGAAGACAAAAAACTGTTCAAGCAGGTTTATCAAGATGGGCTGCTCAATTATCTACAAGATAACGTCCAAGCATGGCTACTTAATGGCGATGGGGCATGGCAGCAAAGTCAACCAGCCGCCGATGAAGCACCACATATTGCCCAAGATCATTTGCTACGGGTGATCAATCACGTCGGTGAGCCAATATAGATAAAGCTTTCGCTTATCTTGTTTATTAATGCTGTCATTTAATGGCATTAGCCCTATAAAAGCCCTATAAAAGCCCTATAAAAGCCCTATAAAAGCCCTATAAAAGCCCTATAAAAGCCCTATAAAAGCCCTATAAAAGCCCTATAAAAGCCCTATAAAAGCCCTATAAAAGCCCTATGATTTATTTAACCAAGCGTTGGCTACGACCGACGCTTGGTTTTTTTGCGCTCGGATAAGTTACAAACTGTCTTGTAACCTCACATTTATTCACATATTGATACGGCAGTACACTGGTGCGCTGTTGGTTGGCTTAACTATAATTGATGACAGTTCTACCGCTATTGCACAGATATTTCTAATAAAAAATCATACTGAGATGCTTACCTTTGTAGAATGTTATTCGATTTTGCAAAGGTAAGTGTACAAAGGATGGCTGGTTTACTAAACAACGATAATAATAGGAATTGCACCATGAGTAACACTAACAACGATACTTCAGACATTAAAAAAGCAGCAGAGCAGGTTGATGATCATCAAATTGAGAAAAATTTAAATGAAGATAAAAAGGTAGATGCTCCTGAAGAACTGAGCAAAGAAGAGCAAACCTCTTTTATTGATGATGAGCTACGGACAGATAAGTAAGCAGCAGTTTGAACGATATCAATGACTATGTTAAATATTAAATAAAGAATTAACACCATAAACGCGAGGGACACGCTATGACAGTCAATACAAAACCAAATAACAAAGAGAAAGTATTGGTCGATGATCCCGTAGCATCAGAACCAAAAAATACCAACGAAAACACTAAAGACAGTTATGAAGGTCGTAAACACGAACCTAATATCGATGGACCACAGCAGGATTCACAGGAAACAGACGAGATATATTCCGACCCACGTGAAGAAGAGCACTTACCAGCAGGTGGAAAAAACGTGGCGGATCTCAATGCTCATGATTTGAGCAAAAATAACAACACCTAGTATTTGCATGACTGCTTGGTATTTTCTATTAATTAAAACGCTGACATCATTCGTTGGCCTCCTAACACGATAAGGACATGACTATGCAACCGCAAGATCCTGCGCTAAGTAGAACCGCAATTGATGATACTAATGCTGAGGCAATGCATAAAGAACCTGTCAATAACCATGACGTCGTCGAAAGCCATACCAATCAAAACAAAGGGACTGATACTTTAAAGGAAGAGATCGTTGATTCAGAGCATGTGAATGACAATGACAATCCTGCGCGTCAGCCTGATCGCCGAGATCAGCAGGGCAGTAGTCCGTTTGATGACAATATCAACGAAGACACCGTGGGCAGTGAAGCACCAAAAAGCGAAGGCATCACGGACATGAATAGATATGCCAATATTGACAATGCACAAACTCGTGTCTTAAACCCAGACGAAAAAGACTGATTTCTTAGCAATATATTTCTGAGTATTATTAATATGAGTATCCTCAAGTTATCGAATACTCGATGTGAAAAATAATTATTATAATAAGGATTAGTTATGAATAAGTCTAATGATACAGTTAACCATGATAACCATCAGCTCAAAGATGCAAATGATAATAATGGTATCGTCCCTGATGATGCATTACAAAAGGCAAATCCAGCTGCTGCAGAACAAGCGACTGACGATCATGATCCGCATAATGTCGCGAAAAATCACAAACAGTATGACAGTCCGCTTATGGAAGATAAGAAATAGTCATAACTGACCATTATATTCTGTACAGACAAATAAAAAACCTAACGCTAGGCATGGTTTATGAGACTAGGGTGTGTCCTCATTTTAAAAATGGTGATAAAAATGAGATAAATTGCCGTCAAACAAGGAAAGTAGCGCAAAAAATATCGAGATATTGATAAGCTATTTGACGATGTTTGGCAAAATTTAGCCATTTTTAGCCCATTTAGAGAGTAGTTGATTGAATTGAGGACACGCCCTAGTGTTGGCTTTTTTATGCGATCGATATGGGTGCTTTTATATAGCGCTTATTTAACAAAATCTGCCAGCTTAAACGCTAAGCAGGGGTGCCACTGTGAAAGCGCAATTCAGTATCAGGAATGGATATCAACTCTGCTTCTACTGCTTTGAAGAATGCGACACGCTCATCGATATTGTCATCAGATAGCGATTGTGCCAATGCCAAATAATCTTCGAAATGGCGGCTTTCTGACTTCAATAAGTAGCGATAGTATTTTGCCAAACGCTCATCGTCGATGACGTCAGAAAGCGCAGCAAATCGCTCGCAAGAGCGTGCTTCGATAAACGCACCAATGATTAGCACGTCGACCATCGCTGCTGGCTCATGAGTACGCTTGTGCTTGAGCAACCCTTTGGCATAACGCCCCGCACTCAGATATCTCCACTCTTGCCCGCGCTCATGCATGATGCCGAGCACTTGCTCATAGTGCAACATCTCTTCACGTATCAATTGTGCCAACTTGCGCTGCAAATCATACGAGAACTCATAGCGGAATAAAAGATTCATCGCCGTACCAGCCGCTTTTTTTTCGCAGTTGGCATGATCTTGAATGATTAATGGCACATCCGCAGTAGCCGCATCTACCCACGCCTGTGTGGTTCGCGAGCCCAAAAAGTCATAAACAGCGGATAGGTCAACCTTAATAGGGGTGCGCAGTTGTGCGATATCGGCACTCTCTTTTTCTATACGGTCTTTTTCTACACTGTTTTCTTCTATATTGTCTTTGTCTATAACGTCTTCTACACGGTTGTGGGAAGCAACGTCGTCTTTGCTGTTGCTGGGTTTCATACTTTCTTTATTCATAGTCTTTGCCATAGTGGAATGTTAAACACTTTTTAATCAAATGTTAAAAGTTAAATAGATAACCGTTGAGCATAAGTAGAGGCTGTAATGATTACTTACAGTTTATACTGAACGTATAACGGCCTAGCTCTAAAGTATGGATTAATGCCCCTAGAGTAGATGGCTCATAGAGTATCATTATTATACAGCCTAAGTATTTACTTAGTGAATGGCGTTTCCTTGTTTATTTTATTATTTGATAGTAGGATGAGATTTTGCTTTTCAGGCATTTTGTCTTACTATTGATTATCATTTAGTAGCGGCTAATGCGCATTATATCAACTGCCAATCCTGTATCAAAACACAAGATTTATAGACTAAGACTTCTTAAAGACGGTCCAAAAATTATAGATGCTACATTAACCAGATGTTGTATCTAACAGGTTTTGCACTAACCATATATCATATGAGCAGCTGCCCGATTATAGCTGACAGTACATATTGTTATGTTTGCTATTTATCCACTGTAAAGCAAACTAGGCATAAATGCTGCAAGGGCACACATTTTCCAACCATTAGAGTAGCAACCTAGCATTAACACACCTCACGAACAGATAAGGATAACAATATGAGCCAGTCTTCTAACGCCAACCGTGTTCAAAAAGGCATTCTTGCCATCGACCAGCAGATGTATGACTTTATTGAAAACGAAGTGCTGCCGAAAGTCGGTGTTGATTCAGAAAGTTATTGGTCAGGTTTTGAAAAAGTCATCAAAGAGTTTACTCCGCGTAATAAAGCACTGCTAGAAACTCGTGACAAGATTCAAGCGCAGATCGATCAGTGGCACCTGCAAAACCCTGCCAAAGACGGCGAAATTGATTACCCTACTTATAAAGCATTCTTAAAAGAGATTGGCTATCTGTTACCAGAAGGCGATGATTTTAAAGTTAGTACGCAAAACGTTGATGATGAGATTGCTCATATCGCAGGGCCACAGCTGGTCGTGCCAGTCCGAAATGCTCGCTACGCACTCAATGCGACGAATGCTCGTTGGGGTAGCTTATACGATGCTTTGTATGGTACTGATGTCATTAGTGATGATAATGGCCAAGAAGCGAAAGGCGGCTATAATCCGACTCGCGGTGCGGCAGTTGTCGCCTATGCCAAATCATTTTTGGACGAGCATTTTGCCTTAGCGTCAGGCTCGTATAACGATGTGGCCGGCTTTAAAGTGGTCGATGGCAAACTTGAAATCGTCCAAGGCGATAGCAGCACTGAGCTAAAAGATACCGCGAAATTTGTTGGTTTCGTTGGTGAGGCTGAATCTCCTACTGGTATTTTATTAAAAAATAACGGCTTACATGCTGAGATTCAAATCGATGCCAATCATCCGGTCGGTAAAGATGACCCAGCAAACATCAAAGATGTACTATTAGAATCAGCGATTACGGCGATTCAGGATTGTGAAGATTCAATCGCTGCTGTCGATGCAGAAGAAAAAGTAGAAGTATATCGCAACTGGCTGGGTCTAATGAATGGCGACTTGCAAGAAACCTTTGAAAAAGGGGGCAAGACCAGCACTCGTAAGCAAAACCCAGACCGCGAATATAACACCCCAGACGGTGGAAAGCTGATCTTACCTGGCCGTTCACTATTACTTATTCGTAATGTCGGTCACTTGATGCAAAACCCTGCAATCTTAGTAGATTTGGGTAATGGTCAAGAACAAATCTTTGAAGGTCTAATGGATGGCTTGATTACGCCACTATTGACGCTCAATGATTTGAAAGGTCAGAACGAGCTATCAAACTCACGTAAAGGCTCCATGTATATTGTGAAGCCAAAAATGCACGGCCCTGAAGAAGTCAAAATGGCCAATGACTTATTTAACGCTTCAGAAGATTTATTAGGGCTTGAGCGCAACAGCCTTAAAATCGGCATCATGGATGAAGAGCGTCGCATGACGGTCAATCTAAAAGAAGCCATTCGCCAAGCGAAAGAGCGTGTTATCTTTATCAACACCGGTTTCCTTGACCGTACTGGCGATGAGATGCATACCAGTATGAACGCAGGCCCATTTGTCCCTAAGGGTGACATGAAATCACAAGCATGGCAGCCAGCCTACGAGCAGTGGAACGTCGATATCGGTCTAGAGACAGGTCTACAGGGTGTCGCTCAGATTGGTAAAGGCATGTGGGCGAAGCCTGATGAGATGAAAGAGATGATGGATACCAAGGCCGCTCATCCTAAGTCTGGTGCGAGTACGGCGTGGGTACCATCGCCAACGGGTGCTACCTTACACAGCATGCACTATCATCAAGTCAACGTTGCTGATGTACAGGACAGCCTAAAATCACGTGAGCGTGCCAGTTTAGACGATATCTTGACCATTCCATTGGCGAAAGACACCAACTGGACAGACGAAGAGAAACAGCAAGAGCTTGAAAACAATGCTCAGGGCATCCTAGGTTACGTCGTACGCTGGGTAAACCAAGGCGTTGGTTGTTCTAAAGTCCCTGACATCAATGACGTTGGTCTCATGGAAGATCGTGCGACCTTGCGGATATCGAGCCAACACATTGCCAACTGGTTGCATCATAACGTCGTGAGCGAACAGCAAGTGATGGATACGATGAAGCGTATGGCAAAAGTCGTCGATGAGCAAAATGCAGGCGATAGTGACTATCAGCCAATGGCAGATAACTTTGAACACTCTTATGCGTTCAAAGCGGCTTGTGATTTGGTGTTTAAAGGTCGCGAGCAGCCAAGTGGCTATACTGAGCCACTATTGCATCAAGCGCGTCTTGACCTCAAAGCAAATGCCTAAAACGATAGGTTAAGTATCATGTTTGCTCATGTAACCTAAGTGCTATTTAAGCCTCTAGGCGTGATCAGGCATTGATGTATCTTACCCATTTGTGACTGTCATATGTGTCAGAAATATGACAAACAATTCTTTATGAGCGCTATTTATTTATCAATAAGTAGCGCTTTTTTTGGGTCAATGTATCGTATTTATTACCGCCAATTAATATTATCAGTAATGATATTAATTAATGGGTATCGTATCTATTTGAGTCGACAGGGGTTTTTTCGTAACGGTTCAAATATGACAAAGCATTTGTTATTCGATAGTAGATGTATCGAAAAAGCAAAAAAAAATGTTGCAAATTATGTCAAAGTTGTTATGCTTGTATTCGAAGTATGAGTTTGGTAACGGATGTTACGCAACGGAGTGATAAAGACCAAAGATTACATGGCAGTTACGTTCTAATCCCAGTCATGTGAGTCATGGTTTTTTTTGTCTTATTGTAGTAGAAATTCGCCACACTTGTTTTAGACCAATCTCGGTAGCCAGTTACACATTATATCTTTGAGGATTTGTGACGATACCATTATGGGCGCCAGCTAATCATAGCTTGCTCATTACTACAATTGTAAAGTGGAGATACCCCATGAAAAAACTACTTTTAGCTACAGCCATCGCAGCCCTATCTGTATCTGCAGCCAACGCAGCACCTACTGTTTATGGTAAAGCTTTCGTTACTGCTGACTATGTAAACGCTGAGCGTGATGGTAACGATGATCAATTCGACGTAGACAGTGATTCAGTACAAATCAACTCAAACATTTCACGCCTTGGTTTTAAAGGTTCTGAAGCAATGACTGCTAACACTGATGTTATCTATCAGTTAGAGTATGGCATTGCCATCGACGGTACTGATGACAATATTGGTTTTAAAAGCCGTGATACCTATCTTGGTCTAAATAACAAGCAATATGGTCAATTCCGCTTTGGTCGTAACTACTCAGTAACTGACTACATCAACAACGTTACTGTTACTGAAGGTTTTTGGGATAATTTAGGTGTTAGTAATCTTGATATGGAAGGCGATGTTCTTGATGCTGTAACTATGGCTGATGGCGGCCGTGTCAATGACTCTATCGTATGGATTGCCCCTAAATACAACGGCTTGCCTTTAGAGCTTGCTCTACAGTACGGTGCAGACGAGCGCTTTGTAACTGACAGTGACGACCGTGACAGTGGTTATGGTGCTTCATTGATGTTTGACCAAGGTACAGGCTTTACTGCTGGTGTTGCTTACGAAAAAGACATGAGCCAAGCTGGTGATCTTTTACGTGGTAGTGCTACCGTTGACCTAGGTAAATACATGGCTTATCCAGTTATGTTAGGTGCAATGTATCAAGTAGCTGATTTCGATGGCGGCGATGAAGATGAAAAAGGTCTAATTGTAAGCGCTGAAATGGGTCTAGCTAACTTTGCTCGTCCAGCATCTGTATATGTACAGTACAATGGTACTGAAAACTTGGCTGGTTTTGATAACCGTGATTCAGATCAAGTTGTTGTAGGTGGCAAATATAACTTTAAAGACAACATGATTGCTCATGCTTATGTTGGTAACAACTCTGCTGAAGACAAGAATAGTAATACTGATCTTGACGTATTCGCACTTGGTGGCGGTCTAGAATACTTATTCTAGTATCACACTCAAGTAGATAGTACAAAAAGACTCATCCTTCGGGATGAGTTTTTTTATGCGAAAAAAGAAAGTAGCCCTTCATTGTAATCAGTCTTAAAATAGATAGTTACAGGCATGTAAATTTTGTTCTTTCATCTTACTGTAATATTTGCTTGATAAAGTAGTGTCTAAGCCGTTCTGGTGGCTCGTTATATATCATGGTCTTGGGAGTTTGTAGCAATACCATTGTACATGCCAGTCAATCTTAGCCAATTTATCACTCAAATCGTCAAGTGGAGATACCCTTTGAAAAAATTACTTTTAGCCTCAGCAATTGCAACGCTATCAGTTTCTGCCGTTCAAGCCGCGCCAACGGTCTATGGCAAAGCATTCGTCACTGCTAACTATGTCAACGCTGAGCTTGATCGTCAGTCTATGGATCTGCCTAACGACACTATCAATATCAATGAAGACAGCAGCTCAGTACAAGTCAGCTCGCATTCTTCACGTCTAGGGTTCAAAGGGTCCGAAGCAATCACTGCTAATACTGATGTGATTTATCAATTAGAGTATGGCATCAAGATCGATGACAGCGGTAGCAGCAACATTGGTTTTAAAAGCCGTGACACCTATCTAGGTTTTAAAAACAAAGACTACGGTCAATTTCGCTTTGGTCGCAACTACTCAGTGTCAGATTACGTCAACAACGTAACCGTTAACGAAGGTTATTGGGATAATATAGGCTCAAGCTCTCTTGGTGGTGATGGTACGCTGAGTGAGGCGCTTACCTTGACTGATGGTGAGCGTATTAATAACTCAATCGTATGGATTGCACCCAAATACAATGGTCTACCATTAGAGCTTGCCTTACAATACGGTGCTGATGAGTCTTTTGTCTCTGATAGCGATGATCGTGACAGTGGCTTTGGTGCTTCATTGATGTTTGATCCAGGTACTGGCTTTACTGCAGGTGTTGGTTATGACAAAGACATGAGCGTCACAGGTGAGATTCTACGTGGTAGTGCCAGTGTCGATTTGGGCAAATACATGGCTTATCCAGTGAAGCTAGGCGCGCTATACCAGCAAGTTGATTTTGATAATTCAGATGATGAAGAGAAAGGGTTGGTCGTTAGTGCTGAGATGGGTCTAACTAACTTTGCTCGCCCAGCGTCTGTTTATCTTCAGTATGATAAGACTGAGAACTTGGCTGGCCTTGGTGGCAACGACTCAGACCAAATTGTATTGGGCGGTAAATATAAGTTCAAAGACAATATGATTGCTCATGCTTATATCGGTCAAAACTCTGCAGATTTAGAGAACGGTCTGCTCGTTGTCAGAAACAATGCTGATGACACCATTGACTCAGTTAAAGCTCGTGGTGATGCGGATGTATTTGCTATCGGTGGCGGTTTAGAATATAAATTCTAACTCAACATAGTCAGTTTAATATAAAAAAGAGACAGTGTGACGGATATGAATTTTTTGTAGCCTCTGTCTGCGCTTGCACAGCAAGCAAGAAAAATTTGTACCAGTCACGCATTATAATGTCGTGTATCTATTTTATTTAGTATCGACTATATGCTGCATAAATACTCTGCTAAAAAGCTCATCCTTCGGGGTGAGTTTTTTTATTATGCGGTTTTAATCAATAAACATTGAGCAAAAACCAAGAGTTTCGGATAGTTTGCGCTTTTGCCCTATATTTTTTGGCGTATCTTTAGTAAAATCCTTCTTTACCAATTACCGAAAGAGTACTATGACCAAGTTTATATTTGTGACCGGTGGGGTAGTGTCCTCACTAGGAAAAGGTATCACTGCTGCTTCTCTTGCTGCGATACTCGAAGCGCGCGGTGTGAACGTGACAATGACCAAGATGGATCCGTATATTAACGTCGATCCAGGTACCATGAGTCCGTTCCAGCATGGCGAAGTGTTCGTCACTGAAGATGGGGCGGAGACGGATTTAGATTTGGGTTATTATGAGCGTTTTTTACGCCACTCTAAGATGAGTAAGAGTAATAACTTTACCAGCGGTCGCATCTATCAGAATGTACTGAATAAAGAGCGCCGCGGCGAATACCTTGGCGGTACTGTGCAGGTTATCCCGCATATCACTGATGAGATTAAGAGCAAAATCCTTGCCAGTGGCGAGGGTTATGATATCGCTATTATTGAGATTGGTGGTACGGTCGGTGATATCGAGTCGCTGCCCTTTATGGAAGCGGTACGCCAGATGCAAGTAGAGCTAGGTCGCAATCGCGCCATGCTGATGCATTTGACCTTGGTACCTTATATTGCCAGTGCCGGCGAAACCAAAACCAAGCCTACCCAGCATTCGGTTAAAGAGCTTCGTTCTATTGGTTTACAGCCTGATGTCTTAATTTGCCGCTCTGATCATCATATCTCACAAGACAATCGCCGTAAGATTGCATTGTTTACCAATGTCGAAGAACGCGCGGTCATCATGTGTGAAGATGCGCAAAGTATTTATCAAATACCGCGTACCCTTTATGAGCAAGATCTTGATGATTTGATTTGTGAGCGCTTTGGTTTGGACGTACCTGAAGCAGATTTGAGCGATTGGGACAAAGTGGTTGAAGCCCAGCTCAATCCTGAATCAACGGTCACCGTAGCGATGGTCGGCAAATACGTCGAGCTGCCTGATGCGTACAAGTCAATTAACGAAGCATTATTACACGCTGGTATCACTCATAAAGTAGATGTGAAAATTGATTATATCGATGCCGAACGTTTGGAAGGCGACGATGTTTTATTTGCACAGCTTCATGATGCCGATGCTATCTTAGTGCCCGGTGGCTTTGGTGAGCGCGGTACCATGGGTAAAATGAAAGCCATTACTTATGCTCGCGAAAACAACGTGCCATATTTGGGTATTTGCCTTGGTATGCAGTTGGCCGTTATCGAATACGCACGTAATGTGATGAGTATCGATGCCAACTCTTCTGAGTTCGATCGCAAGACTGCTGAGCCAATTATTGGTCTGATCACTGAATGGTTAGATGAGCGCGGCGAGCTACAGATTCGCAGTGACGACTCGGACCTTGGTGGCACCATGCGTTTAGGCGCACAGCAAGCCGAGCTGGTCGCTGGTAGCAAGCTGAGCCAAATCTATGGCGCTAGCAATATCACGGAGCGTCATCGCCATCGTTATGAGATGAACAACCGTTATATCGAGCCATTAGAGCAAGCAGGCATGACGATATCGGGTTATTCTGCCAAGCAGCATTTGGTTGAGTCGGTTGAGATTAGCGAGCATCCATGGTTTGTCGCCGTACAGTTCCATCCTGAATTTACCAGCTCGCCACGTGGTGGTCATCCACTGTTTAACAGCTTTGTGAAAGCCGCAAAAAATCATAGCGAAACAAAGTAATCGTTAAAATGTGAAGTGTTGTGAAATATAGTGTGAAAGCGTTATTTTCACCAAAAAAGACTGATCTACGGATTGGTCTTTTTTTTGCTTAATTTGATGGGTGATAATGGTTGTTTAGATATTCTTTTAGTTAGCGATATCTAATTACGCTTGGATACTTTTTTTAATTGGGCTATCGGTTACAATATGGGATATACGTGTTGATAACAATAATGAGGACAAGGGTTTCATGGAAAATCTATTAACAGCGCAATCACATATTCAGCTTAAGACTCCGAATAATAATACCATTAATATCGGTAACGATCAGCCCTTTGTGCTGTTCGGTGGTATGAATGTCTTAGAGTCCAAAGAATTGGCGTTCGAAATTGCTGAGCAGTATGTCGAGATTTGTCAGCGTTTGGGCATCGGCTATGTGTTCAAGGCCAGTTTTGACAAGGCCAATCGCTCAAGCCTGCATTCGTATCGAGGTCCTGGATTAGAAAAAGGTATCGATTTGCTGGGACAAATTAAAGAAAAGTTCCAAGTGCCGATTATTACTGACGTGCATGAGCCGTATCAAGCAGCGCCCGTCGCTGAAGTTGCTGATATCATCCAATTGCCCGCGTTTTTATCGCGTCAGACTGACTTGGTGCATGCGATGGCGAAGACCGATGCGATTATTAATATCAAAAAAGCGCAGTTTTTAGCGCCGCATGAGATGCGCCATATCGTCAATAAATGCCTCGAAGGTGGTAATGACAAGCTGATACTTTGTGAGCGCGGTAGTGCTTTTGGTTATAATAATTTGGTCGTCGATATGCTGGGCTTTGACACCATGAAGCAGATGGACATACCGGTATTTTTTGATGTCACCCATAGTTTGCAGCAGCCGGGTGGTCGTAGTGATAGCGCTGGTGGACGACGTGAGCAAATCACGACACTTGCACGTGCAGGTATGGCAACTGGATTGGCAGGGTTGTTTTTGGAAGCGCATCCAAATCCAGAAACCGCAAAATGTGATGGTCCGTGCGCCTTGAGAATGAGTCAGTTAGAGCCATTTTTACGTCAGCTTAAGCAAATTGATGATCTCGTTAAAGGCTTTGAGATATTAGATACTCATTAATAGTATAGATTATAAGAGAGTAAGATAATGGCCATACAAGTTGCACAAGTCAGTATCGAAAATATCGATGACGCTGAAGGTCTTGATAGCTTGATGACAGCGCTTAAGAATATTACAGGAGTCACTGCGATTGAGCTTGATCCTGATAATGACGTTGCAACCGTGCGCTATGATGATACCAATACCAGTATTCACGCCCTAACTGCCGCGATTAGCATGGTCGATTATGTTACCCAACCGTTTCCTATCGATTCACCGCAAAATCCACATCATGATGATTAGCGTTGAGCAAAACATTCTTTGATGATAGGTCTTTTAATAAAGTAACAACCAAACAGTCTTGTTACTGAAGATGATAGCGCTTATGCTTGTTTAGTGTAGCTTTGATAAACTTTAAAAGGTAAATATTAAAGAACAGCTATCAAGGCTATTTTTCACTAATAAAAATAAGGAGCCTAACATGGCAAACCAAACACGTATTATTAAAATCGACGGCATGACTTGTGGTGGCTGTGTGGCTAGCGTCCATAACGCCACCGCCGATATTGATGGGCTAGATGATATCAGTATCGAGCTTGCAGACAATCAAGCAACGGTCACTTTTGATGATAGTAAAACCAGTGCAGAAGTCATTGCGTCAGCTATCGATGACGCTGGCTTTGATGCTACCGTTGCTAACGCTTAATCTTATCCATTTGTATAAAAAACCGGCTATCATGGCTGGTTTTTTAATGGTTAAAAATTATTGATAGTAGCGTCAAAATATAGAGCTATCCTTTTCAATACAGCTGAAGAAGTCAAAGAAATTAAAGAATTTGAATGGCTACCAATCATGACCATTTAGGATCATTATTTAGCATTATTGCCATTATTGCCATTATTGCCATTATTGCCATTACTGATGATAATAGCATGCTAATTATTCGATTCGATTACAGTAATATTCAATAGCAGAATATTTTACTTGCTTGACTTAGATGTCCCCTCCACTGGGTTGTTGTTTTAGCTCAGACGACTTTATAACGCCATAACGCATAAACGCATAAACGCCATACCGAGTTTTATTTATGAATGATTCTACCCAAACTGACAATCATAACGCCTACGATGTAGAAACTGACATTCAGTCCAATACGCCGCTCGCGCCGCAGCGTGCGCACTTGCAGTTGGCTATTGATGGCATGACGTGTCAGGCCTGTGCCTCGCGAATTGAAAAGGTGCTCAATAAAAAGCCGTCGGTATACGAGGTGAGTGTGAACTTCGCTGGCGAGACCGCGAATGTCGATTATGATCCGACCCAGACGACGCCTGAGCAAGTCACAGAATGGGTAAATAAAACAGGTTTCGTTGCCAACTTGCAGGCAGCTGATAGTTTGTTTGCCCAAACGGATAAAGATGCGGCGACTCAGTACCCGTGGCGCTTGATTGGCTTGTGGCTATGTTTGCTGCCGTTTTTAGTTGGTATGGCAGGTATGCTGACAGGTTTTGGTATGGCGTGGATGCCACCGGTTTGGATTCAGTTTGTCCTAGCGACGATTGTACAATTTGGCTTGGCATTACCGTTCTATAAGAGCGCTTGGGCATCCATCAAAGGTGGTCTTGCTAATATGGATGTGCTGGTCGTCATTGGTACGGTAACCATATGGGCGTATTCAACATATCTGTGGCTGACGCATGGCGATGGTACGTTAAACAGCCTGCTACAAAGTGGGCACGCTGGTGGTCATGGGACTGGCAATAGCCCTGCTGTGTATTTTGAAGCTGGGGTGATGGTTATTGCTTTTGTGCGAACGGGTAAATATTTAGAAGAGCGTACCAAAAAACACAGTCTTAACAGTATTGATTTATTATTGTCTTTAACGCCTGATGAAGTTGAACAGCAGCAGCCAAATGGTGATTTTCATAATGTAGCTCTTAAAGACGTGCAAATTGGTGATATTTTGCGTGCCAAACAAGGTAGCCGTGTGGCAACGGATGGGGTAGTCATAGAAGGTAGTGGCTGGTGTGTGGAGAGTCATTTAACGGGTGAGTCAGTACCGCTCAAAAAAGAAGAGGGTGATAGTCTACTAGCAGGCGCTTTAGTCGAAAACGGCAGCTTACTATATCGCGTCAGTGCTAAAGGCAGTGATACAAAGCTGGGTGATATGGTACAAGCCCTCAGCGATGCGCAAGGCTCAAAAGCCGACTTGGCGCGTCTAGCTGATCGAGTCACGGCTATTTTTGTGCCAGTGGTGGTAACGATTGCTCTAGTCACCTTTGGGGTCACATGGTGGCTGACCGGTATGGTTGATACTGCCCTAATGCATGCGGTATCGGTATTGGTCATTGCTTGTCCTTGTGCGCTTGGCTTAGCCACGCCAGCGGCTATTATGGCTGGTATGGGGGTCGCTGCGCGTCATGGCGTATGGTTTAAAGATGCCCAAAGCCTTGAGGCGGCAGGTAATATTGATACGGTTGTCTTAGATAAGACTGGCACATTGACCATTGGCAAACCGACTATCGTCGATCAGGTGATGGTTGATAAGTCGCTTGCTGTGGATGATGTATTGCAGATTGCCGCCAGCGTTGAGGCGCATGCCAGCCATCCGTTAGCCACCGCGTTAATAAATACTGCAAGAGACCGTAATCTGCCACTAATGAATGTTACGGATATTAGTGTCGTTAAAGGCGCTGGTATACAAGCGAACATTGAAGGTTTGGGTGTGGTAAAAGTCGGCACCGCAGAGTTTGCCAATTTAACGCTACCAAAGCTGATGCCAAAAGTATGGCAAATCGCCAGTACCGTTGCCATTAGTATTAACGATGAAGCCTTAGGTGCTTTTGCTTTAGCTGATGATTTAAAAGCCGATACCCCTCAGGCCATTACTGCGCTGCAAGATGCTGGTATCAATGTCATTTTGATGAGTGGTGATAAGCAGTCCGTCGTCGATCATGTCGCAGGGCAGCTGGGTATCAAGCAAGCTTATGGCAAGATGAGCCCACGCGATAAAGCGAGCCAAATCGCCTTGTTGCAAACGGCTGGTCACAAAGTCGCAATGGCAGGTGATGGCGTCAATGATGCGCCAGCGATGGCAACCGCCGATGCCAGTTTTGCGATGTTTGAAGGCACAGATGTTGCCCAGCATAGTGCTTCTGCCCGTTTGATGGGCGAGTCGCTGATGCATATCGATGCCGCGCAAAAAATTGCGCAAGCCACGCTACGTAATATTAAGCAGAATCTGTTTTTTGCCTTTATTTATAATTGTCTTGGCATTCCACTTGCCGCTTTTGGTTTTTTAAATCCTATGATTGCCGCCGCTGCGATGGCGCTTAGCTCTATTTCTGTATTAATGAATGCGCTACGTCTAACTCGATTTAAAACGGAGGTAGAACTTGATAACACGGTATCTGCCTCTCAGACTAAAGCGGAACGCCCAATAAAAGCATAAGAGTCATTTTACTTTTGATATCCTAGCTACTGAGACAAATTGATAATTAATATTTGGCTATCTATGTGTGGTTTTGTGACCGCCAGTCGATGTAAGATAAGGGAAGTTTGGTAAAATTTATGCTATGATGCCAACCACTATAGCTGACGGTTAAAGTACTAAACAAACCCTGAAGCCTGCTCAAAACTAGCCGAGTATATCAGTAGAAAAATCTGGTCTAGGTATAGGGCTATATGATATTTTGCTTTATCTTTTTTGTATTCTAGTTGCCGTTATTTATCCCACAAACTTGGCATGACCAAAGGAATTAACAGACATTATGTACGCTGAAGAAACCACCAACGTTGCCGCAATTAAAGACATTCGTGCTCGTGAGATTTTAGACTCGCGCGGTAACCCAACGATTGAAGTCGATGTTATCTTAGCTGACGGTACTGTAGGCCGTGCTGCTGCCCCAAGTGGCGCGTCTACTGGCTCACGTGAAGCACTTGAGCTACGTGATGGCGACAAAAACCGCTATATGGGCAAAGGCGTCAAAAAAGCCGTTGCCAACGTCAATAGCCAGATTCGCAGTGCGTTGATGGATAAAGAGGTCACCGAGCAGCAAGGTATCGATGATGCCATGATTGCGCTAGATGGTACAGAAAACAAAGACAGCCTTGGTGCCAATGCGATGCTAGCCGTGTCTCTTGCCACTGCAAAAGCCGCTGCCAAGTCACAGAGTTTGCCACTACATCAATACATCGCCAATTTGCGCAACCAGACGTCGCTGACCATGCCTGTACCCATGATGAACATCTTAAATGGTGGCGAGCATGCGGATAACACAATCGATATCCAAGAGTTTATGATTGAGCCAGTTGGTTTCACCAGCTTCTCAGAAGCGTTACGTGCTGGCACGGAAATTTTCCACAGTCTAAAGTCCGTCTTAAAATCACAAGGCTTGAGCACAGCGGTTGGTGATGAAGGTGGTTTTGCACCAAATTTACGTAGCAATGAAGAAGCTATCACCGTTATCATGCAAGCGATTGAGCAAGTCGGCTACAAAGCTGGCGAAGACATTCATCTTGCATTAGATTGTGCGGCTAGTGAATTTTATAAAGACGGTCAATATATCTTGGCAGGCGAGGGCAATAAAGCATTTGATAGCCAAGGATTCTCAGATTATTTAGTAGGGTTGGCGCGTCAATATCCTATTATCTCTATCGAAGACGGTCTTGATGAATCTGATTGGGATGGTTGGAAATACTTAACTGAGCAGATTGGTGATAAAGTCCAATTGGTTGGTGATGATTTGTTTGTGACCAATCCTGCTATCTTACAAGAAGGTATTGATAAGCATATTGCCAACGCGATTTTGATTAAATTCAACCAAATCGGTACCTTATCAGAAACGCTAGATGCGATTTATTTGGCGAAGAAAAATGGTTATGCGACGATTATCTCGCATCGTTCAGGTGAAACTGAAGACAGCACCATTGCAGATTTAGCCGTTGGTACTGCTGCTGGTCAGATCAAAACTGGCTCACTATGCCGTTCAGATCGCGTGGCGAAATACAATCAGCTGCTACGTATCGAGCAACAAGTACGTGCAAGCTACCGTGGTCGCGAAGAGTTTATCGGTCTACGTGGCTAATTAGCTAAGGTTAGGCAATATGTCATTTTTGATATATTGTCTAGCAAGCTTAGCTGGTATTTATTTTATTATCTCTCTATCGTTTGGCCTATCACATGAAATACTTTAGCCAATTTATACTACTTGCTTTAGCCGTTGCGGTGCTGTTAGGACTGCAATATCAGTATTGGCTGGGTGAAAATGGGCGCTTTGAGCATAATAAACTACTGACTCAGACTGAAGATCAGCAACGCTTAAATGACAATCAAGTGGCCGCAAATAACTTATTACGTACTGACGTCTATGATTTAAAAAATGGACTTGAGGCAGTAGAAGAGCATGCGCGTTTAGACTTAGGTTTGATTAAGCCAAATGAGACGTTTGTCCAAGTATCAACCGCACCAACGACGCACAGTCGCTACTAATTTTTAACGCCATCGTAATGAGTTTTTATTGATAACGATGGCTTTGCTTTTCTCGAAACCACTATTACTTCTCCTCTTAATACTCATGCCTTCCCAGCCATATCATCATGCAATCAAACCCTGATTACTACTTTATGAACGTCACCTCATGAATACCATACCTAATATACATGCCATGATCGTCGCTGCTGGTCGCGGTAATCGTTTTGGTGCCTCTATCGCCAAGCAATATACTATGCTGCAAGGGCAGACCTTACTACAGCACAGTGTGGCAAGGCTTGGATGTAGTGCTTATATTGATAAATGTTTATTGGTCGTCGCAGCAGATGACAGCAAAGCAGAGACGCTCAATTTTGCGCTACCTATTCATTATGCTATTGGCGGCGCTGAGCGCTGGCAGTCTGTACAGGCGGGGGTAGAGGCGATCGTTAGTACAGGTGTGGATGACTCAGACTTGGTGCTCATTCATGATGCTGCGCGTCCAGCAGTTCCCACTCATGATATTGAACAAGTCATTGAAGCGGCAATGTTTGAGCCTTATGGCGCTATCTTAGCGACCCCTGTTGCTGACACTCTAAAGAAATCCTACAAACAATCCAGCGCTCACTCTGAGCTTATGCGTGATTCTCTAAACGTAAACAAAGACACGTCTAGTGCTTATGTTAAACAAACGATTGATCGCAGTAATATGTGGCAAGCCCAAACGCCGCAAGTATTCCGTTTAGGACAGCTAAGACAAGCATTGAAGCATGTGGCTGAACACAAACTCGATATCACCGATGAAGCCAGTGCATTTGAATATCTAGCATTGCCTATTCGTCTAGTGACTGGCAGTCGCCAAAACATCAAGCTCACCTATCCTGATGATGCTATCTTGCTCGCAGCGATTCTTAAAGCCCAGTCTTAGGACATATCTTCAATTTGAAAGATCGCTATCTGATAGCCTAGTTATTTTGATAAATATCAAAAAACAATCTTCTCTTTATTGGCTTACCTTCACTACTTGTTATTAATCCAAATCATTACGCTGGCATATCGATGAGTTTACATAACGCGGCAAGTGATATTGTCATAAGTAGCATTCTGTATCACTCTACAATCTAAATGAGGGTTCTATCGTTAACTGATCACGTTTTTTATCATTATGAATGAATATATTATATTATTTAGTATTACTACTTAATGATGTAATATAAACATATATTGATTTGATGACTAAACTAGCCTATGATGTAACCAACTTAATACAATTAATATAAACATTTATAAAATCAATAATATACCAAGCCAATTCGATGTTTTCGAAAGTCTTGTCTCTATGTTTTTTCTAAAGTTAGTATGGTTGTCTTAGCTACATTTACCTGAAAATAGGGAGAAGCTGATTGTCAGTAGTCAATGATTCGACAAATCCAGTAACGACAGATCTCTGCCAACTTGTGTATTTGAGCCGCATCACGTCGACTGGTCTATCAAACGCCAGTACACTGAACGATATCGCAGAAGTCGCCAGCAAACATAACAAAGCTGATAATATTACGGGTATTCTTTGCTACGGCAATGGTTACTTTTTACAGTGTGTGGAAGGTAGTGAGCAAGCATTAACCAATCTCAAAAATCGCTTGATAATGGATGATCGACACAAAGACTTAACCATTTTAGATTTTTCAGCACTGGAAGATCGTCGTTTCGCTGGTTGGTCACTGCGCTCGATTACTCTTGAGCGCTGGATGATTAAAGAGCCTAAACTTAAGAAGTTTATACCGTTTAAGCCTTATGAGTGGAGCACTGACGAATGGACGGAGTTTTTAGATATCCTGCAAGGTTATTATGAAAAGCATGTCAGCACAGGCGAAACTGACAGTCAGCCGATACAATATAGCACCTTAGGTTTAACCTTAAGTAAAGTTGTCGGACAGCACCAAGCCTTTTTCTTGATTCAGACCATATTGGGCTCGCTGATTATATTAGCGCTACTGTGGTTCATGATATCGGATAAGATTTTTTAGGTCATAAAAAGTAGACCGTTTATACCGAAAATCCAGCAAAGATTGCTGGCTTTTTTTGTTATGAATTTTGATAGCTTTTGATAATTATAGTCAGGTCAATATAAAAAGAGACAACGTGACGGATATAAGTTTTTTGTCGCCTCTGTCTGCGTAGGTAGTAGGCACAGCAAGTAAGAAAAATTTGTACCAGTCACGCATCATAATGTCGTGTACCCATTTTATTTAGTATTGATTATAACTTTGATATCAGAGCAGGAGTGAAAAAACAGATAAAGGAGAGGGTTGGTAGGCGGATTTTTTATTTGTCGTGTTTTTTTATAGTGAACTGACTATAAATCCATGCTTGTCCATATTTGAAAGCTACAGTAGCAGTTAGTTGCAATACCAAGAAAATAAACCGGGAAAATGAACAGACATAAAAAAAGTCCAATCACGATATATTGTGATTGGACTTTTTGATGGTACATTTATCAGTCTTATCTGATGCCTTTCGGTAACAGTGCTGATAAGTGACGCCAAATAGTGGCGTCCCCAGGGGGATTCGAACCCCCGTTACCGCCGTGAAAGGGCGGTGTCCTAGGCCTCTAGACGATGGGGACTAGTAACACAACACCTCAGCTGCTTTCACCATTTATGCCGAAGTGGTGCGTATTTTAATGGCGTCTGCGCTTGCTGTCAAGCCTTTTTCTTCGTCTTTTTAATATTAAGTATCTTTTTTTGAGCGCACGGCGTGGATGTAAGTCATTACTCTTTAAATGATGGCGAATCCATAGAGACGTGCAAGCACTAATAGTTAAGGCGAGCAGCATATAGCCGATGATGGTGCCCCATAACTTAAGTTGTGGATCCATAATAAAGTCCCTCCTATTACGCCTTAACAGCAGCAGTGCTACTAATAGCAGTTATCAAGGCAGTGTGAGCAACTTAAACCATCTATAGGATATAACAGCGTCGTTTGGGAGTGAAATAGTGGCAAGTAAGTAAGCTATTAAGTCCCTTTAACAGTACTACATAAAGTCAGAAAGGTTTGTCAACTTACTGAAATTGGTATCAATCATATCCCTATTGATTGTCAAATCAAGATGTCCAAGATGTCAAAGTCATCAAGTATTATAAATAGCACTATTACGTATGGTTGGCAACATAGGATATGTGACTTATGTATTATCGCTACCGCCCGATTCTTCTTTAGTGTCCTCATTATGCATCGCATTGGCCAGCATAGGATAATGGTTAAGTATATGACAGAATAGCTCGGCTGTTTTTTGGGTGTCATATAGTGCGGAGTGGGCATTTTTACCGTCAAACTCAAGCCCTGCTGCTTTACAAGCGCGTGCCAGCACTGTCTGACCGAAGGCAAGCGCTGATAGGGTCACTGTGTCAAAGACTGAAAAATTATGGAATGGGTTGTGGCTTTTACTGTTGGTACGTAGCACGGCTGCATTTAAAAACCCTAAATCAAAATGCGCATTGTGCCCAATCAAGACACATTGACGGCAGTCTTCAGCACGGCGGACTTCTTTTAAGCCTTTAAAAATTCGGCGTAGTGCGGTTTTTTCATCTTCGGCAATGGCTTTACGCATCGGATTGTTGGGATCAATACCAGTAAAGGCAAGCGCGCTTGGCTCAAGATTCGCGCCTTCAAAGGGCTCGATATGAGCATTGAATGCCTCACCAGGATAAAACACACCCTGCTTATTGAGTAATACAGGAATGCAGGCCATTTCTAGCAAAGCATCCGTTTGCGCATTAAAACCTGCTGTCTCCACATCGACGACGACAGGCAGAAACTTGCGAAAACGGTCTTTCAAACCCATAGGCGCTTGCTCGTCTGCTGCGCTCTCTTCGATGTGAGTAGTTGACACGACATTGAGGCTAGCATCTACATTGCTTAATGAGTTGTCGTTCGGTAAGGCGGCATCGTTTTTAGTGGTCATATCAGGTTAAATCGCTTTTATCAGTCGTATTGTTATATTGAATTAGAAATGAGTATCCCATGAAATCAACCGCTCCTTCAGTACAAAGGCATTATTGATATCATAGGATAAAATAAAGAGGTTGCTTTATAAGTGCTATGTTTGGTAAATGCTATTTTTTAAAAGTACTGTTTTTTATAAGTGCTATGCTTTACAAGTACTATGCTTTGATAGACCAAGGCAGCGTCTCGCCCGCCATAAGCGGGGTCAATGATGAGCCATCAAAATAAGGGTAGCCTGCGGGTACTTGCATAGGCGTTTTGATTAGGGTAATCGTGCTTTCATTAACTGGCAAGCCATAGAATTGAGCACCAAAGCGACTCGCAAACCCTTCTAACTTGTCTATTTTACCAACACTATCAAAAGCGGTGGCGTACAAAGGCAAAGCAGTTGCCGCACTATAGCAGCCAGCGCAGCCGCAAGCCGCTTCTTTTTTATCCGTTGCATGTGGGGCAGAGTCAGTGCCCAAGAAGAACTTTGGATTGCCACTGGTGGCGACATCTAATAAGACTTTTTGATGACTTTCGCGCTTTAAGATAGGCAAGCAATAAAAGTGTGGTTTGATGCCACCAACCAACAGATGGTTGCGATTGAACATCAAATGCTGCGGGGTGATAGTAGCTGCAATGTGATTGCCTTGCGCCAAGACAAAGTCAGCCGCATCACTGGTAGTAATGTGCTCCATCACAATCTTTAACGTCGGGAATTTGATGATAATTTGTGCCAATACCTCATCTAAGAAGCGTTTTTCGCGGTCAAAAATGTCCACATGGTTTTGTGTCACTTCGCCATGCAACAGTAGTGGCAGGTTGTGCCTTTCTAACGCTTCAAAGACATCCACACAGGCGTTGATATCAGTGACACCATCTGCAGAGTTAGTGGTGGCGCCAGCAGGGTAGAGCTTGACTGCTTGGACGATACCTGACTGTGCTGCCATTTCGATATCTTGCGCCGTCGTCCGATCTGTTAAGTATAACGTCATGCGCGGGTCAAATGCTGCTTGGCGCTCTGCAGCCAAATCGCTAGCTTGTAGATGCTCCATGATCCGCGCACGATAGGCACGCGCATCGTCGACATTTTTGACAGGTGGTACTAGGTTTGGCATACAAATAACACGGTTAAAACTACTGGCTGCATGCGGTACGGTAGTGGCTAAGGCGCTGTCATCACGGAGGTGAATGTGCCAATCATCTGGCTGAAGGATGGTCAATTCGGTCATTGAATCAGTCATAGTGTCATCGCGCTCTATATCGTCATTTATGGGAATAAAAAGAAATGATGCTGTGTGGCTATAATAACAGATTTGCCTGCGCGACTAAATATGCGACTAAATATGCGACAAGATATCTATATATCATTTATGGGTCATTGTGCATTTACCAAGATGAATGAGAGTTTTATGCACATAATGGCGTGAGACGATAAGCAAATGAATACCAAAAGCTAGCACCTTGTGGCAGTTACACTTTTGCCGATAGTAAATATGATGTACACTGAGCAAGCAATGTATCTTTTGATTGATTCTTAGCGTCTTTTACCCTTAGCATAGTTCACACAGTCAATTCTCATAATAGGAGTTATTCATGGCTCAGCTTGATCCAAAAAATATTAATAAAATCGTACTGGCCTATTCAGGTGGTCTTGATACCTCAATCATCGCAAAATGGCTACAAGTAACCTATGATGCCGAAGTGATTACCTTCACTGCTGATATCGGTCAAGGCGAAGAAGTTGAGCCAGCACGAGCCAAAGCTAAAGCCATGGGCATCAAGCACATTCATATCGAAGACTTGCGTGAAGAGTTTGCCCGTGATTATGTATTCCCAATGTTCCGTGCCAACGCCATCTATGAAGGCGAGTATCTGCTAGGTACTTCTATTGCGCGCCCATTAATTGCCAAGCGTTTGGTTGAGATTGCCAAAGAGCACAACGCCGATGCGATCAGCCATGGTGCGACTGGTAAAGGTAATGACCAAGTACGTTTTGAGCTTGGTGCAGTTGCCTTGTCTCCAGACGTTGTGACCATTGCCCCTTGGCGTGAGTGGGATTTATCAAGCCGTGAGAGCTTGATGGAATATGCCAAAGAGCATGACATTGCCATCGACTATGCAGGTAATAAGAAAAAATCACCTTATTCTATGGATGCTAACTTACTGCACATCTCTTATGAAGGCGGTATCTTAGAAGATCCTTATGCCGAAGCAGAAGATGATATGTGGCGTTGGTCGGTCAGTCCAGAGCAAGCTCCTGATGAAGCACAGTATTTAGAGCTAGAATATGAAAAAGGCGACATCGTTGCTATCGATGGCGAGCGGCTCAAGCCTTATGAAGTGATGATTAAGCTCAACGAAATCGGTGGCAGTCATGGTATCGGACGTTTGGATATCGTAGAGAACCGTTATGTAGGCATGAAGTCACGTGGCTGCTATGAGACGCCAGCAGGTAACATTATGCTAAAAGCGCATCGCGGTATTGAGTCGCTAACGCTAGACCGTGAAGCTGCGCATCTAAAGGATGAGCTGATGCCGCGCTATGCAAAAATCATTTATAACGGCTATTGGTTCAGCCCTGAGCGTATGATGCTACAGGCGTTGATTGACAAATCACAAGAGTATGTCAACGGTACCGTTCGCGTGAAACTATATAAAGGTGCTGTGAGTGTCGTCGGTCGTAAATCAGACGATTCACTATTTGATGAAAAAATCGCTACCTTTGAAGATGATGCTGGTGCGTATGATCAAAAAGATGCCGAAGGTTTCATTCGTTTGAACGGATTACGTTTGGCGATCGAAGCCAGCCGTGGTCGTGATTTATCTAAGTAAGTTTGCTGGGCTATTTTTATAGCTAAGTGAAAATTTAAATCGCAAAAAAAGCAGAGGCCTATATTAATAGTGCCTCTGTTTTTTTACGGCTGATTTTTTATGGTTATTTTTGTCTACTCAGTTTTTGCAGTGTCTGCAATGACAGGCTCATCATCGTCTACTTTTACGATGGCCACATCTTGCTGCTGACGTTCTTCGAGGAGGCCTTGCTCTATGACCTCTTCTGTTGCAAGGATAGCACCATCAGATTTTTGGCTTTGATATTTGAGAGTGGCGAGCGCACCAAGAATACCGATGACGACAAGAATAATGAGAATAACGGGGTTTTTCCAAAGCGGTGTTGAGGTCTCATACTCAATCGGTTTTTCACTGATCGTTGCTGGTGTGTTGTCATTATTGCCACCGATTAGCCCCAAGCTAACCAATGGTGGTTTCGGGGGATTGGCAGGTTCAGAGTTTACGCGCAGACGGTTTCGGCTGAGATAGATATCCGAGATTTTAGCCAGCTGTAACAACCAGCGCTGGTGGGGTAACGCAATTGCCTGCATTTCTACAAACACCAACATGTCATTATGGCGGCCTTGCTGCAAATTATCAGGTGAGCGCCCGATGGCTTTTAGGTAGTTGCCAGTTGCCAATTGCATGTCTTGCACAGGATCATGATTTTCAGGTTTGAATGCTGTCAGCTCGTACCAGTAAGTATCAAAAGCTGGTGGGGCACTTGGCAGCTGTTCCATGTTTAATAAATGTGGTTCTGTGCTATCTTGTGCATTTGGGGCGTTTTCGGCTGCTAAAGTGTTTGTCTCAATTGCTGCAAAACGTGTTGCGGATAAAAACTGTGGTTGTAAGGCGAACCATTTATTAATTTCATCATTATCGAGTTGACTGTATTCTGCCAAGATAGCCAGCTCACGGAGTACAATCACACACAAAGCGGTGAGTAAAATTTGTGCTTGTTGCGTCGTTGCGTCAATTTTTTCTGCAATACGATCGCTTGCCTTTATGACACGGGCATTATCGCTAAATACAGCATCTGCTGCATCGTGACGATGGTACATTGTGGCGTTAATGGTTGCAAAGTTCATTGAGTTATACTGTCGTAACTCTTTAACAGCACTACGACTAAATAGCTTTTTGCTGACTGATTGTCCCTGATAACGCTGCTGATAGGCGAGCAGCGCACTTACGATGGCTTGTAGACTGGCATCCATCCCTAAGCGAGCTTGCGGTAGAGAGAGCTGTGCAGCATCGGCCAAAAGTGACAGCATCGGCTGGGTATCATGATATAAAAAATCATACATCGACACACGTGTCGGTGAAATAGTCGTCATAATCTGCTAGCATCAAAAAGTGTGCCCCTATATTACGGTGCCAAATGTCTTGATACAATCCCTTGATAATAGAAATTTTCAATCATTTTGCTAATAACCTTGATAGTAATCTGATGAATGACTGATAGTCGGAAGCATTTATGACCAATAATAAGACGCTTGATAAACAACTAGTTATTAATATCGCTGAGCAAACATTAACGATGTATCAGCAGCAAACTGTAGTTGTACAATATGTGGTCTCCACTGCAAAGAATGGCATAGGTAGTCAACAAGATAGTGGCTGTACGCCGCTAGGGAAGCACGTGGTGGCAGAAAAAATAGGCGGGAGTGAGCCTATAAATGCTGTGTTTATAGGGCGTGTTCCTACAGGAGAAGTGTATAGTGCGGATTTTGGCGTATTACATCCTGAGCGCGACTGGATACTGAGCCGTATTTTATGGTTAAGCGGTCTTGAGGAAGGCGTTAATAAAGGCAGAAACAGCAAAGGCAGCTGTGATACTTATCAGCGCTATATCTATATCCATGGCACACCAGATACTGAACTAATGAGTACTCCACTATCACATGGCTGTATACGTATGCGTAATAAAGATATTGTAGAATTATTTGAGCAAGTAGAAGAGGGCATGCCCGTTACGATCGTTGTTGATTAGGTCGTGTTGCGTACAAATTTAGCCATGGCGCTGATAGACACTATTTAAATACGATAAAAAAAGACAGCCAGTTATATAACAAGCTGTCTTTTTTATGGAGTGGTTTTACTTTATGAAAGCAGTATCCGTCTTAAAAATAATATTACTACTGCCAAAACGTTGAGCTGTCCGCAAATTTTGCTAAACGTGCGTCAATATGACTTTGGTCATCAGTCAGTATGGCTGCAAACCAACCCGCGCCATATAAAGCATTAGCATCTGTTGTTGATTTTAGATTGTAGAGCTGTTGATATTGATTATCATCGTTCAGTTGTTCTAACGCTTTTTGCGCTTTTATCAGCCGTTTTAGCCAACGTTTGGTTTTCTTCTTAGCTTTTTTCTTACTTAGTAAAGGTACGGAGAATTCACTGATGTAACGCAAATCTCTTAACTGATTGAGCAACTCGCTTTCAGGTTGGTCATTATGAGCGATGTCTTCGTCTACATCATCGCTCATAAGCTCAGTAACACTTACTTCGTCAGTTTTTTTATTGGTTTTAAGGCATTTTTTATATTGTTTGGAGAGGACTTTTCCCATCTTATCACGGGCAAGCTGATCAGTCTGAGGTTCAATGCTGGGATCGCTCATGGTAAAGGCAATCAGCTCTAATAGCGTTATTTGAAAGTCATTGGCTTGCAGCGTATTAATGGGTGTAATTTTAATATTCTCGATATCTGTCGTCCAGTCAACGGCAGGCGCGCCACATGCTTGTAGCTCAGGTTCGATCTGTGCATTGATATAAGAAAGCTGATAATAATCGCTAAGTAAGTTCGCAGTTTGATTAAGTATCGGCAGCCATTCAGGGTTAATTTCATCAGAGAAGTCGACAAATACTTTCAACGCAGTACGCAAGCGATCAATACCAATCCGTAATTGTAAAGTATGATTATCATCTATGCTGCCAGCGACGATAGCACTACTATTTGGTAGTATCTGCAATAAGCAATTGTGTACTACCGCACGTATAAAGGCAGGTGCACTGCTGTCTTTGTCTATTTGCAATTGACTTAGGTTTGCGTTGACTGCAGGACTGTGGCTCTGCTCATTAATAAGTAAGCCGCCATTTTCGGCTTTGGTGACGGTAGATAGACACAGCTTATAGCGCTTGCACCATGTTTTGGCAGTCGTAAATAGAAAATCTAAATCTCCTGACACCAATTCAAACTCTATTTCTCGAATGGCTTTGCGCCGAGTTTCATCAGTACCATGAATAATTTCTCCCTGATCATAAGCCATTTCGATACAATTATCGGTTTCATCCTCATTACTTTCTGTTAGCAACCGCGTAGTGCGCTCGACGTCAGTAACATAAAGTCGTGTTAGCGTCTTTGTTAGCTTTTTGAGTTTAAAATCAGCCAATGCCTCAGCGATTGGAGTGTCTTCATATATTGTCAAATCAGGCATGAGCTCATGATTATCGAGCATCGCTTGTACCTGTTCATTGTCCAATAAAACATTATGCTCTAAGCGCGCCGCAATCCCATCACCACCCGCTTTGATAGTCTGTACCCATGTATCGCCTTCTTTGCGAATGCGCAGGCCTATACTTGCTTGTGCAAGCTGCTGGTCAGGCGTATCGTAATAGTGTGCCGCCAGTTGCAGTACTTGTGACGATTTGACTTGGGCTTGACGCATCAAACCTTTTAACCGCGATTCTGGCACCAAAAACTTCAGCTCTATTTCTTGCATCGTATTTTCCTAGTCAGGTAATCAAATTTCGATAATCATAGTCAGGTATTAGTGGTTCGATAATTATAGTTCGAGAATCATAGTCAACTGACTAACATCGTATGAAAGCTGCCTCACAATGACAAGTGAAATTTTGACAGTTTGCATGCGTTTTATCCTTAGCAATATACTTTTGGCAAATAATCATTATAATCAAGGCAAGGAATTAAACAAAAGTAAGACAAAATGGAGTTACAGCGATGAAAACGAGACTAAAAAAGACAGGGGCTTTTTCTGTAAGACAAGCCCTCAAATCAAACACGTTAGCATCGGGTTACATTGACTCCATCTTCCAAACGGTGACTTGGGTTAAAGTATGTAGCGTTATAGCCTTGACTACTATTATCGCTAGTGGCTGCAGTCAACAAAATGAGGAATATGAATCTGAACAAAGTAGTGCTGAGACCGAATATGTGGCTACGGAACAAGCGATTGAAGAGATAGCGGATCAGGGTGCTGATATATCAGATACCAATAATGAAGACTTACCTAAATTACAATTACAAAACCTATCTAATGATAGTGAGCAAACCCTTAACAGCCAAGCGGCTGATATAAAAATAGCAGGTAAGACCTTACTTATCAACGCGGCAGCTGACTTTAAAGTAGAGGATGTGGTAGAGAGTAGTAGCGCTATTGAAGGTTTAACCTATCAGCAAAAGGGTTACGTTGCATCAAGTCATATTAGCAATCGGGAGCGTGATAGTCGTGGTTTTGTGCAAGGGGATAAGAACGTTGTTTTGACAACCTATTATCGACAAGCTGAGATGACCGTACGTATCCCTAGACAAAACGTGAACAAGTTCCTAAAACAAGTACAGCAGCAAGTGGCTTTTTTGAATGAACAGGAATTCTCAGCTCAAGACGTCACTTTGGATATATATCGTGAGCAACTGGCAAGTAAGCTCAATAGCGATATGGCAAAGGATCTCAGTCAAGAACGGCTTGATAGCAAAAATGATAAAGATCAAACCAGTAATGTCGATACGATCACCGCCACCTATGCGGCTCGGCAACAGCAGGAATATGCGCAGTTAGAGCAAATGAATATTGCGGATAGAGTGAAATACAGTACGATCAACTTAACCTTTACGCAACCGGATATCAGCTATAAAGAAACGACGCAAAATATAGATCTACTGATAGACGCTGAACGTCCAAGCTTTAACGCACAAGTGGGTCAGGCATTCAAAGAGGGTTGGGAGATGTTAAGAGAAGTCGCCATCACTTTGATTAGACTATGGTGGCTTGTCGTATTAGTAGGGGTGTTTTATATGGTTTATAGACTTATAAAAACACTGTATCGCACATTTCGTAGAAGTACTAGGCGTATGAACCACGCCAAGCTCAACGCAAAACTCAACGCAAAACGTAGGTCTGAGATGAAAGCTAAGGGCAATAGCCATACTGATGACCGTCATTCTAACGATTAAAGCGCGTTTTCTATCGAGAGTCAGTTTTTGAGATGCTTGTTATTCAACTGAGTTTTTGATTGTATTCTTTATAGTGGGTAACGTCTGCCCATAAAAAAGCCGCCCTACATGATGTAGGGCGGCTTTTTTTATAACTTTTACTGATAAAAATTACTTACAAAGTGTCGGTTATTAGAACTGGTTCATTGTGTTCTTGCCGCCACCAGCTTTCAGAGCATTATCGCCTGAGAAGATTTCTTTGTGATCATCGCCAAGGTCAGAACCTGCCATTGCTTGGTGCTTAACACAAGAGATGCCTTCACGGATTTCTTTACGTTGTACGCCAGCAGCATAAGCAAGCATACCTTCTTCACCGAAGTAGCCTTTAGCAAGTTCATGAACGCTAAGAGCAGTCGTATGGTAAGTCGGTAGAGTGATTAAGTGATGGAATACACCAGCTTCACGTGACGCGTCTTTTTGGAAGTTTTTAGCCGCTTCATCAGCCGCTGCATCCAATTCAGTACCGTCATAATCAGCGCTCATCAAGTCATTCTTGTTGTATGCTGAAACGTCTTTACCAGCTTCTTCCCACTCTGCAATAACTTGCTTACGGAAGTTTAGCGTCCAGTTGAACGATGGGCTGTTGTTATAAACAAGCTTCGCTTTTGGTTGCTCTTCTTTAATACGATCAACCATCATTTTGATGTGTTCAACGTTTGGCGTAGGCGTTTCGATCCATAGTAGATCAGCACCGTTTTCTAGAGCAGTTACGCAATCAAGTACAACGCGATCGATGTTGGTGTCTTCACGGAATTGATACAAGCCGTTTTGCAAGCGAACAGGGCGTACTAATTTACCGTTGTGTTTAAGCAGGCTGTCATTTTCTAGAGCATCTTCTAGCGTTACTTCTTCCATTTCGATAAAATCGATATATTTAGAAGCAAGATCGCCTGGCTCATTTGATACTGGGATTTTTTGCGTGAGTGACGCGCCTTCAGAGTCAGTACGAGCAACGATAACACCGTCTTCAACACCAAGCTCTAAGAATGCATAACGAATAGCATTTATCTTAGAGATGAAGTCTTCATGCGGTACAGTTACTTTACCAGCCTGATGACCACATTGCTTAGCATCAGATACTTGGTTTTCAACCTGAATAGCACAAGCACCAGCTTCAATCATTTGCTTAGTTAGCAAGTAAGTCGCTTCTTCGTTACCGAAACCAGCATCGATATCAGCAATGATTGGCACAACATGCGAATCAAAGTTTTCGATTTTTTCTAGAATGGCTGAGGTGTCTTGGCCGGCTTCTTCAGCAGCGTTTAGCTCACGGAAATAGTCATTCAATACTTTAGCATCAGCTTGACGTAAGAACGTATAGATCTCTGCGATTAGCTTAGGTACTGACGTTTTTTCGTGCATTGATTGGTCAGGTAGAGGACCAAACTCAGAGCGTAATGCTGCTACCATCCAACCTGATAGATAGATGTAAGTTTTAGCAGTAGTACCAAAGTATTTTTTCTTAGCATACATCGTTTGTTGTGCAACAAAACCATGCCAAGCACCTAGAGACTGAGTGTACTGAGACGTATCGTTGTCATAGTCTTCCATGTCTTGGCGCATGATTTTTGCAGTATACTTTGCAATATCTAAACCGGTTTTGAAGCGGTTTTGTGCCATCATACGTGCAGCATCAGTTTCGCTGATATTTTGCCAGTTACCGTGTTTTTGCTTTAATTCACGTACTAGATCGATCGCTGACTTATAAACAGTTGACATATATAGTCTCCTTGGTGGGGTGTAAAAACGATAAAAATTAAGTGATAAAAAATGATTACGACTGTCTGTTATTAAAAGAAATAGAATAAGATTTTATTAACGTTATCGACATCTAATAAGAATGGACATCACTAAAAAGGATGGATGGTTATATTCGCCAAAAATAAATGTCTATCAAACGTAGATCCACTTACCCTAAACAAACCTATCTATAAACACAAGGAATTTGCTGAACTCAGCAGTTGACAAATTGTCTGGTACAGGGCGATAACTTTGCGCTCATTCAGTATGTTTTATAGACTGCCAAAACAATTATAGAGTTGTGATTTCATAATTGGCGATGAGAGGTGTTACAATAATCAATGATGCTATCGTCCAAAAAATATAATCGTCTAAAAGTTAATTTAATAGTATTGATGGTCAATTCATTATGTTTTGCTATCGATATAGACCATTAAAATATAGTGTTGGTCAGTAAGGCTTATAATCAGCATCTCAACCGACAGTTTCTTGCTTACATGATGACTTGTCTGTGTCACTTACTATAACTGCCTTACCAAGATTTATCTAATTTATGATAGTTATCTTGGGTATTTTATTTAGTTATAATATATAAAAAACAATGTCTTATGATTGCTGGTTTGCGTTATAATTGGCAAATACTAGAAAATTTTAATCAAAAAAACAACGATATTGTGCGGTTCTAGAGAATAAATCTCTATGACAGCATTAAAAATACCAATATTTATAATGGTATTTATTCTAAGGCAAAGAGAAATATATATGAATTTGCAGCGGGTTGATTTAAATTTATTGGTACATTTAGATGTATTGTTACGAGAAAAAAACGTGACACGTGCTGCCGAGCAGCTTGGCATTACTCAACCTGCTATGAGCAATATTTTACGGCGTTTACGTAAACTATTTAACGATCCATTACTGGTACGTTCCTCAGAAGGCATGACACCAACTGAGCGCGCGCTTGAGCTACAGCCTCGTATCCGCGAGATATTGGCTGACTTGACCCAAGTTCTAGAGCCACGTACCGAATTTCGCCCCTACAGTACCTCACGTGTCTTTCGTATCATGACCTCAGACTATGCAGAGGCGACCTTAGTACCCAAACTGGTAAAAGCATTACGGTCTGAAGCGCCCAATGTTATCTTGGATTTCTTGACGCCATCTGATGTCTCTTATCGCGATATGGAGCAGGGGCGCGTGGATTTGGCCATCAACCGCTTTAATGAAATACCGCAAAGCTTTCATCAAGTGTTGGTCTGGCGTGATACTTTTAGCTGTTTGTTGTCTTCTGACAGCCCTTATGCCAACCGCTTCAATCTCAAAAATTATCTAAAAGCGCAACACGTTTGGGTGTCCAAAACTGGGATGGGTGTAGGGTTTGGGGTCAACCCAGAAAAATCTGGCGGGTTAGGTTCTATCGATCAAGCACTGCAACGTTTGGGACAAAAGCGCCAAATCAGCGTTTTTACCCGTCATTACCAAATGCCGGCTATGCTGGCAGCCAATAAAGATTTGATCGCGACATTGCCCACCCGTGTGGCAAAAATGCAGGCCAACAACGACAGTATAAAGATGGAAGAACCACCATTTTTTATCCCTGAGTTTGAGCTAACCATGGCGTGGTCACCTTTATTACAGCATCATCCAGCACATAGATGGTTGCGCCAGCTTATCATGCATGTGGCACGTCAAATCGTTGACGAAGAAGAAAATCCACCGCAAGATATTCCTATTATTAATCACTTGTTTTAGTTGATTTTTAGGCAACTATCCAATCAATACAATCAGATATTGAACTGCTCAGAATACCGTTATCGAGCTCGTATTTCGTCCAGACCATGAACCAGCCTTATAATTAGGCTGGTTTTTTTTGTTTAGTTTTTCTAAAAACGATTATTCAATATTTAATTATTTATTAATAAGATAGTCACACTATTAACATCTTCAACACACTTCACAATATATTGTAAAACTCTTCGCCGATTACCTTGTTATTATAGCTGCAGATGGAAGACGACTTACCGACATGTCGTTCTATCAGCGTGACAACTAAATAATTACAAGTCACGACTACACTGAAAGTCACGACTATACTAAATATATAAAATTCAAATATATAAAACCAAATAACAAGGGCAGCAATTATGTCAGACATCACTACTATCAACCCAACCACGGGCGAAGAGATCAAAGATTACGATTACATGAGCACGGATGAGGTCAACAAAATTGTTGATGCCTCACACAATGCGTTTTTAGAATGGCGCAAGGTGAGTCACGAAGAACGCGGTCGTGCTATCAAATCTATTGGCGATAAGCTGATGGAATATAAAGAAGAGCTATCTAAGCTAATGACCGAAGAGCGTGGCAAGCTTTATAGCCAGAGCTTACAAGAGTTGGACCTGTGTAAAGCAATCTGTGATTATACGGCTGAAAATGGTGTTGCTTCTTTAGCGGACGATGTACGTGATATCGAAGGTATGAAAAAAGGTATCGTATCGTATCAGCCTATCGGTATTATCTACGGTATGCAGCCTTGGAATTTCCCAGCATATCAGGTATTTCGTTACACCATTGCCAACTTGATGGCAGGTAACAGTATTCTACTAAAGCATGCGTCTAATGTGACGGGTTCAGGCTTACTAATAGAGAAAATACTTCACGAGTCTGACTTACCAAGCGATTTGTTCCGCACTATTATCATTGATCATGATCAATCAGAAGCGTTGATTGGACACGATAAAGTACGCGGTGTGACATTGACTGGTAGTGACTCAGCTGGTGCTATCGTTGGACAACAAGCTGCTAAAGCGATCAAAAAAGCCGTGTTAGAGCTTGGCTCAAATGATGCATTTATCGTATTAGAAGATGCTGATATAGAAGTGGCAGTAGAAACTTGTGCTCAAGCTCGCTTGATCAACAACGGTGAAACTTGTGTGGCTGCCAAACGCTTCATCGTAGTCGATAGCGTGTATGATGAATTCCGTAAGCGCATCGTCGAAAAATTTGAAGGCACAAAAGCTGGTGACCCAATGGATGACAGTTCAGACATCGGTCCTCTAGCACGTATAGATTTACGAGAGCAGCTCCACGATCAAGTAGAAAAGAGTGTGGCTAAAGGTGCAACCATCGCTGTTGGTGGTACAGTTCCTGAAGGTAAAGGCAGTTTCTACCCAGCAACCATTCTAGAAAATGTGCAAAAAGGTCAGCCTGCATATGACGACGAATTGTTTGGTCCTGTCGCGTCACTCATTCGTGCCAAAGACGAAGAAGATGCTATGCGTATTGCCAACGACAGTCGCTACGGTTTAGGTGGTGCTATTTTCTCTAAAGATGAAGAGAAAGCCATTCGTTTAGCACGTGAGCAATTCGACACAGGTATGATTTACATCAATGGTTACGGTCTTGCCAATCCTGCACTGCCTTTTGGCGGCGTGAAAAACTCAGGTTATGGTCGTGAGCACGGTGGCTTTGGTGTGAAAGAGTTTGTCAACATCAAAGGTGTTCATGTATTTTAAGAATACATACCAACATGCTTATGATTGTTTATATTTTTAAAATATAAATGGTCATTAAATAAAAAAAGCCCAGTTACTCGTTATGAGTGACTGGGCTTTTTATTGTGTTATGGTCAGTAAAAAGCAATATCGATACATCACGTACTGCTGATATCAATTTTTCTTGCTTGCTGTGCCTGTGCAGATAGAGGCTGCAAAAAATTAATATCAGCAGTAGCGTAGCGTTTTTGGGGTATTTTGACTATATATAAATTGCGTTATAAAAAAATGACTCAGAAAACTGAGTTTTTTATACGTCTATAAATAGTTGTAAAGGCAAAGCTGGCAAGTAAGTTGTAGCCTTTGACGAGATGTTGTCTACTTCTAGCGATAACACATTTTTTGCTAACAGTAAAATCGTCCACGGCAGTAGCTGGTGTTCAAGCTTCTGTACTCTTGACTGTAAGCTTTCTACTGTGTCGTTAATATTGACGTTCAATACCGCTTGGGTTAACACTTGACCTGCATCAAGCTCAGCGGTGACGACATGGATACTACAGCCATGATGACGTTCACCCGCTTGCAACACTCGTTGATGAGTATCTAACCCCTTATAAACAGGCAGCAGAGAAGGGTGAAGATTGATCATCGGTGCTGGTGCATTATCGATAAATGAGCCGCTCAGCACTCGCATAAATCCAGCCAAAACAATTAAGTCAGGTTGCCACGCCGTTAATTGGGCACTAGCATGGCTCTCAAAGGTTTTGATAGCCATGCGCTTACCGCTATCAGTGTGCGATAACACGGCGACAGGTATGTTGGCTTGCTCAGCACGCTTGATAGCGTAGGCATCTTCACGGTTGCTGATGATACCTACTATTTCAATCGGTAGCGTGCCTGCTTGCATCGCATCTATTAAGACTTGTAGATTGCTACCACTACCTGATACTAGCACGGCAATACGTAACGGCTTGATGGGTTTGCTTGATTGATCAAGGGACATTAACGGTATACCACCGCGTCGGCTTCACGATTGATCATCTCACCCAATTTCCAAGCATTCTCACCAGCATCATTTAATGTTTCAATTGCCTTGTCAGCGTGCTCTTTAGGCACGACAATCACAAAACCAACGCCACAGTTAAAGGTGCGGTACATCTCACTTTGCTCAATATTACCTTGGGTTTGCAACCAAGTGAACAGCTCTGAAAACTGCCAGCTATTGGTATCGATGCTAGCGGCTAGCGTTTCAGGCAATACACGCGGTAAGTTATCCGTTAAGCCACCACCAGTAATATGCGACATGGCATGAAGGGCTGAACTGCCAAGGGTATCTTGTAGGGCTTTAATGGCTTTGACATAGATGCGTGTCGGTGCCATCAGCGCGTCTTGAATAGATTGACCATCTAACTGCTCATTGCTGCTAGTGACGTCAATACCGCTGACTTCGATGACTTTACGTACTAGTGAGTAGCCATTAGAATGCGCGCCGCTTGAGGCAAGAGCGATTAAAACATCGCCTTCTGCGACATTTTCGCCAGTGATGACTTCCGCTTCTTCGACCACGCCCACACAAAATCCAGCAAGATCGTAATCATCGTCTTGATACATGCCTGGCATCTCAGCGGTTTCGCCACCGATAAGTGCACAATTAGCCAGCTTACAGCCTTCGCCAATACCAGTGACGACAGTTGCCGCTACGTCAACATCAAGCTTGCCTGTTGCATAGTAATCTAAAAAGAATAAAGGCTCAGCACCGCACACCAATAAATCGTTGACACACATCGCTACCAAGTCGATGCCGATCGTCTCATGACGATTCAGCTGTAAGGCAAGCTTGAGCTTAGTACCGACACCGTCAGTACCAGAGACCAATAAAGGTGAGGTGTAACCTGTTGGAATACGGCACAACGCGCCAAAACCACCCAACCCACCCACGACTTCAGGACGAGTCGTGGCTTTTGCTACGGACTTGATTCGTTGCACCAATGCATCGCCTGCATCGATATCAACGCCGGCATCTTTGTAGCTTAACGAAGGCTTGTCACTCATAGTCATCTCACAGTTGGGGAATATAATTAGAATTAAAAGGTAAAGTAATTGATTATGCAAAAATCAAGGTTATAAGGTTTGAAGATAGTGGGCGCATTATACCTAATAATAGACCTCACTCGCAAAGCAACTTGCCAATATTCGGCTAAGATTAGAGATAAGCAGTAAATTAAACGCTAAGAAACAAAAAATGACTGCTTTTTTTATCTACTCTGCGATAATAAAGTACTTAGAATCAAAGCACTTAGAATTTATAGACGTAAAGATAACCAGACAGTTATTTGGTAGCAATAAAATTGTCTTTTTAACGCTAAGTTATCGATATCAGCTTACTTGTAGGATAGCCCTTAATGATCAACCAATCGATTGACCCTTTTTTTCGGCGTTTATTTATCGTCGTCGCGCTTATCATCACCTTCGTTTTGCTGTATTTAATGCTACCAGTCATTCTGCCGTTCGTTTTTGCTTTTGTGCTCGCTTACTTATTCAATCCGCTGGTCAAGCGTCTCTCGAAATACATCAAACGCTGGATAGCCATTATTATTGTCTATTCTACCATTACCTTGGGGATGGTACTGCTGCTTTGGTGGTTGATACCAACATTATGGCATCAGCTACAAGCGGCTTGGGAATATTTGCCTAAAGTGTTGAGCTGGTACAATGAGGTAGTACGCCAGTGGTTGATCGCCAATACCAATATTCGCTTACCCCTACTAGAAGCGAAGGGCGTTTCTGAAACGTTGGTTGAATACCTGCAAACGCACTATAAGTTCTCTGATGCCAGCTCGATGATGAGTCAAGTGCTTGCTTCGAGTATGAGTTTTATCAATAATGCAGGATTGATTGTTTTAGTGCCCATTTTGACCTTTTATTTCTTGTTCAATTGGGACAAACGCCTGCAGATGTGGAAGATGGCGATTCCAGCACCATACTGCAAAAAAGTCATTGGTATTGCCCAAGAGTGTGATCGGGCATTGATGGCGTTTATCAAAGGTCAGTTGTTGGTGATGGTCTTATTGGGTGCCATTTATGCCGTACAGTTACAACTTATTGGGCTGGAGCTAGGTCTTATTATCGGGATGGTGGCTGGTATCGCCAGCTTCGTACCTTATCTGGGCTTTGGTATTGGTTTTATCGCGGCAATTATCGCTTGTTTGTTCCAGTTCGGCTTAAATTGGACATATCTGTCATTGATCGTTGGTGCATTTCTAGTAGGACAAGCCGCAGAGGGCTATATCCTACAGCCTTTATTATTAGGTGATAAGATTGGATTGTCACCATTATGGGTCATATTCGCGGTACTAGCTGGCGCTAGCCTATTGGGTTTCGTTGGTATGCTTATCGCGCTACCAGTATCCGCGGTCATTAACGTATTATTCCGCCATCTGTACAGTTATTATCTCTCCACGGACTTTTATAAAGGTCGGAAGCAGTTGGTGTTATTTAAAAAATAATGAACATTTTGTCATTGAAAGTTGATAAATTTACTAGATAATAAGCATGATGCTTGGGTTCAATAAATCATGACTGACAAAGCTTAGTAAGTAAAAGACTTGTCAGTCATTTTGCAAATATGTTATATATAGGCGCAGTAGTAGCGGTAATAGCCGTTACTATGATGGTTTTGAGAAGCGTCGTCAGTTTTGATAATTGTCAGGTTAGACTAAGCTTGATTGAAACTTCAAATCTGTTTAAGCGTTTTTGATTAAGCCTGTTTAAAAGTTACTGAACCTTTTTCCTTTTCTACCTATTGCGCTACGCAAACCGAGTTGATGATTCATGGCAGAAGCCCAGCTAAGTCTCAATCTGGACATTAAGCATGATGCGAGTCTCAGTGACTTTGCCGGTCCCGGTTGGATGTCGATTATTGATGCAGTGCGGCAGCTACATGTCGGCCTGATTGGTCAGTTGTACCTGTTTGGCAGCCCCGCTACTGGCAAATCCCATTTACTATCCGCTATTTGTGAGTCTTTCATTGAGATGGACAAATCTGCGATTTGTTTGTCACTCAACGAATTGATTCATGCCGATGTCCACGTGCTCTCATCTTTAGAGAACTTCGACCTTATCGCAATCGATGATTTGGAAGTGCTGGAGCAGAGCAGTCAATGGCAAGAAGCCTTATTTCATCTCATTAATCGCAGCCGTGAAGGTCAGCGCCAGTTATTATTTGCCGCCAATAAATCTGCCACTGACTTACCGTTTCAGCTGACAGACCTGCTCACTCGTTTGGCACAAGCGCCTACTTTTAAAGTACCAAATGGTCACGATCTCGCTGATCGTCAAGCCTTGTTGCAGTCTATCTTGCGTCGTCGCGGTTGGCAGTTTGATGAGCGTATTATTGATTATCTACTTACCGAAGGGCCGCATCGTATCGGTGCCATGATGGAGGTGCTCAATTACATCCAGCCGATGTTCTCAAACTTAGGGCGTAGTAATATCTCTAAGGCGGTAATCAGTGATGCCTTGCGTACGATTGATGAGCAAACGCTGGCGGCGGAGCTTGCAGATATTGCCCAAGAAACGCAAGTGGACAATGATGCCGCCAGTCAAGACCAACATACGATGCCACTCGATTTTTAATATTCAAAATGTAATTTATTTTATTCAAAATACCGCTGTTATCAATGCCTTTATTATCAATGGAACCACTTATGAAAACCAATGCTTCTTTACTAAAAAAACTGACCATTAGCACCTTACTAATTAGTGCAGGATCGGTGTCTATGCTCTCACATGCCGCTGTTACTTTGCTCGTCGATGACTATATCAAAGTGACCGCCATCAATGGTCAAGAAGTTCAACAGAGTGCCTTTCAGCCATTGACAAAAAAATTCACTTTGCAGCCTGGTCAGCACGCTATCACCGCGAAATATGACCGACTGTATCAGTTACCTCGTGACGAGCATGATTATCTGCGTTCAGGAAATATTAGCGTGACAGCAGAGTTGGCAGACAATCAGACATACCGCTTGACCATGCCCAATCAACCAGAAAAATATGAAGCAGCCAAAGAGTATGCGGATCAACCAACCCTCGCAGTGCAGCAGAACAATACTATTGTCGCTAGTCAAAAAAGCATTGCAAACAACGACGGTGGTTTATTTGCTGGATTGGGCAAAGCGATAGGCGGTGTATTTGGTGGTAGCACTGATGCAGAATTACAAAATCAGCGTGCGATTGCGGCTATTGGTCAGCCATCAGTCACTACCCAAAGCAACGTCAGCATAGCGCCAACGGCTCCTGTTAAACAGGCTACGAGTGTGAATACCTCTACCAACACGTTAGATGTATTTATGCAGGTTTGGCTACAAGCAACCCCTGCAGAGCGCGAAAAAATGCGTCAGTGGATTCAACAGTAAATCAATACTCTATAAAGCATTGATAATAAGAAAAAATTATTGATAATAAAAAAGCACCCATATCGGGTGCTTTTTATTGTTCTACATTTGACTATTATTTAAATTATCGTGATCTGATTGTTATTAACCCAAAAAAGCGTTGTACATCCAGATCAGCTTTTCTTGCTCTTGCACATAGGCATCTACGAGGTCGGCGGTGCCTTGATCTTCGCTTTCTGCTGCCAACGCTGATACTTGACGTTGCTCTGTAATTAAGGCTTGTAACCCAGTGACCACGCCTTTGACACAGCTTGTGCCATCTTTAACGTTTTTGTCTTCACTGATGCTAGTGTGCTGCGTAAAATCACTATAAGCGTGGAGTGGCGTACCACCCAAAGTTAGAATACGTTCAGCGATTTCATCAATTTGAAGTTGTAGTGACGTATATAGCTCTTCAAACTTTGGATGCAAGGTGAAGAAGTGCTCACCTTTTACGTTCCAATGGTAGCCACGTACGTTTAAATAAAACACGTGATACGTTGATAATAGATTATTTAATTGTGCGATGACTTCGCTCATGTCTGCTTTTTCTAGGCCGATTTGGTTAGTAGCGTTATTAGAGTTACTCATAATATTATCCTTATAGTGTGAGTGTGGTTATACGGGATTAAATAAAGAAGAGTAGTGGTTCTAGTCAATCAATATACAAAATATATCAATGTAAGCTCTATCTCTTCCTTTGATGCTTATAATAATAGCAAACTATTATTAATAAGTTAAATTTAATAAATGTAATTTTACGATTGGTTTTATAAAACCAACGTAACTCTCTCTACCATGCATACAAATGCTAAAGAGACCGGACTGTCATTATGCTGGTGGTTGTAGATTCTCAGGGTTTAATCCTTTAACGGGGATCACCTCTTGCAAATGCTGACGTACCGTATCAATAGGAAATTTTTGTGCTTGTAGACGTTTAGGGACAATCTGACTGCCTTGTTGACCTTTCATCTCAAACATCATAAAGATATAGTCGTCGGTCTCATCCCAGCTTTTGATCGCAGTCCAAGGTATAACGGCTTGTTGAGTGTTGCTCGCGCGCATTTGCATGCCACGCATTTGTGAGTTTTTCATCATATCAGGTTGATTGACGGGCATTGCCATCACTAAGCCATGCTTTTGTACACCCAACTTCATCTGGCGCATTTCATCTGGCATCTCTTGATCCGCCACTTGTTTTTCAAACTCTCTTTTAACGTACCATTTAAAACCTAAAGTGCGAACCAACAGATAGACCACTACTGAAACCAACATGACCCAAAAGATAATCGTGGAATAGCCGGTGACAAAGATTAACCCTGCAATGGCTAGTACCACCACCACCGCCATAATGATCCACTCTTTGGTCTTTAAACTTGATAGACCAAATGAAGGGCTGGCACTGGCAAACAGTTCATACTGTGCTTGGTGAAATTCAGCCTCAGTCAGGTTTAAGGCGACAGGTTGGAGCGTGTAAGGATACAGAGCCATAAAGGTTTCTCAAATACTTGTGTTAAAAGTGTTGGATTTAAATCGCCAAAGTGGAGCAGCTATGCGGTACTTGGCTGAAAATGTAAGAAAGGTATGCGCTTATCTTACCGAAAAGTATTCCTAAATGAAACATATAAGCAGGTCTGTTCGCTGATAGACGCAATATTAATGGCATTAATAGAGAGGGGCGAGGCTTATTGGGGTAAGCTGAACGTTAGGCCATGTATTTAAGACAAATGTGATTTTCTATAGATAATAAAAGTAATAGATGAGAACTTAGTCAAAAGTAGCCAAAACATGGTCAAATCTGCTGCGTCTTGGTATTATAGCGTCTACAAGATATATTGATGCAAAACATAGCGGCGCAAGCATTAAGCAATTATTATATTAATAATATTTTTAACCCTTTTACTCACCTTTAGTGTTACAGGCAACTATTATGATTGATCCGAAACTCTTACGCGGCGATTTAATCGACTTACAACAGCAGTTGGCCACTCGTGGTTATGCACTTGACATGGATTTTTGGCAAACGGTTGAGTCAGAACGTAAATCTTTGCAGATCAAAACTGAAGAGTTGCAGTCGCGCCGTAACGCAGGTGCTAAGCAAGTAGGCGCGCTGAAAAAATCAGGCGAAGATGCCAGTGAGCTCTTGGCTGAAATGCAAAGTGTCAGCGGTGAGATTAAAGCGGCTGAAGATGAATTGCGCACTTTGCAGGAACGCATCACCAAAGCTGGCATGCAAATTCCTAATATTCCAGCAGCCGATGTGCCAGTGGGTACCTCAGAAGACGACAATGTAGAAGTGCGCAAGTGGGGCACGCCGCGTACGTTTGATTTTGAGATTCAAGATCACACTTATATTGGAGAGACACTTGGTATGCTGGACTTTGAAGCCGCAACCAAGCTGACTGGTAGTCGTTTTAATGTGCTAAAAGGACAGTTGGCACAGATGCATCGCGCACTGATTCAATTTATGCTCAATACCCATACTATGAAGTACGGCTATCTTGAGACCTATGTGCCTTATATTGTGAATTCAGACAGCCTCAAAGGTACGGGACAGTTGCCAAAGTTTGAAGATGATTTGTTTAAATTGAAAAATCACACAAACAATGAAGACATGGACTTTTATTTGATTCCTACCGCCGAAGTACCAATGACCAACTTGGTACGTGGCGAGCGTTTGGACATTAGCGAGCTACCACTTAAGTTTACCGCGCACACGCCTTGTTTCCGTAGTGAGGCGGGCTCTCATGGTCGTGATACCCGTGGTTTGATTCGTCAGCATCAGTTTGAAAAAGTTGAGATGGTCAATATTGCCACGGCTGAGCAGTCTGATGAGTTGCTAGAAGCAATGACTGGACAAGCCGAATATATCTTGCAGCAGTTAAACCTACCATACCGCACGGTTCAGCTATGTACGGGTGATATGGGTTTTGCAGCACAAAAGACTTATGACATCGAAGTATGGTTACCGAGCCAAGATACTTACCGTGAAATCTCTAGCTGCTCTAACTGTGGTGACTTCCAAGCACGCCGCATGGGCACACGTGTCAAAGACGGCAAACAAACTAGCCTAGCACACACGCTAAATGGTTCAGGCTTGGCAGTTGGTCGTACGCTATTAGCCATCATGGAAAATCATCAAAACGCAGATGGCAGTATCACCATTCCAGAAGTATTACGTCCGTTTATGGGCGGTGCTGAAACCATCTTAGCTTAAATGATTATTTTGCTGTAATGATTTACAACGTATTACTATGGGTATTTTGACAAATTGATATAAATTACTGTGAAATACTCACCGCTAAGCCATGCCATTTTTTGGCGTGACTTGCATCAAATATGTTAATATTGCACTTTGATTTTATAGCCAACACGGTAAGGGCGCATTTTGCGTCCTTATTTTATTACCCTTTGAGTAAACTCTCCTCTTATCAGCCATACCCCTCATTTGAATATTAGGACACTCTATGCCAGCTCCAATTAGCGAACGTAAATTAGCCAATGCCATTCGTGTACTGTCGTTTGACGCGGTACAAAAAGCCAACTCTGGACATCCAGGTGCTCCGATGGGCATGGCTGATATTGCTGAAGTTCTGTGGCGCAAGTTTTTGAAGCACAACCCAACCGATCCACAGTGGCACAACCGTGACCGCTTTGTATTGTCGAACGGTCATGGCTCAATGCTTATTTACTCATTGCTACATTTATCTGGCTATGATTTGAGCATCGATGATCTGAAAGGTTTTCGCCAATTGCATTCAAAAACCCCAGGTCATCCTGAGCTTGGCTATACACCAGGTGTCGAGACAACTACTGGTCCACTAGGGCAAGGTATTGCCAATGCCGTTGGTTTTGCAATCGCTGAAAAAACCTTAGCCGCACAGTTCAATCGTGAAGGCCATAACATCGTTGACCATAACACCTACGCATTCTTAGGTGATGGTTGCTTGATGGAAGGTATCAGTCATGAAGTTTGTTCATTGGCTGGCACGTTAGGTCTTGGCAAGTTAGTATTCTTCTATGATGACAATGGCATCTCAATCGATGGTAATGTCGAAGGTTGGTTCACTGATGATACGCAAGCGCGTTTTGAGTCTTACGGCTGGCAAGTAATTAAAGTCGATGGTCATGATGCCGATGCAATCACGCAAGCAACTGAGCAAGCGCTAAAAGAGACTGCTAAACCAAGTCTTCTGATTTGCAAAACCACAATTGGTGCTGGTAGCCCGAACAAACAAGGTCTAGCAGCCAGTCATGGTGCACCACTTGGTGATGACGAAATTGCCTTAACTCGTGATGCACTGTCTTGGAAGCATGCGCCATTTGAATTAGATGATGAAATCTATGAAGCATGGAATGCTAAAGCCAAAGGCGACGTCCAACAGAAGAACTGGGATGCGGACTTTGACGCTTATAAGAAAGCCTATCCTGAACTGGCGTCTGAGTTGTTACGCCGTCTAAATGGTGATTTGCCTGCTGACTTTGATAGTCAAGCACAAGCCTATATTCAACAAACGCAAGAAGCGGGCGGCGATGTTGCTAGCCGTAAAGCCAGTCAAAATGCCATCAATACCTTACAGCCATTATTACCAGAATTGCTAGGCGGTTCAGCGGATCTGGCTGGCTCGAACTTGACGCTATTCAAAGGCGCTAAAGGCATCGAAAAAGACGCTGACGGCAACTATATCTATTATGGTGTGCGTGAGTTCGGCATGACTGCGATTGCCAATGGTATCGCGTTGCATGGCGGCTTTATCCCTTACGTAGCAACGTTCCTAATGTTTATGGAATACGCACGTAACGCGGTACGCATGGGCGCACTCATGAAGCAGCGCGTCATCCATGTCTATACGCATGACTCTATCGGTCTGGGTGAAGATGGCCCAACGCATCAGCCAGTTGAGCAGTTGACTAGCCTACGTACCACGCCAAACCTACGCACATGGCGTCCGTGTGATGCGACTGAATCTGCAAGTGCTTGGGTAGAAGCAATCAAGTCTGAAAACAACCCATCAGCATTGATCTTTAGCCGTCAAAGCTTGCCACATCAAGCACGTGATAGCGAGCAAGTAGCGAACATCACCAAAGGTGGTTATGTACTTGCGAAAGAGCAAGGCGAGCTACAAGCCATCATCATCGCTACTGGTTCAGAAGTTGGCCTAGCGATGGAAGCATATGAAGCGTTAAGCGCAAATGGTGTTGGTGTCCGTGTGGTGTCTATGCCATGTGCAGAGATTTTCGTAGAGCAAGATGCTAGCTATCGTGAAGCGGTATTACCAAGCAATATCCGTGCCCGCGTAGCAGTAGAAGCGGCACATGTAGATTACTGGTATAAGTTCGTTGGTCTAGATGGCAAAGTCATCGGTATGACCACTTATGGCGAATCTGCTCCTGCAGATCAGTTATACAAAGAGTTTGGTATTACGACTGACGCTGTGGTTGAAGCGGTGAATAGTTTGGTGTAATTTTGAACTAAAAACCTTTTTTAAGACAGCACATATAAGATAGACTGAATGCGTTCAGTCTATCTTTTTTTTGGATAAAATTATGAGTGTGGCTTTATATCTCGACTTAGAAAGTCATAAAGGGAAAGGTGTTTATCAAGAAGTGCTGGTTGCACATATTGAGGATATTAAACGCATAGTAAGAGAATACGAGCCTTTAAAAAAATATGGTGACAATTTAACTAAAGCAATCTCTATAGATGTAGAAAAACCTACAAGGAAGATAAAAGATAGTCTTTTTAAATCATTATTCACTAAGATGAGCATTAAAAATAATAATCTTAATTTCGCTTCAATAAAACAGCGCGTAGAAGAATGTAATGGGTTTAGCACTCATGAGGTGCTATCTTCAAACCGATTTGAAGAACTAAATTTTAAACTATGGGATTTGTTTGCTCTCAGTGTCTGTAATGATCATCTATTATGTTTATTGAATCGAGGCGAATTGACAGTAGCTGAATATAGTTCTTTTTTTACAAATATAGGGATGCAAGTTTCATCTATAGACCAATCTTACTATCACCCCTTTTACCATGAAGTATATTATGTTGATGAGATAACAAGAATGGGTGAGTATGAGCAAATAATTATCAAGGATCAGTTGTATCCGACTATTATGTTTGGTGAATTACAGTTTTCGAGGGGTGGAGTAAGTGTCTACAATCACCCATGCATAGATAAATACTTGGCTGAAAAAAGCGATATGTATTTCACCAATCGCCGAAATAACCGATTATGTCATGACTTATCTCATGGTTGGGGACATAATTCGCGCTGGCGAACAGACTTTGTCAGAAATTACGAGACAGAAAAAGAATGGAAATTCAACGTAGATGGAGAAGTAGATCTTTCAAGTGCTGAAAGCTACAAACAGCATTATCGGCAGTATAAAGATGAGATACCAGTATCTGTATCAGCTGCGAAAGAGTTATTAGTTAATCGGTGTTTTATACACAAAAATATTATTCCACAAGAAATACAATCAGACTTATTTCCTTATGATTGGTATATAGACATTGCTAAAGATAATTTTAATTATGTGCAATGGTATAAAACGCTTTTATAAGTGTGTTTATTATCTAATAAAGTAGGACTAACTATAATATGTCCCTAAAATCCAGCTTCAAAGGTTTCCTAGGTGAAACCGTCATCAATGTCGCCATGTGGTTAAAACTAGAAAAAAACGTCTACCACCGACTAAACGGTATTACCTTGCCACGAGCCAACGGTGGTAGTACCCAGATCGATCATGTCATCGTCTCCGTATACGGCATCTTTGTCATCGAAACCAAAAACTATAAAGGCTGGATATAGGGTAGCGAGAAGCAAAGACAGTGGACACAAGCTTTCCCGAATGGAAGTAAATTCAAATTCCAGAACCCACTGCGCCAAAATTATCTACATATCAAAACGCTCGCAGATTTATTAGGGTTGGAGCTGAGCTACTTTCATTCGATGATTGCTTTCATCGGTGAATGTGAGCTGAAAACCCGTGATGAGTTGCCCGAACATGTATTGACGAGTGGTATGGTCTCTTATGTGAAGAAGAAACAAGATGAGATACTCACTGAAGACGAGGTTAAGTCCATCGTTGAGCAGATTAACAGTAATAGATTTAGTAAATCTTGGCGCACTAACAGAGAGCATAAAGCTTATCTAAAAGACAAGCATAGCCCGTCAAATAATCAGCCTAGCGTTAACGCTACTGATAAACCAATTGTTAAAACTGCCAGTAAGCCAATACCTGAGCCGATAGTAAAAGAAACCGCTAAACGAGCCACGCTAAAAAGTAGAGAAGTACTGCGATGGTCTGGTCAGACTGAGATTGAATCTAGCGATTTACCAATTGATAGCTTGAGTACTCAGCAGACAATTACACCGCATAATATTGCCGATAAAGTGTTTCTTACGCCATTCGAAATTGTAGAGCCTGAACTAGTAGCGAGTTCCTCTGAGACAGATGTGGTGATAGACCATACAGCTGATTTGATTCAAACACCAACCTGTCCGAGATGTAACGGTGAGATGATCAAGCGTGTTGCCAAAAAAGGCGCACGCCAAGGACAGTCCTTTTATGGGTGCGCGCAGTTTCCTAAGTGTCGCGGCGTAGTAAATATTGACTAATCTTTAGTTACTTTAACCATATATTTCTTCCAAACGTAAACAAGCCACCAATCGGCCGTCCCATTCGCGCAGTTGTGGCTCTATTTCGCTGCATTGCTGCTTGGCATATGGACAGCGTTTATGCAGGGCACAGCCGCTTGGTGGATTGAGCGGGCTTGGTAACTCACCTTGCAGAGTTAAGTCATTTTTATGACCACTGACCGTTGGTGCAGCAGCCAGTAGCGCGATGGTATAAGGATGTTTTGGCGCGTTATAAATTGCTTCTTTCGGGCCGTGTTCGACCGCTTGACCTAAATACATCACCATCACATCATCAGCAACATGACGTACGACCGATAAGTTATGCGAGATAAAGACGTAAGCGGTACGATACTCATCCTGCAAATCCATAAATAGATTTAAGACTTGTGCCTGAATCGATACATCGAGCGCAGAAGTTGGCTCATCAGCGACGACAATCTTAGGGTTGAGCATCATCGCGCGAGCAAGGGCAATCCGTTGGCGCTGACCACCAGAAAACATATGCGGATAACGGCCAGCATGTTCAGGACGTAGACCAACATTTCTCATCATCTCGTTGATTTTGTCACGCTTCTCTTCTTTAGAGAGTTTGGTATGGATATCCAATGGTTCAGTCAATTGATAGCCAATAGTATGGCGCGGATTCAAGCTACCATAGGGGTTTTGGAATACCATTTGAATTTCGGTGCGCAGCTCTTTAAGCGCCTTTCTACTATAGTCAGTGGTGCCTTCATCGTTGATAAATAGCTGACCATGAGTGGGCTCTTCGATCAGCGTCAGCTGGCGGGCAAGCGTAGATTTACCGCAGCCTGACTCACCAACGACTGCCAGTGTCTTGCCAGCTTCAAGCTCGAATGAGATACCATTGAGGGCTTTAACATACGCTTTTGCCTTACCCAAGCCTTGAGATACGGGGTAATGCTTGTGTAGATTGTCTGCTTTTAGGACCACTTTATTACTCATACTTGTGACTCCAATGTAGCAGCGTGAGAGATAGGGTTGCGAGAAGAAGGATCCGCATGAATACAGCGCACCTTGCCAGTAGGCGTGTCTAATATGGGCGGTGGTACTTCGCAGGTGGACTCTTTGTACGGGCAGCGAGGAGATAGTAAGCAACCGCTTGGGCGATCGTATTGACTGGGCACAACTCCTGGTAAGCTATTCAGTCGGTCTTGACCAATAGCCAGCTCAGGGATAGCTTGGAGCAATGCCTCAGTATAAGGGTGCGCAGGATTTTGAAAAATCTCCGGTACGGTACTAGTTTCAACCACTTGTCCGGCATACATGACCGCGACATCACGCGAGTTTTGCGCGACCAAACCCAAGTCGTGGGTAATAAGTACCATCGCCATTTGTTTTTCGCGTTGTAATCGGCTCAGCAAGTCCATGATTTGTGCCTGTACGGTGACATCAAGAGCAGTGGTTGGTTCATCGGCGATAAGTAGTTTTGGCTCACAAGCAATAGCCATCGCAATCATGACGCGCTGACTCATACCGCCTGATAGTTGATGCGGATAGACCTTGAGTCGGTTTCTCGCATCGGGCATTTCCACTAACTCTAGCAATTCTAAGATGCGTGTTTGTACAGCTGACCCTCGCAAACCAAGATGCTTGCGTAGTACTTCACCCAGCTGCATCTCAACCGTAAAGCTTGGATTTAGGCAAGACATCGCATTTTGAAAAATCATAGAGATGTCTTTACCAATGATGCCGCGCTTTTCTTTGGCTGGCATGCTAAGCATGTCTTTGTTATCAAACATAACTCGCTGAGCACGCACGGTCGCAGAGGGTGGCAACAGTCCCATTAGTGCCATCATAGTGACGGATTTGCCTGAGCCAGATTCACCCACCACGGCGATAACCTCGCCTTGTGTTATTTTCAATGACACATCATCGACGGCACGAAAAGCACGTACCCCTTGTCCAAAAGTGACGGACAGGTTTTCGATGTCTAATAGTAAAGGTGATTCTTTTGCTGATGCACCATTCATAGAGGTATGGCTGGTTGGCGTTTTAATTAATGGATCAATCATCTTAGGTCACCTGCTTTAATTTGGGATCTAGCGCATCGCGTAAGCCATCACCAGTCAAGTTAATCGACAGGGCAGCCAAGAAAATAGCGACACCGGGCCAAATAGCCAGCCAAACATTACTTTGAATATATTGACGTGCTGTACCGAGCATCGCGCCCCATTCGGCATCAGGTGGCTGTACACCAAAGCCTAAGAAACCAATCGCGCCTGCTTCTAAAATTGCAGAGGAAAAAATCATCGTCGCTTGTACGATGAGCGGCGCCATGCAGTTGGGTAGAATGGTCACAAACAATAACCTGAGCACACCAGCACCCATCACTTGCGAGGCAACAAAGTACTCACGTTGTAGCTCTACCATCGCAGTGGCACGTGTCAGCCGAATAAAGGGCGGTGTACAGACCAGTGCGATTGTAATAATCGTGTTGGTCATAGAAGGGCCTAAGATAGCGGCAATGATGATCGCCAATAGTAAGCTAGGATAAGACATTAAGATATCATTGACCAGCATCACCGCCTTGCCCCAAACTTTGGGCCAAAACGCAGCACTCAGTCCTAATGAGACACCCACCAACATGGCAAGAGTCGTTGCACTTAGACCGATAAACAAGGAGTAACGCGCGCCATACATCACCCGAGATAGGGTATCTCGGCCAGCATCATCAGTACCGAGCCAAAACATTGTATTGCCACCATCCAGAAAGGCAGGAGGCAATTGCTCTTGACCAGTAAATAATTCATAAGGGTCATGAGGGGCAATAGCAGGCGCGAGTATGGCAATAAGCACCATCAATGCCAGTACAATAAAACCAAGTACCGCGCCTTTATTACGGCAGAACGTCGATAAAAATAGCTGCCAAGACGAGGGCGGTGTCATGGCTGTAAGGTCAACATCAGAGGGAAGAACAGAAGGCTTCATGAGCATTTCCTATAGTGGCTAGCGCATCGAGCGTGTTTAGATTGTTGTTCCTAACAATCATTAAGATAATAATCATTATGAATTTGCTAAAAAATCCTAAAACCATGCAAGCGCTAATCTTCACTATTTATAATATGAGTATTTATCAATGTGAAATTAAGAAGTATGTCGAATACGCGGATTGATCAGACCATACAAAATATCAATAAATAAACTGACTAAAATCAAGGCGGTGGCGACCAATAAAATACCGTTTTGCACAATAGGATAATCACGGGTAAAGAACCCATCGAGTAGCCAATTACCAACACCTGGCCAACTAAAGATAGTCTCGGTAATAATAGCGCCAGCGAGCAATGTTGCCATCTGTAAACCAACAACAGTGACTACGGTAATCAAGGCATTGCGCATCACGTGTATCAGTATCACTCGCCGTGGTGATAAGCCTTTGGCTCGTGCCGTACGCACATAATCTTCATCCAACACCTCTAACATCGCTGAGCGTGTCATCCGCGCGATCATCGCTAAGGGAATGGTCGATAAAGCAATGGAAGGTAAGATAAAGTGCTTGACCACATTCCAAAATGCGCCAGGTTCTCCCGAGCTTAGAGAGCCGAGCAGCCATGATCCATACAATGGCTGGACATCTAAAAACTGTGCCACAGATATCACCCCAGCAACGGGCAGTAGACCTAGGTAGTGGGCGAATATGCCTGTGAGAATTGGCCCTAATAAATAGATGGGCATAGAGTACCCTGCCAGCGCCCCTGACATTAATGTGTAATCAATCCACGTGCCACGGCGTAGCGCGGCAAAGATGCCTAAGCTCACACCAATGACGCTAGCAATGACGATGGCGCACAACGCCAACTCTAAAGTGGGTACAAAATGGGCAAAGAAATCTTGTAATACGGGGGTTCGAGTACGGAAGGACTCACCAAAATCACCTGTTAAGATACCGGTCAAGTAATCCCAATATTGGACGATGAGAGGTTTGTCTAATCCTAGCCTTTCTAGGGCACGCGCATGTAGCTCTGGATCAACCATACGCTCACCCATCATAATCTCGACGGCATCTCCAGGTACGAGACGAATGAGAGTAAAGGTTGATAGCGTTAAGCCAAGATAGACAGGAATGAGAATGGCAATACGACGCAGAATATAAAGTAGCATGGGCTGCTCAATAGTTGTGGTTCAATGATTAGAGTATTGGTAGTGATGAGAGTGTCGGTGACAGAACGCTTAACGAAGCGCTTAACTCATATGAGTTCGGCTGGAGCAGAGTATCTGACCCAGCCGAATATAAATGAATCAATCGTATGTGTCGTACCGAAATTAATCAGTTAAGATTATTCGACTTTCACACCATCGAAACGTATTGAGCCAAGCGGGCTAATCTTATAATCAACTACGTTTGGTGCGGTGAATACCGTCACGACTGAATGCGCCATCGTCGTCCAAGGTAGCTGCTCTTTGAATATTTGCTGAGCTTGCTCATACTCATTGATGCGTTCGTCTTGATTGTTGATCTGACGAGCGTTGGTCACTAAATTATCAAAGTCTTTATTACACCAGCGCGAATAGTTGTTTCCGCCGACAGCGTCACAAGACAATAATGAACCCAGCCAGTTGTCAGGATCACCATTGTCACCCGTCCAACCCGCTAGAATCACATCAGGCTCGCCTTTAGCAGCGCGCTTTAGATACTCACCCCATTCATAAGTCACAAGATTGGTATCAACACCAATCTTAGCCCAATCTGCTTGGAGCATTTCAGCCATGAGTTTGGCATTAGGGTTGTAAGGTCGTTGAACTGGCATATACCATAGATTGATAGACAGATTGTCTGCACCCGCTTCTTTGATAAGGGCTTTTGCTTTTTCAACGTCATAAGGCGCATCTTTGAGGGATTTGTCGTAGCCCCACTGCGTTGGCGGCATAGGGTTGGTCGCTTTGAGACCTTCGCTCTGATAGACCGCATTGATAATAGCGTCTTTATTGATGGCCATATCTAATGCTTGACGGACTTTCAGATCACTAAGCTTAGGTTTTTCCACGTTGTAGCCGACGTAGCCGACGTTGAAGCCAGGCTGATCAAGGACCGTGGCTTTGCCTGATTTTTTGACAGATTCAATTTCGGCAGGTTTTGGGTAAGCAGATACATGACACTCGCCCGCTTGCACTTTTTGAGCACGAACCGCTGAATCTTTGGTGATAACGAAGACCAGATTGTCGATATGGATGTCGTCTTTGTTCCAATAATCTGGATTCTTGGTATAACGAATTTGCGCATCTTTTTGATAGGAAGTAAAGACGAAAGGTCCAGTACCAACTGGTTTGGTATTAATATCAGCCGCATTGCCATCAGCCATCAATTTGTTGGCGTATTCAGCAGAGTTGATATAAGCAAAGGGCATCGCTAGGTTCTGTAAAAACGGTGCATTGGTCTCGCTGAGCGTAATTTTGACAGTATAATCATCCACCTTTTCGATATTGGAGATGATATCAGGCAGCCCCATACCGACAGAATATGGGAATTCAGCAGGATAGGCCTTGTTAAAGTCAAAGTCTGGGTTGGTTATGCGTTCTAGCGTGAAGAGAATGTCATCTGCATTAAAATCTCGGGTGGCAGTAAAGTAATCAGTCTTACCAAATTTGACGCCTTCGCGCAGATTGAAGGTGTAAGTCTTGCCATCTTCGCTGACATCCCAGCTTTCAGCCAGTCCTGGTTGAATTTCGGTACCCGCTCTTTTGAATTCTACCAAGCCGTTGTAGATGGGGAAGGCGCTCGCATCAAAATCAGTGCCTGAAGTATACTGTGCCGGATCGAAACCAGCGGGGCTACCTTCTGAGCAATAGAGCAACGTTTTAGCTGCTTTGGCATCTGAGCTGGCAGCAGAGTCATCGGTGGTTTTGTTGTCTCCACTACAGGCACTAATACCCAAGGCAAGCGTCGTCAACATCGTAAGTTTGAAGAGTGAGTTCTGCATTATTACATCCTATGTAATGATAAATAGCCGCCAATATAGTTATAGTTTCGCTTTCGAAACGTAAATATAACTGACGAGCTTCTAATTCCCTTTAGAATAGTATTTATATGATATTTTCAGTATGCAAAATAAAAAATGAATGAGGTTGTATTCGCCTGAATTCAGATTGCAAAAAATACCAATATAAATAAGTCGTTTAAATATACTCTTTCAAACAGTAGTAACGCAAGCCATCTCTAAGATAATTTTGATAGAAAATGTACCGTTTTAATATCTTTATTTCCGAATGTATTAGGGCTTGTCCTTGTTTTTAAAATGAGGACAAGCCCTAATACACTAATAGCCACTGAATTTAGCGATCTAGCGCAGCTTGTCGATTTTTTCGACAGTCTAAAGCTAGAAGATAGATTGTTAGGGTCTGTATTTGAATATTCAACAGACCCTAATATAGAATAGTCTAAATAAGTCCTAAAAATAGCGACGAAAAAACATGAGCCAGATTTTTATACAATCGGCTTATTCTCATTTTTTTGAATATAAAGTTTTTAGTAGATAAGGTTTTTAAAAAAGAGCACCCATAATAAGGTGCTCATCCTTCTGTATCTTATGAAATAGCTTGCTCAACATTTTCATGTTTAGCTTTGATAAGATCGGCCATTTTCTCAGCAATCATAATCGTTGGTGCATTGGTATTGGCGCTAATCAGCGTTGGCATCACTGAGGCATCAATCACGCGTAATCCACGCACACCGCGTACCTTTAACTCTAAGTCAACCACTGAGCTCTCATCTGAGCCCATGCGGCAAGTGCCCACCGGATGGTAGATAGTGTCCGACTTGTTGCGAATATAGCCAAGCATGCCGTCTTTTTCGATATAAGGGGCAGGGTAGTCTTCGGTAATATATTTGGCCATTGGCGACTCTTGCATAATGGCTCGCGTACGCTCAGCGCCTGCCACCATATACTCTACATCTTTGGGGTCAGAGAGATAGTTTGGATCAATCAATATCGCGTCTGAGGGATTGGCAGAGTCAAGCCTGACGGTACCGCGGCTTTCAGGGCGTAGATAACAGGTATGACAAGAAACGGCAAAGCCACGTCTAAGATCACGTCCATGTTCAATTACGCGAGAGATGACAAAATGCAGCTGAGTATTTGGCCACTCTTGTGGGTCGTCACCGACACTAAAGAACGCGCCTGCTTCTGCATAATTGGTAGATAACAGACCTGTGCCATCTTTTCTCCATTGACGAATGCTTTTGGTCAAGGTTGAAATAGTCGCCATACCAAGACCGATGACATCAGTGGTATTGACCTCGTAATCAAAAACGACGTCTAAATGATCTTGTAAGTTACCGCCAACGTCGGGTGCATCTACCACCACCTCGATGCCATGAGACTGCAAATGTTCAGCAGGACCAATGCCCGATAGCATCAAGACTTTAGGGGAGCCAAAGGCACCGCCTGATAGTATGACCTCTTGGTGCGCCATCACACTATGCTCGACACCGTCTTTTTCGTACGCCACCCCGACGGCTTGATTGTCTTTAATAATGACACGGTTGGCTTGCGCATGAGTAATGACCGTTAAGTTCGGGCGATTTTGGACGGGATGTAGATAGGCGGCTGCGGCAGAGCAGCGTTGCCCTTGTTTTTCTCCGTGGAAATGGGTGACTTGATAGAGACCTGCACCGTCTTGTTTTTTGCCGTTAAAGTCATCATTTTTATCTAAACCATTGGCAATGGCAGCTTCTACAAAGGCTTTTGAGATGTCACGTGGACTTAGTAAATCGCTGACATGAAGTGGTCCACTATCACCATGCAGCTCGTCGCTACCATGGATATTGTTTTCTGCTTTAATAAAGTAGGGCAGTACATCATCAAAACCCCAGCCTGTGCAACCTTGCTCGACCCAGCGTTCATAATCAAGCGCACTGCCACGGGTATAAATCATGGCATTGATAGCGGAGGAGCCACCCAAACATTGACCGCGCGGTTGAAAGCCGCGTCGGTTATTAAGGTGTTCTTGAGGGGTGGTATGAAAGCACCAATTATTTAATTTTAGTGGCTTGCCCGGTACCATTAAAATCAGTCCAGCAGGGACACGAACTGCCAAGTCTTTGCCGTCACCACCGTACTCTAATAAGCAAACACTGATATCTGGGTTTTCTGTGAGACGGCTGGCGAGCACACAGCCTGCTGAACCGCCACCAACGATGACGTAATCAAAATTTTTGTCAAATTCCATTTTATATTCCTTATAGCATCCATGCTAATTAAAACGCGCACATTAAAGTAGGGTACGCTTTACAATATCTATTATTTTGCTGAAATAATAAAATAAAAATGACTCTGCGGTATCTATTTGCGTAAGCACTATAGAACAGACTGGCTTAAGGATATTAAGCTCATCGTTTAGAGTTTACGCTGTCTGATTTTGTACCAAACGCCCTTATACCGCACAGACTTCTGAGCGTACGATAAAGCGTTTACCTTCAGGTATTTCTAGCGAAAAGCTGGCACCGCGTCCATTGACGACATCGATAGTCAAATCGGTATGTTGCCATAGGTTATATTGTGCTTTGCCCATATAAAATGGACAACCAACCAGCTCACTGACGAGGACGTCTTGTCCACCCACTTTAAATTCGCCCAATGGGTAGCACATGGGCGAGCTGCCATCACAGCAGCCACCCGATTGATGAAACATCAGCTCGCCATGCTTAGATTTTAGTAATTCAATTAATGCTTTGCAGGATTCTGTCGCCGTGACTTTCATAACTAACTCCTTGTAACTTATGAATGGCTCATTCTTATCGAGACTTTTCACTCTTATCGAGACTTTATTAAAGCAAAAATGCAACCTACCTTGCGACAGATTGCATTGATTTATTTAGAAAACAACCAAAGACTGATTTAAAAGAAACCCATCGCTTTAGGACTGTATGAAACCAGCATGTTTTTGGTCTGCTGATAATGATCGAGCATCATTAGATGGTTTTCACGACCAATACCAGACTGCTTATAACCGCCAAACGCTGAATGTGCAGGATAGAGGTGATAGCAATTCGTCCAAACGCGCCCGGCTTTGATGCCACGACCGAAACGATATGCACGAGTGCCGTTACGTGTCCAGACACCAGCACCTAGACCATATAAGGTATCATTGGCCAGCGCCATCGCTTCTTCATCATCTTTAAAGGTAGTGACAGCAAGCACAGGACCAAAGATTTCTTCTTGGAACACGCGCATGTCATTCGTACCTTCAAAGATAGTTGGCTGCACATAATAACCGTTTGCCATGTCGCCATCATGTTTGGCAAGTTCGCCACCGACTAAGACTTTGGCACCTTCTTTTTTACCGATATCGAGGTAAGAGAGGATTTTTTCTAGCTGATCTGAGCTGGCTTGAGCACCAATCATGGTATCGGTATCAAGCGGGTTACCCATTTTGATGGCTTTAACGCGGGCAATACAACGCTTCATAAATTCATCATAGATGCTTTCGTGTACGAGTGCGCGTGATGGGCAAGTACAAACTTCGCCTTGGTTTAGCGCAAACATCACCAAACCTTCGACGGCTTTGTCTAGGAAGTCATCGTCTTCGTCCATGATATCGGCAAAGAAGATGTTTGGACTTTTACCACCCAGCTCTAGCGTTACGGGAATGATATTTTCACTGGCGTATTGCATGATTAAGCGACCAGTGGTGGTCTCACCCGTAAAGGACACTTTATCGATACGTGGATTAGAAGCAATTGGTTTACCAGCTTCTACACCAAAGCCATTAATGACGTTCAGTACGCCTTTAGGCAGAATGTCCGCTGCACCTATTATGTCAAGCATAAATAAGACAGACGCAGGGGTTTGCTCGGCAGGCTTTAGGACGACGCAGTTACCCGCTGCAAGTGCAGGCGCAATTTTCCAGATCGCCATTAGAATAGGGAAGTTCCAAGGGATGATTTGACCGACGACACCAAGTGGCTCATGAAAATGATAGGCAACGGTATCTTCATCAATTTGGCTAATGCCGCCTTCTTGTGCGCGAATCACACCAGCGAAGTAACGCAAATGGTCGATGGCGATTGGAATATCTGCGGCGAGGGTTTCACGTACGGGTTTGCCGTTCTCATAGCTCTCGGCAATAGCGATAGCCTCTAAATTGGCTTCGATACCATCGGCAAGTTTGAGCAACATATTAGAGCGTTCAGTGACACTGGTTTTGCCCCACGCGTCTTTTGCTGCATGAGCGGCATCTAGGGCAGCTTCAACATCTGCTTCTTTAGAGCGTGCGATCTGACAGAAGGTTTTACCATCGATTGGACTTGAGTTGTCAAAATATTCGCCATCAATGGGGGCTACCCACTCACCATTGATAAAGTTGTCGTATTTTTCGCGGAACTGGACGGGACTGTTTTCAGTATTGGGATAAGCGTATAACATTAACCACTCCTTGTTGTGTATTATGGCTATTTAAAATAGGGTTACTTAAAGTATAGTCAGGTGAAGTGTATAGTCACATGAAGATAAATACTTGGTCTTCCTGAACAAGTTATCACCCTATCGTACTGAGCTTTGGTGCGGAACGATAATGACTTTTTATAATGATATATTTTGTATCACATAACTTTAAGTTATGTGATATGTGACGGTTAAAGTGGTTCGCAAAGCGAATGCAGCTGTTATAATTGTTGCCATCTATTTTGGCTTGCTATCTCGGCTTGCTAGGGTTCTTTACTTAGACGTGGCAGCTTTCTTTTTCTATACTTTATTTTTTATGCTTTTCTTCTTATTACTATTCATTTAATTGGTTTGGATCTATGCGTCAATCTTCTGCTCTTGATATCCTAAAAACAGGTCAAAACGTCTTTTTGACTGGCTCAGCAGGTTCAGGTAAAACCTATACTCTCAACCAGTACATCGACTATCTTCGTGCGCGACGTGTGCCGGTTGCCGTCACCGCGAGTACGGGCATTGCTGCCACTCATATGAATGGCACGACGATTCATAGTTGGTCGGGTATTGGTATCAAAGATGAGTTGTCTGATCGCGACTTGAGCAATTTAGCGCGTAAGCAATTTTTAGCAGACCGCTTAAAAGATACTGCGGTATTGGTCATCGATGAGATATCGATGCTGCACGCCAAGCAGATCAATTTGGTCAGCCAAGTACTCAAACATGTACGCAAAAATGACAAAGCTTTTGGTGGTATTCAGGTAGTGGTGGCGGGTGACTTTTTTCAGTTACCACCGATTGGTAGTAAAGGTGAGAGCAATCGTGAAAAGTTTGCTTTTATGTCGGAAGCTTGGCTCGATGCTAAGTTCCACATCTGCTATTTGTCTGAGCAGCATCGGCAGGTCAGCGACGCTGCGAATGGCGGGCTTGATTTAGACGATATTCTTAACCAAATCCGTCGTCAGGAAGTGACTTTTGAGGCGATTGCTGCCTTAGAAGCCACGTATGATCAAAGCGTCGATATCAAGCGCACTCGTCTCTATACACACAATCTCAACGTCAATAAAATTAATGACAAAGAGCTTGCCGCGCTAGATGGAGAGATGATGCGCTTTGAGGCGACTGCGACAGGCGATAGTAAGCTGGTTGAGACTCTAAAAAAGACGGTACGCACCCAAGATGAGCTGATTCTCAAAGTGGGCGCAAAGGTGATGTTTATCAAAAACAATGCCGAGCTTGGCGTCTCTAACGGTACGATGGGTGAGCTGATTGGTTTTGCTGCTGTTAAAATCGATGAGAGCAAGGACAGCAGTGAGGCGTTAATCGAAGATGATAGTAGTGACGATACTAATGAAGACAATGCAGATGATGCAGATGATGCTGTCGAAAACACCGCTAAAGGTAAAAAGAGTGCTGCCAAAAAAGATAAAGAAAAACCAAAAACCAAAAAACCAACCACGCAGAAGATGCCAGTCGTTAGGCTCAATTCAGGACGTGAAGTCATCGCTGAACCTGAAGAATGGATCATCGAAGATGAAACCGGTGATGTGCTGGCAAGCTATGAGCAAGTACCGCTCTGTCTAGCATGGGCGATTACGATTCACAAATCGCAAGGCATGACCCTCGATGCGGCAGAAATTGACTTATCACGTACCTTTGAGCTTGGGCAGGGCTATGTGGCACTGTCACGACTCAAATCGCTGTCTGGCTTGCAACTGCTGGGTATGAATGACATGAGCTTGCAACTTGATCCGTTGGCACGTGGGGCAGATAAGCGGTTTTTGATACTGTCTGACGAAGCCGATGCCAATTATGCGATGCTAGATGAAGAGAGCATGACACAGGCACATGAAAAATTCACCTTGAAGTCAGGAGGTACACTGAGTAAGTCTGTGATTGATGCCTATGCCACTCTACAAAAAAAGCGCCGCGAACAACAGCATGCGAAGCTCGATAAAAAACAGAAGCTTGGCAATCAGGTCTCTGATAAGTCAGACAGCACCTTACTTGCGACCAGAGTGCTGTTAGAAGAGAGCTTGACCATTGCAGAAATCTCGCAAGCGCGTCAGCTGTCACAATCAACCATCATGCGTCATATTGGCGATCTAAAGGCACAAGATCCAAGCCTTGCGTGCGACCATCTGCGTCCAGAGGATGAAGTGATGACAGCCGTTGGCAATGCTTATGTCGCCATCAAGGTTGCCAATAATCCAAACGACTTTAATGATGATGGTAGTATCAAACTGCGTCCGATATTTGATCATCTTAAACAAAGTATCGACTACAACACCATTCGCTTAGCGCTGATTTTTATCACGCCATAACGTCTATTAAGCTTTGATAGGTAGCAGCCATCAAAACAAAGCACGTTCAAGGTGACAGCGCGCCGATCCTACCGCCCTTTATAAAATAGCGATAACTTGTTATGCCTGATTTTTCTAGCGCCACTTATCAATTGACCTCTGACCCGATAGCAGCGAGCTATCGTACCACTGGTGAGCACGCGCAGCCACTGAGAGTCGCTATCAATGGCTTTGGTCGTATAGGGCGCAATGTACTTCGCGCTTTGCTAGAGCGCTTTGAAGTGTTAGGCCGTGCCATTCATGTGGTGGCGATTAATGATTTAGCGCCAGCCGACATACTCCTTCATTTGTTAAAATTTGACAGCACGCACGGTCGCCTCAGTCGACTGGGCGTCAATGCTGAGCTTGTAGAGAGTGGTGCAGATGATGCTAGCAAAACCCAGCTTTGCCTTACCAAGAACAATCTGACTTACTGCATCAATATGCTATCAGAGCCTGATCCACAAAACCTACCTTGGCAGGCGCTGGGTGTCGATGTGGTGCTAGAATGTACTGGACACTTTCGCTCTTATGAGCAAGCGACGTTACATATCGACGCTGGCGCGCAGCAAGTGATTATCGGTGCCGCGCCATTCGATGATGTGGATGCCTGTATCGTTATGGGTGTGAACACGGAGGCGTTAACGCTTGAGCTACCGATTATATCGAGCGTCTCTTGTACCACGCAGGCATTGGTGCCGCTTATTGATACCCTTGATAAGGCGTTTGGTGTGACGTCTGCCATGATGACGGAGATTCATGCGGTCACCGCTGATCAGACCGTGCTAGATCAGGCGCACCGTGATCCAAGACGGGCGCGCGCGTCCGGCTACAACATTATTCCGACCACCTCTAGCAGTATCGCTGCGACAGAGCGGGTGTTGCCAGCGATGGTGGGCAAGATAAATGGACATTCGATACGCGTGCCAACCATCGATGTGGCGGCGATAGATGTCACTTTTGTGTTTGATACACCAGACGTCAGTATTGAATCAATTCGTGAGGTACTCAAATCGGCCAGTCAGGCACATTTGCATGACATCATGGCTTATACCGAAGAACCACTGGTCTCCAGCGATTTTATCCATCAAACTGAATCGTTAATCATTGATGGGCAACAGCTGATGCAAGTGGGCGGGCAATACAAGGTTTTTGCGTGGTATGACAACGAATGGGGCTATGCCAATAGGCTGCTAGATATGTGTTTGCATCTAGCATCTCATAAAAAGCTTATCGTCAATCCTATATAAAAGAGTGACAGCGTTAACCTCGCTTGAAGTATGACTTATACCTCTGCACTCAGTTGCCTTAACTCTCTTTTAAACTGAATCAACGATAGCATCAAAATAATCTAAATTCGTTCAATTAATTGCTTGCATTCTCATGTTATATCGCTATAATATTGCACCAATGGAGACGTGGCAGAGTGGTTGAATGCACCGGTCTTGAAAACCGACAAGGGTTTGTAGCCCTTCGAGAGTTCGAATCTCTCCGTCTCCTCCAAATTTGAAAGCCGCAATTATTATTAATGATTGCGGCTTTTTTTGTTGCATTTTTATTTTATATCGTTATAATGATCCACCAATGGAGACGTGGCAGAGTGGTTGAATGCACCGGTCTTGAAAACCGACAAGGGTTTGTAGCCCTTCGAGAGTTCGAATCTCTCCGTCTCCTCCAAATTCGAAAAAAGCCCTAATCAGCAATGATTAGGGCTTTTTTTATGATGAATTTTATAACATCATTTTTATCAATTATCTGAATGACTGCTTTTACTTTATCAGCGACTCATCGAACTCAATTTCTTGCCCATTCTCCAATATCAATGTGCCTTTGCTGATCATAATAGTCATGTCTTTGGTGTTTTTAATGGCACGCATGACGTTAATGTCCTCAATACTACTTTCAATAATGATTTTGCCAGACTGTTCTGGTTTGATAGAGGGATTAAACTGGGTTAGTGGTACGTTAAAGCTTTTGCCTTGCGCCAGCTTAGTGTCTTGCATGGTCAGTGTTCCTTTAAAGCTTTTGATGGCTGCCTGACCGTGATTTGATAGCATAAACTGTAGTTTTACTTGGTTTAAGCTATCGTCGTCGCTGGTCTTGACTGGTAATAGAGCGACAGGGTAATTCTGTGCATTGGCACTATAAGTTGGCTGACTGCTGACAATAGGGCTTTTTTTACCCGTTGGATTGTTTGGATGTAGTCGTTCATATTCACGCTGTTGCACAAGGGCTTGTTTAATAGTGGTACGTGGCATCGCGCCTGATTCGTATGCGTCACTGAGTTTCATTCGCAGCATGTATCGGCTAAGTACTTGTTGATCGGCCTCAGATAACTGCTCAAAAGTTTGCCCCAATTTCTTTTGCCATTGGTCTGAATCTGTCGGTATGGTTGTTTTACTTGGGTCAGTCTGCGGCGATGAGCAGCCAGTCGCAATTACTAGTATTGCTACCGTCATGGTTGAAAACAAAGTTTTGTTGAAACGCTGATGTAAGCTCGTCATCGTACACCTCCTTGTAAATCTTTATTATGTTGAAACCCAATAAATAGTCGCGATTATTTTATTAATATACCTCGTTTAATGACAGCTTGTGTTTGATTATGGCTAAATACGGTAGCAAATTTAATACAGCGCTAAAAAGACGAGTGACTTTAAGTACGAAAGGGAAGCACATAACGAGAAGAGGATTTAAAAAATATCAATAATGCTTTAATCTTTATAACAGACAAAAAAAGACCAAGTTCGCTGTAGCAAACTTGGTCTTTTTTAATAAAAATCATTGTGAGGTTTTATACGACCGACCAGTGACTTTTTAAATGTACTCTTCTAATGGCATTTAATAGCAGTGCTATTAATCGTTGTTCTGTAGCTCAGACAAAGGATGAGAAATATTGTTATTGTGCGTTACCACAATAGCCTCATCGATGATATGTTGGCTCACACCGCGCTTACGGAGGGTTTCGATAAATACTTCATCATGGGCTAGGGTGTAATCCTGATGGTCACGATCGAGACCTTGACGAATATACAAGCGTATAAGACCTTGAATACGTTTGAAACCTAATTCAGACGAAGTCGCTTCTAGTAGCGAAATCATTTCTTCAGACAGACGAATGCTGACTGGCCGCATGATTTTTTGCGGATGATCAGAAAACTTATTTTTTATACGTACAGGTATCATAATAAACCATTACTTTTAGTGAGTAGGAGCAAAGCACTCAAACAAAAACAAACCCAATCAAGACTAACCTTACCATACAACAAAAATGTCTAAAAGAACACCGCAGCTGTGCTAATATTATTAGAAGTAAATATAAAAGGGGTAACAATAAAAAAACCTCCATCAAATTATGATGAAGGTTTTTAGTATATGGCTCTCCAACCTGGGCTCGAACCAGGGACACACGGATTAACAGTCCGTTGCTCTACCAACTGAGCTATTGGAGAATAGATGGTCATAACAGTAGATTATTCATGCTTTATATCAAAGCGATTACTTATCTTGTTTGCGTTATGTGGGGCACATTTTAGCCAAGTCGTTCGAGGCTGTCAACCTTATTATGACATTAATAATAAATATTGTCGTAACTTATCAAAAATAACCCGTAATCCCTTATTGAACGGGCTGTTTTGGTGAACCCCTATATCTGAAATCTTTATTGAGTGACTAGATTAGGTGACTAGGATTAAATAACTAGGAAAAGCCTTAATTGATAGGCCTTTACAGAAGGTTTTAGCTGTATTCATTCATCATTAAAATAAGCACTCATCAGTGTTAGTTATCAGTCTTTGCAATCATATTTGATTAGATGAATTGCCTATCTTTTTGAATACTAAGAGAATTTGCACATCGCCTAGAAATATAAAATTGTAAAATTACCTTCACATTGCTGGTTTATTTCTATAGAATACCGACCGTATGGTTTCTTTTGTATACGGTGCTTTGCTGCTATGTGCCATAAATTGTTATGGATGTTCTAAATATGAGTCCTACCACTATTGCTTATGGATATTTGGCCATTGCCATCATTTGTGAAGTGATCGGCACCACCTTCTTGATGAAGTCAGAGCAGTTTACGCGTTTGGTACCGACGCTCATTATGGGTTTGCTTTATGTCATCTCGTTTTACTTGTTGACGCAGACCCTTAAAACCATACCGCTTGGTATTGCCTACGCGCTGTGGGGCGGACTCGGAATCGTACTGACATCACTCGTGGGCTTGGTGTTTTTTAAGCAAAGCCTCGATACAGCAGCAGCAGTTGGTATCGCTATGATTGTGGGTGGTGTGATGGTGATGAACTTATTCTCTAATTCTGTGGTGCATTGATATGGAAGTGGAAAACGCTTACAAACGTAAAAAACAGCCAGAAGTTGTGCGTCGGGCGCTGCTCGATCAGGCAGCACGAATAACGCTAGAGCAAGGGTTGTCTAAAGTGACCTTTCAAGCAGTCGCTGATGCTGTTGGGGTAACTAAAGGTGGCGTTATGCATCATTTCGCCACTAAAAACGCGCTTATTTTGGAAGTGTTTCATGACGCGATGGCGAAGTTTGAGGCAGAAGTAGATACAGCAATGGCTAAAGACCCCGTGCGTTATGGCTCTTTTACCCGCGCTTATATCGATGCCACGATTAGCCTAGGCGAAAAGGGACAGGCAGAATTTCATAGCCAAGCAACGCTGTATGTATTGATGCTAGGCGATAGTGAGCTGCGCGAATTATGGGCTGAGTGGTCAAATCAGCAATTGAAAAAGCATGAGCCAACTGATAATACCGAGACCTTATGTATGGCACGTTTGGTCGCTGATGGGATTTGGCTCTCAGATTTTTCCGGCATTGACATAGTAGATAAACAGTCATTACGTGATCGTTTGATAAAAATGACGCAACGTGGCTTTGATGCATAAAGATGGTGCAGCACGTTTATTAAAACGCTGCGCTCAAATAATTTATTAAAGAACAATTGATAAGTACATAACGATTTTTAGCCATATAACAAATTTTAGTCACACAACGACTTGTAATCACATAACGATATAACTTTTATTTTTACAACTTAAACCATGACGACATTATTCGGTACTAGCTTAGTTATAAGGCTTTTGCCAGTCGTCGATAGGAGCACTGCATGACAGCTACTAATACAAACTCAAATAACTTAACAGATATTATCGACTTAGAACAAATACAAACGGCTTATATTAACGGCCGTTACTTGGCGGTAGATGAAACGCTGACGACTTTTGAAGATATCAATCCAGCGACGGGTGAAGTGCTGGCGACCATCCAACAAACGACCAATGAGCAAATTGATGAGGCTGTTAAAGCAGCACAAAAAGGTCAAAAAGTTTGGGCAGCATTGACAGCGGTTGAGCGTGGTCGAATCCTATCAAAGGCCGTTGAGATATTACGCGAGAGCAATGACGTACTGGCATTGCTCGAAACCAAAGACACAGGTAAAGCGTACTCTGAAACCAAGTATGTCGATATCGTCACCGGTGCGGATGTCGTTGAATATTATGCGGGTCTGGCACCGATGATTGAAGGTCGTCAGATCCCATTGCGTGATACTAGCTTTGTCTACACTCGCCGCGAGCCACTTGGCGTAGTCGCTGGTATTGGTGCATGGAACTATCCGATTCAAATTGCGATGTGGAAGGCAGCACCAGCACTAGCTGCTGGTAACGCGATGATCTTCAAGCCGTCAGAAGTGACACCGTTAACTGCATTGAAACTGGCAGAAATTTTGACAGAAGCAGGCTTGCCAGATGGCGTGTTCAACGTCGTGCAAGGCAATTATAAAGTGGGTGAGGCATTAACTCAGCATCCTGATATCGCCAAAGTATCGTTTACCGGTGGCGTACCGACGGGTAAAAAAGTCATGTCGAGCGCGGCATCATCGTCTCTTAAAGATGTGACATTAGAGCTGGGTGGTAAATCGCCATTGATTATCTTCGATGATGCGGACATCGATACAGCTGCGGACATCGCAATGATGGCGAACTTCTATAGCAGTGGTCAGGTATGTACCAATGGTACGCGCGTGTTCATTCCTAAAGCGATGCAAGCTAAGTTTGAGCAGGCTATCTTAACGCGTGTTGAGCGTATTAAGTTAGGTGATCCAATGGATGAAAACATCAACATGGGCCCACTAGTCAGCTTCCCGCATATGGAAAGAGTGCTTGGTTATATCAAGCAAGGTAAGGCTAGCGGTGCACGCTTATTAACAGGCGGTGACCGTGTGACCACAGGCGAATTGGCAAATGGCGCATTCGTTGCCCCAACGGTATTCACTGACTGTACTGATGAAATGACTATCGTACGTGAAGAAATATTTGGCCCAGTGATGTCGATATTGACTTATGAGACCGAAGAAGAAGTCATTCGCCGTGCCAATGATACTGAGTATGGATTGGCAGCTGGCGTCGTGACTGCTGATTTGACCCGAGCACATCGAGTCATTGCTCAAATTGAAGCGGGTATCTGCTGGTTAAATACATGGGGCGAATCAGCCGCTCAAATGCCAGTCGGTGGTTATAAGCATTCAGGTGTTGGCCGCGAAAACGGCATTGAAGCCCTTGAGCATTATACGCAGACCAAATCTATCCAAGTAGAATTGGGTAAGTTTGAATCTGTATTTTAATCAATCTTATTGAGAAAATTCTTAATCAGTAAAGTGGTTCAGTAGAGCTAATTTGTTCTTTGTTCGACTTTACTGATAGTAAATGATTTATTTTTCAATATTATGGAGCGTTTTATGACATCGACCACACCTGAGTATGACTACATTATCGTTGGTGCAGGATCAGCAGGCAATGTGCTGGCCACGCGTTTGACCGAAGATGCCAACATTAAGGTGCTGCTGCTAGAAGCGGGTCGTCCAGACCACCGCTTAGATTTTCGTACGCAGATGCCAGCAGCGCTTGCCATGCCGTTGCAAGGAACGACTTATAACTGGGGCTACAAAACCGATCCTGAACCGAATATGAATAATCGCGTGATGGACTGCGGTCGCGGTAAAGGACTTGGCGGCTCGTCATTGATTAACGGTATGTGTTATATCCGTGGTAATGCACTGGATTTTGATGATTGGTCTGAGATTAAAGGCTTAGAAGATTGGACGTATTTGGACTGCCTGCCTTATTTTAAAAAGTTAGAAAATCGCGATGCTGGTGAGAATGACTATCATGGTGTGGGTGGTCCTGTTGAGATGACCACTTCAAAACCAGGGGTCAATCCGCTGTTTCAAGCGATGATTGAAGCAGGCGTGCAAGCTGGCTATCCAAGTACCGACGATTTAAACGGCTATCAGCAAGAAGGCTTTGGGCCAATGGATCGTTTCGTGACGCCTAATGGTCGCCGTGCTTCAACGTCCCGTGGCTATCTGGACCGTGCTAAACCGCGCAGCAATATTACGATTTTGACGGGTGCATTGACCGATGTAATCTTGTTCGATGGTAAGCGTGCCATCGGTGTCAAAGTCGAGCATCAAGGTCAAGCCAAGAACTTTCATGCCTCTCGTGAAGTGATTGTCTCATCAGGTGCGATTGCTTCGCCACAATTATTGCAGCGTTCTGGTATTGGCCCTGGTCAATGGTTAAAAGATCTAGGTGTTAATGAGATTATAGATTTGCCAGGCGTCGGTAATAACCTGCAAGATCATTTAGAGCTGTATATGCAGTATGAATGTAAGCTGCCAGTGTCGATTGCACCTGCCAATAAATGGTGGAACAAGCCAGCCATCGGTGCTGAGTGGTTATTCAATGGTACTGGGCTGGGCGCGTCAAATCAGTTCGAAGGTGGCGGTTTTATTCGTACCGATGAGAAGTTCACGCATCCTAATATTCAGTACCATTTCTTGCCATTGGCTGTACGCTACGATGGTCGTAGTGCGGTTAAATCGCATAGCTTCCAAGCACACGTGGGCTCATTACGCTCGCCAAGTCGTGGTCGTGTCAAGCTGACGTCGAAAGACCCAAGTGCTCATCCAAGTATCTTGTTTAACTATATGTCTCATGATCAAGATTGGCAAGAGTTCCGTGCTGCCATGCGCATCACTCGTGAGATTATGCATCAGCCAGCGCTTGACCCTTATCGTGGTCGCTCGATTGCACCAACGGATGATCTAGTGACTGATGCGCAGTTGGACGAATATGTCCGTAATCACAGCGAGACGGCTTATCATCCGTCTTGTACTTGTGCGATGGGCGAAGACAATGATTCGGTCGTCAATGGCGAAGGGCTGGTACATGGTGTCGATGGCTTGCGCGTCGTTGATGCATCGATTATGCCCAATATCATCAGTGGCAATCTCAACGCGACGACTATTATGTTGGCAGAAAAAATCGTCGATAAAATGCGCGGCGTACAATTACCACGTTCGACGGTAGATTATTTTACGGCTAATGGTGCGCCATTGAGAGCTGAGCCGATGCGTGCTTATGGCTCTGTTTAAATTAAATATTAATAAGAAGGCCTTTTTATAAAGGTCTTTTTTATCCGTGCTACTGTTTTAGAAAACGAACACCATTAAAATTGATTTTTTAATGACTTACCTTGTTGCTTAAGTAATTACTGAAGTAGCCATTATGGAAGTGGTCATTACTTGAGCAACAAATTTTTATTTATTGGTACTGCTTTGTGCGTCATGCAGTTATTTGTATGTTACGCGGTTATCAGTCATAAAGTTATGACGGACAAAGCAATATCAGACCCTGTTTAATTTACCTATTGAGGTCTTTTATGTACAGCTCGCCATCAAAGGATGCGACGAAACCCCTGACTCTAAATAAGACGGTTTTTTTAGGCTCAGCTATTATTTCTATTTTATTGATAATCTGGACGATTGCGTTTCCAGATTATAGTGAGGCACTATTAAGTTCAAGTATGGCATGGGTATCAGAGAGCTTTGGCTGGTATTACATGCTGGTGGTTGCCGCTTATAGTATATTTGCCTTGTTTGTTGGCTTTTCTAAGTATGGCGATATCAAGCTTGGTCAAGATCACGAAAAAGCACAATTTCCCTTTTTAGCGTGGGCCGCGATGCTGTTCTCCGCTGGTATCGGTATTGACCTATTGTTCTTTGGTGCATCTGAGCCGTTGATGCATTACCTGACGCCGCATACGGGGTTAGAGCCTGCCAGTGAGGCGGCCATGCGTGAAGCACTTGCGCAGACCTTTTTACATTGGGGTCTACATGGCTGGGGCATTTATGCTTTAATCGGGATGGCATTGGCGTACTTTGCTTATCGTAAAAACATGCCACTCGCGTTACGTTCACCACTGACGCCTATCTTTGGCGAGCGCTTAATTAAAGGCTGGCTTGGTGATGGTATTGATACCTTTGGTGTGGTTTGTACCTTGATGGGTATCGCTACCAGTTTGGGTATTGGTGTATTGCAAGCCAATGCGGGTTTGACTCATGTGTTTGGGATTGAATCTAGCAAAATGGTTCAAACCTTTATCATCATAGGTGTGGTCGCTGCTGCGGCGATCTCTGCGATGACTGGTGTGGAAAGAGGCGTCCGCCGTTTATCCGAATTCAACATGCTGTCTTCGATATTGCTATTAATCGCGATATTGGTAATGGGTAACACGGTTTATTTGCTGAATACCTTTACCCAAAATATTGGTCAATACTTCCAAACCATCGTTTTCAAAACTTTTGATGTTTATGCTTATGATGGTCAAGCTGGCGCTGACTGGAAGTCAGGTTGGACGATATTTTTCTGGGCATGGTGGGTCGCTTGGGCACCGTTTGTAGGCCTATTCATTGCGCGTATTAGCCGTGGTCGTACCCTGCGTGAGTTCGTATTTGGTGTGATGTTTATCCCACTTGGCTTCATCTTTGCTTGGTTCTCTATCTTTGGTAATTCAGCGATAGATTTGGTTGCCAATGGTGCCACTGAGCTTGGTGAAATTGCAGTTAATGATGCGGCAATGGGCATGTTTGCCTTGTTTGAGTATTTTCCTTACAGCGAAGTGCTATCATTTGCAGGTGTTGTGATTGGGTTAGTATTCTTTGTGACTTCAGCTGACTCAGGCGCGTTAGTATTAGCGAACCTAAGCTCAAGAGGTATGACCAATGATACCGACGCACCAGTTTGGTTGCGCCTGTTTTGGGCAGCGGCAACAGGTCTTATTACCTTAGGCTTATTGTTTGCTGGTGGTTTTGCCTCATTACAGTCAGTATCTGTGATTGCCGGTTTGCCATTCTCACTCATTCTTGTGCTCTATATGGTGGCGATGTGGAGATCATTAAAAGAAGAGGGCAATAAGCGCAAGGCCAGTACGATTGGTACGGCTAACGTGCTAGATAGCGGTAAGAGCTGGAAAGCTCGCTTGCAACGTATTGTTAGCTTCCCTAAACATGCACAAGTTGAACGGTTTTTACAAAATGTGGTCAGACCTGCCATGACGGAAGTTGAAAAAGAATTTGCGGCAGGCGGTTTAAAGACGTCTTTGGATATCCGTAACCCTGAACATATCGGACAAGATATAGATGAGGGTATGGACGAGAGTAGCGGTCAAATAGATGGTCTCAAATTGCGTGTTGGACATGGCGATGAAGATGACTTTATTTATGAGGTTAACTTGATTAAAGCTGAGCGTCCTAACTTTACATTGAGCACTTCAACTAAGAACGCAGAGTACTATTATCGTGCGGAAGTGTTCTTAAGCGAAGGCTCACAAGAGTATGACTTGGTTGGCTACTCCAAAGAGCAAGTATTGGTCGATATTTTAAACCAGTACGAGCGTCATTTGCAGTATCTACATCTAGAGCGTTAATAGCTAAGTAATATACTCGACTTTACACTGACCCCATAAGTTGGATTCAACTTATGGGGTTTATTTATGAACCAATGATAGGCAAATAGTAGATATAGGGTAAAATCTATACAGACAAAATTTGAAGTACCAGCAAAGGATAAATTTGTGACCACATTAAAGTACATCGCTCATTATTCTGAGCAAGTTCAAACACAAGCCGCGTTACTCATTAGCGAAGGTAAACTGGGCGCTTATCTAGAAAAAAAGTATCCCAGTCAGCATCAGGTGCAAAGCGATAAGGTGCTTTATCAATATATCAATGACATTAAAAACCAGTATATGCGCAAAGTTGGCCCGTTATCGAATGTCAGTTATAGCAGTAAATTAAAAGTCTTAAAACATGCGCTGGGTATTCATACCACTCAGTCTCGCGTACAGGGCAGTAAGCTGAAATCACACAATAGCATCACCGTGGCGAGCTTATTTCAAGAAGCACCGCCTGAGTTTTTACGCATGATTGTCGTGCATGAGTTGGCACATTTTAAAGAGCATGACCATAACAAAGCTTTTTATCAATTATGCTGTCATATGGAGCCTGAATATCATCAGTTTGAGTTAGATACGCGGCTTTGGTTGCACTGGCGAGAGTTGTGATTGCTACTACATAGTCAGTTCAATATAAGAAATACACTCATGTCATCAAACTGTTGAAGTAAACTACTTTGCATTCCTCTCTATCTTAAAAATTCAACTTGCCCCCATACTTTCAATCGCGCAAAGCTTTCCTCTTGTACTCCAGTGAAGCAGTGCTTTGCTATATCCTCGTTCATGTCTTATGTCCTGCACAAACACACATTTGGTTTCAAGACTGAAGGTTAACGTGTGTTTGCACCAATCATAGAATATCTCATTAGGGCGTATCCTTAATCAGCACATTGATACATTCAGTGCTTTTAAAATGTCTAAATTTTGCCAAACATCATCAGAAATCTTGTCAAGATGGTCATATTTACGGTAATTGCTTTCTTGTTTGGCTGCAATTTTCCTTATTTTAAGCCTCACAATTTAAATGATGATACGCCCTAATATTCTTCTAAAAATAATCAGACATCAAAACTATCTTTTCATACATAACATCAATCCCATTGTTACATTTTTTATTGTAATTACAAAAACATACTGATCTAAATCTGCATGTTCTTTACTTCTTAAGATTTTTTAGGACTAGAAAAATATAAAGCCAATGACAACCTTTAATTTCGCCCATCATTAGCAGAAAAGCTAATAACTCATACAGAATTTTAATATTTTTTCTAGTATTTTATGATGAACGGTCGTAAATATGGTACGAAAGACATAGTATAAGTGGCACTACACTATGTGGCAATGTATACTAAAGAGCAAAGTTAGTATTAAATATGTTACATAAGCTATTTTTATATTTCTGCATATAACCTGAGTCTTAGTTGATTCTATCTTAATTTTATAAGCCCTAGTGTTGTATGCCAGCCCAAATGTTTTTCTAAAGGAGAGTACCAGTATGAATCGTAACTACAAGGTTATTTGGAATCGATCTTTAGGATGTTTTACAGCTGTGGCTGAGTATGCGAAAAGCCGTGGTAAGTCGTCGAGCGGGGCAGTAAGTTCGAGTGATCCTACACAAAATGATTCGGCGACAGGAGCTATGCGCACCTTATACCTAAATGCTGTATATTCAGGCATATTGATGGTAGGCATTGCCAGTTTAATATTTGGAATACCTTCTCAGGCCTTGGCTGCCAGTGGTATAGGTGGCGGTGAAGGATCGGGTACAGCTATCTCTGCTTGTCTCCCAGACCCTTTAAATGCGCTACCAGGTGGAAACGAAGCAAATTCAGGTTCAGGTTCAGCCACTACTGATACTGGTATTGACTTACCCTATAACAATAATATTGCTATTGGCTGTGACTCTTCTGCGACTAATGAGGGTGCAATAATAGCTGATCGTAGCAATCCCTACTATACTAATAATGCCACTGCTGCTGGTACTGTTCCAGCAGCTGACACACAGAGTTTTGCACCGGAATCACAAAGTGCGGGCTCCGTAGCAATCGGTACGGGAGCAAGCACAAGTGATGCATTTGCATTAGCACTAGGCGAGTATGCAAAAGCTACTAATGTAGCTAGTGTGGCTATTGGAGTTGGCTCTTTATCAACCGGTAATACTGCTTTAGCCTTGGGAAGACAGTCGGTTGCTACTGGTGATTTTGCACAAGCAATGGGCAATGTATCTGCCGCCATTGGCGAACGTTCATTGGCTATCGGGCACTCGGCAACTGCAACAGGCAGTCGCTCCATTGCTATTGGTGCAGCAGATGGGTCAGGAGTAAACTATACAAACGACAGGACAAACACAAGCAACGGCCGACGGTGCAATTGCTCTTGGTACTAGCTCAATATCTTCAGGTGTTGATTCGCTTGCCATAGGTACAGGCAGTGAGGCGACAGGCTCGTCTAGTATTAGTATCGGTACAGGAAACATCGTTTCCGGTAATAACTCAGGCGCTATCGGTGATCCTAGTATTATCACAGGCACAGGCAGCTACTCATTAGGTAATGATAATACCATTGGTGCCAATAATGCCTTTGCCGTCGGTAATAATATCAGTATTGCAGCAGGACTTAATGGTGCAGTCGGTATCGGTAACAATACTACTGTAACCGCCTCTAGCGTCCCAAGTTTCGCTCCTACTGGCACAACCGTCGTAGGAACAACGACAGGGAGTAATGTTGTTAGTATCGGTAGTGCAAGCAATGAGCGTCGGTTAACTAACGTTGCTGCAGGCGGTGCTGATACTGATGCTGTCAATGTATCGCAGCTAAAAGCGGTTGACACTAATGTTGCGGGTAACACGACTAATATCACCAACTTAACCAATGGTACGACAGGTATCGTGCGTCAAGCCAGTGATACCGCACCAATCACAGTCGGTACCGCTTCAAACGGTACCAGCGTCAACTTTACTAATGTCTCTGGTGTCAATCGCACACTCACTGGTGTTGCAGCTGGCGCTAATACCACCGACGCAGTCAATGTCGGTCAGCTAACAGCAGCCTCAGCAGCAGCGACAGCCGCCAAGACAGTGGTTGCGGCGGGTACCAATATTACAGGCGTGACCAAAACAACGAACGCTACGACAAATCAAGATACTTACACCATCAATGCTAAAGGTGCCAGTACAACGGCAGGCTCAGGCGCAGTGACAACCGCATCAACAACTGACAATACAACCAACGTCACGACAACCGCCATCGATCTCAGTGCGGCTAGTAAAGCAAGCTTA
>NZ_JAGKSC010000002.1:0-129944 GCF_017942195.1 Psychrobacter sp. K31L | reverse complement strand
AGCGCCAGTAACATTGACCAACGTGGCTGATGGTGCACTCAGCACAAGCTCAACAGATGCCGTCAATGGTCGTCAGTTGAATGCGACTAACACCAATGTTACCGCGCTTCAAGCAGGCTTCAACGTCAGCAGTAATGGTGCTGACCTTGGCGCTATCACAGCAGGTAGTACACTTGACATCGGTACCGCTGCCAATAGCAACTTAACGGTTGTCAAAACAGGCAACACGATTGACTTCGCCTTGAACCCAATCCTAGCGGGTCTGACCAGTGTGCAAGCGGGTAACAGCCTACTAGACAATACTGGTCTGACCATCACTGGCGGTCCAAGTGTCACCACTGCTGGCATCAATGCCGCGGGCACCAAGATCACCAACGTCGCTGACGGCATCATTGCAGCGAACAGCAAAGACGCCATCAACGGTAGTCAGCTCAACACCACCAACGTTGCTGTTGCTGACAACGCCAGTGATATTGCCATCAATGCGACAGGCATCACCGGCAACGCAAACGCGATTGCCCAAGGCTTTAACATCGATGCAGACATTGGTACTCCAGACAACGTTCAATTGGGTGACACCGTTACCTTCACCAACAGTGACAACAACCTAGTCGCCACCGTCTCAGCCACTGGCATCAACTATGACCTTGCTGACAACATCAGCGTGACGCAAGCCACCATTGGAGATGGCACCAACAGCACCGTACTGACCAGCACTGCCAATGGCTTAAACATTGGTGGTGACAAGCTCACCAATGTTGCTGACGGCACCACGAGCAGTGATGCTGTGAACTTCAGTCAGCTGCAAGCCGTCAACACCGCGACAGAGGCGAAGACAGATGCCTTAGGCACTAGCACCGCAACCAATTTAGGTGGCGGCGCCACGTACAACAGTGCAGATGGCACCGTGAGCGCACCCGTTTACAGTGTTAACAACACCAATCAAACAGGCGTGGACGCAGCCATCACCGCCTTAGATCAAGGCTTCACCTTACAAACCGACGGTACCAATGCCGCTGCCATCAAAGCTGGCGACACGGTAGACATCGGCATTGCCGCCGGTGAGAACAACCTGACCGCAGTTAAAACCGGCAACAGCATCGCCTATAGCCTTGATAAAACCCTTGACCTAGGGACAGCGGGTAGCCTCACTACTGGCAACACCCTAGTGAATAACGACGGTATCAGTGTGGCGGGCGGTGTTAATGGTAGAGATGTAAGACTCACTAATAGTGGCTTATCTAATGGTGGCAACACGATTACAGGTGTGGCTGATGGACGTCTTGATCTTGGCAGCAATCAAGCTGTGAATGGAGGTCAACTGTTTAAGGTCGCAGATTCTGTCACTAACAATTTAGGTGGTGGTGCATTTATTAGACCTAACGGCACTATAAGCGCACCTACCTATACTCTAGACGATGGTAGCAATGCTGGCATCACGGCCAATTTTAATGATGTAGGTAGCGCTTTAGACAACCTTGATGGTCGTACAGTAAGCAACACAAGTGATATTGCTAACATTCAGACCCAAGCAAACCAAGGCTTTAACATCAGTGCTGCTGGCGGTAGAGTTGACAATGTTAGACTGGGTGAAACCGTTGACTTTACCAACGGCGATGGCAATCTTGTGGTTACAAATGATGTTGAAAATCGCATCAATTACAATCTAGCTGAAGATATCAACTTGGGCGCTGATGGCAGCATCACCACTGGCAACACCGTCACCGATAATGCAGGCGTTACAGTAGGTGATGCTGCAGGTAACGCAACTACCATCACTACAGCCGGCACTAGCGTCACTGATGGCGTCAATACTAGCAACTATGGTGCAGAAGGCTTTACCGCTACGGATGCTAACGGTAATAGCACTGTTGTGAACCAAACCGGTGTCAGCTTTATCGATACCAACGGTGCAACAGGCCCCAGTATTACAGCTACCGGTATGGATGCAGGTGCTTTGACCGTCAGCAACCTAGCTGATGGTGTAGTAGCAACCGATGCAGCAACTAAAGGTCAAGTAGATGCTGTAGCTGATGACTTGACAGATTTGACAGCGGGTGCAGTACAGTATGTGCGTAACCCTGACAACAGCGTAAATTACAACCAAGTCCGCTTAACTGGTACTCAAGCAGTGATTGATCAGGACGACGAAGGTAATAATTTTGTGGTCAGTGGTGGTACAACATTTTCTAATGTCGCCAATGGAGTGAATGCTGACGATGCTGTGAACAGAGGACAGCTTGATAGCTTCATTTCTAAAAACATCACCAATGTTGAAGTGACTGACCAAGATGGAAACCCTGTCATCATCAACGTCACCGACCAAGTCGTTAACAGTAATATAGATGACAATAATTTAGAGTCGTTATTTTTGACCTATGACGTTAAAGGTCAAGACGTCACGGACAGTCTGACCCTGGGCGAAACTGTACAAAAATTAAATACCAAAGGTATAAAATTTGCTCATACCAATGCTGTTGCTGCTGAAGGAGATTTGGGTATCACCAATGACTCAAGTGCCGGAGGTGCTAACTCAACCGCTATTGGCGTCAATGCAATTGTAGAAGCGGGCGCAAACAATACCATTGCATTAGGTCGCGATACTAGAGCGACTACGGATGCAACAGACTCTGTGGTTATTGGTTCAGACTCACGAGTCAGCGGTCAGTCAGCGATAGCGATTGGTGATGGTTCTCAAGCCAATGGCAACCAATCTATTGCTATTGGTACAGGCAACATCGTAAACGGCAATAACTCTGGCGCAATTGGTGATCCAACCACCATAAATGGTAATAATAGTTATTCGATTGGTAACAACAACAACATCGCCAGTGACGATACCTTTGTATTAGGTAACAACGTCACCTCAACCGTCGGAGGGTCAGTGGTTCTAGGTACTGGATCAGCGGCTATCACAGGTGCTGGTATTGCAGGTTATCGCTCAGTGGGTAACGCTGCTATTATGGCTACTACTAGCACGACAGGCGCAGTAGCGGTAGGCGATGCTGCTAATGGTGTATATCGTCAAGTGACAGGTGTTGCAGCTGGTACAGCAGATTCCGATGCGGTAAACGTATCCCAGCTAAAAGTAGTCAGTGATGCTCTAGGAGACAGTAATGCAGCGCTTAGTAATGCCGCAGTTCAATATGACAAAAATCCAGATGATACTGTCAACAAAGGCAGCATTACGTTGGGCGGTGCAGCAGGTACTACGATAACCAATGTCAATGGCGGTGCTATCAATGCAGATAGTACCGATGCTATCAATGGTGGTCAGCTATATAACCTAGGAAGTGACGTCGCTAGTGTTATCGGTGGCGATGCAGCGCTTGATGATGCAGGTAACCTGACCGTTACCAATATTGGCGGTACAGGGGCAGATAACCTTAACGATGCTATCGCTGCTGTCAATACTGGTAATGCTCAGGCCAATGAAGATATTCAAGCCAACACTGATAGACTCGATACTGGATTGAAATTTAGTGCTGATAGTGGCACCAACATCGACAAATCGATAGGGGATAGCACTGCGCTTAAATTTGAAGGTAGCAATAACATTAAAACAACGGCCACTGGTAGCGGCATCAAGTTTGATTTGAGCGGCAATATCAGCGTAGACAGCGTTACAGCAGATACTATTACTGCGGACACTGTAACTACTGGTAATACGACGGTCAGTACCAATGGCGTAACTATCGCAAATGGTCCAAGCATGACAACGGAAGGTATTAATGCAGGCGACAAGACAATCACTGGCGTCGCTGATGGTATTGAAGTTAATGATGCCGTCAACATCGGTCAGTTGAATGCGCTCGGTGGCACGTTGAGCAATAGCGTCAATGAACTGGGTTACAAAATCAACGAAGTGGAAGATGGTGCCAATGCTGGTGTCTCAGCAGCAATGGCAATGTCTTCATTACCACAGTCCTACATCCCCGGTAAATCAATGGTTGGCGGGGGGATAGCGACCTACAATGGTCAAAGTGCAGTTGCGATTGGTGTATCCAAAGTATCTGATAATGGTCGCTGGGTAATTAAAGTAAATGGTACAGCAGATAGCAATGGAAATGCAGGCGGTGCAGTTGGTGCAGGCTTCCATTTCTAAGATAGCCGCATTATTTTATGGCAGCGTTTGTCTATAGATAGGCGCTGTCAATTTACTCACGAAATACATTAAGGGATAGAAAATGAAAAAATCTCTACATCGATACAGTTTACTAGTAACCGCTGCCTTACTACTCACAGTAACTGGCTGCTCCCAAAAAAATATAATGCCAAATGGATATTTGACCCCTGGTGCTCAACACGGATCAGTTGATTCTAATAAATTAGTATTTCCTGCTCCAGACAAGGCATGGCAAAAAGAGGGTGCTATTGTCACCCATGATGATATCGCCAAAATTCAAGTAGGTATCACTAAAGACAGTATTTACAAGTTAATCGGCACCCCTCATTTTAGTGAGGGATTTAATGCCCACGAATGGGATTATATTCTCAAGTTTTATGATGCTAATAACAACGTAAAAACTTGTCAATATAAAATCATCTTTGATGACAGTAACAAAGGTATAACGCGTGACGACGAGTTCTTTGCCACTGAGTTTTATTGGCAGCCAGCATCTTGTGCTAAATACTCATAGCTCTGGCCCTCATCGCAGTTATAAAGAGTCGTGACGCAAGCAAGGCATTTAATGCTTTGCTTTTTTTGGTTCAGTACAAGGCGGAATAAGACAGATATAGTGCTGAGCTTTATCAGGTGTTGTGTTATTTTGATTTTCTTCTATGAACGTCCATATAAATATCGTATCCTTTTTTATGCCAACCATCTGAGCCGCCAGAATTACGTTATAATCCTAACCAAATAATCTATACCCCAAGTCAATAAAAGGTTGTAAGCAATGATTAATACCAAAATATATAAATCTATTTATAAATTGGCAGAAGAATTACTAGAGGCTGATCGTATCGGTAATCAAGAAAAATTTGATGCGTTTTATGCTGAGCTAAAAGCCATCTGTACTGATAACGAAAACACAGACAAAGATCATCCAGAGCAGTGGGAAACGCTTGCTGACTTTACAGAAGATTTGGACGAAGCACTGGTCATTTATGACAAAGCACTAACAAAAGCCACAGCGATCAATTCGAAAGATCATCTGTCGTCGATTGCTTTTTCTATGGCGGTGCTACAGCTTGAGACAGGTAACAAAGAAGCGGCTATTCAAAGTCTACAAAATGCCAAAATCACTGCCAATAAGATTGAAGATAAAGAGTTTAAGGTTGAGATAGATGAGATGCTGACTAAGTTGTTGGCTGAATAATTTCAACTAAGCAGGAATGACTTTATATGCAAGACGTACCTATTGTGATTGTTGGCGGTGGCTTAAGCGGTCTATATGCGGCATTTTTATTAGAACAAAAAGGCATCGATTATATACTGATAGAAGCTCGTGACAGATTGGGCGGGCGTATCACTGTTGCCAAATCATCAGTAGACTTGAGTGCTAGCAGTCAAAGTGTTGATCATAAAAAATCAAACGACGGCTTTGATTTAGGGCCGTCGTGGTTTTGGCCAGAGTATCAGTCGCAATTAAGTGATTTGATTGAGGCATTAGATTTGACACGTTTCGCTCAGTTCGAAGAAGGCGACATGATGGTTGAGCGTGCGGCCAATGAGTTGCCTATCCGCACGCAAGGTTATAGGAGTTCGCCACCATCTATGCGCCTCGTGGGTGGAATGACGGCGCTAACTGATGCTTTATACGCGCGCTTAGATGCCAAGCGTGTCATAACCAGTCAAGTCGTAAAGCGCTTAACCAAGACTGGTCAACATATCGATATAGAGAGTGAGTGTGGGTCTGAACATATCAATGCTGGTCAAATAATCACTTATCAAGCGCAGCATGTATTACTTGCGCTACCACCGCGGTTGGCGGTCAGCAATATCGTATTTGAGCCTGCTTTACCGCAAGATTTAGCGATGGAGTGGCAAGAAACAGCCACTTGGATGGCACCACATGCCAAGTATGTGGCTGTTTATGACTCACCATTTTGGCGAGATAATGGCCTTTCAGGTGCAGCACGAAGTACGATAGGGCCGCTCACTGAGATTCATGATGCTTCACTAGTAGAAGGCGAAGGCGCGGTGTTTGGTTTCTTTGGTGTTCCCGTTAAGGTGCGCCAAAGCGTCTCAGAGGTAGAGTTAAAAGCGCATTGCCGCGCGCAGATGGTACGTCTATTTGGTGTACAAGCAGACAAACCAAAGGCGGAATATATCAAAGACTGGTCTCAAGACTCATTTACCGCAACGGCGGCCGACGCGAATGGCACAGGGCAGCATGCTGTAGCACCTACTGCCAAGCCAAAAATAGGCATGTGGCAAGATGGTCTAACGGGTTGCGGTAGTGAGTGGTCAGAGGCGTTCCCTGGTTATGTCGCTGGCGCTATTGATGCGGCAAACAGAGCGGTACAAAGCTTACCTGATGCCGTATTGCAGTCTGGGTCGTAAACAGGTGCAGACTTTCGTTTTCTAATATGTCTTGTTTAACATAAGTTGAGACAGTATATTTCTAGAAAATAACGGGTAAATATAAGTGTAAATAAGCGTCTTCATCCGATGAACGAACACGTAGTAGGCAGTCTTGAAAGTGTTAATAAAGAGACTGGTAAGGACATCTACAACGGCTACTTAATTAAGAAAAAAAGATATATTCTTTATTTCTATCAGACGAAATTAATTTTTCTAACTGTTCAGACTGACGTATACTGATGAGGCTCCATATATAAAATATGCCCACGGACGAGCACTAAAATCACTATAAGGATATTCAGATGTTAGGAAAAATGATGTATCAGCCGCTGCTCATTAGCAGCCTCATTGAGCACGCCGCCCAATATCATGGTGATACCGCTATCTTGTCAAAAGAAGTCAATGGCGAGATGACCAAGAGTGATTGGTTGACCGTCTCCAATAACTCAAAACGTTTGGCAAATGCGCTACAAGCACTGGGACTTAAGTCATCAGAGCGCATCGCCACCTTGGCATGGAACAATCGCCGTCACCTAGAAGCGTGGTACGCAATCTCGGGTAGCGGTATGATTTGCCATACTATTAATCCCCGTTTATTCCCCGAACAGCTTGCCTACATCATTAACGATGCGGAGGATCAAGCTTTGTTCTTTGACATTACTTTTTTGCCACTAATTACCGCTATCAAAGAGCACATCAAAGGCATTAAGCATTTTATTTATTTGGGTAATAGAGACGAAAAAGTCTTGGAGCAGTTACCGAATGCTCTGTTCTTTGATGAGTTGCTGGCAGATAATAGCCCTGATTTTGACTGGCCGCAGTTTGATGAAAAGCTTGCAAGCTCACTCTGTTATACCTCAGGAACGACAGGCAACCCCAAAGGCATTTTGTACTCTCATCGTTCCTCAGTTCTGCATGCGATGGCTTTGTGTATGCCCGATGTGTCCTCGTTGTCTGCCCAAGATGTCTTGCTACCAGTAGTGCCGATGTTCCATGTCAACGCGTGGGGCACGCCTTATGCCGCTGCTCTGACGGGCTGCTCTCTGATACTGCCCGGTCCTAATCTTGATGGTGACAGCTTAGTGTCTGTGATTGATGATTATAAAGTGACTGTGGCTTTGGGCGTGCCGACTATTTGGCAAAGTCTGCTAACCGCTGCCAAAAACAGAGGCAGTAAGCTGGACAGTATGACGCGTACGATCGTCGGCGGTGCAGCATGTCCGCCATCAGTCATCAAAACCTTTAGAGAGGACTTTAACTGCGATGCGATACATGGTTGGGGCATGACTGAGACCAGTCCGCTCGGCACGATGAATCAGATAAAAGCCAAGCACAAATCGCTCAGTAAAGAAGAAATTAATGAGCTGCGTAAATCGCAAGGTCGCCCTCCTTATGGTGTCAAGATACGTCTGATGGATACGGAACAAAAAGATAAGCCAGTCGCCGAAGATGGCGAGTCACAAGGGCGCTTGCAAATTCGTGGGCATTGGGTCATTGATGATTATTTTACTGAAAATAAAGATGCCATCACTGCCGATGGCTGGTTTGATACCGGTGATATCGCCACGATTGATGCCGATGGTTATATGAATATCCGTGACCGCTCAAAAGATTTGATCAAATCAGGGGGCGAGTGGATATCTTCTGTTGAGTTAGAAAATATCGCTGTGGAGCATCCAGAGGTTAAGATGGCTGCAGCGATTGCGGCGGCTCATAAACAATGGGGCGAGCGTCCAGTCTTAATTGTCGTCAAAGAAGCGGATGCGGCAGTCGATGAAGCGCAGATTCTTGAGTTCTATAAAGGTAAAGTAGCCAGTTGGCAGATACCTGACAAAGTCGTCTTTGTGAATAATATTGTGCTCAACGGCGCAGGGAAAATGATGAAAAATAATTTACGTGATGAGCATGGTGATATCCTGCTTGCTTAATATAGTCAATCCACTATAAATCAGGTACGGAGGCAGGCTTGTTTAGTCTACTATTTGTAGTGCTTTAAATTGCCTTCCTTGTACCTGAATGGTCTTGAACCGACTATGGCATTAGGGTTTATTCATCCGCTGTTCGCGCAAAATTAGCTATACGTTTTTAATCACACCTTAGAAGAAAGAGCTCGCTTATAATTAAGCGAGCTCTTTTAGTTTTGATGCTAATTCCGATGTCAGTTTCGATATTAGTCAGTTTCGCTTATACGTGCTGGCACACCGAAATTATAATACGCTCTCTGCATCCTCTCGTTTGACAACTTTATGCTGATCTTCTGTGCTATCGACTTTCCAATAACTGGATATGTATAAATGCGTCTTTGGTATTGGACGCTCTCCTTTAAAGTAGTGACGCAGGGCACGCATACTATGGAATTCACATGCCGCCCACACCGCAGGTCGTCCTGTCAACCAAGTAAGCGTTTTAACACGATCAAGTAATGGGCTGCTTTGTGCATTTGGATGTGCATTTATCACCCAATGAATGTCGACGTTGTCGGGTTTTTTGAGTAGTTGCTTGTCTGCTTCGGTGGTAATCTCAAGGATTGCATAGCCGTGTGCGTCAGCAGGTAGCTGGGCGAGGTTAACGGTAATCGCCGGCAGCGCTGTCATATCACCGACCAATAAAAACCAATCAGCCTCATTGTTAATCAGCTTCTTCGGTCCAGGGCCGCCTATCAGTATTTGCTCACCTATTTGGGCGTTACGTGCCCATGTTGAAGCAGGGCCTTCTGTCTCATGCAAAGCAAAATCGACATCTATTTCTTCATCTCGTTGAACGCTAACGGTATAAGTGCGCATTAATGGTCGAGAGTCCTCACCTTGAGGAAACATCAGTTTTATATAAGCACTTTCTTGGTCTACTGGAAAATCAGTCAGTCCAGCACCGCCAAGTGTGACGCGGCACATATGTGGCGTGAGGTATTTACTGCGAACAACCTCTAGCATTCTTGGGGTGGGTTTTGCCATTTTAATACCTTCCTTTATTTAACTGATTGGTTGTATATCAAAAAGTATGATTATTATCATTTAAACAACTTTTGATGATTTGAAAGCCCTTTAGAATCAGAGCATTGCTTTCTCGTTGATTTTTATTGGTAGCATGCTTTTTAAAACAACACTGAGTATAAAAAGTTCGATGACTAAAGTAATAATAATGATAATCATTAACATGTGTATATTACGCTAATTGGTACTTATGTCAATTGGGTTGTAAGTGTTTGGTCGTTGGTCTTGATCATTTGCTTCTCATACTTGAGTAAAAGTGCTATTAGATAGCAGCTAAAGCAGATGAAGTTTTGAGGTTCTTAAAGGCAACAGGCCCTAATATAGATACGGTTTATAATGTGAATTATGCTATAAATGATGGTGGAGATAATCAGGTAACTGTTTTTGATTAGCGTCTCTTAAATGAGAAAGGCTAAACGTCGGCAGTAAGCATAATTAAAATCAAGGAATAGATATGTCTGCAAGCAAAGAAGAAATCGTCGCTTTTATAGAGGCGGAGTTTCCGCAAACCAAATGTAGGGTCGAGTCAGTAGATGAGAAGGGTTCGACCTTATCGCACGAGATAGGTATCAATGAGCTGAGACCTGGTGGTACGGTCTCTGGGCCGGTGTTGATGAGTGTCGCTGATGTGGCTATCTATGTGGCAATATTGGGAAAAATCGGTATTGTACCGTTGACCGTGACAACGAGCTTAACCATCAATTTTTTGCGTAAACCTTCAGCAGATGCCCGCATCATCGCCGAATGCACGTTAATGAAAGTAGGGCGCACATTAATCGTGGGCGAGGTTTCTCTTTACTCAGAAGGCTCTAGTGACTTGGTCGCCCATGTGGTTGGCACTTATTCTGTACCACCACAACCGAGACAGACGACTTTATAGCAATCTATATTATGTGGCTATATTATTTAACCATGTTATTGACTGAGTTTTTGACTAAGGCAAGTGGTAAACCCAAGAGATAAACCACAGAGAAATTAAACACTTAGATAAATTAACAGACACAAAAAAACCTCAAGTAAACTAATACTTGAGGCGAAACTTGCTTAAACTCGAAAGTTTAAATTCGTTTTAAATATGGCGCAGCGGACGGGACTCGAACCCGCGACCTCCGGCGTGACAGGCCGGCATTCTAACCAACTGAACTACCGCTGCTTAGGTCGTTTTTAGCATCTTACTCGTATAAATAGGCCCACTTTGCTAAAAGAGTGGTGGGTGATGACGGATTCGAACCGCCGACATTCTGCGTGTAAGGCAGACGCTCTACCAACTGAGCTAATCACCCTGAGAAGCGTTAGCTTCGCAAGTTAAAATTCCTTAAAAGGAATCTTATAGAAGTCTTAACATTTAAAGTTGTCACACTCTAAATTAATAAGAATTCTAACAACATAGAACTTAATTAAGTCCCCTTGCTGTGGGTGTGTATTATATAGATTTACATATGCCTGTCAAACGTTATTTCATATATTTTATAAATTAATGATTATCTTTCTTTTACGTCAGCGACATTAAGACTGGTTCAGCCCATATGGTGGGTACATAGTTACCTATTGTGTGCGCGCCAAAAGCTACTATACTGATAATGCTTTGTGGCACGTGCAGGTATTAGATAATTTGATTTGTATTAATTGACTGATTGGTTGATGGAGGCAGGCATAGACACTTTTGCTATTGAAAAGTACTTTACGACATGGTCATTGGGTGACTTTGCAGAATTGGGGCTGATATTACATGTCGTGCTCATGATACTCATGACATTACGAATTGTATCGGTACAGCGCAATATTGGTGTATCGATCGCTTGGGTTGCTGTGCTCTATACCTTGCCTGTCGTAGGATTAATTGCCTACATACTGCTTGGTGAGCCAATGATCGGACGTCGCTATCGTGAACGCATGGATCAAGCCAGCCTGCTAATGAACGAGATGGCAAGGCGGGAGCATTTGGTCTTTGATAAAGGGCAAGATTTGTTGCCTGATAACTATCGCGGTGTCAGCCAAATAGGGACGCGCTGGACAGGGTTCGGGGTGTTTCCCGATCACCAGATGCAGCTACTAACCGCGCCCAGTGCTATTTTTAAGCGTTTGATCGATGATATTGAGTCAGCAAAGAGTATCATCTTGATGGAGTTTTATATCATCTATCCGAAGGGGCAGGTAGGAGAGGTGATAGAGGCGTTGGTCGCTGCCGTACAGCGCGGGGTTGAGTGTCATATATTGGCTGATAGTGTTGGTAGTTTTAGGTTTTTTAATAGCAATGAGCACCGAATATTAGAGCAAGCAGGTGTCTTTGTTCATCAGTCGTTGCCGGTAGGCTTGTTTAAGACCTTATTTAAACGTTCAGATCTTCGTAATCACCGAAAAATGGTGGTCATTGATGAATACATTGGTTATATCGGCAGCTTTAACTTGGTCGATCCTAAATTTTTTAAACAAAATAAAAATGTCGGACAATGGATCGATGTGGCGATACGTAGTGTGAGCCACCGTACCATCAGTATAGCGACGGCGATGGCAAAAGTTGTGGTCACCGATATCGGCGCTGAAAATAACAACAATCTAGACGAGCTCAACCAGCGAATCAATAACTATACCCGCAAGCTATATGTGATGGATCCGACTATCAATGACATCAACAGTCGGGTAAAGTTTTTGGGTGATAGTATCGATGCTGATGAGCCGCTACATACTGGCTCAATGTCGATAGTCATACCACAGATGCCCGTAATAGAAGGCGTGATCGCGCAGTTGATACCTTCGGCACCGCAGGTAACAGCGCATGTTATTTATAATACCTTGGTGACGGTTATTCATCGCGCCAATAAACGCATTTGTATTACCACGCCATACTTCGTACCTGATGAGGCGCTATCAAGTGCGCTGACGATCGCGGCTAAGCGCGGGGTAGAGGTGACGATTATCGTTCCCGAAAAGGTCGATTCGTTTTTAGTGCAGCATGCGTCACAAGCGTATTATGAAGAGTTATTGCAGGCCGGCGTCACCATTGCCTTATTTAAAGGCGGGCTGCTACATGCTAAAACCGTGGTGATCGATGATGATTATTGTCTGTTTGGTACGGTAAATATTGATATGCGCAGTTTTTATCTCAATATGGAAGTCAGCTTGGCGATTTATACCCCTGAAATGGTCGCTCAAATTGCTAACTGCCAAGAGACTTATCTACAGAGCTGTCATTTTTTGACGTTAGCAGAATGGCAGCAGCGCGCAGGCTATGAGCGATTGTTTGATAATGTGGTACGCTTGTTTAGTCCTTTATTGTAGCGGTTTGAATTTTAGGCTAAGGTAAACTATCTACACATTGTCTTTATCCACACATTGCATTACTGTCGCCATCATAACGATGTCATTCTATTCATTACCTACTTAACTGTAAAAGGACACGCTGGTCTTATGTCTGCATCGCCTCTAACACCACTGGATTATATCGCCGCAGGCTATTGGCAAGATTTCTTAGCGGGACGCCCTATCGCAGGTGGTATTGCCTATGAAGCGGAGTTGCGTGATTGCACTTTGGATGAGTCGCTATCGAGCTTACAGCGGGTAGATACTTTGCTATCGCAGATACGCCGTGATCTGATTAAAACGGGTAACTGGGATGAAGATGCGCTGTTAACGGATGAACGCTATCGTAATCTTATGATGTTTTTGGCATTTTATGCCGGACAAGTATTGGCACAGCAGTGGCAAAATACGCCGCATTGGTATGGTCAATTCGAGCTGCGCAAACGTTATCCAATATGGTCGCTGAGCACCGATGATTGTTATCAGCATATGGCAGTGTTATATAGTGAAAACAATAGTGCCAATATTAATGACAATGACAATGCCAATGCCAATATTAATGACAGTACCAATATTAATGACAGTGCCAGCTTGCCAATATTTTTTGCCCTAGAACCGATAGGCTTGCGCTTGTTCGGTCATGTCGATCGACCCTTTGTCGCGGTTCAAGGCGGGCAAGTTGCTAGTGGCTTGTATCAAGCGGTTAGTGCCAGACTGCCAATCGCTAATAATTACGTGTCTACCATTACCACTCAAGACAGTAAATCTAATGTGGCTGCTCGCATGGCTTCTCAAGTGGATTTAGGCTCAAGTAGCATAGACTCTAATTCTCAGACAGTGGGCACTAGCGCAGCATTTTTAGTAAAGCAGAATATAACGGCCACACCAGCAGATGATTTGAATAAAACTGATTTAAATGAAGAGGCTTCTACATATATCGTATCAGACAGGCTAACCAATGAAAGCTTATCGAATGAACAAGAGAACCAATTAAAGCCTGAACCATCTAAAGCGGAGCTGCCAGTAGTACAGACCATTCCCTTGGTAAAAACCAAGCCAGCAGCCGCTGTCAAAACCTCGCCAACCCCAGAGGTTTTTAGTCAATTACTCATAGAGTTAGATGAGATCGAACGGCCGCAAACTGCGGGCAATGCTGAGTATCAGCAAGCCCGTAAAGTCTTGGATCAGTTTGAACAGCATGTTGCAAAGCAATCTAAACCGCGTGCGCAAATTAACTTTTCAGAGAATCATCTGGCGGCAAAAAAGCAAGCGTTGTTGAAACTACAAGAGGCCGCGCATGTCGGGAATACCGCTGCTATGCTGCGTTTGGCGATGTATGAGCTACTCGGTGAAGGCTTGGTGATTGATAAAAATGCTGGTATAGAGGCAGGTGTCGAATGGGTTAAGCAAGCCGCCAGCAAAGACGACAGCCGAGCGCAGCGCTTACTCAGTAAGATGTATTACCAAGGGGTTGGTATCTTGCAAGATATTAATAACGGTAAATATTGGTTAGAGCAAGCTGCCCAAAACGGTCACGTGGAAGCGGCCAGTTTGGTGGCACAGTGGCAGCAAGCGCAAGCGTTGATAACGACACAAAAGCAAGAACAACACAGTATTAAGCGCTACCAATTATTACTGGCGGTAGTGCTAGTAGTGGCGGTGTTAATATTAATTATTGTCTAAACGATTTTTGTTAGCTCATACTGCGTAAAAGCTTATTATTAAGCAGCAAATTCAGGTAGAATTGTCGCGTTTTTTACCATCAGTTTTTTTGAGAATGGTATTATCTGATCCATTACTAATCTGGGCTGTTCTATGCCATCTTCTCCTACGCCATCCAAACCCTCTACCACCGCGTCTTCATCTACCGCGTTGTCCAGTCGAGCGGTATATCAGCCACCCTTTTATTATCAATGTATCATTAGCTTATTAAAGCCGCTATATCGCCTACAGGTTTGGCGACGCTCACACAAGCGCGATAACTATCAGCAAGAAGTGGCGCAGCGTTTCGGCAAGCACTATCCTGCAGCGCCAACAGCTGATAACAAAGCTGAAATGTACCATAAAGCTGAGGTGAGTAATAACGTTATCTGGTGCCACGCGGTGTCTTTAGGTGAGACCAATACAGTAGCGCCGTTGCTAGACATGCTATTGGCGCATGGTTATCAGATTTGGCTGACCAATACCACGCAGACAGGTTTTGCCCGTGGTGCCAGTCGTTTCGCTGATGACATTGCTCAGGGTCGGCTTAGCCATAGTTATGTACCTGTAGATAGCCTCGCTGTTATCGAAACGTTTTTAGCGCATGTGCAGCCAGTCGCGGCCTTATTTGTAGAGACCGAGCTGTGGGCAAATATTTTAGCCAAGCTGTCCGAGCATCGTACTCCGAGCATCTTAGTCAATGGTCGTCTATCAGCCAGTTCATTTACAAGCTATCAAAAAATCGCTGCTGTCAGCGCCAGTATGATGAAAAACCTGACGTTAATTATTGCGCAAGACAACGAGTCTGCCAAACGCTTTCGCCAGTTAGGTGCTCATAGTGCGCAAATTCGGGTGGCGGGCTCACTCAAGTGGGTCATTAATAGCCCAGTGCTTAATAATGAAACGATTGATAGCAAAACTGATGATGTACAAGCGACTGATAGCAACGCTGCTAAGAAAGAACATGAGCGTGCCACTATACAAAAGCAAAAGAGCGGTATTGCCGTCGAGTTGGGAATAGCGGATCGTCCTATTTGGATCGCGGCCAGCACCCATAGCGGCGAGGAAAGCATCGCTCTGTCATTGCAAGAGCAGCTATTGTCCAACCCAGCGCTGGCAGACACGCTGTTGATTATCGTGCCCAGACATCCTGAACGCTTTGATGAAGTGGCGACACTTATCCAAAACAGTCAGTTAACAATGGCACGGCGCAGTAACGAAGAAGTAATCAATACAGACACGCAAGTCTATTTAGCAGATAGTATGGGCGAGCTGATGACATGGTATACGCTAGCCGATGTGGCGTTGGTGGGCGGTTCGTTGGTCGATGTGGGCGGACACAATCCAGTTGAGCCAGCGAGTGTGGCAACGCCAGTGCTAATGGGACGCCAAACCCAATCGTGTCAAAGTGTGGTCGATAAGCTGGCGAGTGTGGGCGCGTTATATCAGCCAAACAATACGTTTTATCATCCAATTAATATAGAGGATGTTGCTGCCAATAATGAAAATATCGACCATTCAGATATCATTAGCTCAGATATCATTAGCTCAGATATCAGTAGTTCAGATATGAAGGGTAAGCAAAAATCCTCGCGCAAAAAATCCTCATTGGCTGCTAATGATACGGCGCTCATTTATGATCAGCTACAGTCTTGGCTTAGCCATCCGCTATTAGCCAAACAGGCAGGGCAAGCTGGCGAGCAGATGACCGTACAGCAGCAAGCAGTATTAACGCGTCAATTTGCCATGATCGAAAAGGTGATTGAGCAACACTCAAACCAAGAGACTCTATGAACTGTCTATTACTGCCTGCCGAAAACTTTTCGCAAGATTCTGCGACAATCAATCATCTATCGCAAATTAACCATATCAATGGCGTGTTGACCGCAGCAGTAGGAGATACCCTTAAAATTGGGCAACTCGGTGGCAATCTTGGTACAGCAATTATTGAGGAGATTGCTGCTCACCGTATTCAGCTAGGTGATGTCCAATTGTCAGTTGTGCCACCTGCTAAGTTAAATCTGACTGTTATCTTGGCATTACCACGTCCAAAAGTGCTGCGCCGCTTGATAATGGATATGACGGCGCTTGGTGTGCGCGACATTATCCTTATCAATAGCTATCGCACGCAAAAGAGCTATTGGCAAAGTCCGATGTTGGGTCGCCTCGATGAGTTCGTACTAGAAGGTTTGCAACAAGGAGTGGATACTGTTGCCCCGCGCATTACTTTGCAAAAGCGTTTTAAACCCTTTGTCGAGGATGAGCTGGCAAGTCTAATCACCAACCGCGCTATTGTCGCGCATCCTTACAGCGATCTGTCATTTTCGCAATATGTGCAGCAGCAAGTGCTAGCAAAGCAAGAGCAAACTGCGCCATCGCTCGTAGAAACCAACTCAGCTAATAGCACCTCCTTGCCCAGTCTCGTTTGTATCGGCGCAGAAGGGGGCTGGATCGACTATGAGATTGAGCTGCTTGCCAGTCAAGGCTGTCAGGCAGTACACATAGGTCCACGCATATTGCGTACTGAAGCGGCAGTCAATGTGATTTTGGGGCAATGGTTGTTATAAAAAAGTGTTGAGCGAACACTATTTGGCTAAATCATTGCTTTTGAAATTGTATTTTAAAAGCAATGATTTAGCCAAATAGTCACCAGTTTATCCAGTTAAATAAATGTATTGATAATTAATCTCATTTCTATTAGTATGTTGTTTTCAACTAATATGCTCTCATTACTCTTAAAGAGTAATGTTTTTTTATCTCTCACTTATCCGTAGCACCATTATGGGGAAAACCATGTCATTGAAAGCTTTCAGCGCAAATTTACCTTCTACCAAGCTTACTTTACCTGTTGCCGTATTTGGCATGATGTTAGGACTTGCGGGTTGTAGCAATTCCTCTACGCCAGAAGAAAGCGTTGATGCTGAAGCGGCGCCAGCCAGTAGCGAGCAAGAAGTGGCTAACGATGGCGCGACGAGTGCTGAAGGACAGACGATTACGATCTACTCATCACGTAACGAGCAGCTGATCAAACCTTTGCTAGACCGCTATACAGAAGAAACAGGTGTCAAAATTGAACTGGTCACTGATAAAAGTGGTCCATTGATGGCACGCTTGCAAGCGGAAGGTCAAAATACGCCAGCGGATATGCTATTGACTGTAGATGCGGGTAATTTGTGGCAAGCCACAGAACAAGGATTGCTCCAACCAGTGGCATCGGCGGTATTAGAAGCCAATGTCCCTGCAAAGTATCGTGATCCAAAAGGTCAATGGACGGGTCTGTCATTACGTGCCCGTACTATCATGTATGACCCAAGTAAAGTCAGCGCCGACCAGTTATCCACTTATGCAGATTTAGCGGATCCAAAATGGAAAGGCAAGCTTTGTTTGCGCACCTCAAACTCTGTGTATAACCAGTCATTGGTTGCCAGCATGATTGAAAACTTAGGCGAAGAAAAAACCGAAGCCGTCATTCGTGGTTGGGTAGATAATTTAGCCACTGACGTCTTTAGTGATGACACTAGCATGTTAAAGGCTATCGCTGCCGGTCAGTGTGAAGTAGGCTTGTCTAACAGCTACTACTATGGTCGCTTGCTCGATGAGCAGCCTGATTTTCCTGTCAAAGTCTTTTGGGCAAACCAAGGCACTACTGGTACCCACGTGAATATTTCTGGGGCAGGTGTGGTGACAGGCTCAGACAATCCTGATGGCGCCCTCAAATTAATGGAATGGTTGTCTTCGGATAAAGCCCAAGGTCTCTATGCCAGCTCTGATAAAGAATATCCAGTCAAAGAAGGCGTTGATGAGTCAGATATGCTCAGATCATGGGGCGAATTCAAAAAAGATGATATCAACGTGCAAAAGTTTGGCGAGCGTCAAACCCAAGCGATTCAAATGATGGACAAAGCAGGTTATAAGTAGAGTATTACAAGCCAACCACGCCCAAAAAATGACAGTAGCCATCAGATAAATGTCAGTATGACTCTTAGTAAGCAGCACAGTAAACTGAGCAAGTTTGACAGAGAAAATGGTGGTTTTGGGTGTGCGATAGGCGAATTAGATCGGGAACTCTATGCGTATGACATGGTAATAATTATATGATAACAACGCCAAATGCGTCTGTTCGTCAAGACAAGACAGCCAACGACAATAACAATGGCAGTGACCATAGTAGTTTGGCTGTTAGTCAAGACCATGCCGTTCGCAAACGTATCCTCTCAAAATCAGTCTTAGGACTGATTTCGTTGTTTATGCTGGTACCAATTCTCATCGTCCTGCTGTCATGGACGCAGCCAGTGGCAGACATCTGGACGCACATGCGCGAGTATGTGCTGCCACAAGTCCTCAAAAATACCGCGATTTTATTGGTGATGGTGACGGTTATCTCTGGCAGTATCGGCACCGCACTTGCTTGGATCACCAGCATGTATCGCTTTCCCGGACAGCGCTTTTTTTCGTGGGCGCTGATGCTACCGCTGGCGATACCAGCTTATGTACTGGCATTTGTTACCGTCGGTATTGTTGATTTTAGTGGACCGCTACAGACAGGTTTACGAGAGTTAGGCATCGATACAGCCATTCCGTCAGTACGCAATGTCTGGGGCGCAGGTTTGGTGTTGTCATTGGCATTTTATCCCTACGTTTATTTGCTAGCGCGTCAGGCCTTTTTGTCACAAGGCAGGCGAGCGATTGAAGCGGGTCAAATGCTTGGTTTAAGCCGCAGTCGCGTGTTTTTTCGCTTGGCATTACCGCAAGCATTGCCGTGGATAATTGGCGGATTGTTACTCGCCAGTATGGAAACGCTTGCAGATTTTGGTGCGGTTTCGGTCTTCAATGTCGACACGTTTACGACGGCTATTTACAAGGCTTGGTTTGGCTTTTTTAGTCTAACGACTGCCGCACAATTAGCCGCTTTATTAATCGGTGTGGTATTTATCGTCGTATTGTTTGAGCAGTATTGGCAAGCCAAACGCGGTAATATAGTTACCCAAGGCAGCAATCAGCGTTTTGAAGCCAGCGCGTCTGCTAAGCTGGCCATGACATTCCTATGTACACTGGTGTTTTTGCTGGCTTTCCTAATACCGTTCTTGCAGTTGATCTACTGGACCGCGTTAAACTTCCGCCAAGATTTTGACGCCCGTTATATTGATTTTGTTACCAACAGTCTCATGATTGCGAGCATGACCACCATTTTCATTGCTTTTTTAGCCATCATCATTGCGTGGATTAAACGCCAATATCCTGATAAATCAACCAAGCTTATGACCACTCTAGCCAATTTGGGCTATGTCGTACCGGGTACAGTACTAGCTGTTGGCATATTTATCCCAATTGCTTGGATAGACAATCAGCTGATTGCGTTTGGTGTGACCTCAGAGCAAGTGCTGTCGGGTAGTGTGATCGTGATGCTCCTTGCCTTATCGACGCGCTTTATGACCGTAAGCTTTCAGCCAGTCGATCGGCAGTTACAGCGACTGACTGTCAATCAGGAAGCGGCTGCTAAATTACTGAGTGACAGCCCTTATCAGCGTTGGCGGCAAGTGATGTTGCCTGTACTCAGCCCTGGGGTGCTAACTGCTTTATTGATGGGTTTTGTCGAAGTGATGAAAGAGATGCCGATCACCTTGATGACACGGCGACAAGGCTGGGATACGCTAGCAGTGCGGGTATTTGAGATGACCAGCGAAGGCATGTGGGGCAGAGCAGCATTGCCAAGTTTGCTGATTGTGTTGGTCGGTCTTATTCCTGTTTGGATACTGCTGCGCCAAAGTGATAAGCAGGGATAAGTTGAAAACAGTTTATTATTTAAGACATTGCCGTTTATTATTTAAGAAGTTAAAGACAGAGTTGCTCGCGCTCAAGGATTCATTAGTACCATAATTTTTTACCATTTTATTTATTGGTTTTATTCATTAATCGCTTACTGGTACCATCTATGTATACTGACTTGATTAAAGACTCAACAGACCCAGCCAATCCTCAGTCGGCGACGGCTAAAGTGAAAGTGCACGCTGATAATGTAAAAAAATCACCAGTATCAACAGATGAAGTTTACCAAATGCAGGATAATAATACCGTTAATCATGATAGTAATTCTGCCGCATATACTGAGACAAATATCGCGACCAGTCCTTACTTTAGCGTCCAAGATTTAATCGTCGGTTATGAAGATACCATCATCGTTAATGGACTATCGCTAAGCTTACAGCAAGGCGAGATTGGCTGCTTTTTAGGTTATAGCGGCTGCGGCAAGACCACGGCATTGCGAGCCATTGCAGGGCTAGAGCAAAGTCGTCGCGGCACGATTGGCTTAAATAACCAACGCTTGACAGAACAGACGTCGACGACCTCGTTTGCCGTCGCGCCAGCCAAACGTGGCATGGGCATGGTATTTCAAGACTATGCGTTATTCGGGCATTTAAGCGTAGCAAAAAACATCGCTTTTGGTCTTAATAAATGGTCAGCAGCCGACAAAAAAGCCCGCGTGGCTGAAATGCTAAGCCTCGTTGAATTGACGGAGCATGCTGACAAACGTCCCAATGAGCTCTCAGGTGGACAGCAACAACGCGTTGCTTTGGCACGAGCGTTAGCGCCCAATCCCAAACTCTTGCTACTCGATGAGCCGTTTTCTAATTTGGATGTGGTACTGCGTGAGTCATTGGCGATGAATGTCCGCGATATTCTCAAACGTACCAATACCACCGCTATTTTGGTGACTCATGATCAAAATGAGGCTTTCGCGCTGGCGGATAAAGTAGGGGTCATGGATAAAGGTCGATTGGTACAATGGGCGACACCAAGCGAGCTATATCATGAGCCAATCAGTCCGTTTGTTGCTGAGTTTGTCGGTGAAGGTGCGATGATAGATGGCATTATCAAAGAAGGTCACGTCGAGACCGCGTTAGGTGATATTTACCGTCGCATGGAAGTTTATGATGAGTCAGGTCAGCCGCAATATTGTGAGTACGATTATCCCAATGGCACTCCGATTAAGGTGCTCGTGCGCCCTGACGATATAATCCATGATGATGATAGTACGCAGACCGCTTTGGTGATTGGGCGCGTCTTTCGCGGTGCCAATTATCTGTATCGTTTGCAACTCGATGATGGGCAGACAGTTTTATCCTTGGTCGCCAGTCATCATAATCATGAGATTGGCTCGCAAATTGGGATTTTGCCGATACTTGAGCACGTTGTTGTTTTTGATGAAAAAGACATCAATGCGACGACTTGGTCAGAGTACGATCGGTCCGAGCGCGTGGCAGAAGCCAGATAGTCGCTTTAGCAAATCATGATTTAAACGCTCGTCATCATTCAGCGTATTCAACTTAACGAGTTGCCATTATATGCAGATAGCGACCCAGCCATTTATACGGCTCTCGTTGTGAGTAGCGCAGCTCCATGCGTATGACTGCATCAGGATCATTATGACCACCGCGCTTGAGCGGCGCATAATCATGAAACACGCGCAAGCCACTGGTTAGAATGGTTTGGTAATGATGTGTGGTGAGCCAAGACTCGACTTCTTCTTTGGCGACCGGATAATTAGGCGTCAGGCTTTTTTTAGTGTCAGCCTTATAATCAGTGTTATCGAGCAGATTAAAATTACCCATAATCAGATTACGATAGTCAAAGCTCGCTGGATTATAAAAGCACAATGACAGCGCGCCATGCTCAGCCAATAGCCGATCACAAAAATCCATAATCGCTGCTGGTTCTGCGAGCCATTCGAGTAGGGCATGCGACATTATCAAATCAAACTTAGCTGTTTTCTCAGCATTCTTAGCCATACTGTCTTTATTCTGCAACTCATCGATTGCTAACTTATCCTCTATCTCTTGATAAGGGCACACATACCAGCGTATATCTAGATTCTTATCGATTTCTGCGGCGCTCGCTTTTGCTTTCTCTAACATATTGGCAGAGATGTCATTGATGACCACGCTATGCCCTTGAGCCGCAAGCTCAATCGCAATCTGTGCAAGTCCTGCACCCACATCTAAAACCCGCAAAGGTCGCCCAAGCTCTTTACTCATCTGCGCTGTATAGGCAAAGATATCACGGCGCAATACTGCCAGTCGAATGTCGCCTTTAAGACCACCGTAGACCTTTTTTTCAAAATAATCGGCAATCGTGTCAAAACTACGATCAGTGCGCGTCTCGTCTTGCATCGCTGTTTCTTTTGTGAGATCTGTCGATTGGCTGTTGGTTTCTTTCGTGCTTTGACTGCTGGTTTGCATAGGGTGATATCTGTATTAGGGTTAAATTTGGAACATCGTACAACAAAGACTAAAGCTAAGCTAGAATTGCTTTAACGGCAACAAAATTTTCTGCATAAGGTAAAAGACGCCACTCAGCGCATGTTTTCCAGTAGCTTTTCATAAAATTTTACGGTATAAATAGTGGGGTCTGTTGAACATTCAAATATTAGAACTGCTGATCGCTAAAATCGCATCAAACTAGGCGTAAACCGACGATAATGTCGAGACCTTAGCTAGGTTTACAACAACGTTTGGAGTGATTTTAGCATCAGCCCCAAGTATACAAGCAGGGGCAGGGCTATTTTTTGCCAATACATGGCGAAATTGTCTACCCTAGAACGACTAGGCGTCAAAAATTTCACTGCGTATTGTCTAAAAAATAGCCACTGCCAGTACCATATTTGAATGTTCAACAGACCCTAAGGTTTAAGAAACAATAACTATTGAGCAAATTTTGCTAAAAAGTGCTTAATACAAATCATTGATGAAAAAAGCTGCCAAACTAAACGGCATTTACTGCCAAAAAATTTCAGCAAACGTCTGATTTACCATTGCTAAGGACAGCAACCATGATCAAATCCACCACGGATACCAGCGGCAAATTATCTGCCCCTACTTATCAATCCATGTCTATCACTACTAAAACACCAACGATGTCACGCTGCTTATTGTCAGTAGCCGTTGCCAGTGCTTTACTACTCACCGGTTGTGGAGATGACGACGATGATAACGACACAGCATCCGTCATTTTCCCTACTAGCGTTGAGACAATTAGTGCTTTCAGTACTGCTCAAATAGATGGTATTCCTGGATTGGAAAATGCTGGTACGCCTGATGCTAAGTGTGATATTAAAGTAGAAAAAGTTACCTATCAAACGGTAGGGTCAGCAGGCGAGGTTACCAATGCAACTGCTGCTTTAATGCTTCCTAGTGGTGAGGGTGCAGACTGTTCGGGTGATCGTCCAGTATTATTATATGCTCATGGTACGACTACCGATAAAAGCTATGACTTTAGCCAAGTTGGCAATCCTCAAAATTCAGGCTCGGGTGAAGCCACCTTGATAGCAGCAAACTTTGCCGCGCAAGGCTATATCGTCGTAGCCCCTAACTATGCTGGCTATGATGATTCAGAGCTTGATTATCATCCGTACTTAGTTGCTGAGCAGCAATCTGCTGATATGATTGATGCGTTGAATAGCTCGCGTATCGTTATCGATGCACAAAAACGAGATAAAAATACCAATTACGCCAATATCGATGATTCAGGCGAGCTATATATTTCAGGATATTCGCAGGGCGGTCATGTTGCTATGGCTACTGCTAGAGCGCTAGAAGCACAAAACAAACCAGTGACAGCCATTGCGCCTTTATCAGGCCCTTATGCTTTGGCTGCCTTTGGTGATGCTATCTTTACAGGGAGCGTTAACCTTGGTGCAACGCGATTTGCGCCATTATTAACGACAGGATTACAGAAAAAGTATCCAAACATTTATAATAATGTTAATGAGATTTTCACTGACCAGTATGCTAATACTATCCTTCCAAGTGACTCAAGTTTTGAGCAATTAGTCGAGGATAATAAACTGCCTGGATTTGCGCTGTTCCAGTCAAAATCTACTGGCAATGCAGTACTTGATCAGCTACCTTTTAGTACACTACCTTTTGCATTTCTAGGATTTTCTCCTGATAACTATCTCATTAAGACGGACTTTCGTGCCGCTTATGTGACAGATGTGCTTGCAAATCCTGATGGTTTGACAGCAGCAACACCAGCTGGAATACCAGCCGCTTCTCCACAGAACGAGCTTCGTAAAGCTCTAAAAGACAACGATTTACGAGGATATGTACCAAAGATGCCAACATTGTTATGTGGTGGTCATCGTGATCCAACGGTATATTATGATTTAAATACAGGTGCAATGACTGCTCAGCTGCAACAAGCCAATCTAAATATCACTGTTCTCGATGTCGATAACGAGAATGAAGCGGGTCGTGGCATTCCAACGTTGCTGCCTTTAGGTCAATCAGCATTAGCAAACCCTTGGCTAATGACCAATACTATTGATAATATTCAGTCGCGATTTAATAATAATGTCGACGCTGCTGGAGCTGGCCTCTTATCTAGCTATCATGGTGGTTTAGTCGCTAGTGCTTGTACTGACGCCACTCGTGAATTCTTTAATCAAGACTTCAGTGCCAGTGCCAGTGCCAACCGAACTTAATATGACCAAGCGGCAATAAGTTATTTACAGATGAATGATGTCAAAAAACTGCATCCCAGTGGGTGCAGTTTTTTTTATGTATAAACCCATTATTTTTTAGGAGGATAAAACAATGAAGTCAATAATGTTATCTTTGCTAGCGCTCACCTTTGTATGATTGCCTATGAGTCAAGCACAAGCAAAAAACACGCCTTGCTCCGGTAAGATGGGCGGCGTTTCTCATTGCTCAAAAGATGGTGAATGCGTCTGTAAAAATGGCAAAATTAGCCAGTCTAAGCGAGTATGTCATTAAAGATATTTCGGTGGATATTACTGGATCTAAAAACCTGCGCTAATGAGCTGTTTTGCTTGATTTTAATGACAGTCAGAACCCCCTAAATCAACAAATTTGTGCTAAAATAGCTTCTTTTATTCAACATTACTTTTAACAAAAACCGTATCGCCATTTTCCTATGGTTTTGCACGTTTTGAGGTGTTTTTTAGCGTTTATATAACAATCATAGTTGCGCATTTGTGCAGCTATATTTTTGTATCAGCTTAAACCTTTTTAAGGTGTGCAATCCTTAGAGAAATTATGTGAGTGAAGGAGTGTATATGAGCGACTCGATCAGTCCTATTGCCATCGTGGATGAATTAAAGCAATCCTATTTGGATTATGCGATGAGCGTGATCGTCTCGCGCGCGCTGCCTGATGTGCGTGATGGGTTCAAACCAGTGCATCGCCGTGTGATGTATGCGATGCACGTGCTGTCTAATGACTACAATAAAGCCTATAAGAAGTCGGCGCGTGTGGTCGGTGATGTCATCGGTAAATATCACCCGCATGGCGATAGTGCGGTCTATGATGCAATTGTACGGATGGCGCAGGACTTTAGTTTGCGTTACCCGATGGTTGATGGTCAAGGTAACTTTGGCTCGATTGATGATGATCCACCGGCGGCTATGCGTTATACCGAAGTACGTATGACCAAGCTGACCCATCAGATGCTGGCTGATCTCGACAAAGACACTGTCGACTGGGAAGACAACTACGATGGCTCTGAGCGCATGCCAAGCGTGTTGCCTGCGCGTGTGCCTAACTTGTTGGTCAATGGTGCGACTGGTATTGCAGTCGGCATGGCGACCAATATGGCACCGCATAACCTGACCGAAGTCATTAATGCGTGCTTGGCATATGCCGAAAATCCGCAAATATCAGCTGAAGAGCTGATGACCCATATCTCCGGTCCTGACTTTCCCACGGGCGGTATTATCTACGGTCGTGCAGGTATTTTGGATGCTTATCGCACCGGTAAAGGCCGCTTGCACATACGTGGTCGCTATATCATTGAAGCGATGAGCGATACGGGCGTCAACCGTGATCGTGAGCGCATTGTATTTACCGAAGTACCTTATCAGACCAATAAAGCCAAGCTCATTGAGCGTATCGCTGAGCTGGTACGTGACAAAAAAATCGAAGGTATTACTGAGATTCGTGATGAGTCTGATAAAGACGGCATGCGTATCGCCATTGATTTGCGTCGCGGCGAGACGGCTGAAGTTATCGTCAATAATTTATTCCTCCAAACACCGCTTGAGTCTAGCTTTAGTATCAATATGGTGGCGCTCGATAATGGTCAGCCAAAATTATTGACCTTACGTCAGCTCATTGCTGCTTTTGTACGTCATCGTCAAGAAGTGGTGACGCGCCGTACCATTTATGAGCTAAACAAAGCCCGTGTCCGTGGTCATCTGCTCGAAGGCTTGACCGTTGCACTGGCGAATATTGATGAAATTATCGCTGCAATTAAAGCGTCTGCAAACCGCGGCTTGGCACGTGAGAGCTTATTAAACAACACATGGGGTTCAGGCAGTGTCGTGGCGATGCTAACCGCTGCTGGCAGTCAATCAGTACGTCCTGACTTCATCGAAGGCGAAGATCCAAAAGCACCGTTTGGTCTGATTGAGGGTAATGAGCATTATCGCTTATCACTTGAACAGGTCAATGCTATTTTAGATATGCAACTGCATCGTCTAACAGGTCTTGAGCAAGACAAACTGACCGAAGAATACCAAGATTTACTGCGTGAAATCGCCCATTTAGAGTCTATCCTTGGCGATTTTGACAAGCTAATGACCATTATCTCTAATGAGATGATTGAGATTCGTGAGAACTTCGGTGATGAGCGCCGCACTGATATTATTGATTCGCGTATGGACTTTAACCGTGAAGACCTTATCCCAGAGCAAACCGTAGTCATGACCGTTTCTCGTACTGGTTATGCGAAAACCCAGCCAATTGATGATTATGTTGCGCAAAAACGTGGTGGTAAAGGCAAATCTGCGACTGCGATGAAAGAAGACGATGTGATTGATCATCTAGTAGTGACCTCAACGCATTCTACAGTATTGTGCTTCACTGATAGTGGACGTGTCTTTAGCCTACGCGGCTTTGAAGTACCGATTGCCAGTCGCGGTGCCCGTGGTCGTCCATTAGTGAATTTAATTGGGTTAAATCCTGATGAAACCGTGACAACTATCTTGCCTATTCCAAAGATAGTAGAAGAGCTACCGGTAAAAGGTGACACATCATTAACAGACACCTTAATAGAGGGTGATGATGAGTTATCAGAAGATATCAATCAAGCAGAGCCACCTTTTGTATTCTTTGCAACTGCTAATGGTACAGTGAAACGGGTAGAGCTTAAGCAGTTTGCCAATATTCGATCAAACGGCTTGATTGCTGTTGGATTAGAAGAGGGCGATAAATTAGTCAGTGCTCGTATCACCAATGGTAGCCAAGAAGTGATGTTGTTTGCTTCCAGTGGCAAAGCCATTCGTTTTGATGAAAATGATGCTCGCGCGATGGGTCGTACTGCGAAAGGTGTCCGTGGTATGCGTCTGGCTGCTGATGAATTCATTAAGTCGTTAGTCGTTATCGAAGATGATGTCCGCGAAATCCTAATTGCTTGTGAAAAAGGCTTTGGTAAACGTACCTTTATCGATGAGTTCAATACCCAAAATCGTGGTGGTGGCGGTGTAATCGCGATTAAGACCAGTGAGCGTAATGGTGCGTTAGTACGAGCCACCAAGGTTGACTCTACCGATGATATTATTTTGATATCTGACAAAGGGACGTTGGTGCGTACGCCAGTTGAGCATGTCGCTAGCTCTGGTCGTAATACGCAAGGTGTCACGCTGATTCGTCTGTCAAAAGATGAAAAACTGGTTGCTATGGCACGTGTCGAGCACGAAGAAAGCGATGATGAGCTAGTTGATGCTATGAGAGAAGATGGTACGTTGCATGTAGAGGGCCAAGAGCAAATAGACATCGATGCGGCAACTGGCAACACAGCCACAACTGAAGTTGATGATGCTATCGATATTGCAAATAATGATGAGTTAGACGGCGAATAAATGTCTCAGTAGTTAGCTTTGTGATCTAGGGCGTGTCATCAATTAGCACATTGATACATTTAGTGGTCTTAAAATGGTTAAATTTTGCCAAACATCGTCAGAAATCTTGTCAATATGTTCATATTTACGGCAATTTCTTTCTTGTTTGGCTGCAATTTTCCTCATTTTAAGCCTCACAATCTAAATGATGACACGCCCTAGTCTTATATGATTGTTCTAAAAAAAGCCTCTGACGTTATCGTCGGAGGTTTTTATTTTTTGATTCTCATTTTTTTCAATAATGTAAATAAGGTTCTATTTTTAAGGCTGTTGTTATGCTTACGACCAATCAAACTTTTCAGGGAACTGTCGCATCGGTATCATCGAGTTTTTTATTTTCGATGATGTTTGTATTTGGGCTGTTTATGTTGCCCTTAACGGGGACACAGGTAGCATCATGGCGTGTCCTTATGATGCTATTAAGTTTGGTAATATTGCTCAGTTTGACCAAGCAGTGGCAGCATGTCTTTGATTATATAAAAACGCTAAAGACACTGAAAGAATGGTTGATATTTATATTGCCCGCACCGATTTTGGGTGGACAGATCTGGCTGTTTATGTGGGCGCCCGTTAATGGGTTTGGTCTGGACGTTACGCTGGGTTATTTTTTATTGCCGCTTGTGATGATTGTGCTTGGTCGATTTTTTTACCATGAGCATATGAGCGTCCTACAGTGGGCAGCCGCACTATTCGCAGCGTTAGGCATCGGTTACGATATTTTTCAGTATGGTTCGGTATCTTGGGTGACGCTGTTTGTGTGCTTGGGCTACCCACCTTATTATCTGTTGCGTCGTACACTTGCTGTGCCACCAGTGACGGGGCTGTTGTTTGATTTGACTCTGCTGACGCCAGTAGTGCTCATCATACTTTATGTGACTGGTGGTTTTGACGTTGCGGCACAAGAGATGAAGTTTTGGTATCTATTGCCGCTACTTGGTGCTTTGAGTGCGCTTGCGATGTCACTGACGATGATTGCGAGTAGTAAGCTGCCCGTATCATTGTTTGGGGCGTTAAGCTATATAGAGCCGATGCTGTTGTTTGTGTTATCCATTACGGTTCTGAGTCAAAACCTCGATGAAGGCGGCTCGCTCTTTATGTATGGCATGATTACGCTTGCGCTTCTGGTCATGATGGTTGATAGTGCCACAGGCTATCTTGTTCGTCGTCGTAACGATCATCTTTATGGTTATAGAGAGCCACAAGTGGGCGGTTTCCCACCGCGACGCCATTTTATCAATCAGCGTATCGATGGCGTACTAAAAGCGCATCGTTTTCGCAAGATACGTCGTTACCAAAAAAAGATGAATAAAATACAGCAAAAACTTGAGCAACTTGATTTAAAATAAGCACTTAGAGTCATTAAACTTACTCAACGAAGAAGTTGATATACTAAATGAAAGGCAGTATTGCTTATCTATTCTGACTTTGACATAATGCAGCCCATGATATAAGCACGACATATCAAAAGCGTTGATCTTGGATTGCGCGACGACCTTATATGCAAAAGCCTCAGACGTTCTCGTCTGAGGCTTTTGTTTTTTTTAAAATTGCCAAGGATGTGCCCCAATCTCTAAAGGCTGCTGTGATGCTGACTACTAACCAAACCTCGCAGGGTACGATCACTGCTGTGGCTGCAAATTTCTTATACTCTCTGCTGTTCTTATTCAGCTTGCTGCTGCAACCGTTATCAGGTACGCAGGTCGCTTCGTGGCGTGTGCTAACGATGTTTTTTAGTTTGGTGCTATTGGTAAGTGTATTAAAACAATGGCAGCATATTTTTGACTATCTAAAAACATTAAAAAACGCTAAAGAGTGGTTTTTATTTATATTGCCCACCCCAATTTTGGGCGCACAAATCTGGATATTTATGTGGGCGCCAGTGAATGGTTTGGGGCTTGAAGTGACGCTGGGTTACTTTTTATATCCAATGATTATGATCGTCGTTGGTCGATTTTTTTATAATGAGGATATGAGCTTACTTCAGTGGGCTGCCATTGTATGTGCGGGTCTTGGTATCGCTTATGATATCTTTGAATATGGTGCTATCTCTTGGGCAACTTTGTTTGTCTGCTTGGGTTATCCTCCTTACTATCTGCTACGTCGCTATCTAGCCGTACCACCCATCACTGGTCTTATATCGGACCTTGTGTTGTTATTGCCAGTCGTATTGGTTGCGCTGTATATGAATGGCGGTTTTGAAGTAGCAATAACTAACCACAAGCTTTGGTATCTGCTGCCGTTATTAGGCATTATCAGTACCGCTGCGATGTCATTGACGATGGTCGCCAGCCAAAAGCTACCTGTCTCCTTATTTGGGACTTTATGCTACCTTGAGCCGATATTTTTGTTCGTATTTTCGATTGCGATTTTGGATCGTAACTTACATGATGGTGGATCCATGCTGATGTACAGCATGATTTTTGTGGCATTGCTTATTATGATCGCTGATAGTGCGCTGGGTTATTTGGGACGCAAACGTGATGACCGCTTACATGGCTACAATGAGCCACAAGTGGGCAGCTTCCCACCACGCCGTCGTCTAGAAAATCGCCGTATTAAAGGCGTGTTGGCCGCGCATCGGTTTCGTAAGATTAAGAAGTATCAGCAAAAAATAGACAAAATGACGCGAAAAATAGAAGTGCTCCATGCCAAATAAGCAGGTGTCGTTGTAAAACCAAAGTTGACTTGGCAGGCATTGTTTTTCGTAACTACTCTACACAGTTGTAGTGTCAAAGCCGCGTTAAGTACGCTATTATCAGTAGCAGCAGTATCACACTCGACCTAATTTGGCACATGATATCTAGGGCGTGTCCTCAATCTGAATGAAAATACCTAAATGGGTCAAAAATGGCTAAATCTTGCTAGACTGTGTCAAACAGCTGGTTAATATCTCGATATTATCTGTGCTACTTTCCTCGTTTGGCTGCAATTTATCTCATTTTTATCACCATGTTCAGAATGAGAACACACCCTAAAATAGTATAGCGGACTCACAATTACTTATTACTAGGATGGTTTATGTTACACCTTCATCATTTAGCAAACTCACGCTCGTTTCGCATTTTATGGTTATTAGAAGAGCTCAAAGCCGATTATCAACTGACGTGCTATGAGCGCAATAAAGCTTACCGCGCGCCTGAGAGTCTAAAAGCCATACATCCGATCGGTCATGCACCGATATTGGAAGTGGATGGTCGCCCGCTGGTTGAGTCAGGGTTTATCATCGAATATCTGCTCAAGCATTATGATAAAGCCCATCAGTTCAAACCTGCCGATGACAACGAAGCAGCGTGGGAAGCTTATACGTTTTGGTTGCATTTCGCTGAAGCGTCTGTGATGCCACCGCTCATCATGCGATTGGTGTTCACCAAAGTGGTTGAGCAATCACCGATGTTGATTAAACCTGTTAGCAAGGGCATCAAAGCAAAAGTCGAAAAAAGCATGATTGCTAACAGCTTAAACAAAATACTTGACATGATGGAGCAGCATCTACAGGACAATCATTGGTTCGCTGGTGAAGATTTTAGCGCCGCCGACATTCAGATGCATCTGGCGGTAGTAGGTGCCAATGCTGGTCCGGGCTTAGATAAGAATAAATATACCAATATTTTAAATTGGCTAAAACGCTGTGAAGAACGTGAGGCCTTTAAGAGCGCAGAAGAAAAGGGCGGTCGTCTTAAGTTTTAGTTGCTGGCGTTTACACATGTATAAGCGCTTGATTTAATATTTTGATAAAAGGTTTTGTTTATGTATAGACAAAACCTTTTTAGGATAAAGTAATGTCTGACCTGAATAAATCTGATAACAAAAGCATCGATACCGATGTCAATACTAACCCATCGCTTGCTCGTCAAGAAATCAATAGCCAGCAGGTGTCTATCAAAGCGTGGTCACAAAAACTGCTGGTCGTGCTGCTATGTGTAGCGAGTTTTTATGGTGGTTGGAAGTCTTATGAGTCCAATATGGTCAATGAGTGTACTGCCAATGGTGGACAGATGGTAGCAGGCGACCGAACCATGATATGCCAGTTGTCATAAGCCGTATCATTCATTAATAGTTTTGTACTATGAGTGCTAAATCATGCTCAAACTGACTTTTTTAGGTACTTCAGCAGGGGTGCCAACCAAACAGCGCAATGTCACTGCCTTAGCGATCGAATGCTTGAATCCTTATTCATCGAGCGCTAGTCAGCAGCCTAAAAAATCGCGTCCGTGGCTATTGATTGATTGCGGTGAAGGTACGCAGCAGCAATTGCTGCACACTAAGCTCTCCTTACATCAATTAACCGCCATTTGTATTACCCATGTGCATGGCGACCATTGCTATGGTTTGCCAGGATTGCTGGCGAGTGCGGCTATGTCAGGACGTCGCGATCCGCTGACCCTCATTGCACCAAAAGCCATCGCGACATTGCTTGAAGCTATCACCGCCCCTACAGAGTTGTATTTGCCCTTTGCCATCAATTTTATGGCGATTGAAGAATTATTGTCCAAAGATAGTGGGGGTAACGGTCAGGTAAGTATCAGTTTAGACAGCCAGCATCAGCTTGATATCGATATCACACCACTATCACATCGCGTCGCCTCTCATGGTTTTGGTATCACTCAGACTATCAGCCAGCGCACGCTTAATGCGGATAAGTTGACCGCAGACGGTATTCCAGCAAGTGCCCTGTGGGGCAAACTGCAGCAAGGTACAGATGTCATGACCGAAGACGGTCGTGAGCTGCGCTCAGCAGATTATGTCAATAACGACGTTAAGCGCACACGGGTAGTGGTAGCAGGGGATAACGATACGCCAGCTTGTCTCACTTCTGCGTTGGTCGATACTGATTTACTGGTGCATGAAGCCACTTATACTCATGAAGTTTTAAGCAAAATCAAAGCCAAAAATCCAGACTTTGACCCCATGCATAGTAGTGCGCAATTGGTGGGCAAATTTGCTCAAGATATCGGGCTTAAGAATTTGATTTTGACCCATTTTAGCGCGCGTTATCAAAGCTTTGATAACCCAGATAGCAGTACGGCAAACATGGGGCATATTCGCTTAGACGCGCAAAGTGTATATCAAGGCAATCTATGGCTGGCAGCAGATTTTGACCAATATATGGTCGATGGTGCAGTTGACTTGGCAGGTAATCAAGAGGGCAGTCAAGAGGAGGGTCGCGTGCAGTATCTAGGTTCTGCACGCAGTGATTAGACATGGGTTAGACTTAAATATGACTTATAACCAGATATGGCTTAGCGCTTACCGTCTGCAATTTCCAATTGCGTTATACCGCTCCAGTATCGACTGAACTGGTAAGCAACCCGTCCTGAGCGACCACCACGTTCAGAGGCCCAACGTAGCGCATCCTTTTTGATCTTGTCAGGCATGATCTGACTTTCCAAAACGGTCTTAGCGTCACTATCCATATCAGCTGAGATTTTCTGCTGTTCTAAATTTAGGTAATGCTGAACGATATGCAGGTAAGTCTGCTGATCCATGGGGTGGAAAGTGAGTGATAAACCGAATCGATCTGATAATGATACGGTCTCATCAATGGCTTCATAGGGGTTGACTTCATCCGTCTGCCCATTGTAAATATCAATATTGTCTTTCATCATTTGCGGTAGCAGGCGACGGCGATTACTGGTGGCATAGACCAGTAGTTTGTCTTGTTCAGAGTCTAGTGAGCCATCAAGCACGCTCTTTAGCGTACGATAGCTTTCATCTTGACCGTCAAAAGCTAGGTCATCACAGTATACGATGTAGCGGCAATTACAATCTGCTGGTAGGGCATTAATGGCAGCGCGAATCTTATCTAATATTTGCAGATCGTCGCGGGCAACTTCAATAATACGTAAGCCTTCACTATGATGAGCTTGAAGCAAGGCGCGAATCAATGATGATTTACCGGCACCGCGTGTCCCCGACATTAAGACGTGATTGGCAGGATAACCTTTAATAAACTGACGGGTGTTTTGTACCAGCTTAGACTTTTGCGTATCGATACCATGCAAGTCATCTAAGCTCAAAAACAAGTTGACTGATAAAGGCTCCAAATTGCCAGTGCGTCCACCAACCCAGCGATAAGCAAGCTGGCTCGGATCGATTTCAATAGTTGGTGTAACCCGCTCTTGTAAATATTGACTGAGCAAATCTAGCAGCGGTGCGGGCAGGGCGTAAGTAGGCTGATTAGATGGCGTGGTTGGGATGGTTGATTGTGACATAGTGGCTCTAACAGTTAAGGGTGCGTTTAAATTAGGAATTTTAAATTAGGAATAGCGGTTTGATAAAGGCTTCGCTCTATCATGAGAAACTGGTCATATGAAAAATAATACCATGGAAAATAGTGCCAGTAATCCGTCTATTATACAAGCGTTGCAGGTGCAAGCTCAGCAGCTATTGCTCATTATTACGCAAGAACTAGGCGCACAGTATTTTAGTGAGATAGTACATCAGCGTATTGCTCAGCAAAGCACAGAACAAACGCAAGATGAGCATACGCAAGTTGTCAAAACACAAGGTATCAAAACGCAAAACATCGACAATACTTACTTCCAAGGCTTAACCCGCGCTCAGCATCCGCAATTTGGTCATGTCATGATTAAATGGCAGTTGAGTGCCGACGCTTATCCTATCGCTTTCGATTTAACTCACGAAGTAGATGTTTTAGCTGCTATAAATGCTTTATCAAGAATCGAAGATAATGCTATCTCACCGCCGCTATTGGCGCATCATTGTATAAACGTTCAAATACTAGAGCAGCCTCAAAAGCTGGTAATAGTAGTCATGCCTTATTACTCTAATGGTAGCTTGGCAGGGCAGTTGAGTGATCGAAATCAGCGTTCATTGACAGCGTCACAAAAGCATCATTTCATCACTCAATCCGCACACTTGATAGCCAATTTGCATCAGGCTGGCTGGCTACACAATGATATTAAGCCTAGCAATATTCTGCTGGATACTTCTTGCGATAGCTCCTTGCTAAATAATGCAGGTGCCAGCAGCTTAATGCCTAATCTATTATTGACTGATTTTGCCTTGGCAGAGATGTTTAACGAGCTAAAAGAGGGAAGCCCTGCTGGTACACCTGCCTATCTCGCACCTGAGCGTTGGCAGGGGAAGGGCGCAATGGTACAGAGCGATATTTATGCATTTGGCATAATGATGGTTGAGATATTAATGGGCGAGCGACCGTTTAAGATAAATAAACAAAGTAGCGATCCAATGATTGACTGGGCGACGCAACATTGTCAACAGCCTATGCCAGCTTTGCCACTAGAATATAGTCGCTATCAATGTATTGTAGATAAAGCATTGGCGAAACGCGTGGAGAAAAGATATCGGAGTATGGATGAGGTGTTGGAGGTATTAAAGAGTTTGTGATAGTAGATAGCCGAATTCCAGACACAAAAAAATCTGCTAAAAAGTAGGTGTGATTTTAAATTTAGTATCAGCTGAAACTATAAAAGAGAGTCCAATATGATATTGTCAATCCATATACCAACAGACCTTAGAATAAATGAGCTTATCAAAAGAGAAGATATACCTTGTTTTTGTAAGATTGACGCTAAATTTATACTAACTTTTGATTTTGATCCATTTTTACTAAAAGGTGAGATATTGGAATGGGATACAGAACGACTGAATTTATTGTATCCTAGTGGAGTTGGAGGTGAATATACTTATTATAATCATGCCATGGTGTCTATATATAAAGTATCAGAAAACCAATATAAAATGATAAGTCTTAAGTTTTTCCAATCATATCTTGGCTGGTGCTCCATAATAATTGATGGAGAGTACGCTCCTGAACGAGAATATGACGAAGATTTTTGATATATAAGCTGAAAGATTTATCATGCACGCAATGCTTAATAATTAACATTGCATGAGGCTAAGGTTAGCTTTAGTAAAATACTAATACCAAGCGTTTTAAAATTGGTATGCAGATTCTAATTAATATTGTCTTTGTCTCTAAGACAGTCTCGATATTAAATTACAGACACAAAAAAACCTGCTAAAAAGCAGGTTTTGATATTTGGTCTAAGATGTACTATCCGAAAATGGTGGGGCTGGAGAGACTCGAACTCTCACACCTTGCGGCGCCAGAACCTAAATCTGGTGCGTCTACCAATTCCGCCACAGCCCCATTTTCGTTACTCTATCATTATTAACGTTTAAACTCAAACACAACGTAGATAGTTAACTGATTCGGTAGTGCGTCTCAGTGGTTGGCTATTATATAGAGTTTGAATGGTTTGACAAGCCCTTTTTGCAATTATTTCTAATTATTTAACGATTATTTCTGATTTATATGATAAATAATTGATTTTACTGGAATTATTAATTCAATGATTTTGCATTTTTATCACTCTTTGGTCTGCGTCTCTGCTGCTGACATATCTAACTGCTGTAATTTACGGGTGAGCGTATTACGTCCCCAGCCGAGTAAGTTGGCAGCCGCTATCTTTTTGCCCCCGCTATGATTGAGTGCCGCTGTAAGTAACACTCGTTCGAACTCAGGCGTTGCCGTTTGCAAGATGTCAGTTTCGCCTGTTTGTAGCGCTTGTTTGGCCCACTCTGCCAATGCCTGCTGCCAACTTGGATTTTTAGCGATATTTTGAGTTTGATTATTTTGACTATTTAGATTACTGCTATTTAGATTGTTGCTGTCTAAATTATTGCTATCTATATTGAGGCTGTGTGAGCTATCACCGGTGTGCTGTTGGTTGTACTGATCAAATTCAGACGAGGACGACGTTTGTTGTGGCTGCAACTCTGTGTTTGCTGGCATCGCTTCAAGCAGCTCTGGCGGCAAGTCATCAACCATGACTGTATCTCCGGTTGCCATGACCGTTAGCCATAGGCAGACGTTCTCAAGTTGACGCACATTACCGCGCCAGTCAAAGGCTTGCATAATCTGTAGCGCCGCAGGCTGTAGCTGTTTTAAGGCGGTGTTCATTTGCTTAGCAGCTCGTTGCATAAAATAACTGGTTAAAGCAGGAATATCTTCGCGGCGCGTCCGTAGTGGTGGTAGCGGTAGGCGAATGACATTGAGACGATAAAATAAATCTTCACGGAACCGACCTAGTTTGACCAGTTCTTCCAAGTTTTGATGGGTGGCAGCAATGATGCGCACGTCCACTTTGACCGGTTGCTGTCCGCCCACACGGAAGAACTCACCGTTTGCCAATACCCGTAGCAGCCGCGTTTGGGTGCTAAACGGCATGTCACCGATTTCATCCAAAAATAACGTACCACCATCAGCTTGCTCAAAACGACCTTGCCGTGTCGTCGTTGCACCAGTGAACGCACCTTTTTCGTGACCGAATAACTCCGACTCAATCAAATCGTGCGGAATCGCGGCCATATTGAGGGCAATGAATGATTGCTGGTGACGCGGTGAATGCTGATGCAGGGCACTGGCGACCAGCTCTTTCCCTGTGCCTGATTCACCGGTAATCAAAACGGTAATGGGTGAGTGCGCCAATCGTCCAATCGCACGAAACACTGTTTGCATCGCTTGTGACTGACCAATGATGCCGCTGGGGTTGTCATTGGCTTGTGAATCAGTTTTGATCTCAGCTTTGTTTTTAGTCGTCTTATGGGCTTTGGTGGCTGTCTTAGTGTTATGAGTGGCTTTATTTTTACTAGTTGACTTCGTATCTGTCTCAGGCGATTTATTTGCAGTTGTTTTGGCATCCGACTCATTTGGTTGATCTATTTTCGCCATGTCTGGTTGAAAATTAATCGCTTTATAAATCGTAGCGACGGCATCATCTAAGTCAAACGGTTTCGGCAGATATTCAAATGCTCCTGTCTGATAGCTATTGATGGCAGAGGTTAAGTCTGAATGAGCTGTCATGATGACAATCGGCAACGCAGGGAAGTGCTTATGCACCCAGTCGCTAAAAGACAAGCCGTCCATCATAGGCATCCGAATATCGGTCAATATCACATCCGGTAGCTGTGTGGCTGACTCGCGCTGCTGCAAGATATCATTGAGGCGTGTCCATGCTGCTTGTGCTTGGGTAAAGCTGATGACCGTCAACCCTGCATCTTCAAAAGTATCCGCCAACACCAAGCGCAGCGCTGCATCGTCATCGATGAGCCATAAGGTCGCAGGGTTGTCAGCAGGCGCATTATTGACCGTTACTTTCATAGCTTGGTTATTAAGTGTTTGATTGTTAAGTGCTTGGTTATTAAGCGTTTGGCTGCCAGATGTTTTATCATTCGAGCCTTGATTGTCGCTGTTAGATTTAAGGTTGTCGTTATATGCAGTCATGTATCAGGCCTAATGAGCAAGTGATTCAGGGTTGTTGTTTGATAGGTTCAGCCATGATTTTTACGCATCGGTTGCGGGCTGTTTAAAGGGTAAGTACAGCGTAAAACGAGTCTGACTGTTATTGTAATTATAACTGGGATTAGAATTTGGGTTAGCGCTTTGTGCTTGATTCGAGCTGACGTCAATCATACCATGATGACAGCTGATAATATCTTGCACAATCGATAAGCCAAGACCAGTACCAGCGGCACGACTGGTCACCATCGGGAAAAATATCTGCCCAATCAGCGCTGCATCTATCCCTGAGCCGTTATCCGTAATACTAACTTGCAAAGCTTGTTTGTGCTGTTGGCTACCAATCGTATGTTGGAAGGCAACGCGCGTTTGAATATGCAGCTTTGGTTGATAGTTTTTTTCAACCTCAAGATTACTATGCAAAATATCTGAAGGTAATTGATCAGCTTTGGCTGGCGCGTTTTGTTGAAGTGTCTGCTCAAACTCAGTCATTGATTCACAGGCATTGTTAATTAGGTTTAAAAACACTTGAATCAACTGATCTTTATCAGCGCATAACTCGGGTAACGACAAATCATAATCACGTTGCAGTGTAACTTGGGGGTACTGATTGAGCACTAAGGTTAAAACATGCTCAAGTGGCTCATGAATGTTAAGCATTTGCCAGTTTGGTAGCTGATTGGAGCCAAGAAACTGTCCGATAAGGTGGGTTAAGCGATCGGTCTCTGAGATAATGATATCAGTATAACTACGGAGCTTCTGCGCTGTTTTTTGCAACTGCTTATCGCCATTCGGAGCTGGATTTGCGCCAGAATCTATATCGCTAATAGCAGGAGACGGAGGGTTATGTAAAGCAGTCGCCTCGCTGAATTTGATAAATTGTCGCTGTAATAATTGTGCCGCGCCGCGAATACCTGCCAATGGGTTTTTGATTTCATGGGCAACCGAACGCAGCATATGACGGGCAACATTATATTGCTGTTGCTGACGCTGCTCCTCTGAGATACGGCTTTGACGGTCTTTACCCCACATCTCAATGATAAAGTAAGGTTGCTGCTCATAGATGACAGGCGTCACGCTATAGTCGACTGAGAGCGGTAAGTTGCCATTGAGTGGGGTTTTGATGATGTGATCATGATCGATAAAGGGTTGTTGATATTGCTTTGCTTGATGAAATCGCTCGGTCAAGGCGCAGATTTGATTATCCAATTGGTCCGGGTTCAAAGCCAGCGCAGCGCGCTCGTCGAGCTTTAATTCATCGGTTGCGAGCAGGGTCAATATTGACTGATTGAGCAAGCGTTCACTGCTGATGGCTAGTAGTTGTTCAGCTTGGGCATTTAGCCACGTAATGACTAGCTCGTCATTGACCCACAAGATAGCGGTGAATAAATGCTGTGATATAAAGGCTAAGTCAGGAGTCGGTTTGGCGGTTGTAAAATCAGCTGTCATTGTCAGTGCCTAATAAAGAATAATACTGAACGTAATATTTAACCATAAATCAATACACTAGCGCGGCAAAACTGGTGATTATCACAAAAAAAACGTACAATGCGCTCAGCCAATTTATCTCTAGCAAGGTCAGCCATGCCCAAAACTTCTATCGAGTCTATTAATACGACAATCGTAACATCCTCGTCAGCGTCTATTGCCCCAAAAGACACTGCCACCCTCTTTAATCCTGCCAAGCCGACAGCAACGCCTGCGCAAAGCTCGACGGATAGTAGTGAACCTTATCATCATAAAGCCAATCACAATCAAAACCGTAGCATTGAGCAAAGCAGTGAGGTTACGACAGCCAATGCGACTGCCACGATGCCTGTTAGTGCCGCGCCAAAGATTGGTTTTGTATCACTAGGTTGCCCAAAGGCACTAGTGGATAGTGAGCGTATTATTACAGAATTGAGCCGCGATGGGTATCAAGTTGCCAGTGATTACGAAGGTGCCGATCTCGTAGTGGTCAATACCTGCGGCTTTATTGAATCTGCGGTGCAAGAGTCATTGGACGCCATCGGTGAAGCCATTAGTAAAAACGGTAAAGTGATCGTCACTGGTTGCTTGGGTAAAGAAGCGGACAAAATCCGTGCCATGCACCCAGCCGTGCTAGCCGTGACCGGTGCGCATGCGTATGATGAAGTGATTACGGCAGTGGCGCAGCATGTACCCAAGCCGAACCGCAGTTTGGACGCAAACTATGACCCAAAGATAAATTTAATCAATGAAGCGGGTATTAAATTAACCCCAAGCCATTATGCTTATCTAAAAATATCGGAAGGCTGTAATCATCGTTGTACCTTCTGCATTATTCCAAGCTTGCGCGGAGATTTGGTCTCACGTCCGATTGATAATGTCATGAACGAAGCCATGGCGCTAAAAAACGCTGGCGTGAAAGAGCTGCTAATTATTTCACAAGATACCTCTGCTTATGGGCTGGACTTGAAGTATAGAACCAGTTTTTGGAATGGCATGCCGCTCAAGTCGAAGTTTTATGACTTATGCCAAGCATTGAACGATTTGGGTATTTGGGTGCGTCTGCATTATGTCTACCCATATCCGCACGTGGACAAAGTCGTTGAGTTGATGGGCGAGAAGAAATTATTGCCTTATCTTGATATTCCGTTCCAGCATGCCAGCCATCGCATCCTAAAGGCAATGAAGCGTCCAGCGCACAGCGAAAACACCTTGGCGCGTATCAAAGCGTGGCGTGAGATTTGTCCAGACATCGCTATTCGTTCAACGTTCGTCGTTGGTTTCCCTGGTGAGACGGAAGAAGATTTTCAATGCTTGCTTGATTGGTTGGTCGAAGCTCGCCTTGATCGCGTCGGTGCCTTTACCTATTCAGAAGTCGAAGGCGCAGTGGCTAATGATTTGCCAGACCACGTCCCTGAAGAGATTAAGCAAGAACGCTATGAGCGTTTCATGGCGCTACAGCAAGACATCTCAGCACAGAAGCTACAAGAAAAAATCGGTAAAACCTTGACGGTATTGGTCGATGAGATTGATAGTATCGAGGGCATTGCGATTTGCCGCAGCTACGCTGACGCCCCTGAGATTGACGGTCATGTCTATGTTGACGATATCAATGCGCAAGTCAAAGTCGGGCAATTCCTCACGGTCACGATTGATGATGCTAGCGAATACGATTTGTTTGCCAGTTACCAAGGTTAGATGACTGTTATTTAAATGACCGCTATAAAGGTTGAATGACTACGATAATATGTGAGTGAAAATTGCCCAATGATAGGCAGTTTTTGCTACAATTAGCGCAATTTAGCCTTTTTACACGCCTGCCATCAAGTATGGCGGTATAAGCGAGTTTAAAGGTTAACTGTGTTTGTGTTTTACCGATGATTTTAATTATAATTAACGAAACTATAGTTTAACGAAATAAGGTGACCTCATGTCTGACAAAAACCCGCGTTACTCTCGTATCTTGCTGAAACTCTCTGGTGAAGCCTTAGCCGGTAGCAAAGACATGGGTATTGATACCGAAGTGCTCGATAAGATGAGCTTGTCTATCGCGCATTTGCGAGGGCTTGGGGTACAAGTCGGTATCGTGGTCGGCGGTGGTAACTTATATCGCGGTGCCCAGTTACAAAAAGAAGGCTTGGTTGGTCGCGTCACCGGTGATCAGATGGGTATGCTAGCGACAGTCATGAACGGTCTAGCGATGCGTGATGCCCTTGAGCGTCGCAATATCAAAACGCGTTTGATGTCAGCTTTGCCTATTGGCGAAGTGACCGAAAGCTATAGCAGTCGCAACGCCATTCGCTACCTAAAAAATGGCGAAGTGTGTATCTTTGTCGCAGGTACGGGCAATCCTTTCTTTACCACTGATACGGCTGCTTGCCTGCGCGGTATTGAAATCGAAGCAGGCTTGATTCTAAAAGCCACCAAAGTAGACGGGGTTTATGACAAAGACCCAAGCTTACATGACGACGCAGTGAAGTACGACGGTTTGACTTTTGACGAAGTATTAGAACAAAAGCTTGGCGTTATGGATTTGACCGCGATTGCTTTATGCCGTGAGCACAACGTGCCGCTACAAGTGTTCGATATGACCAAACCTAATGCTTTGTTGAATGTCATTATGGGCGAAAATGAAGGCACACGAGTTTTTCATTAATTCATATTGATACAGCGGTCATTAGCACTATCATAGCAATGGCAATAAATAGCTCACTGGTTTAACAGTTAATACCTTAATAATTAACAACAATGAATGATTTGTCGATAGCGATAAATAAGGATACATGATGATCAAAGAGATTAAGCAAGACGGCGAAGCACGCATGCAAAAGACATTGGAAGCGCTTGAGAGCACTTTTAGTAAAGTTCGTACGGGTCGTGCGCATCCAGGTATGTTGTCAGGTGTGATGGTCAGCTATTACGGTTCTGATACAGCACTTAATCAGGTAGCCAGTGTGAACGTTGAAGACTCACGTACGTTACTTGTTCAACCGTTTGACCGTACTATGGTACAAGCGATTGATAAAGCCATTCGTGAAGCAGATCTGGGTTTGAACCCAATGACCGCTGATGTGATTCGTGTACCGATGCCAGCATTGACCGAAGAAACGCGCCGCGACATGCAAAAGCTTGCGCGTGGAGAAGCAGAGAACAGCCGAGTCTCTATCCGTAATATCCGCCGCGATATGATGAATGACATCAAAGAGCTGGCCAAAGAAAAAGAAATCTCAGAAGATGACGAACGCCGCGCCAGTGATGATATCCAAAAAATCACTGACAAATATATCGAAACTATCGATAAAAGTCTGACCAAAAAAGAAAGCGATTTGATGGACGTTTAAGCACTGTCTTTGATTTATTTTTTATCAATAAAAAATAAGTCAAGCGCTTAAAAATAAGTTTTTTGATGCAGACAATATCATAATAATAGACAGCTAATGGTCAATCACTATTGGCTGTCTATTGCTATATGGATTGTGATGACATAAGCACAGAGTTTTATAAGGTTTCTTTAATAGCTCGCAAATAGGCCTTAACAGTTTACAAAAATGGTTTTCCAATCTTCATTAGCTCTAAACTGGTTTATGATAAGTTTGTGAATCTTAAGCATGACGCTTTTTTAATGCGATAGAGCGCGTTATGATTGTTTTACCTCAATACATTATTTTACCTCAACAATAAGTCGTATCGCCCATGTCTACTCCCACCGTTTTGGCTCCTGTACTCATTCCTCGTCATATCGCCATTATCATGGATGGTAATAATCGCTATGGTACAGCCAATGCGCTCGGCAAAGGCCAAGGCCATGTGGCGGGTAAAGATGCGCTAGATCCTATCGTGGAGTATTGTGTCGATACGGGTATCGAAGTATTAACAGTATTTGCTTTTTCCAGTGAAAACTGGCAACGTCCCCCTAGCGAGGTGGCGCTATTGATGCAGCTGCTAACATCGACCATTCATGAGCAGATGCCGCGTATGAATGAGTACCGCATTCGCTTGCGTTTCATCGGTGATCGTAGCCAGCTTAGTCATGATTTACAGACATTGATGGCAGATGCAGAAGCAGAAACGGCTCATTTTGAAGCCATGACATTGGTGATTGCCATTAGTTATGGGGGGCAGTGGGACATCGCCAATGCCGCAAAACAGCTGGCACAGCAAGTAGAAGCCGGCGAGTTGCGCGCTGCAGAAATTGATAAAGAAATGCTTGGTAACTATGTGCAATTAGCCGATGCGCCTGCAGTTGATATGTTGGTGCGGACGGGCGGCGAGTACCGAATTTCTAATTTTTTATTGTGGCAATCGGCGTATGCTGAGCTGTTCTTTACCCAGACATTATGGCCGAACTTTACTGCCGATGAGTTGGCAGCGATGGTAGCAGAGTTCGCACAGCGTCAACGCCGTTTTGGCAAAACCAGCGAGCAGATAGTGAAAGAGCAGCAGCGCTAAAGCCACTGATTTAGTCAGGATCGAGTGGTTCATGATGACGTGATTCATTATTAAATCTGTAGCATATTCGCTGGCATTTATTGACGAAATACAGTCACTGTTTTAAAACGTACGTGTTCGAAAAATCTATCAAGCCATTAATATTACTTGCTTGTGCAGTCACAAACCGCTTTAATTGGTCTCAATCGCCATTAGTAGGCTATTGTAGATTAGCTATTATATAAGACACTTTTATATAAGGCACTTTTTGACCAGACATTTTTAATTATTATAAGGTTCGACAAGTATGTGGCAACGAATTAAAACGGCAATTGTTCTCGTTATTATCGTTGGTATTGCAATGTTTGCGAGCCAAACCCCTATCTTGTTTGCCCCATTATTGGCCATTGGCGTGATTATCGCGGCGCATGAATGGACAAAGCTGATGCCAAAGTGGCGCCAGCCTGCGGTGTTTGTGGTATTGGTACTGATACTGACTTTAGTTTCGCTGATGTTCAAAGTAACTTGGCTGTTTTGGTGGGTGGCTTCACTCGCTATATGGTTGATGGCGCTATCTTGGGTCAGGGTATTCCCGACGCACACCAATTGGTACGGAAAGAAACTAGCGTTGATGGGTGCAGTTATATTGACTGCATCGATTACGGCGATGTTTTATTTGTGGCAGCTGTCAGCATGGTGGCTACTCTACGTATTCTTACTGGTTTGGTGTGCGGACAGTGGTGCTTATTTTGTAGGTCGCAAGCTCGGTCGCCGAAAAATGGCACCAAATGTCTCACCTAACAAGAGTATGGAAGGGTTGGCTGGCGGTCTTGTGACTGGTCTGCTAGTTGTGGTTGCTATTAGTGTCTTCAAACTACAATTAACTGGTGTACCATTAATTGCATTTGTGTCGCTATCAGCCATCACTATTCTTGCCTCTGTACTCGGTGATTTGTTTGAATCGATGCTCAAGCGCCGTGCTGATGTGAAAGACTCAGGAACGATTTTACCGGGGCATGGCGGGATACTTGACCGTATTGATTCGCTACTGTCTGCGACGCCAATATTTGCGCTTGGCTTTTGGGCGATACAGCAGCTGGGCCTCATCGTCGTTTAAGAGACTGATGCAGGCTCATTGATTTGCTGAGTCTGATTTGGCGACTGGTTTTTGCCAACATCTTAGTTTTATCTATTATAATAAAGCATCGACATGATCTAGCATCGATGCTTTGCTGTTTTTCATACCTTATTAATTCTCCTGATTTTTTATTTAAATTTTAACAGTAACAATATTGTGGGCACCGATGGTTATGACGCAACGCATCGCCGTACTAGGCGCAACAGGCTCGATTGGCGATAGCACGCTAGCAATTTTGGCGGCGCAACCGCTCAATTACCAAGTCTATGCGCTATCAGGCTATCACCGCTTAGACAAATTGTTTGCGCTTTGCCAGCAGTTTTTGCCCAAGCGCGTCAGTGTGCCGACAGCCGCAGTGGATGACTTTGCTGAGCGTCTTAGCGCGGCAGGTCTTGATATCGATGTGGTAGGCGGGGCAGCAGGGCTGGTCGATATTGCTACCGATTCGCAAACCGATACCGTTGTCGCTGCTATTGTTGGCGCAGCTGGTCTGCCTTCTACTTTGGCTGCCGCACGGGCAGGCAAGCGTATTTTATTGGCCAATAAAGAAGCGTTGGTAATGGCAGGTCAGGTAATGATAAATGCCGTTAAAACAAACAATGCCACCTTGCTGCCGCTCGATTCTGAACATAATGCAATTTTTCAGTGTTTGCCGCTCGCTATTCAACGAGATAACACCCAAATTCATCAGCCAAACCATGGTGTCCGTAAGCTATGGTTAACCGCATCAGGCGGGCCATTTTTGCAGCAGTCATTTGCTCAGATGCAGCAAGCGAGCGTCGCTGAAGCCGTTAAACATCCAAACTGGTCAATGGGGCAAAAGATATCGGTCGATTCTGCAACGATGATGAACAAGGGACTTGAGTTGATTGAGGCTTGTCATTTATTTGATTTGCCTGAAGATAAGATAAATGTGGTCATTCATCCACAAAGTATCATCCACTCAATGGTAGAATATAGCGATGGCAGCTTTTTAGCGCAGCTCGGCAGTCCAGACATGAAAACGCCTATTGCGCATGCGCTCAGTTACCCTGATCGTATCGAAAGCGGCTCGCAGCCTTTAGACTTGTTTGCGCTAAGTGCTCTAGAATTTATTCAGCCTGATTTGCAGAAGTTTGCGTGTTTGCGTCTTGCCCGTCAAGCCATGCAAGCAGGCACACAGGCAACGATTGTGCTTAACGCTGCTAATGAAATTGCCGTTGCTGCATTTTTGAATGGTCAGATTTGTTTGACGGATATTGCTGATATTAATGAGCAAGCCTTAAATGACATACAGGTACCACCATTAAACGACACGGCTGACATAGAAGATATATTAACAATTGATAAGATAGCGCGCCATCTTACTGACAAACTTGTGGCAAAGTTGGCATAATCATAGCAAGAGTTTCTTAGTTTAAAAGTGATATTAATAGAACATGCTAAGATAAAATACTGAGAAAAGATCATGACGTTTTTATTAACGCTCCTTGCGGCAATATTTGTCTTAGGTCCGCTTATTGCCTTACATGAATGGGGGCACTACATTGTAGCGCGACTCTGCGGCGTTAAAGTATTGACCTATTCTATCGGTTTTGGTCCCAAACTCTTTGGCTGGACGAGCAAAAAGAGCGGCATTGATTATCGTATCTCAGCGCTGCCGTTGGGTGGTTATGTCAAGATGCTGGATGAGCGTGAAGGCGAGGTAGCCAAAGATGAGCTACATTTGGCTTTTAATCGTCAACATCCGCTAAAAAAAATTGCCATCGTTGCCGCTGGCCCTATCATGAACTTTGTTATCGCGATTGCGTTGTTTTGGGTATTATTTATGACGCCATCAGAGCAGTTGGCGACAAAGATTGGGCAAGTACTACCTGATACACCAGCGGCTATAGCACAGCTGCCCGTTGGTGATAAAATCGTTGCGATTGATGGTCATGAGGTGCAAACGTGGGAAGGTATTAATTATCGCCTTGCTGGACGAATGGGCGAGACTGATAATGTCAGTATAACCTTGCAATCAGAGTCACAGACTTCCAATGCAACGAAAACTTATCAAGCACCCGTTAAAACCTTTATGCAAGGCACATCGCAAGGTAAAGACGCGCTAACGAGCTTTGGCATGCTACCATGGCAGCCAGATATTGAACCTATCGTTGGTGATTTGAGTGCTGATGGTGCTGCCAGTCGACAGGGGTTAAAAGTCGGCGATCGCATCACAGCTATCAATGATACAGAAATCAAAGATTGGATTAGTGCTACCCGTATCATCCGCGATAATCCTGAAACGCTGCTTAATTTTATGGTTTTACGTGACGGAAAATCTGTTCAATTACAGATTATGCCGCAAGGTAAAAAAGACAATCTAGGTAATGACTTTGGACAAATTGGTGCTATGGTAGCGCAGTCTGAGATTGTCATTCCCGATGCTTATAAAGCCACCGTCGTGTATGGTCCTGGTGAGTCATTGGTTAAGTCATTTGAAAAGACAGAACAGTTGGCGGTGATGACGGTCAGCTCAATGGGAAAAATGCTCTCAGGTATGATTGGTCTGGACAATTTATCAGGGCCTATTACGATTGCTAAAGTCGCCAAACAAAGCTTTGATATCAGTTGGCAGATGGTATTGTCCACCGCTGCTTTGATTAGCCTGAGCCTCGCCGTACTCAATCTTTTACCGATTCCAGTGTTAGATGGTGGTCATATTGTGTATTATCTCATAGAGCTGATACGCGGTAAGCCTCTCTCGGAAGGAATACAAATGGCAGGGCTAAATATCGGCTTACTCTTGCTGGCAGGTTTCATGGTGTTAGCAATTGGTAATGATATCAGTCGGCTGTTTTGATAGACTACAGAGCAGTCTAAAGGGTAAGCCGCGATACACTAATGGTTTTGCGCGTATCGTGCGCTGATTATTGGTAGGCGTGCTGCGCTCTTTTGTATCGCTGTCTCTGTACTAATCGTAATTTTTAGTTTATTTTATGATGCGTTTTATATAAAGTGTCCTGAGTCTCCCGCGAGTGAGCGAATGATTTCACTCGGATTGGGCTAGACAACATGTGCTTTTTAACTTAACTTCAGCAAGTTTTTTATTGACGGATAGTGTTTATGCGTACGCCTTTATTTATGAGCGCGGCAGGGTTGCCGTTAGTTGTAGCGATGATGAGTATGCCTGTACAGGCGGCAGAATTTGTGGTCACTGACATCGGTTTCAATGGTTTACAACGCCTAACTCCTGATAGTCTCTATCCGGTTTTACCTATTTCGGTAGGCGACACGGCGAATGATAGTAGTCTGGCAGCCAGTATTAAGGCGCTATATGCGACTGATAACTTTGCCGACATCCAAAGCCGTGTCGAAGGCGGTCAGCTACGATTTGATGTCGTTGAGCGTCCAATTATTGCTGAGGTCAGTTTCGAAGGTAATAAGCTCATTCCAAAAGAAGGTCTAGAGCAAGGACTTGGCAACGCTGGTCTGTCAGTCGGTAGTGTACTTAAGCAATCGACATTGCAGGGCGTCGCCAATGAACTACAGCAGCAATATATTAGCCAAGGTTATTACAATAGTAATATCGAAGTTGATCAAACGCTACTGGATGGCAACCGTGTCAAGCTTGATGTGCGCTTCATCGAAGGTAAGCCTGCTAAAGTGGTTGATATCAATGTTATTGGTAACACACATTTTAGTGACGAAGAGATTAAAGACGTTTTCGCTGTCAAAGAGTCGTCATGGACACGTTTGCTGTCTAAGTCTGATCGCTACGCAAAAGAAAAGCTGGCTGCTAGTTTAGAGAATTTGAAAGCGCTGTATCAGAATGATGGTTATGTGCGTTTTAACGTGGATAATGCGGTACTCAATATCAGTGAAGACAAACGCAGCGTCTTTATTGAAGTCAGCTTGAGTGAAGGCGAGCAATATCAGTTTGGGGAAGTGAATTTCTTAGGTAAGCCGACATTTGAGACCAATGAGCTTAAAGAATTGGTTACTTTTGAGCAAAATGAAAAGTATTCACAAGCTAAGCTTGATGCCACGACTGCTTCTCTAAAGAGCCGTTATGGGAATGAAGGTTATTATTTAGCACAAATTCGACCAGTACCGCGTATTAACGACGAAACTAAAATGGTCGATGTCGATTATTATATCGATCCAGCACGTCCTATCTATGTACGCCGTATTAACTTTACGGGTAATACCAAAACTCAGGATGTGGTACTGCGTCGTGAAATGCGTCAATTGGAAGGGGCGCTCGCCTCTAGCGAAAAAATTCAGTTGTCACGTACGCGTCTGATGCGTACAGGTTTCTTTAAAGCAGTCAACGTCGATGTCAAGCCAGTACCCAATCAGCCAGACCAAATGGATGTGAATTTTACGGTTGAAGAGCAGCCTTCTGGTAGCTCAACGATTGCTGCCGGTTACTCGCAAAGTGGCGGTGTTACTTTCCAGTTAGATTTAACGCAAAATAACTTTATGGGTACGGGTAACCGCGTTAAAGCGGCGCTATCACGTTCAGAAACTCGTGATTCTTATAGCTTGGGTTATACCGATCCGTACTTCACCGAAAACGGTGTTTCTCAGGGTCTGAGTGCCTATTATCGCGAAACCAAATATGATGACAGAAACGTCAGTAACTATGTCACCGATTCTTATGGTGCTACGCTGAACTATAGCTATCCTGTCGATGAAACCAAGCGTGTTAGTGCTGGTCTAAATGTTGATAATACCTCAGTACGTGGTGGTCGCTTCCTTGGCGTATCAAACGTACAACAGATTATCGATGATGGCGGATCGTTTGAAAACTTTACTGGAGACTTCGAAGGTCGTACTGGCTTCAAAAACGACTATCAGACCTATAACTTGCTGTTTGGTTGGGATTACAGCACTTTAGATCGCCCAGTATTTCCGACCAAAGGTATGAGTCATACGGTTGACGCGACCATTGGTCTTGGTGATGCCAATTATCAAAAACTCGTTTATCAAGGCAATGTGTACTATCCACTTTATAAAGATTTAGTCGCACGTGGTTATACCAAGCTCGGTTACGGCAATGACTTACCCTTCTACGAAAACTTTTATGCTGGTGGTTATGGTTCTGTACGTGGCTATGAAGCGTCAACACTAGGTCCTAAATCACAAGGTTATTTTGACGCGATTAATAGTGACAGCCGCTTTAAAGACGAAGAGGTCGGTGGTAATGCCTTGGTCAGCTTTGGTAGTGAGCTGATCTTACCAATGCCATTTAAAGGTGATTGGGCAGATCAAGTGCGCCCAGTGCTATTTGCTGAAGGTGGTCAAGTATTTGACACTACGAGTAAAGAAGATCGTACGTTTATTGACCCTAATACGGGTGACCCGACTAAGAATTCAGATGGCAGTGAAATAAAGCTATTAACCCAAGATAATGATATGCGGTATAGTGCGGGTGCGGGTGTGACTTGGTATACGCCAATCGGTCCAATTTCATTGAGTTATGCCGTACCGTTCGGTGATAAAGAAGGTGATGAGACTGAGAAAGTACAGTTCCAGATTGGTAGCACGTTCTAAGTTGCCAGCGCTTGTTAGTTTGGTTTGATGGCTTATATTAAGTCAATATTATAAATCAATCAAAAATCTGATCTTCATAGGTCATCGAGTTGATGTTTCAACTTGATGACCCTTTTATTCATTCTAATGTTAATGCCAACTATGATAACGATTGAGCAACTTATCACGCGGATTGAGCAGCGTCAGCCTATCATTAATAAGGCTGATCTTAGCGCTGAACAGTTACAGCTGACACTCAACAGTGTTGGTAGTTTAACCACTGCTAATGATGCACAATTAAGCTTTTTGGCAAATTCTCATTACGTCTCTAGCTTGACCAACAGTCAGGCAGCGGCAGTGTTTGTTACTGCTGAATACCGTGACCAAGTACCAGCAATGTCGATAGCGCTGGTAGTGACAGCGCCTTACCTAGCTTATGCGAGTGCCAGTCAACTATTTGCTCGTCAAACGCCAGAGGTTGGTATCCATCCTAGTGCGGTCATTGCGGATAGTGCGACCATTGGTGAACACGTCAGTATTGGTCCATTTTGTGTGATTGGTGACAATACGAGCATTGGTGCGCGCAGTCGTCTTGATGCCCATGTGGTCGTCGAACCCTACAGTACTATCGGTACTGATTGCCTTATCAAGTCGCAAGTCGTCATCGGCCATGACTGTATTATTGGCAATCATGTTAGGCTGCATGCTGGCGTCAGCGTAGGGTCTGAAGGCTTTGGTTTTGCTCCAACCAGAGACCCGAGTATTACGGGCTGGGAACGCATCGCTCAGCTTGGTCGTGTGATCATCGGCGACCATGTACGTATTGGTAGCCAGACCTGTATTGATCGCGGTGCTATTGATGACACGGTAATTGGCAATCATGTTATTATTGACAATCTTGTACAAGTTGCCCATAACGTGCACATCGGTGATGGGACGGCTATTGCTGCCCACACGGCAATTGCGGGCAGCACGAGTATTGGCAAACGCTGTGTTATCGGTGGGGCAGTTGGTATCACTGGTCATATTGATATCACCGACGATGTGACGTTGTCGGGAATGACCATGGTGACCAAGTCAATTAAGGTCGCAGGGTCATATTCCTCTGGAACAGCGGCCATGCCGACCGCTAAATGGCGCCGTGCCGCTGTACGCTTTCGTCAGCTCGGCAGTGAATAATGCCTATACAAGTTCGTCATCCATAAATTTTTTAACATAGCTTTTAACATACAGCTTTTTTAATATAGCAAGGAAGCGTCATTATGAGCAGTACCCATATCGATATCCCATCCGACGAAGACATCAAAAGCTTAGCGGAGCAAGGTCTGACGTTGCCGCTAACCTATCATACGCTCAAGCATTATTTGCCACATCGTTATCCTTTTATGTTGGTAGACAAAATTATTGCTTGTCAGCCTGGTGAATGCATTACTGGTATCAAAAACGTGACCATTAATGAAGAGTTTTTTAATGGCCATTTTCCTGATGAACCGATTATGCCAGGGGTATTAATGGTAGAGTCTATGGCGCAAGTTTCTGGCGTATTAGGCTTTATTAGTGCCGGATTGACTGCCGAAGATGGCTATCTATATCTGTTTGCAGGGGTGGATAAGGTGCGTTTTAAGCGCCGCGTCATTCCTGGTGATCAACTGATTATCCGTGCCAAAACGGTTATGCAAAAGCGCGGTATTTATAAATTCGATTGTACGGTACATGTTGAAAATGAGCTTGCTGCGAGTGCTCAAGTCATGATTGCCCGCCAAGAGCAATAGTTTATCTTCACTATCTTGGAATGAAGACTGGCTTAATCGTTCAAAGACTGACGCTTATATCGGCGATAGTACTAACCACTAATTATTATAATCTGAACGGGTATTGGCTTAATTTATAAAGTTAAATTGGTTGTATTTGTTTTACTATTTACTTGCATCAGATGATACAAAGGCCTAAATTATGAGTCAGATCCATCCAACAGCACTCATCTCACCGTCCGCTCAGATTGATGAGACTGCTATCATCGGTCCTTATTGTATTGTTGGCGACGAGGTGACGATTGGTGCCTATACTACGCTGCATCGGCATGTCGTCGTGGCAAGACTTACCCGTATTGGCAGCCACAATCAGTTTTATCAGTTCGCCAGCATCGGTGAAGATCCTCAGGATTTGAAGTATGCAGGTGAACGTACTTGGCTTGAGATTGGCGATCATAATACCGTTCGAGAAGCTTGTAGCTTACATCGTGGCACAGCCCAAGATGGTGGACTGACCAAAATTGGTAGCCACAACCTGATGATGGTTAATACGCACATCGCTCATGACTGCTTGATTGGTGATCATAACGTACTGGCTAATAATGTTGGCATCGCAGGCCATGTAACGATTGGCGATCATACGATTATCGGTGGTAACTCAGGTATTCATCAGTTCTGTACCGTGGATGATTATAGCTTGGTGGGCGGTGCCAGTTTAATCTTAAAAGATGTAGCAGCCTTTACTATGGTATCTGGCAATCCGGCAAAAACCCATGGTCTCAATGTAGAAGGAATGCGCCGTAAAGACTGGTCTAAGCACACGATTGACATCTTACGTCAAGCGTATCGCACGATCTTTAGATCAGGCTTAACGACAGCTCAGTCGCTTGAAATTCTAAAGCAAGAGCTATTACCGAAAGAGCCAAAAATTCAGCTGCTTATTGATTCTTTGCAAAAAAGTCGTCGGGGTGTCGTTCGCTAATCAAGTGATAGATAGTGTACGGATAGAAAGTTAGAGCATTACCTTGTCGAAGGTTCGATGAACCAAACGGTTGTTAGGTAGTCATAAACATAAAAAGCCATAGCCAATCGTTATGGCTTTTTATGTTTATGACTACTTGACTTTTTTAGTCGCTTAGCAGAAACTGAGCGTTTACGATATTGTAAACAATTCTTTCATAATGTTGCTAGGCGCGTCACATTGAAGCGTTGATTAGATAGTCTGTGGTACGGAGGACTATTTAAAATAATCATGGAAGATTATAAGCGACATTAATTGAAGCACGAGGACAGAAAAAATGGCTATCAATAAACAAGAACATGCACAGTGGAGCTCAAGTTTTGGCTTCGTATTAGCAGCGGTTGGTTCAGCAGTAGGTTTAGGAAACATATGGAAATTTCCATATATGGTTGGTGAAAGCGGTGGTTCAGCTTTCGTTATTGCTTATTTATTCTGTATCGCGCTGGTAGGTTTTCCTATCTTAGTTGCTGAATGGTTGATTGGTCGTCGTGGGCAAAAAAACCCAGTCAATACTTTTGCAGACGTAGCCGCAAGCGAAGGTAAGTCACGCAGTTGGGGTATCGTTGGGGCCACTGGTATTTTGGGCGGCTTTTTGATCCTATCTTTTTATAGTGTGATCGGTGGTTGGGCGCTCAATTATATTACTAAAGTAGGTACGGGAAGTTTTGTAGGTCAAGATAGTGATTCTGTCGCTGCGACCTTTGATGCCATGCTCGCTTCAGCTGGTACGCTGACGATTTGGCATACCGTATTTATGGCGTTGACCGCTTTGATTGTTGGTATTGGTGTGACCAAAGGTATCGAAACCACTGCCAAAGTTTTAATGCCGTTACTAGGTGTGATTTTATTTGTCATCGTGGGTTATAACGTGATAAATGGTGGCTTTGGTGAAGCAGTAGCTTACCTATTTACGCCAGATCTTAGCAAGCTGACCGCTGACGTTATGCTTGCAGCTTTAGGACATGCTTTCTTCACGCTATCTATTGGTATGGGTATCATGGTTGCTTACGGCTCATACTTGGGTCGAGAAGTGAATTTGCTTAAGACCGCACGTACCGTCGTTATTTTGGATACGGTCATTGCCTTAGCAGCTGGTTTAGCCATCTTCCCAATTATCTTTAGCAATGGTCTTGATCCTGCTTCAGGCCCCGGTCTTATCTTTGTAAGCTTGCCGATTGCTTTTGGTAGTATGGGCGCAGGTACGATCATTGGTACCTTATTCTTCTTACTCATTACTTTTGCTGCTATTACCTCATCCATCTCATTACTTGAGCCAACGGTTGAGTTTTTAGAAGAACGTACTCCGATGAATCGTACCGTATCAACCATCGTTGCAAGTACAGTGATTTGGTTATTGGGCATCGCCGCTTTATTATCATTTAATCTATGGTCTGAATTTACGATTATGGGTAATGGTATCTTTGATGCCTTGGACAAAATTACCAGCAAATTCTTATTGCCATTGACGGGTCTGGCGGCGATTATTTTCCTTGCTTGGAAAATGGATCAACGTACTATTCAACAAGAGCTTGGCTTATCGAATGGTGCTTGGCAGCTTTGGCAAATTGTCGCTAAGTTCGTAGCACCAATTGCCGTGATCGTGGTATTTGTAACCTCGTTAATGGGCTAGTACTGATTAATTAGAAATAATAAAAGCAACACACTAAAAAGGGCTTAAGATAATTCTTAAGCCCTTTTTGTATTTATAACTATTTCAAAAAATATGATTAGCGTAAGTTTAATTCAGGAACCGCTTGTCCACGCTTGCTATAAAACTCAGTGACGAATTCATCAAATTTGTCTTGTTCAATAGCGTCTCTAATACCTTGCATCAAACGTTGGTAATAGCGCAAGTTATGAATAGTCGCCAACTGCGCGCCTAGCATCTCTTTGCACTTGTTTAGATGATATAAATAGGCACGGCTAAAGTTTTGACAAGTGTAGCAGTCGCACTCTGGGTCCAATGTACCTTCATCATTGCGATATTGGCTGTTACGGATACGCACAACGCCGGCGTTGTCTAAGTCGCCTGTAACGAAGTAATGGCCGTTACGTGCGTTACGAGTCGGCATGACGCAGTCAAACATATCAACGCCGCGACGGACTGCTTCGACAATATCTTCAGGCTTACCAACACCCATCAGATAGCGTGGCTTGTCGGCTGGCATCGCATCTGGAATATAATCCAAAACATCCATCATCTCGTCTTTTGGCTCACCAACAGATAGACCACCGATGGCATAACCATCAAAGCCGATATCGAGCAGGCCTTCGAGTGACTGCTGGCGCAAATCGGCATACATACTGCCTTGAATAATGCCAAATAGCGCATTGGTGCTGCCCAGTCTGTTGTGCTCATCAACGCAGCGCTGTCCCCAACGTAGTGAGAGCTCTAACGATTTTTTGGCTTCATCATGAGTCGCTGGGTAGGGCGTGCATTCATCGAATTGCATGACGATGTCTGAGTTTAAGCTGTACTGAATCTGCATCGATTTTTCTGGTGATAAAAATACTTTAGCGCCATCGATAGGAGATTTAAAATCGACCCCTTCTTCAGTGATTTTACGCATGGCACCCAGACTGAATACTTGAAAGCCGCCTGAATCGGTCAGAATAGGCTTATTCCAATGCATAAATTTATGCAAACCACCGAACTTATCGATGACTTCAGTACCCGGACGCAGCCATAAATGAAAGGTATTACCTAACACGATATCAGCGCCAATGGCTTCAATATCACGTGGCAACATACCCTTGACCGTGCCATAAGTACCGACAGGCATAAAAGCAGGCGTTTGCACGTCGCCATGATTGAGATGAACCGTACCACGGCGTGCACGCGTCTCGCCGCTGGCCGTTTTATGTAAGACAAATTGCATATGATAATCGCTATTTACGCTATGAAAATGGTGCTAATTATAGCATTGTTAGGTATTTTTTTGGACATGGATATTTAGTGGTATCGATATATAGTCAATATGTTCTTTAGGGATTTTATTTGATATCCCTTTGTCATAACCAAAAAACACAGATAGCACCCCAAAAGACACAGACAGTATTACCGGTCTATTGATACAGTGGAAGTCATACAGGGGAGGTAGTAGCCATTGCCAAACCATGCTTTTAGATGCTGGAGACATACTATGAAAAAGGTAACCTACTTATTATTAAGTGGTTCATTATTGATATCAGGAGGAGCTATGGCTACCGAAGAGCCGAAATATACCGTGTTGTCGCAAGTAGATGACTTCGAGCTACGTCGTTATGATGAGCAGTTAGTAGCACAAACGTGGGTGAGTGGTGATCAAGACTCAGCCAGTCGCGAAGGGTTTAAATTTTTAGCGGATTATATTTTTGGTAATAATACAGCACCAACTGGCGGTAGTAGTAAAATAAGCATGACAGCGCCCGTTACGATGCAGCCTAACAGCAAAAAGAGTGATGGTGAGTCACAGAAAATTGCTATGACAGCACCAGTCAATATGCAACAAGACGACGGGAAATGGCGCGTACAATTTACTATGCCCAGTCAGTATACGATGCAAACACTGCCTAAGCCGAATAACCCAAACATCATGATCACCGAGGTGCCAGCACAGACGTATGGTGTGATTAAGTTTTCAGGGTTGGCTGGTAGTAAAAAAGTAGCGACTAAAACGGAGGAACTACAATCTTGGATGCAAACTGAAAATTTAAACGTGACGGGCGAGCCTGAACTGGCACGCTATAATCCACCTTGGACGCTACCATTTTTGCGTCGTAATGAGGTGATGATTCGTTATCAGTAAGCGTACTTGCTACAATATTAGTTAAATAGCGCCCATAAAAAAGACAGCAGATGCTGTCTTTTTTGTATTGAATTCTTAAGAAAGTTAGCTTAGTTTTTTTGCTCACGGATAATGTTTAGCATGCGGCGTAATGGCTCAGCTGCGCCCCATAATAGTTGATCGCCAACCGTAAATGCGCCTAGATACTCAGGGCCCATATTGAGCTTACGCAAGCGTCCTAATGCGACTGTCAAAGTGCCTGTCACTGCCACTGGTGTTAAGCGATTCATGGTGGCTTCTTTGTCATCTTCGACTAAATCTAACCACTCATTGCCACTGTTTTTTAGTGCGGCTTCGATTTCCTCTAACGGGATGTCTTTTTTGAGCTTGATGGTCAAGCCTTGAGCATGACAGCGCATCGCGCCAACACGGACACACATACCGTCGATAGCAATCTTATCAGCTTCAGAGTTACCAAGAATTTTATTGGTTTCGACACCGCCTTTCCACTCTTCCTTGGATTGCTTATTTTCTAATTGTGCATCGATATAAGGGATCAAGCTACCAGCGAGTGGCACACCAAAGTACTGCTTAGGAAAGCCCTCTGAGCGTTGGGTCTGGGCGATCTTTTTATCAATCTCAAGGATCGCGCTCGCAGGATCAGCCAATTCATCTTTGACCGCATCGTGTAGCACGCCCATGCCGTTGATGAGCTCGCGCATGTTGTTGGCGCCAGAGCCACTCGCTGCTTGATAAGTCATCGCGCTGACCCATTCTACCCAGCCTCTATTAAACAATTCACCAATAGCCATCAGCATGAGTGATACCGTACAGTTACCACCGATAAAGTCTTTTTGACCATTGGCTAGGGCGCTATCAATGACGCTGCGATTGACTGGATCAAGAATGATGATACTGTCATCTTCCATGCGCAGAGTGCTTGCTGCATCAACCCAATAGCCATTCCAGCCGCTAGCACGCAGTGGTTGATGAACTTTTGAGGTGTAGTCGCCACCTTGGCAAGTAATAATTACATCACAAGCTGCTAGTGCGTCAATATCATGAGCGTCTTTTAGTTGGCCGGTTTGAATACCATCGAAACTTGGCGCATTACCACCAGCATTACTGGTTGAAAAAAATACTGGCGTGATACCGTCGAAATCTTTTTCTTGCTGCATACGTTGTATTAATACTGAGCCAACCATGCCACGCCAGCCTACCAAACCTACTGTTAAATCACTCATGAATTTTAATCCTTTTTTACCATTATTTATTGCATTGCCAGCCGATAACAATGCCGTGAATGACCATAAAAAGCAAGGCGTTTTAGCAGATTTTGGCTGTTTTTCATACACTAATAACTATGCTCACTATAACTTTACGTTATCATCATGAGCCTACTATAAGATCTGCTGTGCTTATATTGCATAAAATCTGAGAAAAATGAGGAAAAATATAACAAGCTCAGTATGTGACTGCGCTGACATTGTAACGTTTTATGGTCAGCTGAGTATATTAACGCTCCGTAGTAGGCGATAGACTGATGAAATGCTAAAGTAATACCAAACCCAAATATACGACTAGCTGTGTCAAACCCGTTTAGTCTACAATGCGTAGTATTTACACTCGTTTTCCTTGCTACTCTAATTTTTGTGAATGGTATAAGCATCTATTCTTATCAAAGATAATCATGATACAAACGTTAGTCACTGGCTGACGATGAGTATATGAATCATTGGCTCAGCCAGCAACTCAATAAATGGTTAATACATATTATGGATCTCTCATTATTATATTATGGCGCGCAGTGGTTAGCTGGACTTATCGCGTTTGTGACGATTTGGGGGTGGTTGCCTCTTGATAATTGGTGGGTGCGCGGGGTTGAGTTTCCCCGTATTCAAATAATGGTGCTTGGGATCATTGCTTGGATTGGTATGTTAGTATTTTGGTCAGACTGGCAGCTGGGGCAGTGGTTATTGTTTGTTGCCTTAAGTCTCACTTTGGCTTTTCAGATTAGAATGGTATTGCCTTACACCAAACTATGGAAGAAAGAAGTACAAAGTGCCAAGAGCAAGTCAGATGGCCAAGATCATCAATTAAAAATCATGGTGTCAAATGTCTTAACCCCTAATGATGAAATGCAAAAATTGGTCGATTTGGTCAAGCAAAGACAGCCGGATATTTTGATTACACTAGAAAGTGATAAAAAATGGGAACAAGCATTACACCAAATCGAGCCAGACTATCCCTATACCGTAAAAGTCCCGCTGGATAATCTGTATGGTATGCACCTTTATTCTAAGCTTGAGCTGATAGATCCTGAAATCAAATATCTGATGATTGATGATATTCCCTCTATCCACACGCAGCTGCGATTGCAAAGCGGCCGAGTGATTTGGCTGTATTGTTTGCATCCTATGCCGCCAAGCCCGACGGAAGCGGACAAATCAACGACTCGTGATGCCGAACTGCTCATGGTCGGCAAGCATATCAAAGAAAAAAATCAAACAGCGATACTGGCTGGTGATCTCAATGATGTGGCATGGTCAAAGACAACTCGTCGCTTCCAGCGTATCTCAGGTCTATTAGATCCACGTATTGGTCGTCATTTTATCAATACTTTCCATGTCAGTTATCCATTTTTACGTTGGGCGTTAGATCATATTTTCCATAGTGCTTGCTTTACAGTGGTCGATATCCAGCGTATGCCATCTGTAGGATCCGATCATTTCCCTGTTATGACGACTTTACAATACGAGCCAGAAGAAACGAGACGACAAGAAGGTAATGCCCCCACGGCACAGGCAGAAGATATCCAAGAGACAGAAAACAAAATTGAAGAAGGCAAAAAAGAAGGCAAAAAAGTCTCAGATGAGCACAGAGAAGAGCAGCGAAGCTTTGGGTAATGGCAGACCTAAGTTATGGGGTGAAATGCGCTATCATGACGTAAGCATATGCTTACGTTAAATAAGGTCTTTAGCCTCTAGTCGCATCAAACTGATTGCCTTAAAATACCACCATCAACACAAGGATACGCATGGATGCAGTGTTGAGACCGTATCAATAAAAGCACAGGTCAGCCCGCTGTCTTATAAGATACTGTTTATGACTTAGGATGAGTCAACAAGGAAGAAATAATAACAATAATATGAAGCGCCATAGCCCCGAACCAATCGCCCTAGGTTCGGGGCTTTTCTTTGTGTGTAAAGTATTGGTTTATAAATTTCAGCTTCTAGCATTCAAAGTTTGAGAGCATTTAGATATAGTCAGTGAAAAGTAATATCGATACATCACGCGCTGCTGATATCAATTTTTCTTGCTTTCTGTGCCTACGCAGACAGAGGCTACAAAAAATTGATATCAGCAGTATCGTCGCGTTTTTGGGGTATTTTGACTATACGATAGTTTGAGTTGAGGACACGCCCTAGGGTAAAAGAAAAAAGCCTACGCGTTGTTCATATAAAAAAAGGGTACATGCAATGGCATATACCCTTTTTTCATTTAGAAATGTGTACTGATATTCAGCTTGCTAGCGTCTCGTCAAGCAATTAGCCAAGCACTTGAATATAAGCGCCAGCACGTAGCTCTTGTAGCCAATCTTCTTTGGCTTGTGGTGCTAGACGTTGATATAACGCTTGACGCGCCATGTTACGGCGATATTGCTCACTAACGTCTTCTTGACGCTTACCTTCTACTTTTAAGATATGCCAACCAAATTGGGTCTTAAAAGGAGCAGAATAATCACCAACTGCTGTATTTTTCATCACTGCTTCAAATGGTCCGACCATATCTTCTGCGCTTACCCAGTCCAGATCGCCACCGCGTCCTGCTGAGCCTGGATCATCCGAATAGGTTGATGCCAAACCAGCAAAGTCAGCGCCGCTGCGTAATTGCTCATACAGATCATTAATCTTCTGCTCAGCAAGGGCATCCGTTTGTAGCTCATCAACTTTGATCAAAATATGACGAGTGTTCCACTGCGGTATGAGCATTTTATCACTTTCTTTTTTATCAGCAAGCTTAATGATATCAATGCCTTCAGGCGTCAATAACGGCGCACTCACTGCGCCGACATCAAGCTTAGTAATCTCGCTCGATAACTCTGTCGGTAGCGATGCCGCTTTGTGAAAGCCCATATCGCCACCTTGTATAGGGATAGCGTAGCTGCCTTGACTGGCAGTAACGGCTGCAGCCACGTCGACATTTGGTTCTAATAAGCGTGCACGCAATGCCTGAGCCACTTTGAGTGCTTCAGCACGCTGGGCTTCTGACAGTCGGCTGTAGTCATCCATATAAGGGACGCGTACATGAACAGTTTGGTACTCGCTTTGGTTCAAACGTTTGGCTTCTGGAGAAGCCAAAAATGCATCGATATCTTGCTCACTAATACGCACACGACTGCTGATTTGGCGTTGCTGCAAAGACTGAATGGCGGCATCTTCAATGAGTTTGGCTCGTAGGGTCGCATAGCTCCCAGGTTGGTCAGCGTCTAAGCGTTGCTGTAAAGCAGCAATACTACCAAGCCCTTCAGCTTGAGCAATTTGACCAAGACGCTGATTGATATCGGCTTCGTTAGGATTTAGACCCACACGTTTGACCAGTGACAGTTGCAGCTCACGCAAGATGAGAGCATTTAACACTTCAGACTGTAGCTGTGCTGAATTGGCAATCGGTTCACCAGCAGCTTGAGCCCGTGCTTGTGTTTTGGTGATCGCATCAATCAAGTCGCTTTTTAAGATAGCATTTTCATTGACCAAAGCAATGATGCCATCGGTACTGTTTGCTGGGGTCAAGCGATTGACGTTACTTTGCTCAGCGCTAGCATTTGTTTTAGATGCTGTTGCAGAATTAACGGTGGCAGCTTGCGCGCTGAAACTAAGTACAAGGCCTGCACTCATACTCATAGAAAGCAGTACAGCTCGGCTGGTCTGACGTAAAGAAAAAAATCTCATGATGCTCCTCATCAATGTCATCGCATCGGATGGTAGTCGGTCAACGCTATCTAATATCTTTAATAAGCAAATATTGTCTAAGGTTGCCCATAATAGGGTTACAAACAAGGTTATATAAATAATGACGAAAACAATGCCTTAATATAGCATTATTTGCGCCTTGTTAGTCTTTCCATGCAGTCTGGACGGGTTCAAAGCCCAAGACCTTATCAGCGAGCAATCGTGTCAAACGGCTGCTATTGTTACCAAGACCATTCAATCTAATCTCTGCCATAATCGCTTGTGTTGGCTTGTCTTTGACGTTTAGGTCATTATAGTAACGACGACCGTAAACGGCAAAACCAAAGCAGCAATCTTCATAATCGATGCCGATTAGCGAATCGAGCATTTTATCACGATTGTAATCATATTGACCTTGAGCCAATACTCGCCAGCTGTTATTGATCGGGAACACGGCTGAAGCAGTAAAGGCAGACAGCGGCAATTGATTGGTGTTTTCATCGCGCTGACGCTTAACAAACCCAACGTTAAACAAGCTATTATCCGATGGCTGATAACGTAGCTCTGTCGTAACGTAGTTCAAGTCATAATCATCGGTTAGCGCACCGCTGACATCTACCCAAAAATTGTTGTAGGGTTGCGTACTGGTATCCCAAACCATTCCTGAAGAGGAAGAGCTAAAGACAGGTTGTTGATTTTCAAGGGTCACGCGACCATCATCGATATAAAACTGCTCAGCAATGCTACCATCAAAACGTGTCACACCCGTTGCATCGATGTAACGATAATTAATCCCAGGGGTAATAGAATGCAAATCCTGCAAGCGATCATGACCTAAAAACCAACTGTCTGAAAACAACTGCTCGTAGTTAATTGAGGCGATACGAGTGTTAAAGTTAGGGATGTCGTTTTGGTTTTTAAATGGCGAATAGGTGTATTTCAATCGTGGACTTAATAAGCGATAGCCACCCATGGTATCGTCAAAGGCACCGAAGGGTGAGCCTGCTTGGTAGAAGTGCAAACCTGCATCAATACTGGCTTGCGGTACAAATACCGATTGGCTACCATCTTCTTCACTAAGTTGGTTGTCCGCGAGGCTGTCTTCGTCATATGAGGTATACAGATGTTGTAGGCTCAGCTTGGGCTTAATATAACCCCATGATTTTTCCATCGGATAAACAGCGCTGATTTTGTTATATACCCGCGCACCACTTTTTTCATTTTCAGAACCGTCATCGATAGACTTTTTGAAATAAGCAGAATCATGCACACCCGTGATATCAAAACGCTCTGCCCACGGTAATCGATAGTCAAGTTTGAGCTGTGGTAAGCGTGAATAAGGCTTGTCTTTGTCTTCTAACGGCTCACCATTATCGGTAAAAGCATTGAGCGTTTGGAAAGTCTCAACCTTCAGCTCACCGTTGACATAATCGTTGTAATAATTAAGTCGAGCGCGACGTGGCAAGTTTAAGGTGTTGTCTGATAAACCCAAAGTATCAAAGTCGTTAATATAATCTTCATCCGACACATAGCTGTATTTAGCATCACCACTTAAGCGCGGAATACTGGTAGATGACCAATAATGATCATAAAAAAAGCTGGTGCGATCTTCGTCATCATATTCTTTGTCGTTTGGCAAATATGAACCGTTAAAAATCCCTTCGCCATAATTTTCGGTCAAGTAGCGAAACTCACCTGTGAGCATAGGGTTGCGATCGCTATAGATGTGAGTATTGATCGTCGCATCATAATTGGGTGCTAAGTTGAGATAGTAGGGGATATCAACCTCAAGCCCACTTTCACTACTAATACTCGCATTCGGTAATAAGAACCCTGTACTGCGTCGGCTGTCTATGGGGAAGTTAAAATAAGGCAGATAAAACACTGGAACATCCGCAATACGGAAAGTCGTATTGTAAGCTTCACCGCGACCAGTCTCCGTGTCCAAATCAATACTTTTGGCATCGAATTGCCATTTGCGGTCAGTCGGTGGGCAAGTGCTGAACATGACCTGATCCAGCTCATATTGGCTGTCATTAGGTCGATTAAGGCGCTTGGCATAGCCGTGTGCTTGGAGCTCTACGCTCGCAAACGCCACATCGTTAGCCGTTGATTGTCCAGTTTCAGTATTGTAAGCCAGACTGTCTGCGACACCAATGAGACCACCTTTGGCTGCCTGTTCGGTGATACTGTCTGTACCTGTGTTTCTAGTGTTAGCACGGGTTACTTGATTGCCAGTTGCTTGATCGGTAAACATGACTTTACCTTGCGCAGCGGCAACACCACGACTCAAATCTAACAAGATACTATCAGCTTCAATATGCTGAGTGCCTTGATCGACAATCACGTTACCAGATAGCTCCGCATAGTCGACATTGTCATAATAACCATAGTCGGACTCTGCAAATAAAGGCGCTCGATTATTAGCCACGCCATTCAGATTGGTCGCCACCTGACCATTATCCATCGCCGCTTCATTGACGGCTCGTTGATAATTAGCATTCTGTTGTGGGTAGACCCATCGGCCTTCGCAGCGCTGGGCACTATCGATGACGTTTGGTAGCAGCCGTAAGTTTTTGCCTACTTTGGCGATGGTTTGCGTCGCAGGTGATAAATTATTTTGGATATTATCTGGTTCAGACTCTAAAGTACTATCACTCGTATTTAGGACTGATAAATCGGTATCAGGGGTCAGCTCATAAAATTCTGCCAAACGCAGCAAGCTGTTTTGAATGCTCTCATCGCTGGCATCGATTGCATCGCTGTCATCAATCGGTTTCAGCGTATTGCTAGCGTTGTCAGCCACTCGCACATCGTTATTTCTCGAATTGGTGTTGTCACCGATGGTCGTTAGGGGTTTTCTCTGTGCCTGTACGTCAGAGATAGCATCACTATTGTCGTTGATTTCAGTGATGTCTAAATCGCTATTATCAAATGTGCTACTAGCCATCAAAGCAGCGTTGCTAGCTTCGGGAGCAATATTTACAGTTTCTTCGTTTACTGCTTCATAAGCGCTTTTCTGTGCAGTGACGCGCGGGTAACTAATGTCTTGATTGACGGTGTTAATATTGGTACTGGTATTGGTATTGGTATTGAAGTTGGCATCGGTATTGACATCGCCGGCTGGGTCAGAGACATAACTGCTGACAGTATCGGTGGCTAATGGCGCAGTTGTCTGTGTGTCAGCCTTGGTGAGCGCTGCACTGACGGTCAAGCTCGATAAGCCTAAGGCACCGAATAAAACCAAACGGATGCTTTGGTAAAGCGGAGAATATAACAAGGGCACACCTATGATTGCAGAGCCTATTGGATTACGATATTTAGTTTAATAGCCATGTTTTAGCTATATTTAGCGGTTCATAAATGACTAAAAACTTAGTGGTTCATAAATGATTAAAAAATCAGGAATTAATCATATAATCTCAAAAATTTGGCTGTTTTACATATAATGACGACTAATCATAGTCAAAAAAAACCAAATCAGCTACACTATTTACCAAAATTTATGACATTGCTAAGCTGTTTTCTTGAAAATTGCTGGGCAATATTGATAAAACTATGTGTCAATACCTACATTACAACAGATACTGTCAATCAAGCTGTCACTATTTTAGCAAGGTTTTGCCTGACTTATCACTACTTTAATGATTTACGACTTATATTTAACCTGCGATGTACTCTATGACTGATACCATGCCTTTGAACGCCACCCTGAATGCCACTCTGAACGACAAGAATAACCGCCAACAGCAGCTAGAGAATTGGTTGCAGCAAGTGTTTGCTGACCAAAAATTTGTGCTCGATAGTTTGCCTGGTGATGCGAGCGCCCGCCAATATCACCGTATCCAATTGGCTGATAAGGATGATGCCACCGCGCGCTATATTGTCATGGATTCTGCTGACGAGCAAGACGCCTTGCAGCAGTTTATCAATGTTGCAAAGCTGATGGCGCCCGCAATCAATGTGCCAACGCTGGTTGCGCAAGATGTAGCAAAGGGCTTTTTGGTATTGCAAGATTTTGGCACGATAGAATTTGCGCATTTGCTCGTCAATGCGACACCTGAACAAATTAATGATCATTATCAATTGGCCATGCAGACCTTGGTAGCGCTACAGACTGTGCCGGTAGAGACTGCAAAAATTCAGTACCAATTGCCTGATTACGACACCACGTTATTGAACCGCGAGATGGATTTATTCAGTGATTGGTTCATACCCTATATCGGGGTCGAACTCGATAATGAGCTATGGAACACTCTAAAAACGGCATTGATACAAGAGGTTTTACAGCAGCCAGCAGTGATCGTGCATCGTGATTATCACAGTCGCAACCTGATGCAAGATCAAGCGGATCGCTCGCGCTTAGGCGTGATTGACTTCCAAGATGCGGTGATTGGTTCTTATACCTATGATTTGGTGTCATTGGTGCGTGACGCTTATGTTGAATGGCCAGAGCATCAAATATCTGGTTGGATTCGTGACTTTTGGCAGTTGCAACAACAGGCGGCGCTCACCACCACCGATAGTGCTGAACAGCTTGAGAATGATATGAATGTGATGGGCGTACAGCGGCATCTTAAAGTACTAGGAATCTTTATCCGTTTGTCTGAGCGCGATGGTAAAGACCGTTATCTGGCTGATATCCCCAAAGTCATGCGCGATCTACTGCTTGAGTTAAATTGGCTTGCTGAGCATGGCAATGAGGCGATGCAGCAAGCGCTATTGCCATTTAATCAATGGCTTGCAGATCAGGTATCACCTGCTTATCAAGAGAAATTTTCCTCGTTATAGAGATGGATAATAAGTTGCATCTATCTCTCTCATTATAAATTGAATAAGGAGCGTGCATGTCTACGATTACGCAAGCAATGATTTTGGCTGCTGGTAAGGGAACGCGCTTGCGTCCGTTAACACTTGAAACCCCTAAGCCCTTAGTAGAAGTGGGTGGACAGCCGCTGATTGTTTGGCATATTAAGGCGCTACAAGCCGCGGGCATTACCGATATTACGATTAATGCCTCGTGGCTTGCTGACAAGCTCATGGATACATTGGGTGATGGTAGCGGGTACGGGGTCAAATTGCATTGGTCAGTAGAAGATGATGAGCCGTTAGAGACCGCAGGTGGCATTTTTCAAGCATTACAAACCGGTAAACTGCGAGATGAGCCATTTATTTTAGTCAACTCCGATGTCTGGACGATGTATGATTTTGCTCAGTTGCGGGACTATAGACTAGGCGCTGATCAACAGGCGCATCTGTTGTTGATTGACAATCCAGAGCATAATAATGGCGGCGATTTTGCGATCAATAATGGTCTGGCCAGTGAGCAGCCAGTGGGTGATGCAGACAAACATACTTTTGCTGGTATCAGTGTAATGTCGCCTAGATTGGTGGATGGATTGGTATCAGGTCAGCCAGCTGCATTGGCGCCACTGCTCAGGAAAGCCATGCCCAAATTCCAAATTACGGCGGAAGTCATCACTGATAATTGGATAGATGTAGGGACGCCTGAGCGTTTGGCGCAGGTAAATGAGTTTATTGAGAGCAACGGTAGCGATAATCACTTAGGCGCATAAACGCAATATCAAATAAAAACAGATTAATAAAAAAAGCAGCGTTGATTTCTCGACGCTGCTTTTTTTATGATATTAGCGATTGGCATCAAACGCCCATTGCAAGTTTGATCAGCTGAGCGATAATGAAAATAGTCAAAAATCCTGCTAAATACAAGCCGAGAAACCATAGCCACTGTGTCTGTTTTTTACTGAGTTTTTTCATCGAAACCTCCTGTCTTTAATGACACTCCTATTTACTATCTGCCATAAATAAAAATGTATCTACAACCACTAAGGGTTTGAAGCTCCTATAATGCGGTACTTAATACATAGGCTCATGACCGGACTTACCCTTAAAGGTATAGTAAGCGTAGGCGGTATAGCTCAAAATAATCGGTAGCATAATAACCGCACCAATCAGCATAAAGGACAGCGACGTATCCGCAGCCGCCGCGTCATAAATCGTCATCTGATAGGGAACGATATAAGGGAACATGGCATAACAGACACCAATATAACCCATCAAAAACAGTGCCACTGTCAATAAGAATGGACGATATTCGCGCTCAGTAGTCAAGTCTTTACGCATAAGAAAGAACAGTAGCAGCACAATAATAGGCATAGGTGCTATATAAAATAGGCCCGGTAGAGTGAACCAGCCCTCGAGTGCATCAATATCTGAGAAGTACATAAACATCGTGACTACAACCATCGCTAAAACCAACGCTGATAGTATCCAGCTCGATATTTTTCTTGCCCAGACTTGTAGTGTGTGTTCGGTCTTGATAATGAGCCATGTCGACCCGAGTAGCGCATAGCCAGTAATGAGAGCAACACCGCACACCATAGCGAAGGGGGTGGCCCAATCAAAGGGTCCTCCTGAGTATAAACGATCGCTAGCCTGTAGTCCCTGTACGAGTGCACCTAGCATCACCCCTTGAGAGAAGGCGGCAACGATTGAGCCTAAGAAGAAGAAAAAATCCCATACATAGCGCCGTGACGTGGCTTTGAAGCGAAACTCAAATGCCACCCCGCGTAGAATAAGACCAAACAACATCAATGTGACTGGCAGATATAGCCCCGTCATAATGATGCCATAAGCGACGGGGAAAGCGGCAAACAAGCCACCGCCACCCAGTACCAGCCATGTCTCATTACCATCCCAAAATGGTGCGATAGAGTTCATCATTCGGCTACGATTCTTATCGGAGCCTGCAAACGGAAACAAAATGCCACAGCCCAAATCGAAGCCATCAAGTAGGACATAAACAAAGACAGCTAAGGCAATTAAGCCGCCCCAAATTAAGGGTAAATCTAATACATCACCGTAGTTAAACATTAGCGTAACCCTCCATCATCAACATCGTCCGCAGGAGTATCTAAATCTTCTTCAGTATTTTTAGCAGGGTTCTTATCACCGCTCAAGGTACGGCCTTGACCTTCTGTGACAGAGTGCTGATAGAAATTATCTTCTGCAGGATCTAGGTACGGTTTTGGTCCCTGAGCAATCAGACGCAAGATATAAAAGCTACCGGCACCAAAAACAAAGATATAGAGAACAATAAAGCCAATCAAGGTAGTCGCGACTTGCTGTGCGGCAAGCGGTGACATACTCTCAGCCGTACGAATCACGCCGTATACCGTCCATGGCTGACGACCCGTTTCAGTCACAAACCAACCTGCGAGTAGGGCGATAAAGCCAAGCGGTGTCATCATCATCCACGCACGATGGAACCATTTACTGTCGGGGTTAAACTGTTGTTTTTTGATATATTTGTAAAGACTAAACAGACCCACCAATACCATCAAGGAGCCAATACCTACCATGACACGGAACGACCAAAATACAATTGGGACATAGGGCTGATCTTCTGGTGCCCAGTTCTTAAGACCTTTAACTTCGCCATCTAATGAGTGAGTCAAGATAAGACCCGATACGTAGGGTATCTTAACCTCATAATGGTTTTTTTGTGCCTTTTGGTCGGGTATAGCGAACAAGACAAGTGGTGCGCCGCGCTCGTTCTCCCATAACCCTTCCATTGCCGCAACTTTGGCAGGTTGATGCTCAAGCGTGTTCAGACCATGCATATCACCAAGCACTACCTGTAGCGGTGCCACAAAGATGGCCATAATCATTGCCATACCGAGCATGATGCGACCGTGTCTGCGGTGATCGGTATGCTTTTTGGATTGAAGGTAATATGCCCCAACGCCGCCTATCACAAACGCAGTAGACAAGAATGCTGCAGTCATCATGTGTGCATAGCGATAGGGGAAGGAGGGGTTAAAGATGATTTTGAGCCAATCAGTTGGATACAATAGACCATCTGCACCAATCATAAAGCCTTGCGGCGTTTGCATGAAGCTGTTGGCTGATAAGATCCAAAATCCTGAAATAAGGGTGCCTATAGCCACAATCGCCGTTGATGCAAAGTGCATGCGCTTGCTGACTCGTCCCCAACCAAATAGCATGATACCTAAGAACGAGGCTTCTAAGAAAAACGCAGTTAGGACTTCGTAGGCCAATAATGGGCCTAAGACGTTACCCGCTTTGTCAGCGAATACAGCCCAGTTGGTCCCAAACTGGTAAGACATAACCACACCCGACACCGTACCCATACCGAATACAACGGCGAATATTTTGACAAAGTGTTTATAAACTTCAGCGTAAATAGGCTCGCCCGTTTTTAACCAGCGGTATTCTAATACCGCAAGCCAGCTGGCAAGCCCGATAGAAAAAGCAGGAAAGACAATATGGAACGAGATAACAAAAGCGAATTGGATGCGCGCGAGCGTCAGCGCATCAAGCTGGTCAATCATAAACGTAGCGAACATAAACGGTTACCCTTATCTGTTAGCTGAATAGCGCTGGCTTCCATGACACGCTCAAGTAACTGTCCGTAAAGCAGGATGACAAGTGTTACGGGCAATGGCTTAGTATTAGTTAGCAACCAATATCAATGTATCAAATGCGGCTAAGCTAAGACTGTTTAGCTGAATGAAGTAATTTATATCCCTATAAATTAATGTATGACTGTCAGTTAAGATGAATATAGTATGCGCCACCATAAGTATACACGCAAGCTACTCATGGGGCTGGTCGCATACCTAACAGTCACCAAAACTTCCTTGAAGAAACGCCCTTTCGGCTGATCAATTAGGCTGACATCATTGCTGTAACTGTTCATGCAAAATCTGTCGCAGCGTTAGTACGGTTTGTGGATTTTCTTGGATGCTATGACCGCCATTAATGACGGTTTCAGAGGCGGCACCTTCGAGATGGGCACTGGTGTAGGGGACGATACCATCTGACAAGCGTTCGGTCAGTGCTTGGCTGATATCTTCATCGACAGTCACAGCGGCGACGAGCGGTTCACTGATTGACTCAGATTCAGATTCAGATGCAGGGCCATTACTTGCATTCTCGCTACTGTCCTCTTCTGATACTTCTTGGGATAAGTCAATTCTTGCACCACCGGGTTGCATTTGCGCCAAGCCGTTAGTGATATCGGCATCATTATTAGCGATAATCGAATGATAAGTAATGCGATCATTGATGCTGATGTCTTTGGTTAGCTGAATAAAAGACGATTTATCGCTTAGCTGGCTGGCACCATTCTGCAAATACAGAGCACCCAAGGGGTTTTGCGCCAAGTCGCCCTGAATGGCGAGGGTGGCCACGTTATCGGTGACAGTCTTGACCAATCCCACAGGTAAGTACACGATGCGCCTTAGCGCTCGAGTAAACCAGCGATCAGCGTAATCGGTGCCTTGAAAGGGTGAGGACAAGAAGATGGCAGTATCGACTTGTGGCAGGGTGTGTAGCTCAAAACGGTTACGCAGATCGTCGTTAGCAAAGGCTTTTTTCAGCATGTCATCGACTCGTCGTTTACTGCTGTTTTCGAGTAAATCTTTATCCTCTAAAGCGTTTAAGTTGTTGGCCAAATTGTCATCAGACAGCATCATGCGGGAGATGATACCACCCATGCTATGACTGATAATCACGCTATTTTTGCTGGCACGATTTTGTCCTTCAGGATCAGTCTGTTGATACGTACTATTGATCAATTCCTGAATTTGATAACGGTTCTCTAAAATAGGTAAATTGGTCGGATAAAAAATCTGCCATACCTGATAGTTATCACGCAACTTATCATCATTAAAAATATCGTTGGTCAAATTCACCCACGTGGCGGGACTAGACGCCAAGCCATGCACCATGATGATTACCCGCTTATCAGGATCGTAAGGCTCTAGCATAAACAGCTTGGGTAAGCTGGCCTGTTTTTGGCGGGTAATTAGGTTTAAGTAACCGACGCCATCGAGCTGGTTTTCTGCCAGCCATAGTCCATAGCCAGCAGAGAAGTTCGCTGCCAGTGGATAGTCATCGCCCAAGATAGTGGCGCTCTCGCTGCGATAAGGGTTGTATAAATGAATATCGAGCTGATGACTGCTGAGCGTATCAAGGACGCTATCTCCAGCGGGCTTAATTAAGCCCGTCATCAATAAATGCCCTGTAGGATAGATGCGTGAGCTGGGCGCGCTATCATCTTTTTTTCCGTCAACGGTATCTTTATTGAGCCGCCCCGATAGCGATGAAACCAACAGTTGTCGGACAGTCGTGGTATAGCGATCATCCAATGAAGCGACTAAGCTAATACCCAGTCCTGGACGTTTGCTGATTGAGTTGAGGCCTGAGAGACGCAGCTCATAAGTGGATACCAAGTCAGCGAGCGCTGAGGTTTGTTTTTGTGCATTTTTTAGATAGTTACTTTCGTTGGGCATAAAGATATTGAGATTATAACGGTCTACTTGCACCTTCATCACTTCGATCTGGTCAGTAGGTTTACCGTTTAACGATGCTCGGTTTGCGATCGCTTCTTGTTTGCTCGTATCTTGAGAAGCCGTGCTCATTGGTAGATAGTCCACTTCGGTCTTACCCATCAATTTATTTGTGCCATCTACCGATTGATATAGTTGGGTAATGACGTCATTGCTGGCTGCGTTATAAATATCTTGAGTTTGGATGTCAATATCGCTTGGAATACGGTTTTTTGCCTGAGATTGACTTTTTACTTTATCTACTCCTTCAAAGTCATGTGCCAAACTGTCATAAAACAGATAGGTATAGCTGGATTTGATGGCATCAAACAGTTGACTTTGGTAGTTGATCAAGCATTCGTCTGTATTCTTCTGCTGACTATCGGCTTCAGTATCACTCAGAGGCGCGTTGGCATAATAAGGATCAAGCGGCGGACGAGTGAGGGCATTTTGACACTCTTTGGAGTCGGCAAGCTGACGAGCTCTGGCATAATGTAATTCTGAAAACACAGCCAGCGCTGGACGGTAATTTTCATTGAGCATGCTGTCAGTGAGCTGCATTAGGCACAAATCAAACTGTTGAAAACAGGCCTGTTCGTTGAGGCCTGCTGATAACAAGGCTGACGCTGTGTCAGTACTGAGCTCATTGTCTGTGACGATATTGCCGCGCTGTGCAGAAATGGTCTTCGCTGATGCTTGCTTTTCAACCGATACGGTACTACAAGCTGGTAGTAGCGCCATTGCCATTATGAGCCCTGATAGAATGACAGGTTTTATTTTTATAGTAGCGTGTGTTGCCGGATTACTGACAGGGCGAGTGAAGGTCATAGGTAATTCCAATAAATAATAGTCATGCCTATAGTCATCATAGGTCGTCAATATAATAAAACGAGTGTAGCGCAACTTTTTGGATTTCACTATTTTATTTGAAACTTCAGGTGTAATGGACAAAATTAATAGTAAAATTTTGTTTAATAATATTCAGAATAAAATGAGTGTGACGACAACGTATCAAATTTTTAACCTGAATGGCTAAAGAGGTTATTTGAATAAGCAAAAGAAAAAGAAAAAGCGACAATGACTAGGGCGTGTCTTCATTTCAAAAATGGCGATAAAAATGAGATAAATTGCCGTCAAACAAGAAAAATAGCGCAGATAATATCGGGATATTAACCAGCTATTTGACGATGTTTGGCAAGATTTAGCCATTTTTAGCCCATTTAGATGACTATCGAGTGAATTGAAGACAGGCCCTAGCATTGAGCCAAAAAAAAACTTCTTTTTATATTGATATCAAACCAATACAAAAAGAAGGCGCTACGTACTTTAGTTTTAAGTCATTTTTTAATAATTGAAGTTAATAACTGAATTTATGCTCCTGGCTTCACGTCGATATCAGGCGCTGGTATGTCCCAAATATAAAACTTGCCATCTTCAACGAGCTTAATTTGTTGACGAATAACTGCATTATTAGGGACTTGTTGCTCGAGACGACGCAAACGCTCTAGAGCATTATCGCGACGATCACTTAACAAGTCTGACTGCGCCAAGCTTTGCTCCGCTTCGGTGTAGCCCAAAGAGACGGCTCGGTCTAGATATTTTTGACCTTCTTTGAAGCCACCGCCTTCTGATAACATCATACCGTATAAGAAGTTGGCTTCACCACTATCAGATTTTATCTTGATGGCACGGTCGACATATTTGCCGCCACGTACCGTATAGTCTGAGCCTAAGTCTAAATTACGCCCCATACCATTGAGTTTGGCCGCCCGAAGTAGCACGTCATAAGAAGCATTTGGCGATTGAGCATAAGGCTCAATCCATTCGGTCAATACTTTGATTTTTTCACGAGTATAGTGACGTTGTGAGCGATTAGGAAAGTTTGGTGGATAATGACGGGCGTTAGGAGAGACGTCTTCAATAAAGTCATCTAGCAAGCTAACGTCAAGCTTATCAGTACCCAAACCTTGCTGCTGTGGAACCAACACTGTCGGTACAAAGCTAACGCTTGAAAGTTGCACTTGCGGCGTTGGAATATTAGACAGCTGACCACCACGAAGGTCAATGCCGGTTGCTGTCATTGGTCCACGCTCGTACACACGAGTCGTCCCTGTCAATTCCGGAGTTGCTACTGCTGGTGCTTGCGGTACTGCCGCTGACTGTACAGCGTTTAATGGCGGCTGACTTTGCTGAGTGCCAGTTGGTAAAGCATTGTTTTGCTGAGTAATATTTGCCGTTGCCATATTTGCTGCTACGTCGGTTTGAGCCGTACTGGCAGCAGCGTTAGCATTTGGCTTAGCAAGACGAATGACGCGTCTGCTTGAATCCATGGCACTAGGGACAGCAGCGACTGTGCTAGCACTAGCTGTGCTGTCAGTTTCTGCCGCATTAACAGGGACAGACAACATCATGGCACAGGCAGCCGCTAAGGCGGTCAAGGTCGCAAACTTAGGCGCTTTAGTAGATGAGTCGGTAGACAAGCTAGAGTGGTTGATGGCTTTCATAAAAGTCGTTACCTTGTGTATTAAGTCGTTATTTACAATCGATTGATAGTTGTTTTGTATTGTCTAAAATGTTTTGTATTATTGGCGCGCAATCTTGCAAATTTCTAATACCCTAGCAAATTAAGCTGAATGCTATCAGTAGTAGGATTGTTAAATTAAATAATTCAGTCAGCCCTATGAGAGGCGCTACTCACTATGCATTTACAGATGATAAGCCGTGGCTTTCATCCGATTTGCCATCCAACGCATGGTCTGACGCACCGGTGGTGATAAGGCCGCGCCACCACTTGCTAGTGCCAGCTCGCGATGGTGCAATTCTTCAATATCCATTTGCGCCAGTATCTCTCTTGAGCGCTGATCATGGACGGGTAATTGCCCGATATGCTCTTGCAAATGCTCGCTGACTTGCGCCTCGGTTTCGGCGACAAACCCCAAACTAAACTCGTTAGAGATAGTGCCTGCTACCGCACCAAGACCGAAAGACATGCCGTACCATAATGGGGTAAAAAGGCTAGCATGACTGCCTAATTCCTTTAAACGTGTCTCGCACCACACCAAATGATCGACTTCTTCTTCGGCTGAATGCTGCATGGCTTGCTTGACGCCATTGTCTTTGGCAGCAAAGGCTTGACCGTGATATAGACCTTGCGCACATACTTCGCCAGTATGATTGATGCGCATCAGTCCTGCCACGTGACGCGCCTCCGTAATGGTCAGCTCAGGAATATCGTCATTACTGACGGGCAATGGGCGGGTACTGGGGTTTGAGTGCGGAACAACCGCTCGCAATGCCTTGTCAACCCCAAGCAATAGCTGGTCAATTTTAGATAAGGGACGCAGGGCCATGATTCACTCCTGATGGCTTTATTTTTTATCAATAAAATACTTTTATTAAGGCTACGTGCTTTTTAAAACAGTCATATTCTGTTCATGCACATTACTATAGCAAACAATACAAATTATCGGCACCACTATTATCGGCTGTATGATTCAGCAAACACCAACTTTACTAATGCTCGTTAGATCTTCGAAGCATCTAATCTTGTCGGCTAAGCTCATCATCATGAGTTTGGATGACCGCATGCTTCACGTGTTTGTTCAGCTTAATATATAAAAACGCACCAAAAGCAATGTTTAGCAGACCAGTGACCAAGAATAATTGCGGTAGCGTCAATCCTAAGGTGTTGAGCACCACAATCGCAAAAATCGCTGAGCTGACCATAAAGATGGCATTAAAAATGTTGTTGGCACCAACGATACGTGCGCGGTGGCTTTTGGGCGCGTAAGCCTGCATAGACGCATATAAAGGGACAATATATAAGCCGCCACTAAACCCTAAAAAGAACAAATCGGCAAACACGCGCCAACTGCCACTCACGCCAAACAAATCACCAATACCCAGTAACGTCTCAGTGTTAACGTCAATGTTTAGTCCTGACAAGGAAAAATACAAATCGATAGCAAAAATACTTAAACCAGCAATACCAAAAGGAAGTAAGCGTAAACTGACTTGGTTTTTGGTCAAGGTTTTACATAACAAAGACCCGATCGACACACCAACAGAAAATAACGTTAATAGGAAAATAACCACTGACTCATCGCCATGCAAAATGACTTTGCTGAATTCTGGTACTTGGGTCAAAAACGTCGCGCCATAAAACCAAAACCAGCTGTTGCCAAGAATGACAAAGAATAAGAAAGGCAGCGAGTATAAATAGCGTACCGTCGACCAGCTGGTGGTAAAAATATTCCAATTAATCTTGAGCGTCGGCTGCATGGCGGGCATCGTAGGAATATATCGGGCTGCTAGATAACCCAAAACAGCGACGACCAATACGGTGGCGCTAATCCAATAAAGGGATTGCGATAGCTGGGTCAAAACACCGGCGACAATCATACCAATGAGGATAGCCAGTGAGGTGCCCATCTGAAACAAACCATTGGCACCGACGAGCTCATCTTCCTTCATCGCTTGCGGTAAGTAAGCGTATTTAATCGGGCCAAAAAAAGTTGAATGTGTGCCCATCAAAAACAACGCCACAAATAATAAGCCGTACCACTCAAAGACAAAGCCTACAGCAGCAATCGCCATAATGACCAGCTCAAGCATTTTAATGAAGCGCGTGAGCTTTGACTTTTCAAACTTATCAGCGATTTGTCCCGCCAATGCCGAAAATAGAAAGTAGGGTAGTATAAATAGCATTGCCGCTAAGTTATTTAAAATACTAACTTCCATGCCCAACTGACTGGCAGCGGTATAAGTCAGTACTAATATGAGTGCTTGTTTAAAAATATTGTCATTGAACGCCCCCAAAAACTGGGTAAAAAACATGGCGCTAAAACGGCGGCGCTTAAATAACTGAAACTGGTTGGCCATGAAGATTCCTACAGATGGATCGCGGCTGATAGATGAAAAATAAGGGCTGCGCGCAGCTTTTGAGGTGCAAGCAATTATCAATATTATCAAAAACTTATCGAAATATAGCATAGGTTTTATCAATATTAAGCCGTATAATAGCAAGGCTTTGATAAAAATACATGCGCCCGATGCTATGATTTCATAATTAACTAAGTTATGATTTGTAATTTTACATGGTTGTCTTTTGAAGGGTTACCTTGTGAAAGCATCAATGAGGTGAAGGTATCAATGAGACTCAAGACTCGGTATCACTTAAAACGACCTATTTTATGCTAGCAAGTTTAGATGATATACGTTCAGCGCTAAAACTTAGCAATAAAAAAGTACGGTAGTCCATAGAGCATCTCAGCTAACTGTTATAAGTTTATTCACCGGTAATACCTGATGAGTCTATCGTCAGTGACTTGTGCCGCGTGAGGTGATAGGAAATAAGTATACATGGAACAGCAGCCTTCAACTCTAGCGCGCCACTTGTCAGTTACGCAGTGTAATGCGTTAACCAGTCATGACGGGAACAACATCAAACCCTCTAAATATGCCGCGATTGATGAGTTGCAGCCAGCGTTGTCGCGTACTTATTTTACGCGTTCTGCGATTTTTAGGGCATTAGCGACCAGTTTGGTGGGCTTTGGCATCGCGCCTATGGCATTGGCTGAGACCACGACAGGTATCGATACTAGCAGTCAAATCATTGATAGTCAGAACGTTGGTTCTCAGAATGATGACACGCAAAATACAGCCAGCCGGTCAACCGCCAGTACTGCGACACTAGCCCAACCACCAACAGCATCACAGCCCCCGACCCCTCGCGAGCCATCTTCTACTGAAGACACTCAGCTCGATATCGCATTGGATGCCTTACGACTAAAAAGAGCCGTGGAACAAGGCATCATTGATAAGTCAGTATTAGATGATTATAGAGAGCAAAACCTAAGCAATAAGCAGCCTAATAGTAAAGAGACAGACGCGCAAAATTCACTATCTGAGCAAGCATCTGCAAATCAGCAAGGTGTTGATGATAATGACAATATCAATGACAATGATTTGGATAATGAGCTTTATGATGTAGACGACTTGAGTGACGCGCAGGCGAACGTTGCCAATAAGGATTTGTTGCAGCAAGCTGAGACAGTGCAGCAGCAAGGCTATCAGATGATGACGCCTGAGGAAATTGATCGCGAGCTGGCAGCGCTAGATAGGCAAAATGCGCAAGACATTGACAGTATCAATAATGGTAGCGCCGCTACTAGCACTGATATTAATGGCATGAATGGTATTAGCAATAACGACAGCGACTTTGATGCGCCTATCGCGACGTTAAACGATACCAACCCGCCTATCGGTTTAGATGTGAGTCTCGACGCCACCAACTTGCCAGCACCGAACAACCTTGATACGTTAGGAAGAAATGAGACGGCGGCTGAACAGGCTAAGACCGCTGAAATCATGGCACGACCCATTAACGTAAGCGATGCTGTCAGTAGTGGAAGCGCTGATGACGATAATATTATTATCGATGATCAGATGTCAGTCAGTGCAGATAATGTGATAGGAGAGGAAGGCGAACAATCAGATATCATCAATCCAAATGATTATTTGCCAGATTATCAGTCCGAAACCCAAGCTGTCAATCAAAGTATCCTGCAGGCCAAAAAGCCTAAGGCGCTGTCTCGCAAAAAAACCAATATCGTTAAGCGGCTCTATGATAGGTTATTTAATGATGGTGCTCTAGCGCTACCACATGTAGAGACAACGGTTTACTTGCAGCAAGTCGCTGCTGACGATGCGACTAACGCTCAACCAAAAGTTATCGAAGCAGACGAAGACACGCAACCGATTAAGAATATTAAGGCGGCGCTTGATGACACGACCGTCCAATCTGTCGTTGACTTTACGGCAGCTTTACCGCGTCTGCGTCAAACGGCATTAGATGCCGCAAAAGCCGTTGGTTATTACGATGTGACCTTACGTCTGCGCCAACCCAATAGCGACATCATTGAGGTGGTTATTGAGGATTTAGGCGAGCCGGTCACTGTGGACAGTCGTATTGTCGAGATTCGTGGTGAAGGTAGCGCGCAAGAAGAATATCAAGCGTTAGAAAAAGAGCTGCCACCGCAAGAAGGCGATGTATTTAACCACCGCGTCTATAAAAACAGTAAAGCAGCGCTTGAGTCACTCAGCAATACTTATGGCTATTTCGACCAATATTGGTTAAATAAATCAGTCGATATTATTTTGCCAGACAACACCGCTGATATATCGCTGGTTTATAACACGGGCGACCGTTATGAATACGATGATGTGGTGTTTTTTACTTATGATGCAGCGACCAATACTCTGACCCGCGACCCTGATAAGCTACCTGTCGAACTGTCTTTATTGCAGCAGTTGTTTGATTTTAAACCCGGTGATCCATTCTATCGCCCCGATATTACCAAATTTAGTAACGATTTATCGGCGACGCGTTATTTCAACACTGTGAATGTCGAATCCATTTTGCCACCCAATGAAAGCAGCGAAAACAGTACTTTAGCTTTTGATAATGCACCCGCCAATACTCTTGACAACGATGTTGATGGTGAGGTCAATGCTTCAGAAATTATCGATGGCGTAGCGGCAGCAAATAATGGGGCAGAGAGTAGTAATACGAATGGCACTGTCCAAAATAGCACTGTCCAAAACAGTGATGAGGCAAATGGCAGTGAAGGCACCAACACTGCCAACAGTGGAGAAACAGTCAATCCGGCTGATATCGCTGCCATTGAGTTTGAGGCAGACGAGCAAACACTGGAAAAACTTCAAGCCATTAAACAAAAAGCCAATCGTTTAAGTCGCCTACCAGATGATCGGGTGTTAGACGAAAAAGACCAAGAGACAGACACGATTTTAGGTAAAATCAGTGACTCTATTAGCAATGTGGCACAAAAAATATTTCCGGATGAAAAAAGCATTCTTGCGGATGAAAACTTTGTACCACCAACGCTGGCAGGACGTAAAACGCCGCAACAAGTACGAGAAAGTAAAAAAGTCCCACTATATGTCTTTGTCTCTGCCAGTAAGCCACGCGATGCCCAAGTAGGTATTGGTTATGGTACCGATACTGGCGTACGTGCCACGGCGAAGATAGATTACAATCTACTCAATCGTCAAGGCTATCAGGCAGGGGCAGAAACAGAAGTCTCTAGAATTACTAAGAATGTTTCGGTCTATGCCAGCCGACCGTGGAAGCATCCGCTTAATGATAAGTTAGATGCTCGCCTGACTTATGAAGAGGAAGTCATCGATCAAGGCGAAGGCAACTTTGATCTATCTACCCGAACGCTAAAAGCGGCATTGGCACGTAATATTCGCCGTGACAGTGGCTGGAATCGTAGCTACTCTGTGCGTTACCGTTTAGATGAGTTAGAGACGGGGGTGGATGAGGCCAATTTAGAAGATCTGCCCATACGTTTTACGTCTTCTAGCCCGCAGCAACAAGCGCTGTTATTGGGCTATGGTATGAATAAAACGGATGTGGATAGTGCAACCAATCCAACTCGTGGTATCCGTCAGTATTACTCTATTGAAGCAGGAACTGAAAAGGCATTAAGCGATACGGATTTGGCAATTGTGCGTGCGGGTGTCAGCGGTATATATAGCTTTGGTAATGATAATAAACACCAAGTCCTTGGTAGCCTCAATACCGGCTACATTTGGGCCGATGACTTTTATGACGTGCCTTACAAGTTGCGCTTCTTCGCGGGTGGCGACCAAAGTATTCGCGGCTACGATTATGAAAGCTTATCGCCTATCGACAAAGGCTATCTGACGGGTGGACAAATCCTCGCCGTTGGTAGTGCCGAATATAACTATGAATTTAGACCTGGCTTCCGCGGTGCGTTGTTTACCGATGTGGGTAACGCCTATGACAAAGACTTCGAGACTGAAACCAAAGTCGGCGTCGGCGTTGGTATTCGCTGGGCATCGCCAGTCGGTGTGGTGCGGGTTGATGTCGCTGCTGGTGTGACAGAAGAGAGTATTCCGGTTCGATTGCACTTCTTTATCGGATCGCCTTTATAAGAGCCTCGTCAATCGTTTTTTAGCGATTGTTGACAATCATTTTTTAACGTAGTTGAGTGTGATGTTGACCGAAAATACCCCGCCTAATGATTCATCGGATGAAGATCCGGCGCAACGAGATGCCCGTGCTGTAAGACGTTGGTATCCGCTGTCTTTTTTGCTCAAACTACTGGTGCTCATACTAATTGTGCTAGCAATTATGTTCGCCGTATTTTTTTATGCGGCTGGTACTGAATCAGGTACCAAGTTCTTATTAGAAAAGATCAGTGCCGAGACGGGTATTAAATTCAAATATGGGCGCGGTAATTTACGTGATGGTTTGTTGGTCACGGATATCGATATCGAGGCGACCGAAGACCTTGAAGTACGGGTAGATAAAGCCTATGTCAAAATAGGCTGGCGTGCAGTATTTGCAAAAGAAGTCCATCTACGGGATGCCGACATTCAACGTATTGAGATTATCAATAAAAAACCACCAACGGGTGAGGCTTTCGATTATAAAACGCTTAAGCTACCGGTGAACCTGCGTTTTGATCAAGCAAAAATAAAAACGATTGTCTATAAGCAAGTGACCAAAGACCCTATCATCGTTCATGACATTACCGCTCGTGACTTAACATGGGTTGGCAGCATGGTCACGGTAGGTCGTGGTGACTTACGCTATGCGGACATTGTCAAAGTCAGTGCTTTACAAGGTGAGATTGATCTTCAAGGTGACTATCCGTTAGATTTGAGTGCTATTGCTGAAGTGAGTGCTTTAGACAAAGCCTATATCGATCCGCTAAATATCACTGCCACAGGCAGTTTAAAGCGTACTGTCGGCAAAGTGCGTAGTCGCTATAATGATAGCGATGTCAGCGGTGATTTTGTCGTACAGGCATTGGACAAGGATTTGCCACTTCAAGCAAAACTGCAATGGGATGATATTTTGATTCCTTATGCTGAAAGCCAAAATATTCGTTTAAAAAGCGGCACGGCCACTGCCTCAGGTGTCATCTCTGAAATACGTCTGCGTATTAATACCGAACTGACTGCCAAAGATATCCCTTCAGGGCATTATCAAGGGCGGGCAGTGATTGCCAATAGCCAACTGCGCATTGATCGTTTGGATGCTCAGGTTCCAGCTGGAAACTTAATACTACAAGGTATTTTAGATTGGAAAGATAGCTTCGATGCAAAAGTACGAGTGACCGGTAGCAACTTCGATATTCGCCGTGTTATTCCTGACGACTATGCCGATTTCAAAGCCTATGCCCCGCAAAAATTAAACGGTCGACTATCGCTACATTATCAACAACAGAACAGCGCGGGTAACTTAGAAGTTGACGCAGATTTCCGTCAGCGTGATGGCGAGCATATTAATGCCAATATTACCCAAGGTAAGACCTCTGCGAAGATCAAACAGGCAGCGCCTTTATATATCGATGCCACTTGGCAAAATCTGACCCGTCGTAACGTCCCTAACATCGGTAATATCGATAGTCCAAGCGGTCAAGCGGATGTCATCGTGCGCGGTTCGACCCTCTCTATCGATGCCAATGCGGTGATCAATGAGCTGAATGCCGCTCCCAAAGGCAACTACGATGTACGTGTCCGAAAAGTGGGTAATGTCATCGATATTAATCGCCTTAATTATGATGGCATTGTCGGTGACCTATCGGGTACAGGGCAGATCCAACTGGCGAGCAAGCAGCGCCCATTGACGTGGCAAATTGATGCCCGTACCAATGGCTTACTACCCAAAGAGTATCGTAGTGACTTACCGCTTGAGCGTCTAACGGGCAGCATTAGTGCCAGTGGTCGCTTAGTGAATATCACCAAAAGCGGAGTCAAGGGTCAGCGTCATATTATTAATTTAAACAATACCGATTTGCAGGCGCAGCTTGATGCCACGCAAGACGGCCGTGCTATCGGCATCACTGGTGGCGGTGACGCCAAAGTTGATATCGTTGGTGGCGAGCTGTCTATGTTTGATGCGCGTTTTGATGGGCAGGTCGATACTGCAGATGTGCCAAAGGGTCGCCTGTCTATCGATGCGGCAGGCACGCCAAGGCTGATCAGTATTCGCAAGCTCAATTATAACGGTGAGGCTGGCGCAGTGAATGCAAAAGGTGTCATCGATTTGCGCAAAAATATTGGTTGGACAGTTGACGGTCGCTTTGATAACTTCAATTTGGGTTATTTTTTACCCAATAATCCCGCCATTATTACTGGTGACCTAAAAACCAATGGTGAGTGGCAAACTGCATCCAAGAACAACGCGAATGCCAAAGGTAAATTGAATCGCTTTGCAGTAAATTTTAACGGTGTATTAGATGCCGAGCAGCTACCAGCAGGCAAACTCGCTATTGATGCCAGTGGCGATGCTCAACTCATCCGTATTAAACGCTTCCGTCATGTCGGCGCTGCAGGTAGTATCGATGCTAGCGGCACCGTCGATGTGCGTCAAGGTATCGCTTGGGATATTAAGGCGGTAATGAATCGCTTTAATTTAGGTTATTTCCTCAAGAGTACGCCAAGCGCTATCACTGGTACTATAGATACCGACGGTCGCTGGAGTGATACTCAGCAAACCATTAATATCAAACAAATCAACTTGACCGGCATGTTAAAAGGTCAGCCGCTTAGTGCAAAAGGCAGCTTAGCCGCGAAAATGCGTCTGCCAAAAGACTTGGCGAGTTACTTTAAGCGTCTGCAAACGAAAGATGCACAAGCACAATATAAGCAAGTGAACGCCTTAATCGACAGTTTAAATGCCAATAACCTCGTCTTACGTTGGGGTGATAACTACATCACTGCTAATGGCAATGCCAAGCAATTACAAACCAAGATTAATATCACCAGTCTTGATCAGCTCTCCAATAAGCTGACCGGTAAAGTGACCGGCGGTGCGACCTTATCGCAACCTGCGGGACAAGCCTTGCCCACTATTTATATTGATTTGGTCGGTGAGCGTATTGCGCTCCCAGGTTTTATATTGCGTCAAGGTCGTATTCGCGGCAAAATCGTCAACTTAGCAAATAGCCCAAGTCAGCTGATTGTCAGCGCTGAAGGCTTAGACGCTGCGGGACAGAGTTTTAAAAGCGTTAATGCGTCTTTCAATGGTACTGAAAAGTCGCACGTGGTCGATCTAAACGTCGCGAATGAGCAACTTGATATTGCGGCAAGACTCAAAGGTGGCTTTAATCGCGACACACTCAGTTGGTCTGGGGTGATTGGTAAAGGTCGCGTCAAGTCTAGATATGCCACGTTGAACCAACTACAGCCAGCGCAATTAATCGTCAATTTGCCCAACAATCAGAACGGCAATAGCCGTGAGCTTAAAGTGCAACTTGCCGCACACTGTTGGCAGGCGGCAGATCAAACTGGCAAGCTGTGTTTGCGTGAAAAATTAATCGCTTCGCCATCTGGTGGTCAGGTTGACGTAGTGCTACAAAAGCTGGATACCTCGCTATTTTCAGTATTTCTACCTAAAGATATTGATTGGCATGGTCAGATCAATGGTAAAGCCGTTGTCGGTTGGCAACGCGGTCGTCCACCGACTATTAATACCACTTTATATTCTGATAATGGCAAAATAGGCTTGCTCCAAGATGGTGATAGCGCTCCTATAAGTTTGTCATATAAGCGTGTATCACTGATTGCCTTGTCAGTACCTGAGGGTCTCAAACTGCGTACAGACATCAATACTGGTCGCGGGGCACGTGGTTATGCGGAAGTTATTGTCGACCCTTATAAAGATCCTAAACCCATCTCGGGCGCATTGGTGCTCAATGAGCTCAATTTAGCGATTTTCAAACCTTTCTTCCCCGGTATGCGCGTACTCGAAGGTAATATCACCATGGCGGGTGGTGTGGGTGGCACATTGGATAAACCACAGTTCTATGGCGATGTTAAATTGGCTAATGGTCGTATCGCGATGCTGGATCTGCCTGTCAATTTAAGAAAAGTTAATGTCGATGCTAAAATTCGTGGCACGCAAGCGACTGTTGATGGAACCTTTAATAGTGGTACGGGCAGCGGCACGCTAACCGGAACGGTAAACTGGCAGCAAAAACTACAAGCCAAACTGAGTATCGCTGGTGAGCGTCTAGTACTGACCCAGCCGCCATTGCTATTGGCTGAGATTAATCCTGATATCGATATCATCGTGCGTCCAGGCGACCGTTACGTCAACATTACAGGTGCTATCAGTGTGCCGTCGGCGACCATTCGTCCGCCAGAAGCCAGTGAAGACATCATTACGCAAACTGAAGATGTGGTCGTCCTTGATCGTCGCCTTATTGGTAATATCGACGAAGTTTTAGCTATCTCAAAACCTTGGTCGATCAATGCCGATATTGGCGTAGATTTAGGGGATGATATTAATTTCCGTGGATTTGGTGCCGTTATTCCTTTGGCAGGTGCTATCAATATCACTCAAAACGGCACGGGCATTATGCGCGCCACAGGGGTGGTACAGGTATCACGTCGTACCAATATCAATGCCTTTGGTCAGAGTTTAGAGCTTAACTATGGTCAGGTACGCTTCAATGGTGATGTCATGAAGCCTAACTTGAGTATTGAGGCCGCCAAAACCATTAGTGGAAAAACAGTTGGCGTGCGTGTTAAAGGCAGTACTGAAAGTCCAAATATTATTGTCTTTAACAATGCTGGTCTTACTCAGCAGCAAGCAATGAATGCCTTGGTAACGGGTCGTATCGATAATAAGAGCGCCACACAAATCAGTGAGCAAGGATTTAAGTCACAAGTGACTAATAATCTAGCCGCTGCTGGTCTGAGCTTTGGCCTGAGTGGCACACGCAACTTGACCAACCAGATTGGTCAGGCCTTTGGTCTACAAAGCCTGACCGTTGATGCTTCTGGCGGTAGTGAAGACACCAACGTCAATGTCACCGGTTACGTGACCCCTGACTTATATATTCGCTACGGTGTGGGTGTTTTCAATGCGCAAAACAGCTTATCTGTCCGTTACCAGTTGACCCGTCGCATTTATGTTGAAGCCACATCAGCGGCAGAGAACGCAGTTGATGTGGTCTATAGTTGGCAGTTTTAGGTAACACTGTCATCCGTTGCTTATTCATCAATGAATTGCAACAATTGCAACAATTGCAACAGTGGCTCAATAGCACTTACCATGTTCTACCTAATAAAACGCTATCCAATAAAAAACGCCTTCATCGAAAGGCGTTTTTTATTGAGGTTTAATTTTGACTATTTGGTCAAAATTAAGCGATTGTTGCGGGTTAAGCGTAAGCGATATTCCTCACCTTCGTGCTCAATACGTACTTCTTTGGTCAAGGCAAACAGATGCTGTGACTGTAAAGTTGGTAGACGGTTTTCGCGGCAGTTCAAGTAACGAGAGATAACCATGCTCATAGTAAATTCCTTTTGATAAAACAGTTGAGTAGTCAACATCAGAGAGTAATAATTATTAACGATAATAATTATCATTTAGATTGAGTTTTTTTGCAAGGTAATTGATAAAATAAAATGCAGTTATTATGTAAACTTATATGAAGCAGTAGTGATAAAGCCCATCTCAAGTGCATTTTCACCAGTTTTGTCTACCTTTTGATTCCATAGCAGACCGCCATTTCAAGTTATTATCAGCAAACAATGAAATAAGCACTTAAGGATAGTATTATGCCAAACCCCTCAAAAATCCCAGCAACGAGTCATCAAAAGATTGTAAACGTCGCTGTCGCTGTTATTCATTATCAAGCACAGTATTTGCTTGGATTCCGCGATGCGGCTCAACATCAGGGTAATCGTTATGAGTTTGTAGGTGGCAAGATTGATGCGGATGAAACCGCAAAACAGGCCTTAATACGCGAAGTCGCTGAAGAAACTGGGATCGATATTCACGGCAATACGGTCGTCAAACTTGGACGGCTACATCATGATTATGGGGATAAGCAGGTAAGCTTGCAGGTCTATAATATTGAGCTGACAGCACTACAGTACGAACAGCATCGCCATCTTCGCTATGGCTTAGAAGGGCAGGCGCTAAAATGGGTCAATAAATCTGCGCTATTGGCGGGAGAGTATCACTTGCCTGCTGCCAATAAAACGATTCTTGAATGGTTGCGACTACCCACGAAGATAGCGATTACTTATCCTCTGGCACACTTTAGTGATCGACCCAATCCAGCAGCAGAATGGTTGACTTACCACGAGGAAAAGGTAGCGCCTCATGCTTGGCTATACATTCGAGTTAAGGAGTCAGGCTTTGATAACAGCGTAAAGCAACTGATGACTTTGCGTCCAGATATTCAGGTGATTCTGCCTTTTGATCATCACATGCAATCTGTGCAACCTGACTATCAAATCGTTGCTCATCAAGTCGTTGTTCATCAACTCTCTCAGACTGCGCTCATGAAATGGTTTAATAATGGGGAGCACGTTTCTGTAGGTGAGCAGACGTTATATAACGATCGACCATTGATAGTCAGTTGTCATGATGCGGCTAGTATCTATGCTGCCAATAAGCTTGCTAGTGCTCGTTTACAGCAGCAGCTACCACCAGTTATCGGTATTTTTCTGTCACCGTTATTAGCGACCCAAACTCACCCTGATACTGCACCATTAGGTTGGTCAGATTGGTCAGCTCTGGCACAGTTGGCAGATATGCCTGTCATCGGCTTGGGTGGATTGTCACCAGCCATGATTGGGCGAGTCGCTCAGTTCGGTGGTATCAGCGTGGCAGGTATTCGTCAGTTTATTTAGCAATTTGTTTAGGACGTATCTTTATTTTTATCGGGTATTTGTTATAAAAGGTTTATGCAAGTAATGGATCTTCTCTATATTTATCCAGCCAGTAACTCTGTGTTTATTCTTTAGCACAAACATAGAATTACTTACAAACCGTTGCGTTTTCCTACATTGCAACACTGTTTTAATCGTAGTGCTGCCATTAAGATAAGCTATCAAATTAGAAAGTGTCCATTTAAAAGTACCCACGCTATTTTTTATAAATGACGATTTTAGTGTTTATAAGCCGGCAATCGGGTCAAGCTGTCTTCACTACTTCTAATAACATTTAATTTTACTCGTATTATTTTTCACATTAGCAGTGTGTTTGAGCAAGAAATTAAATGGTAATCATTTGATAATTGATCAATTTTAACCATCACCACTAATTAATGGTACCTCTATGAAAACCAATAAGTTACCTCAGTCAGCATGGTCTGATTCACAGGCAGCCGGTTCTCAAGCGCAGCAACTCAGCCAATCAAAGGCTCGTTATCCTCATGATAGTGGGCAACATGCCAATAGTGCTAGCAACGATGCTAGCTATGACAGTTATGACGATGAACGTTCAGACCCTTTGGCAAGAGATACGTCTCTGCAAGACAGCTATTTTGGATACAAGAGTATCGACAAAAGCCTTACACAGGCAAAAGAGTTTGCTATGATTGAAAACGGTAGTATCGATAGTAACGATCCAAAAAACAGTGATCCAGAAGATTTTGACACAGCCAATGGCTACAAAAAAGCCAGTGGATCTCAAAAAATCAGCGGTTATCAAGAAACCAGCGGCTATAAAAAAGTGCAGAAGAAACAAGCACAAAAAATCAGTGAATTAGACGCATTTATGTCGGAAGATCCTGCTGATTTTTCAACAGAAAAACCCCAAAAAACCGATGATTTATCATTTACTGCCACTTCATACAAAAAAATACCGGAGCGCATATTCATGAACGGGCTTATCAAGCATACCGGCATTGCCTTAGCGATTATTATACCGTTGGCAGCGTTTTCGGCATATGCCGCACCGTTGCCGGCTACAATGTCTGCCAATAAAACCTCTGCTACAGCGACGACTGATAAAGCGACAACAGAGACATTGTCGGTGAAGCCTAGCAGTATCATGCATAGTTCTGCCAATGTACCAACGACCGTCGATAGTGTGGATCTCAAACAATATGCAGGTACGTGGTATGAGATAGGTCGATTGCCGATGTATTTTCAGCGCAATTGTGCCAGTGATGTCACTGCCAATTACACCGAAAAAACAGATGGCTCAGGAATTATAGTCACTAATAAGTGTCAGGCTGAAGATGGTTCAGGCATTGTAGCTGAGGGGTTGGCAAAACCTGCTGACGATACGGGTAGCAAATTGAAAGTCACGTTCTTGCCTTCATGGATTCGCTGGCTGCCAGTTGGTCGCGCTGATTATTGGGTGTTGGCACGGGATCCGGATTACAAGACAGCTTTGGTCGGTACACCCGATAAAGGTAGTCTATGGTTGTTGGCACGGTCGCCCAATATCAGTCAGGAAACTTACGCAAAGTATCGCCAAATTGCCCAACAACAAGGATATGATTTAAAAGAATTTAAATTGACAGCGCACAGTAATCAAACGGTTACTCTGGTGCCATAACTGTCTAAAATATTCGTGTTTATCAAAAGGTAGCGTAATAAGCTGCCTTTGTTTTTATAATCTATTAAATATACCCTCAAAACGCGTTATAAGTGCTTGCTGATCGGTTAGCACTGGCAAAATAGAGCATATTAAGCTAAAATCTAGGCGATCTAAACACTCTGATGAAAATGATTGACATGAATATTCTTCTGTCATTTTATTTGAGTGGTTACTTAGACTAAATTCAATCTATCTGTTTGATACTTTTTCATAATACTTTACTGATCATAAGGATGTTTCTCGTGAGCAATGCTGATACCTTACGCCAACTACATCAAGAGCACTTGAGCAATTACAACAACCAAGAGCAACAAGCGATCGAGCTTATGGGGCTATTGAATAAGCTCTATAACGAGCAAGATGTACAAGTAACATTGTTCGGTGAAACGCTAGGTACTACCTCAGTTGGTCAGATATTAGCACTACACCAAAAAGTAGCACTGCGTGATCATGGCGCTAAGTCTATCGATATCGCTGACACTTTAGCGATGGTAAAAGTCATCGCAGAGAGCAAAGACATTCAAGCCACTCGTATCGACGTTGGTCAATTGATTGCTAATGACACTGATGTACAAGCTGCGCTAAAATCTGTCAATAATGCAGGTGCCGTCAATGGCGCGACGGATGTTGTATTGTATGGTTTTGGCCGTATTGGTCGTATTTTGACCCGTCTGCTACTGTCACAAGCGTCAAGTGCAAAAGGTTTGCAACTAAAAGCCGTCGTTGTACGTCCAGCTGCTGCTGGTGATTTGGCTAAGCGTATTTCATTGCTTGAGCGTGACTCGATTCATGGTAGATTTTTGGGTGGCATTAGTATCGATGATGACAATAACGGCATGATTATCAACGGTCGTTTTGTGCAAGTAATTTATGCTAAAGACCCTAGCGAAATCGACTACAATGCTTATGGTATCGACAACGCTTTGGTCATCGATAATACAGGTATCTGGAAAGATGAAGCAGGCCTTGGCAAGCACCTACAATCTACTGGTGTGAAAAAAGTTCTGTTAACTGCACCTGCTGGTGGCGATATTAAAAACGTCGTTTATGGTGTGAATAACAATACTATTGGCGACGATACGATCGTGAGTGCTGCTAGCTGTACGACCAATGCTATTACCCCAACGCTTAATGTATTGAACGATGAGTATGGCATCGAAAACGGTCACGTAGAGACTATCCACTCATTCACCAATGATCAAAACTTAGTCGACAATTATCACAAAGCAGATCGCCGTGGTCGCAGTGCAGTTATGAACATGGTGATTACCAGCACTGGCGCAGCAAAAGCAGTTGGCAAAGCATTGCCAGAACTAAGTGGTAAATTAACGGGTAATGCTATTCGTGTACCAACGCCCAATGTCAGTTTAGCTATTTTAAATTTGAACCTTAAAACAGCACCAAAAAGCGCTGATGCGTTAAATGAATTTTTGCGCAAGATGGCCAACAGCAGCACTTGGCAGTCGCAAATTGCTTATACTGACTCTACAGAAGCTGTATCAACGGATTTTGTTGGCACGACTCATGTAGGTATCATCGATGCTCAAGCAACTATTTTGACGGATAATCATGCCATTGTTTACATTTGGTATGACAATGAAGTCGGCTACAGTACGCAAGTATTGCGTTTGGCGACGCAAATGGCTGGAATCAGCTACACTCAGATTCCAGCATAAAAAATCTAAGGTGACATCATTTATGCGGTAGTACCTTGCAATCCGTATAGATTCGTCGGTTTTTAGATGCAGTACTTAAGCACCCGATAGTCCGATTGGTTATCGGGTGTTATTGTCATAATGACTACCAAGGGCGGCTTCACACACGGGTCGCAAATATTTTTTAAATCAGTTTTTAAAATTATTGGTTTTTATAACCACACAAACACATAGCTATACCCTAAAATACAGTCGCTGACTGTAACCAGTTGATAAACTGGATGGTAAATTAAGGAACGTAAGATGCGATTTATTGATGAAGCCGTCGTAACGGTAAAAGCAGGTGACGGTGGTAACGGAATCGCCAGTTTTCGCCGAGAAAAGTATGTCCCACGTGGTGGACCTGATGGTGGAGATGGTGGCAAGGGCGGAGATATTTACGTCATTGCAGAGGATAACACCAACACCCTAGTGGACTATCGTTATACCCGTCGTCACGATGCTATGCGAGCAGAGAATGGCCACAGTAGAAACTGTTCAGGCAAGGGCTCCGATGATTTGTTTTTACCAGTACCTATCGGTACCACAGTAGTTGATACCGAAACTGACGAAGTGTTGGGTGACTTGGTTGAACTTGATCAGACGTTACTGATTGCCAAAGGTGGCGATGGTGGTTTGGGTAATACCCATTTCAAAAGCTCGACCAACCAAGCACCACGTAAGGCTACGTCTGGTTTTGAAGGTGAGTTAAAAGTTCTTAAATTTGAGCTAAAAGTTGTGGCTGATGTTGGCTTGATTGGTTTGCCTAATGCTGGTAAATCTACCTTTATTCGTCAAGTCTCTGCTGCTAGACCAAAAGTTGCTGACTATCCGTTTACCACCCTCGTTCCGAATCTAGGTGTGGTTGATATCGGTCGTCATCGCTCATTTGTGATGGCAGATATTCCAGGTTTGATCGAAGGTGCTTCAGAAGGTGCTGGACTTGGCATTCGTTTCTTAAAACATGTGGCTCGTACTCGTCGTCTGTTACATGTGGTTGATGTAAAGCCAATTGATGGCAGCGATCCGGTAGCCAATGCTTGTGTTATCTTGAATGAACTTGAGCGTTTTTCGCCTGAGTTATCCAACTTGCCCCAGATTTTGATATTAAACAAAATTGATCAGGTGCCTGACGAAGAGTTAGATGAGCTTTGTACTCATATTGTCGCCGAGCTTGAGTGGACAGGCGATGTATTTCGCACGTCAACCTTAATGGGTGAAGGGACTGATGCAGTTAAATATCATTTAATGAATGAGATTGAGCGTGAGCGTGAGCGTGAACTAGAAGATCCTATCTTCGCTGAAGCACAAAAAGCGCGTTTTGAGCGTTTAGAAGCAGAAGTGCGTCTCAATACTGAGGCTCAGCGTGAAGCATATCGTGCGGCTCGTAAAGCGGCGCGTGAAGGCACAGATTTAGTCAACGAAGACGAACTGGATGATGATGACGATGGCGTTGAAGTCGTATATGTTCCCTAAGTTATTTCGTTTGAGCTGATTTTTTAAATTAACCCCCGTAATTAATCCATAAAAGAAACAGGAGTTTATATGGCAGGTGACATAGAAAACACGACCGAAGAGGCAAGGTTTATTAAGCAAACTCGCAACTTTGATATTCAGCGCGTTATTGTCAAGATTGGTTCATCGTTATTAACCAATAACGGTCGAGGGCTAGATCGTACTGCCATATATGAGTGGGCAAAACAGATTGCTAAGTTGCACAAAAAAGGTGTGGAGGTGCTACTGGTATCGTCAGGTGCCGTTGCTGAAGGTGTGGTACGTATGAACCTTGAGGAGCGCCCTAAGAAACTAGCTGCACTACAGGCCTGCGCTTCTATTGGTCAGATGGGTCTGATTGAAACGTGGTGGTCAGCATTGATCCAACATGGTATTCAAAGCTCGCAGCTACTATTGACTCATGATGATTTGTCCAACCGTAGCCGTTACCTCAATACGACGGGTGCGCTGACGCAATTACTAGAATGGCGCGTACTACCTGTCATTAATGAAAACGATACCATCACTATTGATGAGATCAAATTTGGTGATAATGACACGTTAGGTGCAATGGCAGCAGCGATGGTCAATGCTGACTTGTATATTATCCTAACCGATCAAGACGGTGTGTTTACTGATAACCCACGTGACAACCCTGATGCCAGAATGATTCGTCAAGAGCGGGCGATGGCTGATTATTTGTTTGATATCGCAGGGGATGGTGGCAAGCTCGGACGCGGTGGTATGTTGACCAAAATCCGTGCTGGTCGTCTTGCAGCGATGGGTGGGTGTCCAACCGTTATCGTGAGCGGTGCTATTGATGATGTTATCACTCGTGTCGTTTCAGGTGAGGCAGTGGGTACATTACTGACTACCAACGAAGAAGACAAAATCATTGCTCGCAAACAATGGCTTGCAGCGCATCTGCGCATGTCAGGCAGCTTGATTGTCGATGCTGGTGCAGCTAAAGCGTTGACTGAACACAATAGAAGCTTGCTGCCAGTTGGGGTCGTAGAAGTGCGCGGCGGTTTTGATGAAGGCGATGTGGTAGAGATTATTCATCAAGATACAAACGAACGTATAGCCGTCGGGCAAGTGAATTTTTCATCGCATGATGCGCGACGTGTGGCTCGTGAGCGTACCGAAAGCTTTGATAAAATTTTCGGTAGTAATGAAGAGCGTGTGGTTATGGTACATCGTGACAACTTAGCATTGACGGTATAGTCAACCCTATATAAATTGGATACGCTGTCAGTCTCGCTTAGTCTACTATTTACAGCACTTTTTATAGCACTTTCGCTCCACTTTCTTATATCCAAATTATATTGAACCAACTATATAATTTGGATATGGCCTGTTTGCAGGTGCTGATGAGTCATAGAGATGTGTCGGTTGATAGCTTATATACGTCATAGCATGACTTATCAACGTTTAAAAATTGTCAACATGTAGGCATTTATCAGTATTTATTTAGGTATTTATCAGTATTTAGAAGTAACGAGCACTCAAAAATCTAAGAACCAGTATTACTTAATGATACGAGACGTTTTTGGATTGAAAGACAGCGTTGACTAAAACGTTTCTTTGAATGAAAGCTTAATTATCCAACGTGCAACGCGTTTTATATCCTCTATATTCAACTTATTTTATCCAGCACAGTATTCATTGAAAATAGTAACAATGAATACCGTGCTGCTTTGGAGATTTGTACATGAGTGCTTCAGACCATAGCAACTCGCTTCAGCAAGAATTTGCCCCTTTAAAAAACGACAGATTGCTACGCGCATTTCGTTTTGAGACGATAGACACCACCCCAGTGTGGATGATGCGTCAAGCAGGTCGTTATTTACCAGAGTACAAAGCCACCCGCGCTGAAGCAGGTGATTTTATGAGCTTGTGCCGAGATACTGACCGCGCAACTGAAGTCACTTTGCAGCCCTTACGTCGTTATGATTTGGACGCCGCTATTTTATTCAGTGATATTCTGACCATTCCTGATGCTATGGGATTGGGTTTGTATTTTGAAGCTGGAGAAGGGCCGAAGTTTAAACACCCTATTCGTACGCAAGCAGATTTAGATAGATTGCCTGTGCTTGATGTGAATGATTCTCTTGATTATGTCATGCGTGCGGTGACAAGTATTCGCAAAGCGCTTAATGGCCAAGTACCTTTATTTGGCTTTTCTGGTAGCCCGTGGACACTAGCGACTTATATGATTGAAGGCGGTAGCTCAAAGGATTATCGTTATACCAAAGGCTTTTTATATAGCAATCCTGCTTTTTTGCATCAATTATTAGATAAGCTTGCTACGTCTGTTATTGACTATTTAGATGCGCAAGTCGTCGCTGGTGCTCAGGTACTACAGATTTTTGATAGCTGGGGCGGCGCGCTTGGTCATCGTCAGTTTATCGATTTTTCACATGCTTATAATAAGCGCATCGTCGCTGAGCTAAAAGTGCGTCACCCTGATATACCAGTGGTACTATTTACCAAGGGTGGCGGACTATGGCTAGATATTCAAGCAGATAGTGAAGCGGATGCCTTAGGTCTAGATTGGACGATGCCGCTTGATCGTGCGCGTCAGGCGTTGACTGAGAGTCAGCGTCAATTGACTAAGCAGCATAAAAAACTACAAGCTAGCAAAGCGCTTCAAGGTAATCTGGACCCAGCAACCTTGTATGGTTCTCCTGAAACCATCCGCTCAGAAGTAAAATTAATGCTTGATGATGCCTATGCTAACGGCGAAAAAACCGGCTACGTAGCGAATTTAGGTCATGGTATTACGCAGTGGGTCAACCCTGATAATGCCAAAGTATTTATCGATGCCGTGCATGATTATAAAATCTAGCCACTGTTTTATTTAATTACTGTTTTATTTAATCACCGTTTTATTTAACTACTCTGCTATTTAGCCACTGGGGTATTTAAATGCTATGATAAATTTGACTTATAAAGTTAAAATCCAGTGTTAGCTATAGCCTAGCAATTACATTATTGAGTAAAAGGGGATATCTTATGATTTCAGCAGCAATCGTCGGTGGCACAGGGTATACAGGTATTGAGCTGATTCGCTTACTATCCGCTCATCCTGAAGTTTCTATTGATTTGCTAACGTCACGTAGCGAAGCTGGTACACGTGCTGATGAGATATTCCCAAGCTTACGCGGTATCTCAGACATCGTTTTTAGTGACTTGGGTGATGATACACTTGCAACGTTGCAAAAATGTGATGTGGTATTTTTTGCCACGCCACACGGTGTCGCGATGAAGCAAGCGGAAGCATTGACTCAAGCAGGCGTGCGAGTCATCGATCTGGCAGCTGATTTTCGTCTCCAGTCATTGACGGAGTTTGAGCATTGGTACCAACAGTCGCATGCATGCCCTGAGTTATTGAAGACCGCTGTTTATGGCCTACCTGAAGTCAATCGCCACAAGCTTGCAAACGCCTTAGTAGTAGGGAACCCTGGCTGTTATCCAACCACGGCTATTTTGGGACTAAAACCCATTATTGACGCGCAAAACAAGCAAGCAGCACGCTTGATCGACGCACGTATCGTTATTGATGCCAAATCTGGTGTTTCAGGGGCGGGACGTCAGGCAAGTTTGGCGCTTAATTATGCGGAAACGACAGACAATTTTAAAACTTATAGCGTTGCAGGTCATCGCCATCTGCCAGAGATTGAGCAAGGAGTTGCGCAATTATTAGACAGTCAGTTTAGCCATCGCATTCGCTTTTTACCGCATTTAGTGCCAATGATTCGTGGCATGTTAAGTTCTATCCATATGGAGATGACTGAGGAAGGTGCGGCTATTGATTGGCAGCAAGTATTTGAAGAGTGCTATGCTTCAGAGATGTTTATTGATGTCATGCCAAAGGGCATTTATCCTGATACGCGTAGTGTACGTGCCAGCAACCGTCTGCGGATTGCGGTACATCAAGACAATGACCGTGCTGAACTGACGGTTATCGTGGTACAAGATAACTTAGTAAAAGGCGCGGCAGGGCAGGCGGTACAAAATATGAATGTGATGTTTGGTCTTGATGAATCACTGGGATTGAATTTCGCGCCTATTGTTCCTTAATATTGAGGCGTGTTGAACGCTCACAAATAAGCACTGCCATGGTCGAGGGATCAAACATAACCTATTAAGTTACCTCATTTTTTTATTGTCACATCGTTCATATTGATGGTGCTAGGTATTGATTATAAATTCCGCTATAATAACCTGCCCTTACTGTTAAGAGATACTGTCTAAATGCGTGTTAAGATTGTACTACGCTTTTGCTCACAGCCAGCACGTCTATCGTGCCAAGACGCTATTTCATATAAATTGGAGCGTAGCCGACATTCTTTACAAGTCAGTAATGGCACTATCGATAGTCGGAACAGTCTCAGTGCGAGCCAAACAGGTGCTTCGACACTGGTACTGGCGCTTTTTGTCGTGGCCATATTAGCGACAGCTATCGTTGGATTGGTATTTGGTCACAAGCTTGGCTATCAGCGCGGCTTTCATGCGATGCAAACTGAGACCAAACAAGCGATTATCAACAGCACTGAGGCAACTAAAGAGCTGAAAGATCTACGTGTTAGCAATAAGATTGCCACGAGTGAAGCCGCCACTGCCAAGCAAGAGCTGGCGATAAGTTTGACAAATTTAGAAGAGTTACGCGTCACACAAAAAGAATTAACCATTGAAAACAAACAAGTTACCCAGCTTAATGAACTTTATACTGAGGTGATTAGTGATAATGGTGGCATGCCACTACAGATAATTGGCGCTAATATTAAGCCGTTACCTGAGAACGCTTTCGAGTATGGTTTTGATGTCGGTATGCTGAGTAAAGATGGCACTGCCAAACGTTTAACACCAATTTTGACATTAATTGATAATGATGACTTTGTGGAAGTACCACTAGATCCTGCCAGTTATTCGATCAAAGGTATTGTACGTATTCGTGGTCGCTTTATGATGCCATCAGGATTTAAGCCTTTACAGGCTAAACTGACTTTAAGAGCTGGTGGGCAACAAAAAGAACAGTTGTATGATTGGAGGCTTGGCGATAGGGTCGACAATATGCCGCTCTCCCTTTTAGACTTGCCAGAAGTCGATGAAAGTCCTATTCAACCTTGATTATTACTCAAATTTTAATAAGCACTTGAAATTTAGTGGTATGAGCCAAAGCTAGTTAAACATAATGGCTACTGATAGCAGCTAAGTGGAAGCAAAGGTGCTTTGTTACATACTAATTACGCACCAAATAGCCTCTCTGTATAACCTCCTTTTTATTTAGAATTTACCTTATAATTATATTTTTATTATGATAAAACCTATGACTCTACAAGCTAGGCCAACCGTTTTCGATTGGCATTTTCCCAACATACCTGCACAGCATGCTCAAGACAGTGCGCCAGAGGATGAGACGTCGCCGCAAGCAGACGTGCTCGTGGCCGAGCCAGAAGTGGCGAAGCCGCCGATGTATGCGGTCGTGATGTATAATGACAATTACACGCCGATGGAGTTTGTTGTCTATGTTTTACAGTCGGAATTTCGCCACAGTGTTGATTCTGCCGTTGAAGTGATGTTGACGATTCACAACAGCAGTAAAGGTATTGCTGGTATCTATCCCAAAGATATCGCTGAAACCAAAGCCAAAAAGGTAAACAGTTTGGCTCATCGCGAAGGCTATCCTTTATTGACTCAAATTGAACCACATCAGGGTGAATAGCCGCCACAACGGTTTTATTTTTTCGCAGCTTTTCACCTTGTTTGATATTATTTAATTAGCTATTTAATGCTGCCACTTCTAAGCTTATATACCCGTAATATTTTTTAAAAGCCTTTTTACTAGGCAATGCTACTATTACTTCACCGCAAATCAGCCCTCATACCTCTCCTAGGTAATCAGTCTTCTTTCTGCTTTGATCTTGATTTTTATCTCAAATAGCCTTATATACTAAACATAACGTCGTGTGATAAATGGATGTCTTGCGCTCAGTTTTTTAGCATTTCGCTATGTTCCTAATACCCTGATTATTTACGCCCTTATTTTTATAAGATCTTTTTTATTCTCAACTTCTCATTTGTGTAATTCGTTATTTTCTGACTTTCTCGTCTCCAACATCCCCTCACAAAGTATGCTTAGATACATTTTAGTATGCGTTAATAGATTGACTATGTTTGAGTATCATGTTGAGATAAAGAAAAGCGAATATGAATTATCACAATCATTGCTAGATAGGTCGAAACACTCACTAAATGATACACGGTACACTTCAATCATCGTTTGGTCGTGTCTCTTAATAATACTAACATTGCCCTTGAACAATACATCTATCGCCCTGATTTACTACCTAACTCATTCATAAAGCTATCAATTTATAAGATAGGTACAACCGTAGGAAGTCCTTATGTTAAGTCGTCATCTTGAAGTTTCTTTGCGTTTAGCAATGACACTTGCGCGCCAAAAATCGCATGAGTATCTCACTGTTGAACATTTATTGTTGGCACTGTTAGAGAACACGCATGCTGCCAACACATTAACGGCGTGCAATGCAAATGTTTCAACGCTACGTACCGAGCTCGAGGCTTATATCAATAAGCATACGCCAACGGTAGATGCAGAAACGGAGCAGTCACCACAGCCAACCCAAAGCTTTGATCGCATCCTGCAACGTGCTATTTTTCATGTGCAGTCTATTGGTGGTGGTCGTTTGGTCGAAGGCTCAGATATCTTGGTATCTATGTTTTCCGAGCACGATACTTACGCTGTTTATTTACTCAAAAAACAAGGCATCAGTCGTCTTGAGCTGACCCAGTATTTATCACATGGTCAAGATAAAGATGAGCCATCAGAGCCTCGTGCTTCTACGACTGGAGAACGTCGTAGTGCTTCTGAAAAAACCAGCAAAGATCCGTTGGTTGAGTTCGCTACTAACTTAAACCAGCGTGCGGCAGAAGGTAAAACCGATCCATTAATTGGACGTACTTCTGAGATTGAGCGTGCTGCTCAAGTACTCTGTCGTCGCCGCAAAAATAACCCATTGTTGGTTGGTGAGCCAGGGGTTGGTAAAACGTCTATCGCTGAAGGTTTGGCATGGTTAATCATCAATGATAAAGCACCAAAGCCGCTTAACGGCTGTGTGATTTATAGCTTAGATATTGGTTCGCTCATCGCCGGTACTAAGTACCGTGGTGATTTTGAAAAACGTATGAAATCGCTCCTTGATGCAATGAAGAAAAAGCCTAATGCCATCTTGTTTATCGATGAGATTCACATGATTATTGGTGCCGGCTCTTCAATGAGTAGCAACATGGATGTGTCTAATCTAATCAAACCGGCGCTTGCCAACGGTGAATTGCGTTGTATTGGTTCAACGACCTTCACTGAGTATCGTCAAGTGTTTGAAAAAGACCATGCACTCTCGCGTCGTTTTCAAAAAATCGATGTGAAAGAGCCAAGTGTCGATGACAGTATCGATATTTTACGGGGCCTCAAACCGCGTTACGAAGAGTTTCATAACGTTGAATATACAGATGAAGCATTGGTCACTGCTGTACAGTTATCGGCCAAGCATATTCACGAGCGCTTTTTACCTGATAAGGCAATTGATGTTATCGATGAAGCTGGTGCTTATAAGCGTTTAGGCGTGATTCCGGATACCGATGATATCGAGGCAGAAGAAAGCTTCATTGCTGATTTGGAGCAAGATTTTGATGCGCAAATTGATGCCGATGTTGAAGGTCTTGAGAGCGATATTCATAATGACGTAACCGGTGATGACGACGATAATGAAATGCAGGATGAAGCCAATACTGCAAAAGCCAATGATCGTGCTAAATCATCTGATGAGTCAAAAGCGGCGAAGGCCAAGAAAAAACCACCGATGAAAATCGATGTGGCAGACATTGAAGCTATCGTGGCCAAGCTTGCGCGTATTCCGCCCAAGTCGGTATCAAGCGATGATAAGAGTATTCTTGAGCATTTAGATCGTGATCTTAAGCATTTAGTATTTGGTCAAGACGAAGCGATTGAGACCTTGGCAGATGCCATTAAATTGTCTCGTGCGGGTCTAAAAGCACCAGACAAGCCAATTGGTTCATTTATGTTTGCCGGTCCGACAGGGGTTGGTAAGACAGAAGTATCGCGTCAGTTGGCAAAATTATTAGGCGTAGAATTGGTGCGCTTCGATATGTCAGAATATATGGAAGCCCATACCGCATCACGTCTGATTGGTGCGCCTCCTGGCTATGTCGGTTTTGATCAAGGTGGACTGCTTACTGAAAAAATCAATCAGCATCCGCATTGTGTCTTATTGCTTGATGAGATTGAAAAAGCGCATCCTGATGTGTTCAACTTGTTATTACAAGTGATGGATCATGGTACGTTGACGGATAATAACGGTCGTGTCGCTATCTTTAAGCAAGTGATTGTCATTATGACCACCAACGTGGGTGCTGATAGTATTAGCCGCTCTTCGATGGGCTTTACTCAGCAAGATCATAGCCGTGATAATACAGAATCGCTCAAACGTGTCTTTACCCCTGAATTCCGCAACCGCTTAGATGCCACCATTCAGTTCAATTCACTAGATACATCAGTGGTGGTATCAGTGGTCGATAAATTCTTGGTCGAGCTACAAGTACAGCTTGATGATAAGCAAGTCACGCTAGAGATTGATGATGAAGTACGTGATTACTTGGCTGTAAAAGGATATGACCGTTTGATGGGTGCGCGTCCGATGCAGCGTCTGATTCAAGACGAAATCAAAAAACCATTGGCAAGTATGATTTTGTTTGGAGATTTGGTTAACGGTGGGGTTGTTCATCTTACCTTAGAGCCTGAAGCGGGCGATGAGCAAGATGGTGCTACTATGAAACTTGATAAGCTATCGGATAAAGGTTCAGCGAATAGTCGGATTATCTTAACAGTCGTTGAGACCCATGAGCCGCGCTCAGACTCTGAATCATTGGCCAGCTAAACGGTTTTACATTAGCTTTATAAAAACGGCTACCATATTGCTGTGGTAGCTGTTTTTTTATTGCTATAATTTATCAACAAACCTCACATCATTTTTTGTTACCATCAACTTTTAAACTACGCTATAGTCAGTGAAAAGTAATATCAAACCATCACGCACTGCTGATACCAATTTTTCTTGCTTGCTGTGCTTGCGCAGACAGAGGCTACAAAAAATTAATATCAGCAATACCGTCGCGTTTCTAGGATATTTTAACTATAGTTACGAAGTAATTATTCATAACAAATATAATAAGGATGTACCATGGCACTGTTTGACGAACAGCCGACGAAGACCCCAGAGCAAAAGCAAGCGATTTTAGACAATGTACGTTTACCAGCAGACTGGAAAACGGCACTAGCAGATGAATTGACCTCTGACAATATGGATAACCTACGAGCTTTTTTAAAGGAAGCGTACCAATCAGATGAGAGTGTTTATCCACCTGCACCGCTGATGTTCAATGCCTTTAACCTAACCCCTTTATCGAAGGTTAAAGTCGTTATCTTGGGACAAGACCCTTATCATCGTCCAGGTCAGGCAATGGGGCTATCTTTTTCTGTGCCCAAAGCGATTCCCAAGCCGCCGTCACTTAATAACTTACTCAAAGAAATGGCCAATGATATCGGTACCAGTTACTCAGCCCATGGTGATTTAACGTATTGGGCGCAACAAGGAGTTTTACTCTTGAACAGCTCATTAACGGTGCGAGAAGGTGAGCCGAATAGTCATCAAAATAAAGGTTGGGAGCAGTTTACCGATGCCGTGATTGATGTGGTCAATGAACAAACGGAGCACACGATATTTATATTGTGGGGCAGTAAAGCGCAGAAAAAAGGCAAGTATATCGATACTGAAAAACATTTAATCTTAACGGCTGTGCATCCTTCACCGCTGGCTGCCAATCGTGGTGGGTTTTTTGGTTCCAAGCCGTTTTCTAAAACCAATGATTACTTGGTACAGTATGGACAAACACCAATTGACTGGCAATTACCACAATAGATAAAAAATAATCTAATGATAAATTTACAATCTCATCCGTTAATACCTAGCCAATTGGCCGCTATTGAAGTAGAAATGCCACTTGCAAGCAGTACATTTTGGTCGCTGCAAGACGTTAAATGGATGCAAAAAGCATTGCTACTGGCTAAACAAGGGGCTGCACTCGGAGAAGTGCCAGTAGGCGCAGTGTTGGTACACAATCAGCAGATCATCGGGCAAGGATTCAATGAGCCAATTGGACGCCATGACGCGACTGCTCATGCTGAGATAGTTGCACTAAGGGATGCGTGCGCGCGTTTAAAAAACTACCGCCTGCCGCTACAGACAACTTTGTACGTGACTTTAGAGCCCTGTACGATGTGTGTTGGCGCACTCATTCATGGCCGTGTGGATAGACTGGTCTATGCGGCGAGCGAACCTCGAGCGGGCATGGTTGGTAGTCAAATGAACTTAGCCATGCAGCCTTTTTATAATCATAGTATTCAAGTTGATGAAGGTTTATGCCGTGAGCATAGTAGTCAGATGCTAAAGCATTTTTTTCGTGAACGTCGCCGCGCAGCCAAAAAAAGTAAAAACACTGTCATTAACAATTAGGGTCTGTTAAACATATAAAATATTAGGACTGCTGATCGCTAAAATCTTCCCAAACTAGGCGTAAACCGACGATAATGTCGAGACCTTAGCTAGGTTTACAACAACGTTTGGGGTGATTTTAGCATCAGCCTTTCAGGGCAGGGCTATTTTTTGCCAATACATGGCGAAATTGTCTAACCTAGAATGACTAGGCGTCAAAAATTTCACTGCGTATTGTCTAAAAAATAGCCACTGCCAGTTCCACATTTGAATGTTCAGCAGACCCTAAAACAGACATTCAACAAGATATCAGTCTTGTGGCTAGTGATAGCGTGGTTTTTTTGCTATAATATCGCCCTATTTGATTGCTAATAAGTTAGTAGTCTAACAAGCAGTTGATAATTAAGTAAATATTGGGTTGTTACTGTTGCATAAGTAGCATTCTATCTAATATGCTTTTTAGTATAAAAGCAGCCATATAAGCAGTGCCTACTATTAAGTGATAAGTGAGTCCTATGACCGTCTCTACACCTACTAATGATAATAGCCAAGCGCAGCCAGTGCGTTATCCTGTTATTTGTATTGACGGTCCAAGTGGCGCAGGCAAAGGCACGGTAACTTGGCGTCTGGCACAAGCACTGGGTTATCAGCTGTTAGATTCAGGCGCTTTATATCGCATCGTTGGTCTAAAGGCATTTGAAGCAGGATTGATTACTGCCGATGCTAGCAAAGCGATTGATGAGATGGCTGTATTGCAGTTGACACAAAGCTTAGATATTGCTTTTGTGCCTAACAATGAGTCAGGCCGTGTCGATATCATCGTGAATGGCGAAGCAGTGGGTGAGCAAGTACGTAACGAAACGATTGGTGGTTACGCCTCACAAGTGGCTGTCTATCCAAAGGTTCGTAATGCCTTGCTAACGCTACAACAAGACATGGCAACTCGTTCAGGCCTAGTGGCTGATGGTCGTGATATGGGTACGGTGGTGTTCCCAGATGCTGACGTTAAAGTGTTTTTGACTGCCAGCGCGGAAGCACGTGCCAAGCGCCGTGTCACACAGCTAATGGAAGCGGGACAAGTAGCAGATTTTGAGGCAATATTAACGACGATTAAAGCCCGTGATGATCGTGATGAAAATCGTACGACAGCACCGTCAAAGCCAGCAGACGATGCCTTAGTATTGGATAGCTCAATGCTAGATGCAAATGCGGTTTATGAGCAGATAAAAAAACACTGCCAGAATCAGGGTGTCTGCTTTAATAGCTAATAGAAACAACATATTGAGCACTAAATAGTTTCCTATATCTTTGATTTTAGTATAAAATTATAGGATGTCGGATAAGCAGTGATTAGAACAACGTTATCGTTTTAATAACACAAGACAGTTGTTGCTAATGAGCTCTATAAACATTGTGTTTATGAACAATGCGCTTATTAGCAACAAACGTTTTTTTATATGACTATGTAGGATATAAAACCAGTATTCCGTTTTATATAGTCATAAATTTGATCCGTACTGTGCTGGACAGGATACGGCTATACAAAGGTAGACATAATGGAATCATTTGCTGAACTATTTGAAGCGAGCATCGAAGAAACAGGTCTTGATATCGAGCGTGGCTCGGTTATCACAGGTACTGTTGTAGCCATCGATAGTGATTGGATTACAGTAGATACTGGTCTTAAGTCTGAAGGTATCGTCGCTCGTGAAGAGTTTTTAAGCGAAGAAGGCGAACTTGAAGTTGAAGTTGGCGATAGTGTCGATGTTGTGGTTGAAGCGGTTGATAACGGTATGGGTCAAACCTTACTGTCACGCGAAAAAGCCAAACGCGTTGAGACTTGGAATTTCCTTGAGAAAATCTCTGACAATGATGAGATCGTTAAAGGTATTATTTCTAGCAAAGTTAAAGGCGGCTTTACCGTAGATATCGGTTCAGTACGCGCGTTTTTGCCAGGTTCATTGGTAGATGTACGTCCTATCCGTGATACCACGCATCTTGAAGGCAAAGAGCTAGAATTCAAAGTCATCAAACTTGATCAAAAACGCAACAACGTTGTGGTTAGCCGTCGTGCAGTTATGGAAGCTGAAAACTCAGCTGAGCGCGAAGAGCTATTGAACAAGCTTGAAGAAGGTATCGAGATAGAAGGTATCGTTAAGAACCTTACTGATTACGGTGCATTCGTTGACCTAGGTGGTATCGATGGTCTATTGCACATCACTGACATGGCATGGCGCCGTATCAAGCACCCATCTGAGGTGGTTGAAGTTGGTCAAGACCTAAAAGTTAAAGTATTGAAGTTTGACCGTGAGCGCAATCGCGTTAGCCTAGGTCTAAAACAACTTGGTACTGATCCTTGGGATAACGTTGGCGGCACATACCCAGTGGGTAGCGTTGTTAAAGCACGCGTTACTAACCTAACTGATTATGGTTGTTTTGCTGAGATTTCTGAAGGCATCGAAGGTCTAGTGCACGTGTCAGAAATGGATCATACCAACAAAAACATCCACCCATCAAAAGTAGTTCAAGTGGGCGATGAAGTTGAAGTAATGATTCTTGATATCGATGAAGAACGTCGTCGTATCAGCCTAGGTATCAAACAGACTCTAGCCAATCCATGGGATGAGTTTGATAAGAAACATGAGCGCGGTGATAAAATCACTGGTACGATCAAATCAATCACTGACTTCGGTATCTTTATCGGTCTAGACGGTGGTATTGATGGTCTGGTTCATCTATCTGATATCTCTTGGAACGAAACTGGCGAAGATGCTATCCGTAACTACAATAAAGGCGACACCGTTGAAGCAATGGTATTGTCTGTAGATGCAGAAGCTAACCGTATCAGCCTAGGCGTTAAGCAGTTAAGCTCTGATCCATTCAACGAATACCTAGTCAACAATGACCGCGGTGCTATCGTTAATGGTAAAGTGAAAGAAGTAGACGCTAAAGGCGCTACTATCGAACTTGCTGACGAAGTAGAAGCTTATCTACGTGCCTCTGAGATTCAACGTGACCGCGTTGAAGATGCGACTAAGCATCTAACGGTTGGTGATGATGTTGAAGCTAAAATCATCAGTGTTGATCGTAAAACACGCAACATCAACTTGTCTATCAAAGCGAAAGACGAAGCTGAAGAGCGTCAAGCGATTAAAGATCTTGGTAGCACTAGCACGACTGCTGCTCCAGGAACTGATGCACAGCCAAAAACAATTGGTGACTTGATCAAAGAACAAATGCAGTAAGTTGCTAAGCTATTGATATAAAAGTAATGTAAAAAAAGCGACTCCGGTCGCTTTTTTTTATGATTAAATTTGTATAACGTGGTTAGTAATGGAAGTTTTTGCTCAAACAGACAAACTCTTATTTCCATTTATCCTAATATCCGCTATCATTTGCAACATTGAGTAACAATATATCAGTCGGATTTAGTTTTATATAAATAATATCGGCTTATAGAAGCAGTTGTGACTTTAGATGTTTCTAAGTTAATTCAGTATAATGCTATAAATAGTCATCGTAAAAACCAGATTTTGACTCACCGTCATTTTATCCATTAATCAACAGGGCAAGCGTCATAATGCAGCAAGCGATTAACAAATCCGAATTTATTAGTAATTTGAGTGCGAATTGTGAAAATATAACTGACACAGTTGTAGATGATGCAGTACGTGAAATATTAAATTTGATGACCCATACTTTAGCCAATGATGGTCGGGTAGAGGTTCGTGGGTTTGGTAGTTTTTGTCTACATCATCGCCGCGCTCGTATGGGGCGCAACCCAAAAACAGGGGAAAGCGTGCCCGTACCTGCCAAAGCTATTCCGCATTTTAAGCCGGGTAAAGCACTACGTGAAGCCGTAAATGATAAAGTAGCAAATAATTAGTATTGGTCATAGATGTGTTAATTGATGATGCACTCTAGAATGCTATCTTTAAACTGTTAGCTCCATTCAAAACCGAGGTATCTTTCATGCGCTTTTTACTGTTTGTATTACTGTTTTTAAGCTTTGCTTATTCGCTTGGCTTGGTATTGGCAAATAATACTGAGGTTGGCGTAAACTTGCTGTTCTCACAAGCACCGACGATGAATTTGGGGCTGCTGCTGATACTCTGTTTAATACTCGGTATAATTATCGGTATTTTGCTAGCATTGCTTATTTTCCGCGTCTTACAAAATAAGTGGGAAATCTCACGCCTTAACAAGGCCAACAATCATTTGCAAGAGCAATTGACCCAAGCCAATGTCGTTATTGATCGTCAAGCAAATGCACCAACAGTAGAAGATGCGGTCTACGGGACAGCGGCGACCCAGACTCAAGATACAGCAGTTAATATAGATGAAGGTTCTACTTTGATTAAGCATAAGCGAGACTAAGCGGCTTGATAATGGCGGCGCGGCTAATTTTAAAAATACAATGCTTTGATAACTCTGATATATGGCAAAACCATGAATAATATAACTAACTCTCCAGTCATCGTTGCTTTAGATAACATGACTTTGGATGCATCCTTGGCGCTAGCTGATCAATTAGACCCAACGTTATGTCGATTAAAAGTGGGTAAAGAGCTATTTACTCGTTGTGGCCCTGATATCGTCAAGGCATTGCATCAGCGTGACTTTGAGGTGTTCTTGGACTTAAAGTTCCACGATATTCCCAATACCACGGCTCAAGCAGTATTGGCGGCAGCTGAGCTTGGCGTATGGATGGTTAATGTCCATGCAAGCGCGGGCTTAGAGGCGATGTCATTGGCCAAACAACGCTTGTTAGACGGTAATTTTGAGACCTTGTTGATTGCCGTCACTGTGCTGACTTCTATGGACAATCAAGCATTGATGCAAACGGGCATCACAGACGGTTTAGATGCGCAAGTCAGCCGCCTAGCACAATTGACCAAGCAAGCTGGTCTAGATGGTGTGGTGTGTTCTGCCCAAGAAGCAAAAGTGCTTAAGGCTTTATGTGGTAAAGACTTTAAGCTGGTCACGCCTGGCATCCGACTCGCTGAGGACAGCGCAGATGATCAAAAACGTATCTGTACGCCGAGTCAAGCTTTGATGGAGGGTTCTGATTATCTAGTCATTGGACGCTCTATTACCCAAGCACAAAATCCTACCGCTAAGCTACAGAAGATACTTCAAAGTATTTAAGTTTGAATAGATGTTAAGAAAAAAAGACAGCCTAAATGGCTGTCTTTTTACTTTTTGATGGACAAGGAAAAGCTGCTACACTACTTAAATTTATGCTTACAACCTTTCTAAAATATAATGGCCATATCAAAAATGTTCATCTAACTAAATATGAATATTACTATTATGAGCGTTTATCGCTAATTAGATTTTTAATAATAACGCCACTAAATGATGTTGGATAATATGAAATTACAGATATTAAGTGACTTACACATTGACAGCTATGCCCGGCAATTGCATCCGATGGGGCATATTCCCAAGACCGATGCAGACATTGTATTGGTCGCTGGTGACACCGCTAATAGTGATAGCGGCATGCCGTGGCTACAAGAGCAAGCTGCACGTTTACAGGTACCGCTTATTACCATCGCGGGAAATCATGAGTATTTCAAAGAAGATGTGCTAAATTTCGATCAGAAATTGGCAACATGGGACAATTACGATGAAACCTCAGCCAAAGGCATGCGCGTGCTCCAGTGTCAGCATGTTGACATCGGAGAAGTACGCATCTTAGGGTGTACGCTGTGGACTGATTATCAGTACCAAGCGAATGAGGACACTATGGTCGCTGCTAAACGCTTTATGCGGGACTATACGCAAATATATGCTGGTGATCAGCTATTCTCACCTGAGCTGTCTATGCAATTGCATGCTGAGCAGCGTCAATGGTTACAACAAGCCTTGATAACCGCGAAAACACTGGGCAAAAAAACGATAGTGATGAGTCATCATAGCATCAGTGCGTTATCAGTGTCTGAGAAGTATGCCAGCCTACCCAGTAATGCAGCGTTCGTCAGTGATTTATCTGGCTGGATGCATGAAACTTGGGCGCCCACGCTGTGGGTGCATGGACATACGCACGAAGCATTTGACTATCGTATTGGTAATACCCGAGTGATTGTCAATCCACGCGCTTACCCAAATGAGGTGAGTAGTACAGCATTAGCCTTTGCTTGGGATAAAGTCATTGATATTGGTTGAGCCGTTTTTCATATAAATACGTTGGATCGCTAGCAGTGGCTTAGCTCATCCTGAAATAGTCTATCATTTATTATTGGTCTTAAAAGTCCGTTCATTATCGCTGCTTATATTGCAACTGGATTTATATTTTGTTCATTCCTGATAAAAAATCTGCTAGGCTTGCTAGCATGAGTAAATATCCTATTAATACCCAGTCAAAACTATCCGCAGATAAGCTTGCGAGTCACACGCCAAGTGCGCCTGCGCCGTCACACTTACCTGATAGTATGATCTCTTCGGTCAGCTTATTACCTGATAATAAGCGACTGATTTTATTTACTAGGCATTCTCTACGCGAGCGTTCTGATGGTAACGGTTTTGCCAGTTATCAGTTGCCGCTCACGCCTAAAGGTCGCATATTGGCTAAGTCTTGGGGACGTTGGCTAGCAGGACATCTGCCGTATTCGCTCGATGTTGATAGCATCTCCAGTCCGATTGGGCGCTGCATTGACACAGCACAATTGATGCAAGAAGGGGCGGGATTACAGCGTCATATTGCTCATCAATCATTGCTGGTGGAGCCGGGTAGTCTCGTCACCGAGCCTGAAATTGCCAATCCAGTGTTCAAAGAAATTGGCGTATTGAACTTTATCAACCGTTTTTTGCAAGGCAATCTTGAAGGCACCAAAAATGCCTATCAAGGTGGTCTCGATATTTTATCGCTCTTTTATCAACATCAGCCGCAGCATGGGCATTTAATGCTCGCTGTTAGTCATGATACTTTGTTATCAGCTTTTTTGGCGGTAATGCTTGATGTGACCGAAATCGATTGGAATGATTGGCCTAAGATGATGGAAGGGGTGTTTTTATGGTTCGATGACAAGCCTTTTGATCAGGCGAATGCTTATTTTGTCTGGCGTGGTGAGGTTTATATTCGTCCTGTTAGTACGCTGTTAGACGGTTACCGTGCTGCCGGCTTTCATCCTAGCAAATTATTGCTGCCACCAAAAGTGAAGTGGACTTAATTTTTTAAGGAGTTTTATGCTTATTAAGCATAAACTTGACCCATTCATCTCATCAGTTGAATTTTATTTTCTATCCCTCTGTTCGACTTTTACCATAAGAAAACTGAGAACGATCACCCACACTGCGACCATGTTTCCATAATTGCATGCCATGTGATAGCTGGTTGCTCTCCCATGCCTGTAAGGCTTTAGGAACGTTATGACTATGGTCAACGAGTGCCTCTGCCAACGAAATAGCGTTTGCTGCTGCTTTTGCTGTACCCGCTGCTGTATGAGGCCGAGGAATAAAAGCGGCATCTCCTATCAGTGCCATTCTATCGAAAGCCATCTGCGGCACTGTTAAGTCTAAAATCGACTGTACAAAAGGCTCTTTAGTCGCGGCTACTAATTTTTTGAAAGGATCAGCGAGTACAAGATCTGCGTAGCTTCGCATTGCTCGATCAACAGCAGGCGACATCATTCCTGGTGGCACAGAATGCATTCTACATTTACTATTTTTGTCGGTAAGTATATGAGCTAACTCCGTTTTCTCATCATAGTTAACGTACCAAACCCAGTTAAATCGGCGTTTTCCTGGAACCAGCGATTCGTTTTCACCAGGAATGACGTAGGCCAAAATATGCGAGTTTGGAAAATCATAAAATACAAACCGTTCAGTAAATATCTTAGCCACTTCTGGCGCTAAGTCAGCTTCGTCGATCAAACCTCTATAAGCCACGTAACCTGCATATTGAGGCTCATAAGTGGGCAAAAGCTGTTGGCGCACAGTTGAATTTGGCCCGTCAGCACCAATCAATAAATCTCCAGTTTCACAAGAGCCATCAACAAAAACAGCTGTTACCTTAGCGCCTTTTGATTGTACCTGAGCTAATACTTTACCTTGATGATAATGCTTATCTGGAAAGTGTCTTCGCATCGAGCGATAGAGAATATTCCAAGAGGTGAGCGTCTGACGCATGGCCATTTTTTCAATTGAGCCATTTTTTTGCAGATAATAGCGCTCAAGAGCATCGACGCCTAGCTTGTCTGTCGCAATTCCCGCCTTTTTCAGAGCAGTCACGACATCAGCTTGCAAAACAACACCACCGCCTCTGCTATCCAAATCACGAGCAGAACGCTCGTAAATATCTACTTGCCAGCCGATAGAGCGTAATAGTGTCCCTGAAAACAGCCCAGCTAACGAACCACCGATCACGATTGCACGCTTATTCATTGATTCCACTGAGCCTCTCCTAAATATCTATATACAAATAAGAATAGCATAAAAAAACCTTGCCCCGGTATTAGAACCAGTGACAAGGTTTTTTTATGCTTACGGTCTAAACAGAACAAATCTTAAGCTTGAAGGCCTTTGATTGTTTTGTTTAGGCGGCTCTTACGACGAGCAGCTTTATTCTTATGAATAATACCTTTGTCAGCCATACGATCAAGAACCGGTACCGCTTTTTTGTAAGCTTCGGTAGCCGCGTCATAATCTTTAGCTGCGATTGCCGCATCAACACGTTTTAAGTAAGTACGAACCATAGAGCGTTGTGACGCAGAGTTCTGACGACGTTTGGTGTTTTGACGGGCGCGTTTACGAGCTTGTGCAGTATTAGCCACGCGTATCTCCTTGATAAAGACAGATAAAAATATGAATGTTGATTGCAATAATGGGTTTAACAATCATCGGTGACGAGCAGCCTCTCGCCAAACATGATGTCGATGTCTGATATTAATAGGGTATCTAATATCAATAGATCATCGCAAGCGTCAGAACTGTTTGGAATAATTAAACAGCGTTGACGTGTAAAGCCGGTTATCTTAGCAAATTATTGCGCTTAGAACAATATATTTGATGGTTAATGCTCAAAGTAGTTAGACTATTTGCTAATATTTTACTTTAATAGGCTATTAAGAGCAAAGTCAGTTGCCAAGTCATACCTATCGCTGACAAAATCTCTTACAATAAACTGTGCTTAATGAGCTCAGTTATCTGTTAATTTAGGTATGATATAGGAGCAATCTGTCTTTACGGATATGTCTTCTCATAATCATGGATTTTCTAACATTATATAAATGGATAAGGTATGCAGCGAAAAGCAATTATGATTGGCGCGACAGGATTGGTGGGGGAACACCTTGTCAAACAGTTGAGTGAGCTTTACGACACGTTGATTGTGATTGCACGGCATCCGCCACGCTACATCAATGCCAGTATGCGCTTTTATCAGGTCAATGACTTCGACAATCTAAGCGAAATATTTGTCAGTGTGGGTGTTGATCGAACCACAGATGCCTTTAGTTGCCTCGGCACCACAAAAAAGCAGGCTGGCAGTGACGAAGCGTTTCGAAAAGTCGATCATGATTATAATATGAACTTTGCCAAACTATGCCGCGATAAAGGCGTCGAAAATTTCTTTCTATTGTCTTCAATGAATGCCGATATCGACAGTCGGTTTCTGTACAATCGAGTAAAGGCTGAAACTGAGCAGTCAATTAGCGCATTAGATTTTGCGCAACTAGTGATTTTTCGTCCGTCATTGTTACTTGGCAAACACAAGGGACGTCCGCTTGAAAGCCTTGGTCAAAAAGCCTTTAAACTTATCTCGCCGTTATTGTCAGAGTCTTTATCATTGCATCCCATTTCTGCCAAACGCGTCGCTAGTGCAATGGCGATGAGCGCCAATGATATTTATCAGCGTAGTAAATACCGTACGGAACCGCTAATTAAGCATACTGATATTATCGAAAATAAGGAGATGCTGGCGATGACCAGAGTGAAAAAATAGCCTAAGTAGTATATCAAAAAAAGTTAAAATCAATCATAAGTAGTTAGGGAGCCTGATCATGTCAGACACGATGCCAGAATCAACCACGATGAATAAAGAGAACTTTGTGACCTGTGATTTATTGGATGCCAATCCTGAGTCGCAGGTATGTCTGCCTAATATCGAAGGCAAGTCGTTTCATCGTTTTGGTGGCAAAGACAGATTTTGCGGTGAAATCGTGACGGTGAAATGCTTTGAAGACAATAGCCGTGTAAAATCATTACTGAACAGCGATGGCAAAGACAAAGACGGTAATGGCAAAGTATTGGTGGTCGACGGTGGTGGCTCAATGCGTTGCGCGCTGTTGGGTGACATGATTGCGCAGTCAGCGATTGATAATGACTGGGCAGGGGTTGTGGTGTACGGCTGTGTTCGTGATGTCGATGATATGGCAGCAATGGACATCGGTGTCATGGCGCTTGGTTGTATTCCTCGTAAATCAAATCGCCGCGATGAAGGCCAAACGGACATTGAAATTAGCTTTGGTGATTTGAAACTAAACTCTGGTATGTTTGTCTACGCAGATAATAATGGCATTATCGCTAGCGACAAGCCATTAATTTAAAAACAGCTTATAATTTAAAAACAGCTTAATGAATATAACTCGAAAACCTCAGCTTAACCGTTGAGGTTTTTACATTTAATCATCCTGTCTTTATGTACGAATATGAGTTCTATCAACTATTTAGCTGTTGGTTTTTTAATAAAAATGCTAAGTGACAAACCGTTACGGCATAAATTTTGGTAATTGCTGAAATATTCGTATAATAGCTTTCTGACTCTTAACGTTGATCCTATCCTTTATGCCTATCACTGCTTTGACTGACGCCTTTGACCCGATTAACCAGCAGTTGTTTCCTATCCAGAATGCCCAGCGGCGTTGGCTGGCTCCTGTGCATGGGGCTGTCAGCAGTTTATGGCTGGCAAGTCTAGTACAAACGCCGCTATGGAATGTTGCTGACCGTTTGAAGGTTGTGGTAACCCGTGACCAAAACCAGCTCAATCAGATAGAGACGGAATTGGCATTTTGTGGGGTCGATGCTTATGTGTTCCCTGATTGGGAGACGTTGACTTATGATGAGCTGTCCCCGCATCAAGATATTGTCAGTGAGCGTATCAATCTATTAACCGATATGCCAACGACAGGGGTGCTGCTCATCTCGGTTCAAGCTTTGATGCATCGGGTTGCCCCGCCAAGTTGGCTGATTGGGCAGCATTTTGATTTGAGTGTGGGTGATCGATTTGATATCAACACTCAACGTGGTCTATTGGCAAAGGCAGGTTACCGTGCAGTTGAGAATGTCTTTGAGCCGGGCGAATTTGCCGTACGCGGTAGCATCATTGATATTTTTGCGATGGGTCAGCCATTTCCGCTACGTCTAGATTTATTCGATGATGAAATCGAGACCATTCGCTTCTTTAATCCGCAAACCCAGCGGACGCTGACTGTCGATGACCTCAAAACGATGATGAGCGGCAATGACAGTAGTATGGGCAAAGAGTCACTATCGCTACTGCATAAACTGCCAGATATCTCAAAGCCTATCCAGCAATTTCAAATCCTACCGGCGAAAGAGTTTCCGCTCGATGAAGGGCGTGAGACTTTCCGCACCAACTTTGCTGCCATGTTCCCTAGTGCCAGCAGCCGTAAGTTTGAGCTGCATAAAGATGTGATGGCAGGTATCGCCAGTAGCGGATTAGAATACTACCAACCATTATTTTTTGATTTAAAGGATTGGGAGGCGGAGAGTAGTTTATTTGCCTATTTACCAAGTGATACGCTATTTATAACAGATGAGCTAATTAACGAAAAGCAAGCAGATTATTGGTCACAGATTCAGCGCCGTTATGAAGAGCGTCGTCATGATATTGACAAGCCTATTGTCGCCCCTGAATTGTTGTATTTATTATCAAATACTTTAAACGAGCACCTCAATCACTATCCACGCGTGATTCTCAGTGCGCGCAATGAGCTGGCTACCATGACGGATGTCGCTGCGATTGATAGCGATGATTCATTGTTAGAGGTTGGACAACAGTCAGATTTACAGCCACAACTGCCGCTTGCGGCAAATAAGCAGCAAGGCTTGGTGACGTTAAGCGCGCTAGAGCCACCGCAATTATCAGTGAATCATCAAAAAGCTGAACCTCTCACAGAGTTATTAGAATTTCTAGCGCTACAAGCGCAAACGGCGACACCAGTATTAATCGTTGCCGAAACAGCAGGTCGCCGTGAGATTCTGATTGAGCTGTTTAAAGGTAAAATAGACATCAAAGCTTATGATAGCTTTGAGGCATTTTTAGCAGCTGATAAAACTACTGGGCTTAATGCTAAAAAGCTACCACAGGTTGGGCTAACCGTTGCACCCATTGAACGCGGGGTATATGTCCCTGAGCGTTTGGTATTGATTAGTGAGACACAATTATTTGGTCGGCAAGTACTGCAAACGCGTCGCCGTCGTCAAAGCGGTGTATCAGAAGAGTTTTTGGTTAAAAGCGTCACCGAGATAACCGAAGGCAGCCCTGTGGTGCATATCGAGCACGGTATCGGTCGCTATAATGGTCTGATTACACTAGATGTGGGTGATGGCGAGCAAGAGTTTATTCATTTGAAATACGCTGATGATGCCAGTATTTATGTGCCAGTCGCCAATTTACAAATGATCAGCCGTTATAGTGGCGGTGATCCTGCACTTGCGCCATTGCATAAAATCGGTAGCGGCAAATGGGACAAAGCCAAGCAAAAAGCTTTGGAGCAAATTCATGATGTCGCTGCTGAACTGCTCAATATGCAAGCAAGGCGTGAAGCTAAAGTCGGTATTCATTTTAAAATCGACTCGTCACAGTATGAGCTGTTTGCCAGTCAATTTGCTTTTGAAGAAACACCTGATCAAGCCAATGCTATCTATGCCGTTATGGAGGACATGAGGCAAAACCAACCAATGGATCGCCTTATATGTGGTGATGTGGGTTTTGGTAAAACTGAAGTCGCTATGCGCGCTGCGTTCATTGCGGTTAGTGCTGGCTATCAGGTAGCGGTATTGGTACCGACGACTTTGCTGGCAGGTCAGCATGAAGACAATTTTCGCGATCGCTTTGCTGATTGGCCGGTACGAGTCGAAACGCTGTCGCGTTTTGGCGGTAAAAAGCATCAAGATACGGTATTGGCTGACTTGACGGCTGGTAAAGTTGATATTGTTATCGGCACTCATAAGTTATTACAGCCCGATGTGAAGTTTTCTAATTTGGGGTTGATGATTGTCGATGAAGAGCATCGCTTCGGTGTGCGTCATAAGGAGCGTATCAAGGCCATTCAGACCGATGTAGATAGTATGTCGATGACAGCGACACCAATCCCTAGAACGCTTAATATGGCGCTCTCCGGTATGCGTGATATGTCGATTATTGCTACGCCACCTGCTCGTCGTCTGGCGATTAAAACCTTTGTCATGCAAAAAACAGAAGCATTAATGAAAGAAGCTATCTTGCGTGAGCTGCTACGCGGTGGTCAGGTGTATTTGCTTCATAACGATGTTGCCAGTATCGAGCGTATGGCTGAGACCATTCGCGAGCTGGTTCCTGAAGCACGAGTAGGTGTGGCTCATGGACAGATGCAAGAGCGCCAACTTGAACAAGTAATGCAGCAGTATTATCATAAAAAATTCAATGTGCTGATATGCTCGACTATTATTGAAACCGGTATTGATGTGCCGAATGCCAATACCATTATCATTGAGCGCGCTGACAAGTTTGGCTTAGCGCAATTGCATCAGCTGCGTGGTCGAGTTGGTCGTAGCCATCATCAAGCGTATTGTTACTTACTTGTGCCGTCTATTAAAGGTCTCAAAGGTGATGCCAAGCGACGCTTACATGCCATTGAACGTGCTAATACACTGGGCGCAGGTTTTATGCTGGCAAGTGAAGATTTAGAGATTCGCGGGGCTGGTGAGATACTTGGTAAGCAGCAAAGCGGTAATATGCAAGCGATTGGCTTTAGTTTATATATGGACATGCTGGAGCGCGCGACCAAAGCGATTAAAGCGGGTAAAGAGCCTGATTTGAGTACGCCATTGTCACTGACTAGCGAAATTAATCTGCATAGCTCGGCATTGATACCAGAAGAGTATTTACACGATGTGCATCAGCGTTTGTTGTTTTATAAACGTATCAGTAATGCCGATGATAAAGAAGCGCTCACTGATATCCGTACCGAAATGATTGACCGTTTTGGCATATTACCCGATCAAACCAAGCAGCTTTTTGCCATTCACGGACTGCGTATACAAGCCGAGCCGCTAAAGATTAATAAAATTGATGCCAATAGTAATAGTATGACGTTGGAATTTGCGCCTGATACACCCGTTGATGCGTTAGCGATTATTAAACTGATTCAGAGCAATGGTCAGCGCTATCGTATGAATGGTGCTTCTGGTATTCGTTACCAAGATGCCGATAAACTGGCAACACCGCAGCAGCGCGTCACTGTGATCCAAGAGCTATTACGCTACTTTAGTGAGTATATGGTGACAGAGCCTGTTTAGCTTTGCTTTGTTCTAAGCAACGGCTTAGCAGGTACAGGCGTCAACTATGCTACGCCAAACGAACATTCCAAAGCAATCAGTCATGGTGCTATTTTATCAACTGGATAACTGATAAAATAGCGACATTCTATATTTAGCCTATTATCTTTATACAGTCGATTCACTCTAAAAATCATCCCAGCTGGATGCTTTATTTGTCGTATCTTTTTCATATTGAACTGGCTATAACCCATTAAGTTTTTAATTCATTTCCTTTTATTCAAGTGTCATAACAAGAGAACCGTCATTATGTTCCAACTTCATCATAAACTTGCTGCTGATAGTTTCTTAGTGGGGGATTTCCCTTTATCGACTTGTCGTCTAATTAATGATTGCCAGTTTCCTTGGTTGATATTGGTGCCACGAGTATCAGGCATCAAAGAGTTATATGAGCTGTCTGAGGCAGACCAAGTGCAGTTTTTACGTGAGTCGAGCTGGTTATCAAGCCAACTGGCCAAGACCTTTCAAGCCGACAAAATGAACGTGGCAGCACTGGGAAATCAAGTACCGCAGCTACATTTCCATCATATCGTTCGCTATCAGAACGACATGCAATGGCCAAATCCAGTATGGGGTGTCCCTGCTATACCGTATACCAACGAAGTATTGGCGCAGATGCAACAGACGCTAATGATGGCGTTACGTGGTCATCATCAAATGCCGTTTGATTGGCAAATGCAGTGAAACTTAGGTAGCATCTCCAAAAGTATACTGAGGGATCAAACGAAAGGGGTTCGACCACCCAATGCGGTTTGAGTCAGATTAGGATTTTTTAGGGGCAGTCTTATAAAGTGATGAGCATAGCTGCTTATCGCTTTACCAACACTAACTGAGACCATAACAGCAATGTCCCTAACATCACAACTTCTAACCATCATTAGCCGTATGATATTTTCTATTTTGAAAAGATAGCCGTGATAGGTTAAGGCGTTATCGACAATGAACTGATGCTTGCAGTCCTTACATTGGTAATTCTGCTTCGGCGGTCACTCTCCTTTATTCCCCTAGTATATTTTTTGATATACCACCGAAAATTTTAATTAATTGAAACTGTGTATCCTACACTTGTACCTGTTTTTTCATCGTAATTTCTAAATGGCAAAAACCAGATTTTAGTGGTTTTATTCTGTTTCCAAAACTCAAAGGTCGCTTCCTGTTCGATAGTATGAGATACGCTATCTTTTTTATCTACTATTGATATAACTAAAGAATCAATCCCACTGTCTTCAAATAATAGATCGTCTATAGGAAAGCTAAGAGTAGATTCGTAGGGGCCAATATATAGATAGTTGGAGACTTTGTGAGAATATAGTCAGTCTTTTATAAATAAGATACAATACTTTTAAAATAAGCGAAGTGGCAGAAGAATCCATGACCTACTCAGCAGATTTTCGAGCGCAAGTGATTAAGAGCGTCAAAAACCAAGATATGACTATCCGTCAAGCTTGTATTTTCTATAACGTGAGCAAAACAGCATTACAACGCTGGCTGAAAAACCCAACCATCAAGCAATCTCGGAATAAGCCACCCAGTAAAATACCTAATGAAGCTCTATTAAAAGACGTTGAACAGTATCCAGACGATTATATGTACGAGCGAGCTCAACGTTTAGGCTGTAGCAAATCGGGTATTGAGATTGCCTTAAAGCGTTTGAGTATCAGTCAAAAAAAAGACCTTGGAGCATCCAAAAGCCTGTCCGATAAAAAGAGCGGCGTATCAGAGTAAGCTTAATAGGTTTACACAACAAGGCTATCCCATTGTTTATATGGATGAGAGTGGCTTTGAAGCTGAAACTATCAGACCTTACGGCTATGCACCGATAGGAAAACCCTGTATCGACAGCTACAACTGGCAAGCAAAAAAGCGCACTAATATCATTGGCGCACTTTATGAAAAGATGCTGTTTGCGCTTGATTACTTTGAACAGAATATCAACAGCCATATATTTTATGACTGGTGCAAGTTCACTCTAATTCCAAGTCTTAAAACTAAATGCGTGATTGTCATGGATAACGCTCGGTTTCATAAAAACAGACGTATCCAAAAATTACTTAACAGGCATGGTCATCGTATCCTTTGGCTACCACCCTATAGCCCTGATCTTAATCCCATTGAAAAGAAATGGGCACAAGCTAAGTTTCTACGCCAAGGCTGGATGGAGAATAATTTGCCTAAACTGTTTCATGATATGGGTTGTATCTCCTTTATTATGAACTGACTATATGAGCAGTAATAATAACCAAATAGTCTATCGGTTATTTGGTTATTATTATGTCGTAAGATAAAGAATTTTCTATTTAGAGCGATCTAGCTTATTTTGACTCTAATATTTTCTGAAAAGGTGGATTAACTATACCTTCTGGCACTAGAATATTATCTTCAGGGTATATAGCTATTTTTTCAATATCATTAATACCGACTTCCCAAGCTTGTTTGATATGAATTTCTTTTATACTGATGGCAGAATCAAACTCAACTTCTGGATATTGACTCCCTTTGAGCATATAGGCTGGCGCTAATCTAAAGCTTTTGAACTTACTGTACGATTCTTCAAACTGCATCCAACTTAAGTCATTATTAGGTTCCATTGTTTGGATTCTAGCTATCATAGTAAATAACTTTGCATTACTTTCTTTTTTAATATTCTCTGATAAAACTACACGGTAGTGAGCAGGGTTTTCTCTATCAATTCCCCTTATAACTGATACACGAAATCTTTTGGCTACGTCTACATGTGTCAATTGTTTCAGTAAGTGCTCAAATATACTCAAGCCCTTCTTTTTATCTTTAAAGAGTAGGAACATGTAAGGAGGTTCATCAGGCGATCCCATGTAACCAACTCCCTCCCATCTTGTTGAGTCCCACAAGTCTGATCTGATTAGCTTTGTTATTGCAATGTCTTTATGAGTATGTTTCTCCATATCGAACACAGGCATATTTTCATGATCACCTAACTCTATTGGTTCTGTAGCTATAATATCCTGTTTAGGGAAACTTAAGTCCCATGGGGTTTTCCTCAGTAACGGGAAACGATTACCTTGAGTCAATTTCTTAAGTAAGTCATTATTTGAATTTTTACCCAAAATATTATAAATAGCTCCTAAACAGGTCTCAAACATCATTGACCGCGTTAAAACTTTATCCTCTGTAATTAGCTTCTCTAAAGTTCTTTTAGAATCTTTAATTATGAAACATTTATCAATGACATCAGCGATAAAGGAGATAAACCATTCACCTATAATAGGTTTGTTATTTTGGTTTAGATCTTCCCATAAGAAAGGGTGGCACAATATTTCGAATACTGTTCCTCTATCATTAACAATACATTCATGAGAAATTAAGTTTTCAGAATCTTCAAATGAGACTATATCAATATTTACGATAGGTATTTTTGCAATAATATTATCTATCAGAGCAGTAGCTAAGAAGCTTTCAAGACTAGTTGAAATTGCCTCTGTCAATTCAATAAACGGTGTCTTATTGGGGAAGGATAATCTTATCTTCATCTATAAACTTATCATTAATAATTTGCGAGCTCCATAATCCAGTTTTTAACCATATTAATGATTGAGCAATACGGCCAAGAGTAAGTTCGTTCCAAGCTAGCGAAAAATATGCTTCTATTGCCATTGGAAGAATAACTTTATTTTTATGAAAGTAGTTTGTCAACAACGAAGCTGCGTTTAAAAGAGTTCCTCTTGCTGCCCAATGCAAATCGACTTGTGAATATATACTCGATAATGCCATATTGGCGTAAGTCATCTCTTCAAGTGCTTCTTCTTTATTTAAACCTACTAAAGTCTTTCCAATCAAGTGAATAGCTCTATAGTAGTTACCTCTCTCTGCCTGCTTAATACCACGCTCAAGAGCTATCGTGCTGGTTTTTACATCTCCGTTACGTTTGATAGATTGTTCAGTTAGGTAGTCTTGTAGCGCTTGATAATTTGGGTAACTATGAAATATGTCATCTAACTGATCAATATACCCATAAATATTTTCAAATGGAAACCCTATTAGATATTCACCTTGTTGGCATACTTTCTGGATTCTTTGAAAGATTTCTTCCATTTTATCTTTACTATCAAAGTTCAGAATAAGCTGTAGTTGAGTCAAAGCTATTTCTGCTTGTAAAGCATTACTAGGTCGGCTTTTATCCTTAATAATCTCGTTTAACTGAGAAACAGTATGGTTTGTAACATTATCAACTGCATAAGTATCTTGTCCTTCATCTCTATATCGATGACTAATCTGAATAACTAATAAAGTAACAAAGTCTGCCCAGAGAATAGAGTTGCTAGATTCAGTGATTGTTTCGTACGCGCTCTTAAAGTTACTTTCGAAACTTTTAAAATCTTCATACCAGTAGTATGAAGCTCTGGCATAGTTGTAATAGGCATAAAATATTTGGTTTGTTGTACCAAACCTTTGAGCTATTTTAACGGCTCGGTCATACAACCCCTGTGTCTGTAATACTGGGTTTTCGAGTTGCTTACTTAAATTAGCAACCTCTAGAAAAATATCAACCTGTTCAGAAGTTATTTTATCCAGGTTAATCTCACCGTTAAGTTTAGTCTCTAGTTTCTCAAACCTCTGCTTCTTGCTATAGTCTTCAGGACTGAAGCTAATCTCTCTTTTAAAATTAGTTGGAATTTGTAAAGTATTAATAGCAATATGTTCAAGCTTATTTTTATAAGTCTCATCCAATAGCCAGCTAAGATCCAAGATACAGACTTGAATGTCATATTGACTTGAAAGCTCATCTTCAAGCTTGCTTCTCTGATCAGCTTTAGTAAGCTGATTTGTGATACAGAAGACTTGAGTGTAACCACGCTGAGTCTCGACAATCTTCCTCACATCATTCTTACATTTTGGTTTCCAAGATTTTTGAGTGCTAATCGCAAATGCCCAACGTTTATTATTGGCATTACTGTTGATACCGACATACCAAAGTAGTTTATTTTGCTCAGAGACTGGAAATGTTTGTGTGTCTGTTTTGCCATCTCCACCTGCCACAGGACCGGTTTGTTCAAGCAAGTTTGGACAAATAGTTTTTTGACAAACCTCTTTTACAAATGTTTCGAATTCTAGTTCTTTACTTTTTGTGTTTAGATTAGACAAATAGTATTCAAGGTGCACTCTGTCGAGTTCATTTATAACTACTTCCTCAGAAGAAGAAAATTGTTCAGGGCGTCTGTTTTTGAGGAACTGCTTCGGAGTGGGTAAAGCTTTAATATCCATATAATTTTTCCTGAAGGTGATGAATACGTTATACAACTCTTTGTGAATCTATATGATTGCAATTGCAATAGACGAGCTAAGCGGTCACAAGCTATATTGAACACCTGATCTTCGCTGAATCTGTTCAATATAGATATATCGACTACTTACTTCTTTATTTTCGGCCATAGATGGCTAACATGTTAATTGCTTAATATGCTGAATGGTAATTTGCCATATAGAAGGCTCGCTCTTACCAGATAACGACCGATAAGACGATGTCTTAGTAATTTGCTCTGGTAAAGCTACTTTAAGCTATTGTTGGATATTTTTCAGCGTTAAATTGAGTCGTTGCGACATTAATTGTCGTATGCAAATATTCTGTACCTATCAATTTTTGTGGGGTATTGGTATATTCTGTAAATATTAAAACTTAACAATAATTGAGAGGCAATATATATATGGCAGATTTACAAAAACAGTTCTTAAAATTTCATAATGCTATTAAATTAGACACTTACGAGGAAAATGGTTTTCTACGTGAAAAACGCGACCTAATCATCGATAAGCTTAAGAGTAAATTGGCGGAAAGAAAAGACGATGGTTATCCTCAGTATGAAAGAAGCTTCAATCAAGGAAGCTATGCTTTAAATACAGGTATTCAACCTATAAGAGACGGTGATTATGATATTGATGTTGGCGTGCTTCTTGACTGCCATAAAGAAAACTATAAACCGGTCGAATTAAAAGAGTTAGTCGCAGATTGTATAAAACACAATAACCGGACTGTAGAAGTGAGTCGTTCATGTGTGACAGTGACATACATGAAAAATGGCAAACCAGATTATCATGTTGATTTGCCAATCTATGCTAAGTCTAGCAATGCATACGATGATACATACTATCTAGCTAAAGGTAGAAAAGGGTTAGCTGAAGATAAGCGAGTTTGGCAGGCAGCGGATCCTGAAGGTATCAATTCAATAATTAATGGCTTATACAAAGGTAATGATACCTATGAAAATAACGGTTCTGATCAACGTAAACAGTTTCGTAGATGCGTACGCTACTTAAAGAGATGGCGTCATCACAAATCTGTTGGGATTCATAGCATTGGGCTGACCATGGTAGCATATCATTGGTTAGGGCCCGAAGTAGAAGTTAAAAATGATGGAGAAATTCTATTAAGTTTGGTCAAAACTATCTTGAATAATTTTGATTACTCTGGTCGTCTAAGCATTAATCTGCCTATAACACCAGGTGGTGACTTGCTAAAATCTGTCAACGATGACGATATGGCTACTATCAAGGAGCGTTTTGAATCATTAAGAGATAATTTACAATCGTCTATAGATGAGCCAGACGCACATGAGGCTAGTAAGACCCTGAGAAAAAGTTTTGGTGACGACTTTCCAGAAGTAGCCAAAACCGATAAAGCTAAAAAAAGTAATCAAGCGCCATATGTCAGTACTGGCACATCAGCATAGGTAATGTCATGATAATTAGCGATGGCGTACAGCAAAGCTATAAAAACTATATTCGCTCTCTTGGCGGCAAAAACATTGAGAGTGAGAATAAAAAGGATGGTTTTATAGCCATCGGCTTTGATTTAGATATTCATGGCCAGACAATCCCTTTATCAGTCAAATATGTTGATCAAAAGCGTTGGCTATCTTTACCGACAGTATCGGTTGCTCCGTGCACCCTGTCAGCGTTAGCTCATGTTGGTAACGACGGCTTGATATGTGTCACAGATCATCAAGGTGAGATGTTTGATAGCGCTGACTTATTTGGTCTCTTCAAATATGCTGTATATACGGCTATAGGCATTCTGACGAATGCCCTTAAATCGTACAGTGCTGGAAACAGAGATGCCTTATATGAAGAGATCGATGGTTATAATCAAACAGTCGTATCGGATGCTCCTGTTATTATTGCGACACATAATCCGAATCAGTCTGACAGTTTATATGCATGGTGTATTAATTTTACGAGACAACGTAATACACCACAGTGTCATCACATTAAATATTTAGTAGATGGCAATAGCCAATATGCCCCTAGCTCTAACCCTTATACTGCTATAAAGGTAATTAAGATATCTTTAGCCGATATCCAAGACTTTATTATTCCCAATCTTTTTACATCCTTTAATGAATACTGGTGGGAACAACAAGCTTTAAACTTCAGTACCGAACAGTTAGACAGCTTAAATAAGAAAAGTAAGTTTAGAACTGTTCTCTTAGAGATACCCACGTCTAAAATGTATACTTATTTGGTTATCTCCTACTATCAGGATATGGCTTCGAATAAATATCGTAATTTTAAGGTACAAACTTTACAGCGCGGTTGGCGCGAGTATTTACTTAATCGTACTGGCATTGAGCCTCAATCTTCAAATAAGAAAACAGTTGTGATAGCCGGATGCGGTTCAGTTGGGTCAAGAGTTGCAGAGATACTGGCTGAGTCAGACGTCGATAAATTAGTACTGGTTGATTATGATGATATGAAAACCGACAATATTATGCGGCATTACCTTGGAATACAAGATGTCAACCAATCAAAGGTTAGTGCTCTTAAAAATCGTCTCCAACAAAACATACCTGAGTTAGAAGTAGTAATCTACAAAACTACTATCTTAAATTGGCTTAATAGCCAGAATGATGAACAGCTATCTAAAATTCATTCCATAGTGCTAGCTACTGGTCACCCTCCAACAGAACTAGAGGTATGCCGCCGCTTATATACTTACGAGGGAAACGTTCATGTTATATCTGGTTGGCTAGAGGCTTATGGGTTGAGTGGTCATATTCTAGGATTCAAAAGCAATGAGGATGGCTGTTTAAAATGTCTCTACTATGATTACGAGGGCAATCCTTCAAATTATATAAAGACCATTTTGTTTAGTAACCCTTCTGGTATAGTTTTATCAAAAAATATTACTGGATGTGTTGGAGCATTCACAGCATATAGTTCAGTCCATGCTATGAAAACGGCTGTAATAATGGCTGAGTTCGTGGTCGAACTCAAGACTGGATTACAGTCATGGTGCGCTACCAACAAGTTGCCGATTGACTATGGCTTAGAAGCTACTAAGCGCCATGAAGAAGCTCTACAAAATGGTGGTTACTACTCACAGTCTTTAAATACTATTAAAGTGGCAAGTTGCTCATGTTGCAGTACCTAAATAACCGCATCGTATGGAAAGAAAATGATAAAGCATACGATGGCGTAATATCAGAGTCTGTAATAGCTACTTGGTTCAGTTTTAGACAATCACAAGCAAGATCAAAGGAAGCTGGCGGTATATTATTAGGTAGCTATTATCCAGAAAATCATACCATAGTAGTAGACGACTTAACGACGCCCATGTTCAGAGATAAGCGGACTCGCACCACTTTCTTTCGTTCCAAATCTCACGATAAAGCTTTGAAAGAATATTGGAAAGATACCAAAGGTTTTGGTGGTCTTCTAGGGCTATGGCATACACACCCTGAGCCAAAACCCAATCCATCTAGTACGGACTTAAATGATTTAGCAAGTCAATTCACTAGTTCTAAATATTTATCGGAACGTATTTTGTACGTCATCGTTGGTACTAGTCATATTGGCTTTTGGATTGCCTACTCTCAAAACTCTAAAATATTTTTAGGCTATTTACCTTTTTCTACTGAATTGGACGATTAAATAATGACTACAAATAATCTATCTGTGGTAACTCAGATCCCGCTTGATCAAGCCCTAAACAAAACTATATTTACCGATCTTAACTCAGCTAAACAATATCTCGACCATCTTAAAGGTACAGGACTACAATGGGATCATGTTGGCTTTCTTTCAGACGCAAGCTATTATAACTTAATGACACTACTGTTCAATGACGATGAGTTAATTGATGTTTTTAGGTTTTCTTTTTTAGACGAAGAAAATCACATATTTATTCAGAATTTAAGTCAAAATTTTCAATTGAAAATAGAATACAGGCTTTCTGAGGTTGAAGCTTTTGAAGCTAAAAATCTGAATGACAAAGCTGAAGTAATGTCCCTATGGTCTAATTGTCTGCAAAGCTCATATCCTGTAACTAGTGAATCGCTAAAAGATTTTGTAAGTGATCTAATCTTGAAAACTAATGATGGTGGTAGAGGTAAAGACTTTACAGTTAATACTATACGTAAAGTCATGGATGATAGCCATGGTAGATGTATGTTCAGAGGATGTGGTCAACGTTTAGATGTAGACGACCTAACAGGTTATGAAGGTAACTACGGCTATTTAGCTCATATCACTGCATCCTCTACTAAAGGTCCAAGAGGAACACTATATCTATCACCTCTATTGTCTAATGAACCCAGTAACGTTTTATTGTTATGTGATGTACATCATCGCTTGGTAGATAGGATTGCAAGCTCGTATTATCCAACACCGGTATTGACCAAAATGCGTGAAGAGCATATTTACTTGAGCAATAAATTGCTTGATGCTTTAAATTATACGCCAGTTGATATTTTCTTTATTCCTTGGGGTGTAAACAGTCAGCATGTAGAAAAACCTAATTCAGTGGCAATATCGAAGTCCCTAAGTGTATTTGAACATAGAGCATCAGATAATATTATTAATGTAAACTCTGGTGCAAGTGAATCAATGGATACTGATAATAGTTTTGAAGAGAATGCTTCAAGGTATATAGAGAAATGTGTTAATAAAATTCATGATCGAACTGAAGGGTCTGGTGCAGCAGTATTTGTTTTAGGTCCAACTTTTGCTTTAATAGGTTTTGGTGCGAAATTTGGCAATAAGTCTAAATTAATGCCAATGCTGCGTTACAGAGATGCTAGTAGTTGGATGTGGCCAGGCGTGCAACCTAGAGAAGACGCATTCATCATAGAGGAGCCAAAGATTGACTCAGATCAATCAGAGGTCATTGTTAGCGTTAAATTAACAGCCCTAGCTCCAAAGATAGACAAAACAATTGAGTATTTAAATCAGACAGCTAAAACAGAAATACCAGTCATATATATACATCCTCCTGAAAGTTATGGATATGGTAATGGAGCAATAGCACATCCTATTGAAGGTGAAAGACTTGCTAATGAACTTAAGAAAATATTTACGAATTTGAAGGAAATACACGGCATAGAAAAAGTTCATTTACTAGTCTGTGCTTCGAATGCAGCGTGTGTGTATATTGGCCAAGCTGTAGATAGATTTCAACCTGAGTTTATAGTCTACGATTATGGAACTAAGATGATGGAGCCGAAACTTAAAATATATAATGACGGGAATACTGTGACTATTGAATATATCATAATGGATAACAGCTAATATACATAATGAGTTAGTATAAAAAGGCATAAGGATATAAGGTTTTAGCTAAGAATTAAGAGGCTAGTGATTAGGATCATTTCACTATAAAAAATAAAGGGCAATAGATGCTTTATTATTTTTCCCTTCTTCATTTCTATATATTACTAATAATCATTATATGTAAAAAAATAATTAGGATTGTTAAAAATATGACTTAACAATTGTATAAATAATATTTAGGAAAAACCATGGCGAAAAACAAAAGACTCAATGTTTACTTTTTAATTAACGAGGGTGTTCATCTGCTAGACTTAGCAGGTCCAGTACAAGCTTTCCATGAGGCTTCGAAAATGGGAGCCGATATAGTTATCAATTATGTAGGTTTTGAAGAAAAATTCCTATCGCATCAAGGTTTATACTTAAACAATATCTCACAACCGCCAAAAGAGGTTGCAAGCCAATCAATTGTTATAGTCAGTTCATAATAAAAGAGATACAACCCATATCATGAAACAGTTTAGGCAGATTATTCTCCATCCATCCTTG